>NZ_JBFBLC010000006.1:0-342963 GCF_040702505.1 Terrabacter sp. NPDC080008
ATGGTACTGCACTGGTGACGGTGTGGGAGAGTAGGACGCAGCCGGACACACATTCAGACAACCCCGCCGGGTCACCCGGCGGGGTTGTCGCATTTCCGGACCCTTTTCGCCGCCCTGTTAGCGGTGTGCAGCAGCGGCTAGGGTTGGAGACGTGCCTGAACTCATCGAATCCCCGACTCGCATCCCCGTCCCCGGTGGCAAGGTCATCGACGAGCACGTCGGTGCGGTGAACACGCCCGCGGCTGGCCTGCAGACCTCTGTATCCGTCGCGCGGATGGTCGCTCCGGCCGGGTGGTCCGAGCCGTTCCAGACGCCGGAGTTCGACGAGATCACCGTGGTGCTCTCCGGGACGGTCCTCGTCGACCACGACGGGGGAACCGTGGAGGCGCACGCAGGGCAGACCGTCGTGACCCGTGGTGGGGAGCGCATCCGCTACTCCTGCGGGCCGGAGGGCGCTGAGTACGTCGCCATCTGCCTGCCCGCCTTCAGCCCCGGCACGGTGCACCGTGAGGACGAGGCCGACGAGGCGGCCACGGCCGAGGCAGCGGGCGAGGTCCAGTGAGCGACGAGCTGCCCGCCGACCTCCGACGTGCGCCGAAGGTCCTGCTGCACGACCACCTGGACGGCGGCCTGCGCCCGCAGACGGTGATCGAGCTGGCCGACGCCGTCGGCTACGCCTCGCTGCCGGCCCACGACGCCGACGCCCTCGGCGCCTGGTTCCGCGAGAGTGCCGACTCCGGTTCGCTCCCGCGCTACCTCGAGACGTTCGACCACACCCTGGCCGTGATGCAGACGCGTGAGGGCCTCTTCCGGGTCGCCAGCGAGTGTGCCCAGGACCTGGCGTCCGATGGTGTGGTCTACGCCGAGAGCCGCTACGCGCCGGAACAGCACCTGACGCACGGCCTGACTCTGGAGGGCGTCGTCGAGGCCGTCAACGCGGGCCTGCGAGACGGCGAAGCCAAGGCGGCCGCCGCAGGACACCCCATCCGGGTCACCGCCCTGCTGACGGCCATGCGCCACGCGGCCAACGCCAAGGAGATCGCCCGCCTCGCCATCCGCTACCGCGACGAGGGGGTCTCCGGCTTCGACATCGCGGGGGCCGAGGCCGGCTTCCCTCCCACCCGTCATCTCGACGCGTTCGAGTACCTCCAGCGCGAGAACTTCCACTTCACCATCCATGCGGGGGAGGCCTTCGGCCTGCCGTCGATCTGGGAGGCGATCCAGTGGTGCGGCGCCGACCGCCTCGGTCACGGCGTGCGCATCGTCGACGACATCACCGTGGACGGCTCGCCGTTCTCCGAGTGGCTCGAGGGGCAGACGGACGACCCGCAGGCCCTGACCGCACTCGAGCTGGACCGCGTGCGCCTCGGACGCCTGGCCGCGTACGTTCGGGACAAGCGCATCCCCCTGGAGATGTGCCCGAGCAGCAACCTGCAGACGTCCGCTGCCCTGTCCATCGCCCACCACCCGATTACGCTGCTGCGCCGGCTGCGTTTCCGGGTCACGCTCAACACCGACAACCGGCTGATGAGCGGGACGTCCATGACCCGCGAGGCGACGCTGCTGCGCGACGAGGCGGGCTGGACCCTCGAGGACCTTCGCTGGGTGACGATCAACGCGATGAAGTCGGCCTTCATCCCCTTCGACGAGCGGCTCGCGCTCATCGACGACGTCATCAAGCCCGGCTACGCGACCCTCGTGGAGCAGGCGCCGGTCACCTGACGCGTACGGCCCGCTGCTCCCGGCTCGGCCCTGCCTGGGGCTGGCCGGTCTCAGCCGTGCCGGGGCGCCCCGAGGACGGCCAGCTGCGCCTCTGCCTGGCGGGGGTGCACGCACCGGGCGCCCTGGGCCGTCGCCTCCTCGATGACCCGGGGCTCGTCGCGCCACAGGATCAGGCCGCGACGCACCAGGATGTGCGGCGCCTTCCGCCGTTCCGACAGGTCACGCACGAAGCGCCGCGCGGCGGTCAGGGAGCGGTTCTGCCGGACACACAGCGCGTCCGCGAGCAGCCCCTCGCGGTCGAGCGGCTCGATGAGCCGTCCGGCGAAGAGCCCCTCTGCGAGGATGTGGTCGGTGGGCGCGGCCTCCAGCTCGTGGCGCCCCGTCACCGCGGACGCGCCGATGTCGTAGATCGGCAGCTGCACGGGACCCCCGTCGACGAGCCGGCGCAGCGCGTCCACGGCGGCGTCGGCGTTCCACGAGTCGACGTGGTCCCAGTCCGGGATGCCGAGCGGTGACCGGGGCAGGCGTGGGTCGTGGGCCTCACGGTAGAAGTCGTCGAGGCGCACGACCGGCCAGCCGTGCGTGGCGCTGAGCCGGGCCGAGAGGCGGCTCTTGCCGGCCCCGCTGGGGCCGGTGAGCAGGATGACGCGTCGCCGGTGCCCGTCAGCGACAGGAGCGGCGTCCTCCGGTGCCACCGGTCAGAGGCCCTTGGGGTGCCAGACCGTCTTGGTCTCGACGAACGCGCGGATGCGGTCCAGTCCCGGGTCGGCGGTCCAGTCCGGCTCCACCGGTGCCCCGTCGCGCAGGGTCGGGCGGTACACCCGCTTGAGGTTGCCCGCGGCCTCGGCCTCGAGAGCTGCCCAGTCGACGCCCTCGGCGCCGGCCACGCCGGTGAGGTCGAGGGCGTTGACGTCCCGGTGCGCAGCCAGCCAGGTGGCGACCTCCGCGGTGCGCGCGGTCACGATGTTGACGACGCCGCCGGGGACGTCGGAGGTGGCGAGCACCTCGCCGAAGGTGACCGCCGGCAGGGGCCGGTCCGCCGACGACACGACGACGGCCGTGTTGCCCGTCGCGATCACCGGTGCGACCACGGAGACGAGACCGAGCAGCGAGGAGGCCTGCGGCGCAAGGACGCCCACGACGCCGGTCGGCTCGGGCACGGAGACGTTGAAGAACGGCCCGGCGACCGGGTTGAGGTTGCCGAGCACCTGGGCGATCTTGTCGGTCCACCCGGCGTACCAGACGACGCGGTCGACGGCTGCGTCCACGGCCGCCCCGGCGGCACGCGCCGAGAGGCCCTCGCCCGCGGCGACCTCCTCGACGAACTGGGCACGACGGCCCTCGAGCACCTCGGCGACGCGGTAGAGCACCTGGCCGCGGTTGTACGCCGTGGCACCCGACCACTTGGCCAGCGCGCCCCGGGCGGCGACGACGGCGTCGCGCACGTCCTTGCGCGAACCCATCGAGGCGTTGGCGAGGAACTCGCCCGAGGCCGAGACGACTTCGTAGGAGCGGCCCGACTCGCTGCGGGGGAAGGCCCCGCCGATGTAGAGCTTGTAGGTCTTGCGCACGTCGAGGCGGCTCATCGGGTGGCTCCCGTCAGGGTCGAAGCGGCGGTCGGAGCAGCGGTGGTGACGTAGGCCTCGAGGCCGTGGCGGCCGCCCTCGCGGCCGTAGCCGGACTCCTTGTAGCCACCGAACGGCGACGTCGGGTCGAAGCGGTTGAAGGTGTTGGCCCACACCACCCCGGCGCGCAGCTGGTCGGCCATCCAGAGGATGCGCGAGCCCTTCTCGGTCCACACGCCGGCGGAGAGGCCGTATGCCGTGTTGTTGGCCTTGGCGACCGCCTCCTGGGGCGTGCGGAAGGTCAGCACCGACAGCACCGGGCCGAAGATCTCCTCGGTGGCCACGCGGTGCGTCTGCGAGACGCCGGTGAGCACGGTCGGCGGGAACCAGAAGCCCTTGCCGGGCAGCGCGCACTCGGGGCTCCAGCGCTCCGCGCCCTCGGCCACCCCGGCCTCGACGAGCGAGGTGATGCGCTCGAGCTGGGCGCGGGAGTTGATGGCGCCGAGGTCGGTGTTCTTGTCCATCGGGTCGCCGACGCGCAGCGTCCCGAGGCGGCGCTTGAGCCGCGACACGACCTCGTCGTGGACGTTCTCCTGGACGAGCAGGCGGGACCCGGCGCAGCAGACCTGGCCCTGGTTGAAGAAGATCCCGCCGATGATGCCCTCGACCGCCTGGTCGATGGGGGCGTCGTCGAAGACGATGTTGGCGGCCTTGCCGCCGAGCTCGAGGGTGGCCTTCTTGGACGTGCCGGCGATCGAGCGGGCGATGGCCTTGCCCACCTCGGTGGAGCCGGTGAAGGCGATCTTGTCCACCCCGGCGTGCTCGACCAGGGCCTGGCCGGTTCGGCCGTCACCGGTGACGATGTTGACGACTCCGGCGGGCAGCCCGGCCTGCTGGCACACCTCGGCGAAGAGCAGGGCGCTGAGCGGCGTCGTCTCGGCGGGCTTGAGCACGACCGTGTTGCCGGTCGCGAGTGCGGGCGCGATCTTCCACGCCAGCATGAGCAGCGGGAAGTTCCACGGGATGACCTGCGCGACCACGCCGTGCGGTCGGGGCACGCTGCCACCGGAGGCCGAGAGGCCGGCATACTCCAGCTTGTCGGCCCAGCCGGCGTGGTAGAAGAAGTGCGCCGCCGCGGTCGGCACGTCGACGTCGCGGGTCTCCTTGATCGGCTTGCCGTTGTCGAGCGTCTCGAGCACGGCGAACTCGCGGGCCCGCTCCTGCAGGATGCGCGCGATGCGGAAGAGGTACTTGCCGCGCTCGGCGCCGCTCATCCGGCCCCAGACGCCCTCGAACGCACGGCGGGCGGCCGCCACGGCGCGGTCGACGTCCTCGGCGCCGGCCTGGCTCACCTGCGCGAGCACCGTCTCGTCGGCCGGGTTGATCGTGGGGAAGGTCTCCGCCGGCTCGGTGAAGGCGCCGTCGACGTAGTGGCCGTACGCCTCCTCGATGGTGACGACGGCTCGCGACTCGGGAGCGGGGGCGTACTCGAACGTGGGCATGAAAGTGTCTTTCGTGGCAGTCGTGGCAGGCGCCGTGGCGGTCTCGGTCAGGGCGCTCGTCAGTCGAGCGTCACGTAGTCGGCACCGGAGTAGGCGCCCGTGGTCAGCTTCTGCCGCTGCAGGAGCAGGTCGTTGAGCAGGCTCGAGGCGCCGAAGCGGAACCACTCGGGGGTGAGCCAGTCCTCGCCTGCGACCTCGCTGACCATGACGAGGTACTTGATGGCGTCCTTGGTGGTGCGGATGCCGCCGGCCGGCTTGACACCGACCTGGACGCCGGTGAGCTCGCGCCAGTCGCGCACGGCCTCGAGCATCACGAGGGTGACCGGCAGCGTCGCGGCGGGGGAGACCTTGCCGGTGGAGGTCTTGATGAAGTCGCCGCCCGCCAGCATGGACAGGTAGGACGCGCGCCGGACGTTGTCGTAGGTGACGAGCTCGCCGGTCTCCATGATCACCTTGAGGTGGGCCTCGCCGCAGGCCTGCTTCACCTGGGCGATCTGGTCGAACACCGTGAGGTAGTCGCCCGAGAGGAAGGCGCCGCGGTCGATGACCATGTCGATCTCGTCGGCACCGGCCTCGACGGCGTCGCGGGTGTCGGCTAGCTTCACGGCCATGCTGGCGCGTCCCGACGGGAACGCCGTGGCGACGGCCGCGACGTGGATGCCGCTGTCTCCCAGTGCCTCCCGTGCGGTGGCCACCATGTCGCCGTAGACGCAGATCGCGGCGGGACGCGGCGTGCTCGGGTCGAGGGGGTCGGGCACGAGGGCCTTGGCGCACAGGGACCGCACCTTGCCGACGGTGTCGGAGCCCTCGAGCGTGGTGAGGTCGATCATGCCGATGGCGGTGTCGATGGCCCACGCCTTGCTCGTCGTCTTGATCGAGCGGGTGCCGAGGCCGGCGGCGCGGGCCTCGTTGCCGACCTGGTCGACGCCGGGCAGGCCGTGGAGCCACGAGGTGAGGGCTCGGTTGGTCAGTCGCGAGACCCCGAGCACGTCCCGGGCCTGAGCGGCGACGTCCGAGGCGGTGCGGGTCGTGGTGCTAACGGTCACCACGGGAGTCTATCCACCCTTCGAGACGGGGCCGGACGCGTGAGAGAGTCGGGGGGTGAGCCCAGACGTGTCCCAGCCGCCCGACTCACCCGTGCCGAGCAGCGGCCCCGGCCAGCCCGCGCCGGAGTCCGGCAGGCAGCCTGCACCGCAGCCCCTGCCCGAGCCCCGGACGCTGCGTCCCGGGTCGTCGGTCGCCATCGGCGTCATCGCGGGGCTGGCCGCGCTCGGCCTGCTCGCCTCGGCCCTGCTGTCCGATCCTCGGAGCTGGACGCTCGCCTCCACCGTCGTGCTCGCCCTCGTGCTGCTGTGGCTCTTCGTCGTGCGGCCGTGCGTCGTCATCCACACCGAGGGCATCCGGCTGGTCAACCCGATGCGGGTGGTCGAGCTGACGTGGCCGGTCATCACCGAGGTGCGCTCGCGCTGGGCCCTCGAGCTCGTCGCCGAGGGCCGGCGCTACACCGCCTGGGGCGTGCCGGCCGACCCGGGCCGCCCGCGCTACGGCCGCAGCCTGCTCACCGTCGGGTCCAACAAGGTCCGCGGCAAGGGCACCTCGGAGCTGCCGTCGAAGTCGAAGGTCGAGGCGCAGGTCGTGGCCGCCGAGGTCGAGGAGCGCATCGCGGCCGACCGACGGCGCAAGGACGGCCGTACCCCCCGCATCGCGACCCAGGCCTGGGACCCCGTGTCGGTCGGGCTGCTGCTCGGCGCCCTGGCCGTCTTCGTTCTCGGCACCTTCGTCGCCTGACGCGGGCGTATGCCGTGTGCCGCCGTGATCGGCCGGGTGCGCGGGGTCCCGCCGCGGGCACCCGGCATACGGCGAGGTGCCCGCGGCGACGCGACTCAGAGCGAGGTGAGGCGCTCGAAGTCGGAGCGCACGCGGGCCAGCCGCGTCTCTGCGACCGCACGTGACTCCCCGAGGGAGGCGGCGTCGGCGACGGGCTCGATCACCTCGAGGTAGACCTTGAGCTTGGGCTCGGTGCCGCTGGGGCGCACGATCACGCGCGAGCGGTCCGCGAGGTGGTAGCGCAGGCCCTCGGTGGGCGGCAGGCCACCGTCACCCTTGGCGAGGTCGTCGGTGCGCGACACCTGGACGCCGGCCACCGTGGTCGGCTTCTCGGCGCGCAGGCGCGACATCAGCGTGTCGATCTGCGCGAGGTCCGAGACGCGCACCGAGAAGGAGTCGGTGGCGTGGACCCCGTGCTGGACGGCGAGCTCGTCGAGCAGGTCGGTCAGACGCCGACCCTCGGCCTTGAGCGTCGCGGCCAGCTCGGCAAGCAGCAGGGCCGCGCTGATGCCGTCCTTGTCGCGCACGAGCTGCGGGGCGACGCAGTAGCCGAGCGCCTCCTCGTAGCCGTAGCGCAGGCGGTCGACCCGCGAGATCCACTTGAAGCCGGTCAGCGTCTCCTCGTGGGCGATGCCGGCGCTCTTGGCGATGGAGGCCAGCAGGCGCGAGGACACGATGGAGCAGGCGAAGACGTCCTTGCGCGAGACACCACGACGCACCACGTGGGCACCGAGCAGGGCGCCCACCTCGTCGCCGCGCAGCATCCGCCAGTCGCCGAGCGCCGGGTCGTGGACGGCCGCCGCGCACCGGTCCGCGTCGGGGTCGTTGGCGATGACGAGGTCGCACCCCACGGCCCGGGCCCGTGCCAGGGCGAGGTCGATGGCGCCCTTCTCCTCGGGGTTGGGGAAGGCGACCGTCGGGAAGTCGGGATCGGGCACGGCCTGCTCGTCGACGACGACCGGGGCCGGAAAGCCGGCCCGGACGAAGGCGGAGTGCACGGTGCCGTGGCCGACGCCGTGCAGGCTGGTGTGCACGATGCTCAGGTCGCGCGGGGAGGTGGGGTCGACCACCGTGACCACGGCGTCGACGTAGTCCTGCAGCAGGTTGTCGCCCAGGGTCTCCCAGCCGTCGGCGGCGCGGGGCACGTCGGCCACCCACTGCACCCGCGCGATGTGCGCGGCGATCTGGGCGTCGGCCGGCGGCACGATCTGGCTGCCGTCGCCGAGGTAGACCTTGTAGCCGTTGTCCTGCGGCGGGTTGTGGCTGGCGGTCACCATGACACCGGCGTCGGCGCCGAGGTGGCGGATCGCGAAGGCGAGGACCGGGGTCGGCAGGGGCTGGGGCAGCAGCAGCGCGCGACCGCCGGCCGCGACCACCACCGCCGCCGTGTCGCGCGCGAACACGTCGGAGTTGTAGCGGGCGTCGAAGCCGATGACGACCGTGGGCGCCTCGCCCGCACGTCCCTCGGCCTTGAGGTATGCCGTCAGGCCGGCGGCCGCGCGGATGACCACGCTCCGGTTCATTCGGTTCGGGCCGGCGCCCAGCGCCCCACGCAGCCCGGCGGTGCCGAACTCGAGCAGCCCGGACATCCGGTCCGCGAGGTCGGCGACCGCGTCGGCGTCGCCACCGGCAGCCCGGGTCAGGACGGCGTCGAGCTCGGCGCGGGTGGTCGGGTCGGGGTCGTCGTCGCGCCAGGCCCGCGCTGCGGCATACAGGCCCTCGGCGTCGTCGGTGGGCTGCATGCTCTCGAGGTCGGGCATCACAGGCGCCCCACCACCGCGGCGAGGAGGCGCCCACAGCGCTCTGCCGCGGCCTGGCCGGCCTCGAGCACCTCGGCGTGGCTGAGCGGCTGGTCGGAGATGCCGGCGGCCAGGTTGGTGACGAGCGAGATGCCGAGGACGTCGAGCCCGCACTGGCGTGCGGCGATCGCCTCGAGGGTCGTCGACATGCCGACGAGGTCGCCGCCGAGGACCTTGGCCATCTGCACCTCGGCCGGGGTCTCGTAGTGCGGGCCCCGGAACTGGACGTACACGCCCTCGTCGAGGTCGCCGTCGACCTCACGGGCCAGCTCGCGCAGGCGGGGGGTGTAGAGGTCGGTGAGGTCGACGAAGTTGGCGCCCTCGACGGGGGAGTGCGCCGTCAGGTTGATGTGGTCGCGGATGAGCACGGGGGTGCCGGGGGACCAGGCGGGGTTGAGGCCGCCGCAGCCGTTGGTGAGCACGATCGTCGAGCACCCGGCGGCCGCCGCGGTGCGCACGCCGTGCACCACCGCGCGCACGCCGCGACCCTCGTAGAAGTGGGTCCGCGTGCCGAAGACGAGCGCCCGGCGACCGGTGTCGCCGATGGCGACGGAGCGCATCGTGCCGGAGTGCCCGGCCACCGCGGCGCTGTGGAAGCCCGGCACCTCGGCGTTCTCCACCGTCGCCAGCGTCTCGCCGATGAGGTCGGCGGTCTGCCCCCAGCCCGACCCGAGCACGAGCGCCACGTCGTGGCGCGCAGATCCGGTGCGCTCGGCGATGACGGCCGCGGCCTGCGCGGCGACGTCGAAGGGGTCGGTGGCGGGATCGGTGAGATCGGCGCTGACATCTCGGTGGCTACTGGTCACGCTGAGGACTCTAGCGAGGTCGCTGCGGCCGGAGCGGCCATGCCCTGTCCGGTCCGAGGGGACCGGGTGCCCGTCCCGGCCGTGGTGGTTGGATGGAGCCCGTGATCACGCGCGAGACGTCGGTTGTCATCATCGGCGGGGGCCCCGGTGGCTACGAGGCGGCCCTCGTGGCCGCCCAGCTCGGGGCGCAGGTGACCATCGTCGAGAAGGACGGCCTCGGCGGCGCTGCGGTGCTCACCGACTGCGTCCCCAGCAAGGCCCTCATCGCGACCGCCGACTACATGTCCGACTTCGAGACCGCCTCCCACCTCGGCGTCCGGCTGCAGGACGACGACGGCGACGAGGTCTCCGACGCCGTGGCCCAGGCCCAGACCGTCAACGGGCGCATCCTCGAGCTCGCAGCCGCCCAGAGCGCCGACATCCAGGGCAGCCTCGAGCAGGTCGGCGTCTCCGTGCTCCGTGGCACGGCGCGCCTCGCCCGGCGCGACCTCGTGGTGGCCGAGCTCACCGACGGGACGACGCGGGAGCTGGCCGCTGACGTGGTGCTCCTCGCGACCGGCGCCGCGCCCCGGGTCATGGACACCATGCGCCCCGACGGCGAGCGGATCCTGACCTGGCAGCAGATCTACTCGCTGCGCGAGCTGCCCGAGCGGATCATCGTCATCGGCTCCGGCGTCACCGGTGCCGAGCTCGCCCAGGCCTACCTCGGACTCGGCTCGGAGGTCGTGCTCGTCTCGTCCCGAGACCGGGTGCTGCCGGGGGAGGACGCCGACGCCGCCACGGTCATCGAGGACGTCTTCCGCAAGCGCGGCATGGAGGTCCTGAACAAGTCGCGCGCCGCCTCCGTCGAGCGCACCGCCGACGGCGTCGTGGTCACCCTCGTCGACGGCCGCACCGTGGAGGGCTCCCACGCCCTGCTGGCGGTGGGTTCGGTCCCCAACACCTCTGGGCTGGGTCTCGAGGAGGCCGGCGTCGAGCTGAGCGCCTCCGGGCACATCTCGGTCGACCGGGTCTCGCGCACCAGCGTCGGCGGCGTCTACGCGGCCGGCGACTGCACGGGAGTGCTGCCCCTCGCCTCGGTCGCCGCCATGCAGGGCCGCATCGCCATGTGGCACGCCCTCGGCGACGCGGTGGCGCCGCTCAACGTGCGCGGCGTCGCGGCCAACATCTTCACCGAGCCCGAGATCGCCACCGTCGGCATCAGCCAGAACGCCGCCGACGAGTCCGCCGACATCGAGTGCGTCATGCTGCCCCTCGCCCGCAACCCGCGCGCCAAGATGCAGGGCATCAACGACGGCTTCGTCAAGCTCTTCTGCCGCAAGGTCACCGGCGCCGTCCTCGGCGGCGTCGTCGTCGCACCGAAGGCGTCCGAGCTGATCTTCCCCGTGGCGCTCGCGGTGCAGAACCGTCTGAGCGTCGACCAGGTCTCGAGCACCATCACGGTCTATCCGTCGCTCTCCGGCTCGATTGCGGAGGCCGCCCGACAGCTGCACCAGTCGGACTGAGCCGTACGCGCAGGGCCGACCTCACGGGATACGGCGCGGCTCCGTTGCAACGGGAAGGTCAGCGTGGCTCGTGGCCGGACGGGGGCGCGTCGTCGGACCGGGGTGCGTCCTGATCGTGCCGCTCGAGGTCGTGCCGGTCGAGGTCGTGCCGGTCGAGGTCGCGCCGCTCGAGCTCGTGTCGCTCGAGCTCGGCCTGGCGGTCCTCCTCGGCCCAGCGCTCGCGCCTGCGGCGGGACACGGACTCGCGCAGCTTCTTCTGCAGCGGGTAGACCACCGCGGCCACGATGGCGAGGATGATCAGGTTCTGCACGGGGAAGACGGGCTGCTGGGCCGCAGCTTGGACTGACGCGAGCACCTGACCAGTCTGCCAGAGGGGTAGCGTCGAGCCCGTGGCGGCTTCGTCGTCGCGCCAGGGACGGGGCAGGGCCTCGGTCCTGGGAGGCCCGACCGTGGAGGACACGCAGTGAGCGACTGGATCCAGAAGGCCAAGGACTTCGTCAAGGGTCACCCGGAGCAGGCCGAGCAGGGACTCGACAAGGTCGAGGACCTCCTCAACCAGCGCACCGGCGGCAAGTACGCCGACCAGATCGACCAGGGCGCGGACAAGCTCAAGGAGAGCCTGGGGCTGCCGGGCGACGGTGGCGCCACCATCCCGCCCACGCCCAACCCGGGGCCCGCTCCTACACCGACGCCCGAGCCGGCTCCGACCCCGACGCCCGAGCCCGGGCCGGCTCCGACGCCCGGTCCCGCTCCCGGGGAGCCGATGCCGCCGGTGGACCCGACCGACCCGACCCCGGTCGACCCCACCCTTCCGGGCAGCCCCGGGCCGTCGGAGATCCCGCCGACGGGGGAGCCGGCCGGCGAGCAGGACCTGCCCGGGGTGCCGAACCCGAACGAGCCGGCGCCCGGCTCGGAGCACATCACCCTCGGCGACCCGCCGCCGAACCAGCACTGACCGCCACCGGCCGGCGCGTCGAGCGGCGACCGGTGGACGGGAGAAAGGGCCGACCCGCCAGACGGCGGGTCGGCCCTTTCTGAGGCCTGCAACCTGGGGCGTCAGCCCTCGGCGGCGTCCTTGATCTCGGCGAGCACGGCGCCGGAGGTGACGGTCTCGCCGACGGCGGCCTTGAGGCCGGAGACGACGCCGGCCTTGTGGGCGGTGATCGGCTGCTCCATCTTCATCGCCTCGAGGACGATGACGAGGTCGCCGGCCGCGACGGTGGCGCCCTCCTCGACGGCGATCTTGACGATGGTGCCCTGCATCGGGGCGGTCAGCGAGTCGCCGGAGGCCGCGCCACCGGACTTGCCGCCACCGGAGCGCTTGGGCGCCTTCTTCTTGGCCGCGGTGCTGTTGCCGCCACCGAGGGAGAGGCCTCCGGGCAGCGACACCTCCAGGCGCTTGCCGCCGACCTCGACTACGACCGTCTGGCGCTCCTCGGCCTCGGCCGCGTCGGCCGACCCGCCGGCATACGGCTCGACGGTGTTGTCCCACTCGGTCTCGATCCAGCGCGTGTGGATCGTGAAGGGTGAGCCGTCGGAGGGGGCGAACGCCGGGTCCGAGACGACCGCGCGGTGGAAGGGGACGACGGTCGGCATGCCGTCGATGACGAGCTCGGCCAGGGCCCGGCGCGATCGCTCGATGGCCTGCTCGCGCGTGCGGCCGGTGACGATGAGCTTGGCGATCATCGAGTCGAACGCGCCGGCGACGGTGTCACCCTCGACGATGCCGGCGTCCCAGCGCACGCCGGGGCCGGAGGGGACGACCATCCGGGTGACCGTGCCGGGTGCCGGGAGGAAGCCCCGGCCGGCGTCCTCGCCGTTGATGCGGAACTCGATGGAGTGGGCGTGCGGCTCCGGGTCGTCGTAGTCGAGGGACTCGCCGTTGGCGATGCGGAACTGCTCGCGCACGAGGTCGATGCCGGTGACCTCCTCGGAGACCGGGTGCTCGACCTGCAGGCGGGTGTTGACCTCGAGGAAGCTGATGTCGCCCTGCGGGCCGACGAGGAACTCGCACGTGCCCGCGCCGACGTAGCCGGCCTCCTTGAGGATGGCCTTGCTCGCCCGGAGCAGCTCGGCGTGCTGCTCCTCGGCGAGGAACGGGGCCGGCGCCTCCTCGACGAGCTTCTGGTTGCGGCGCTGCAGGGAGCAGTCACGGGTCGAGACGATGACGACGTTGCCGTGCTGGTCGGCCAGGCACTGGGTCTCGACGTGGCGGGGGTGGTCGAGGAAGCGCTCGACGAAGCACTCGCCGCGGCCGAAGGCCGTCACGGCCTCGCGGACGGCCGACTCGTACAGGTGCGGGATCTCGTCCATCTCGCGGGCGACCTTCAGGCCGCGACCGCCGCCGCCGTATGCCGCCTTGATCGCCACCGGGAGACCGTGCTCCTGGGCGAACGCGACGACCTCGTCGGCGCCGGACACCGGGTCCTTGGTGCCGGGCACGAGCGGCGCGCCGGCCTTGGTGGCGATGTGGCGCGCCTTGACCTTGTCCCCGAGGGCGTCGATGGCGTCCGGCCCGGGACCGATCCAGATGAGGCCGGCGTCGATGACGGCCTGCGCGAAGGACGCGTTCTCGGCGAGGAATCCGTAGCCCGGATGCACCGCGTCGGCGCCGGACCTGCGGGCGACGTCGATGAGCTGCTCCTGGACGAGGTAGCTCTCACCGGGGGTCGAGCCCCCGAGGGCGTACGCCTCGTCGGCGACCTTGACGTGGAGGGCATCGCGGTCCGGGTCGGCGTAGACCGCCACCGAGGCGATTCCACTGTCCCTGCACGCCCGCGCGATGCGGACGGCGATCTCACCACGGTTTGCGATCAGGACCTTGCTGATGGATGCCATGGCTCGGACTCTATCGGCACGGCACAGCGTCGATTCGGCGTCATTCGTTCTATTCCCGCGCGTCTCGCAGTGAGGTCCGGCACATCGCGCGGCGAGCGGTCGGCCTAGCGTGGTCGACATGACGACACACCAGCCAGCTCCCGTCCTGCCGCTCGGCCACGCCTCCGTCCCCGGCCTGTCGATCCCGCAGATCGGCTTCGGCGTCTGGGAGGTCCCGGACGCCCAGGTGGACGCCGCGGTGGGTCAGGCCCTCGAGGTCGGCTACCGCCACGTCGACACGGCCCGGATCTACGGCAACGAGGAGGGCGTCGGACGCGTCCTGGCCCGTGGCGACGTCGACCGCGACGACGTCTTCGTGACCACCAAGGTGTGGAACGACGACCACCGCAACGTGGCGGGAGCGTTCGACGCGTCGATGAAGCGCCTCGGCATCGACGTCCTCGACCTCTACCTGATCCACTGGCCCGCTCCGGCTCAGGATGCCTATGTCGACGCCTGGAAGGACATGCTCGAGCTGCAGGCACAGGGTCGGGTCCGCTCGGTCGGCGTGTGCAACTTCCAGGTGCCGCACCTGCAGCGCCTGCTCGACGAGACCGGCGTCCTGCCGTCGGTCAACCAGGTGGAGCTGAGCCCCTACCTGCAGCAGCGGGAGCTGCGCGCCTTCCACTCCGAGCACGGGATCGTGACCGAGGCCTGGAGCCCGCTCGCCGTCCGCGCCGGGCTCCTCGATGACCCGGTCGTCGTCGAGCTCGCTGGCCGGCACGGCGTCACGCCTGCCCAGCTGGTGCTGCGGTGGCACATCGAGCTCGGCAACGTGGTGCTGACCCGCTCGGTGACCCCGGCCCGGATCGCGGAGAACTTCGGGATCTTCGGCTTCGCGCTCGGTGACGACGACCTCGACGCACTCGCCGGACTGGACCGCGGGACGCGCACCGGCCCGGACCCCGACACCTTCGGCTGACCTGACGGGCCCGGCGGGCCAGCCACTAGATTGGCCGACATGGGTCTGTTCTCGCGCAAGGGACGAGGCGAGTCCGCCACCTCCTCGGGCGCCGACCAGCCGGGCGACTCGGGCGACTGGGAAGACGCGGTCGACTCGGGCGACCTGGCGGACGCCGAGGGTGGTCCCGGTGACTTCACGGGGCGCCCCGTCGCGCAGCCGCTCGGCGCCGAGGAACGTGACCGCATCGAGCGAGCGCTCGCGCAGGCGGCTGCCGATGGGGTCGATGTCGACGACCTCGGCTCCATCGGCACCCACTACGACGACGCGTACCGGCGTTGGGTCGCCGACGGGGGCACCGGGCAGGGGCCCGACACCATCGTCGATACGTATGCCGTGGCCATCGGCGAGCACCTGGCGCGCCACAGCGCGCGGGAGTGGGCCGTGGTGACGGACGTCTTCGGCACCGATCTAGGCCTCGTGGCGGCGCGTGCGGACACCGTCGTCGTGCCGCACAACCTCGTCGGTGCCCGGTGGATGCGCGGTGAGACGGGGTGGGTGCCCGGAGTCGTCTCCCACCTCGTCGGGCTGCATCCACGGTCGCGCTGACAGCACGCCTAGGATCGCGGTCATGGACAGTGCCGCCCCCGGTGGGCTCGACCGGCGCAGCAAGCGTGACCTCGAGGAGGGCATCCAGCGCGACTTCCGGCGGAAGATGTCGTACGGCGACTACCTGCGCTTGGAGACGCTGCTGAGCGCGCAACAGCCGTTGAGCGACCCGCCGCAGCACGACGAGCTGCTGTTCATCATCCAGCACCAGACGTCCGAACTCTGGCTGAAGCTGATGATCCACGAGCTGCGTTCTGCTAGAAATCTGCTCCGGGAGGACGAGCTGGCTCCGGCGCTCAAGCGGCTCGCTCGGGTCAAGCACATCCAGCACACCCTGACGGACCAGTGGTCGGTGCTCGCGACGCTGACGCCGAGCGAGTACGCGCAGATCCGGCCCTTCTTGGCTACCAGCTCGGGCTTCCAGTCGGCGCAGTACCGGGAGGTCGAGTTCCTTCTCGGCAACAAGAACGCCGACATGGTGGCCGTGTTCTCCCACGACGAGGCGGCCCGCGCGGCCCTCGACGCGCTGCTCCACGAGCCGAGCCTCTACGACGAGTTCCTCGCGTACCTCTCGAGGCGGGGGTATGCCGTCCCGCCGGCCCTGCTCGACCGTGACTGGACCCAGCCCTACCGCCTCAACGACGGCCTCGTCGACGTCTTTGCGGGGGTCTACGCGGAGCCGCACGAGCACTGGGGCGTCTACGAGACGTGCGAGGAGCTGGTCGACCTCGAGGACAACTTCCAGCTGTGGCGCTTCCGGCACCTGCGGGTGGTGCAGCGCACGATCGGCCAGAAGACCGGCACGGGGGGCTCGACCGGGGTCGACTTCCTACGACGGGCCCTCGACCTCACCTTCTTCCCCGAGCTCTACGAGGTACGCACCCGCATCGGGGGGTGACTGCAGCGAGTCGTCGAGCCTTCGCCAGCGCAGGTCGTTGCTGGGTGGCTCGCACTGGCAGGGGCAGTCGGTCACACAGAGCTCCTCGAAGCACTGGTCCAGGCACTCGCAGACGATGTCCGGTGGTGGCGGCGCGTCCACCCTCGGCTGACGCCCCAGCATGAGGCGGCGCCTACGCGTCAGCTCGGAACTGGTCGGATGGTCGGTCGGCCGCTCACGCTCCCGGGCGCCCTGGGCCACGTCGTCGCGGGCGCCACGCAGGTGGTACCAGCCGCGCGCCTGCGGCCGGTCGTAGCGCGGGAATGCCCACCGCTCCCACGGCACCTCGTCCGGCGGCATGACGTCGAGGTGTGCGGGGAACCGCCGACCCTGGTTGTCGCGCACGGTGTCGGCGGGCACTGGTGCCACCTCTCGCCCGTCGGCATCGAGCACGGCCAACCGGAGCCCGGCGACGGCGAGAATCCGCTCGTAGAGGCCCAGAGTCGGGGTGATGAAGCCGGACTCGAGACGGCTCACCGTGCTGCACGAGACGCCGACGTGCGCAGCGAGCTCGCGCTGGCTCAGATCCGCCAGCCGCCGAGCGCGCAGGACGTAACGCCCGCTTTCACCCTCGCGTTCCTGGCGTGCGTTCTCACTCATGTCGCAAGGTTGCAGGCCGGTGCCGACAACTGAGACGGTCGAGGGGAGGTTTTCCACAAGCCGTCGCACTCACCTGCCCCAGCGGTGCTACGACACTGCTGCGTCGGGTGCAGCAGTGTCGTGGGGGTGGCTACGTCTGTGCTGCGTGGGGTGCAGCAGTGTCGTGGGGGTGGCTACGTCTGTGCTGCGTGGGGTGCAGCAGTGTCGTCGGGGTGGCTACGTCTGTGCTGCGTGGGGTGCAGCAGTGTCGTGGGGGTGGCTACGTCTGTGCTGCGTGGGGTGCAGCAGTGTCGTAAGGGTGGCTACGTCTGTGCTGCGTCGGGTGCAGCAGTGTCGTAGGGAGGGGCGGCGGTGCGTGTCAGCCGGCGGTCTTCGCGCGGACCTGGCGCTTGATGCGGGCGAGCATCGCCACCATGCCGCGCATGCGCAGCGGAGACACCGCCTCGGCGAGGCCGAAGCGCATCGGGGCGTCGTCCGGCACAGCGAGGACCTCGGCGGCGGAGAGGCCGTCAAGTCCCTCGTGCAGGATCCCGGCGAAGCCGCGTGTCGTCGGGGCCTCCGCCGGCGCGTCGAAGAAGAGATTCACGGAGCGCTGGTCGAGTGATGCGCCGTCCTCGACCTCGACGGTCAGGAACAGCGGGGACTGGCACTCGTCGACGCGCTCGAGCTCGTCGAGCCGGCCGGCATACCGCTCGGGCAGGGGAGGCAGCTCGTCGCTGAACTCGAGCAGCAGCTGTAGCTTCATCTGGCTGCTGGCCGCGCGGAAGTCCTCGGCGATCTCCTCGAGCTGCGCCGGCAGGGCAGTGTCGTTCACTGCAGGCTCCTCACAGGCGTACGGGTCACTTCTCGATCGGGACGCGCACCGAGTTGCCCCACTCGGTCCACGAGCCGTCGTAGTTGCGCACCGACTCGAAGCCGAGCAGGTGCGTCAGCACGAACCACGTGTGGGACGAGCGCTCCCCGATCCGGCAGTAGGCCACGACGTCGTCGGAGGGAGCCAGGCCCTGCTCCTGCTGGTAGATCGCCTCGAGCTCCTCACGCGACTTGAACGAGCCGTCCTCGTTCGCGGCACGTGCCCACGGCACCGACTTCGCGCCGGGGATGTGGCCGCCGCGCATGGCGCCCTCCTGCGGGTAGTCGGGCATGTGGAGCAGCTCGCCGGAGTACTCGCCGGGGGAGCGGACGTCGACCAGGGGCTTGCCGAGGTGGGCGAGCACGTCGTCCTTGAAGGCACGGATGGGGGCGTCGTCGCGTTCGGCGACGGGATACGACGCCGGCTTGGCCGTCGGCACCTCGCGGGTCAGCTCACGGCCCTCGGCGACCCACTTCGCGCGGCCGCCGTCGAGCAGGCGCACGTCCTCGTGGCCGAAGAGGCTGAAGACCCACAGGGCGTACGCCGCCCACCAGTTGCTCTTGTCGCCGTAGATGACCACGGTGGTGTCGCGGCCGATGCCGCGAGCGCCCATCACCTCGGCGAAACGGGCGCCGTCGACGTAGTCGCGGGTCACGGGATCGTTGAGGTCGACGTGCCAGTCGATCTTGAGCGCACCGGGGATGTGACCGGTCTCGTAGAGCAGCACGTCCTCGTCGGACTCGAGCAGTGCGATGCCGTCGGGGCCGCCGACGTTGCCGCCAGCGACCTGCTCGGCGAGCCACTCGGTGGTCACGAGTCGCTCGGGGTGGGCGTACGCGGAGATCTTCGTGTCTTCAGCGCTCATGTCCCCATCGTGTCACGCGAGCGCGCGGCCCTCACACGTGGTCGAGCCGAGCGAGGTCCTCGCGGCAGCGCCGCTCGAAGTCCCCGAGCTCGGCGATCGCGTCCTGCACGTCCCGTAGGCGTTGCTCGAGGTCGCTGCGGCGCTCGTCGATCTGGCCGAGGACGTACTCGAGCTGCGCACGCCGACCGCGGGGCGCATCGAAGAGGTCGATGATCGTGCGGATCTCCTCCAGCGGGAAGCCCAGCCGCTTGCCGCGCAGGATCAGGCCCAGGCGGGTCCGGTCACGGCGGTGGTAGACCCGCTGCGTCCCGCGGCGCTCGGGGGAGATGAGGCCGAGGTCCTCGTAGTGACGCACCGTCCGGTGCGTGACCCCGAACTCGTCGGCGACCTGCGCAATGGTCCATGTCGGCGCGCTTGTCATGCCCACGATCGTGCTTTACGTTTACGTAAGCGTCAAGCCATCCCACGAGGAGAACACCGATGTTCGAGCTCAGCCAGGACCACGAGGACTTCCGCATGGTCGTCCGCGACTTCGCCGAGAAGGAGGTCGCGCCCAACATCGCCAAGTGGGATGCCGCGTCCTACTTCCCGACCGACCTCGTGCCGAAGATGGGTGACCTCGGGCTCTTCGGTCTCGTCGTCCCGGAGGAGTACGGCGGCGCCGGCGACAGCGGCGACTTCACGAGCCTCTGCGTCGCCATCGAGGAGCTCGGCCGCGTCGACCAGTCCATCGGGATCACGCTCTCCGCCGGCGTCGGCCTCGGCATCAACCCGATCCTGACCTACGGCAGCGAGGAGCAGAAGCAGCGCTTCCTGCCCGACCTCGTGGCCGGGCGCGCGCTCGCGGGCTTCGGTCTCACCGAGCCGGAGGCCGGCTCCGACGCCGGGGCCACCCGTACCCGGGCCGTCCGCGACGGCGACGAGTGGGTGCTGCACGGCGCCAAGGCGTTCATCACCAACTCCGGCACCGACATCACGTCGGTCGTGACAGTCACCGCCCGCACCGGGACCAACGAGGACGGCTCGCCCCAGATCTCGGCGATCATGGTGCCGGCCGGCACCCCCGGTTTCGTCGTCGAGCCGGCGTACCACAAGCTCGGCTGGCACGTCTCCGACACCCACGGGCTCACCTTCGAGGCCTGCCGCGTCCCGGCCGACCACCTCCTCGGCCAGGAGGGGGAGGGCTTCAGGCAGTTCCTCAAGACCCTCGACGACGGCCGCATCGCCATCTCGGCGCTCGCCGTCGGCTGCGCCCAGGCCTGTCTCGAGCTCGCCACCGACTACGCGAAGACGCGCACCGCCTTCGGACGCCCGATCGGCGTCAACCAGGGCGTCTCCTTCCAGCTCGCCGACCTCGCCGTCATGGTCGAGGGCGCGCGGCTGCTGACCTACAAGGCGGCCTGGCTCAAGGACGAGCTGCACGCGGGGAAGCGCTCGGTCAAGGAGGTCAAGCAGGCGGCCGCCATCGCCAAGCTCTACTCCACCGAGGCCGCCGTCACGGCCACCCGGATCGCGACGCAGGTCTTCGGTGGCAACGGCTTCATGGAGGAGTACCCCGTGGCCCGCTTCTACCGCGACGCGAAGATCCTCGAGATCGGGGAGGGCACGTCCGAGGTGCAGCGCATGCTCATCGCCCGCGGGATGGGGCTACCGGCATGACCACACCCACGAGCACCCCGACGAGCATCCCGACGACCACCTCGAACCCGCAGGCCGACCCCCGCGTCGCCGACGTCCGCAGCCGGCTCGCCGCCGCGCACGCGGCCTCTGCCAGCGCGCCGGAGAAGGCGCAGGCCAAGCTCGACGCCCAGAGAAAGATCTACGTCCGCGACCGCATCGCCCTGCTCTTCGACGAGGGATCCTTCGTCGAGGACGGCCGCTACGCCAACGCCCTGCAGCCGGGGCTGCCTGCCGACGGCGTCGTCACCGGTCGCGGCACCGTCGACGGACGGCCCGCGATCGTCATCGCCAACGACCCGACCGTCAAGGCCGGTTCGTGGGGAGCGCGTACCGTCGAGAAGATCGTGCGAGCCACCGAGATGGCGCTGCGCGAGGAGCTGCCCGTCTTCTGGTTCGTCGACTCCGCAGGTGCCCGTATCACCGACCAGGTCGAGATGTTCCCCGGCCGCCGCGGCGCAGGGCGCATCTTCCACAACCAGGTGGCCCTGTCGGGCAAGGTGCCGCAGATCTGCTGCCTCTTCGGACCGAGCGCGGCCGGAGGCGCCTACATCCCGAGCTTCTGCGACCTCATCATCATGGTCGAGGGCAACGCCTCGATGTACCTCGGCAGCCCGCGCATGGCCGAGATGGTCGTCGGCGAGAAGGTCTCCCTCGAGGAGATGGGTGGCGCCCGCATGCACTGCACCGTCTCGGGCGTCGGCGACCTGCTCGCCCACG
This sequence comes from Terrabacter sp. NPDC080008, assembly GCF_040702505.1. Classification (NCBI taxonomy): domain Bacteria; kingdom Bacillati; phylum Actinomycetota; class Actinomycetes; order Micrococcales; family Intrasporangiaceae; genus Terrabacter; species Terrabacter sp. NPDC080008. The sequence goes on from NZ_JBFBLC010000006.1 coordinate 20,766, forward strand.
ACGACGCCGAGGCGATCGAGCTCGCCAAGCTCTACTTCTCCTACGTCCCCGGCAGCTGGCGCGACCACCCACCGACGTATGCCGCCGAGTCCCCGGCCGTGCCGCTGACCCGTGAGACCGTCCCCGAGCGCGAGTCGGTCCCGTTCGACATCCACGACGTCATCGAGGGCCTCGTCGACGACGACTCCTTCTTCGAGCTGAAGCCGCTGTGGGCCGGGGAGCTCGTCATCGGCTTCGGCCGGCTCGAGGGCCAGAGCGTCGGCATCGTCGCCAACAACTCGATGGTCAAGGGCGGGGTGCTCTTCACCGACAGCGCCGACAAGGCGGCCCGGTTCATCTGGCTGTGCGACGCCTTCAACATCCCGCTGATCTACCTGGCCGACGTGCCCGGCTTCATGATCGGCTCCGACGTTGAGCGGGGCGGCATCATCCGCCACGGCGCCAAGATGGTCAGCGCCGTCTCGTCGGCCACGGTTCCGCAGTTCTGCGTCATCGTGCGCAAGGCGTACGGCGCGGGCCTCTACGCGATGGGTGGGCCGGGCTTCGGTCCGGACGCGACCATCGCCCTGCCCACGGCCCGGATCGCGGTCATGGGCCCCGAGGCGGCCGTCAACGCCGTGTACGCCAACAAGATCGCCGAGATCACCGACCCCGACGAGCGCGCCCGCTTCGTGGCCGACCGTCGGCGCGAGTACGAGGAGGACGTCGACATCGAGCGGCTCGCCGCCGACCTGGTGCTCGACTCGGTCATCGAGGCCGATGAACTGCGCTCGGACCTCGTGCGACGACTGGCCTATGCTTCCCGGCGTGACCGCCACTTCAGTGAGCGCCGACGCGCCGTCCCGCCCGTCTGAGGAGGGGCTCGGTCACCGGCTCGAGCACCCGGACCGCGAACTCGAGAGGACGCAGCCCTTCTGGCGCCGCTTCCCGGTGTGGTTCCCGTTCGCGGTCTTCGCGGTCTCGCGCCTGTTCGTCTGGGTCAGCGCCACCTACCTGTCCCGCTACCAGATCGCGCTGCCCATCGGCACGCCGAACATCCGCATCTTCTACCCCTCACCGGCGGATCCCGGCTACCTGTCGGTGATGAGCGGCTGGGACGGCCAGTGGTACCGCGTCATCGCCGAGCACGGCTACCCGGCGGTGCTGCCCCGCACCGGCTGGGGCGGCATCGACATGAACCCGTGGGCGTTCTTCCCGGTGTTCCCGATGACGGCCGGCCTCGTCATGAAGCTGACGGGCCTGCAGTTCGCGCTCGTGGCGCCGCTGCTGTCGACGGCGATCGGCTTCGCCGCCATGCACGTCCTGTTCAAGCTCGTCGACCAGGTCGTCGGTCGCTGGGAGGCCATCGTCGCCGTCGTGGCGACCTGCTTCTACATGGCCTCGCCGGCCTTCTCGGCCTCCTACACCGAGTCGACGGCCCTGCTCGGCGTCGTCACCGTGCTGTGGCTGCTGCGCGCCCGCCGCTACTGGTGGGTCGTGCTCGCGCTGCTCGTGCTGTCGCTGAGCCGCAACGTCGTCATCGCGATGGTGCCGGTGATCATCGCCCACGGTGTGGTGCGCTGGCGCCAGCACGACGAGGGTGACAACCCGCGGAGGCTGCGCGTCGTCCTGGCGGCGCTCGCGGCATATGCGGCTGCGCTCACCTGGCTGTGGCCGGCCTTCGTCTCCATCGCGACGGACACCCCCAACGCGTACAACGACACGATGCTCGCCTGGAACATCCAGACGAAGATCAAGCTCTACCTCTGGTGGAACCTGCTCTACGACTACTGGGGCGTGCTCGGGCAGGTGGCCGGGGTGCTCGGGGTGGCGGCGTTCGCCTGGTTCATGCTGAGCCGCCACTCGTGGCGGTGGGGCCCGGAGATCTGGGGCTGGGCCGGCGCCTACCCGGCGTACATCGTGCTGGTCACGAGCACGACGCCGAGCCGGGTGCGCTACGCGCTGCTCGCGTTCCCGATGGCCCTGATCATCGCGTGGTTCCTGCAGCTGCGGTGGTGGCGGCGCTACCGCTACTGGATCCTGGGGCTCATCGTCGTCACCGGGGCGGCCCAGATGTGGTGGTGGACCGAGCACTACCTCGTGGTGGAGAACCTCACCGACGACCTCTACCCCTGACGTCTACCCCTGACCGCTGCCTGCGGTGGGGGTGGTCTCACACGGCCCGGGGGCGGGCGCCCAGGCTGCCCAGGACCTCGAACCAGCCGATGCCGGCGTCGGCCAGCAGCTCGCGCAGGAGCGGCAGCGACAGGCCCACGACGTTGTGGTGGTCGCCCTCGACGGCGGTGACGAAGGCACCACCGAGGCCGTCGATGGTGAAGGCGCCCGCCACGGTCAGCGGCTCGCCGGTGGCGACGTAGGCATCGATCTCATCGTCGGACAGGGCCGCGAAGTGGACCGTGGTGGAGGCGGTGGCGCCGAGCGTGGCACCGCCCTGGTCGCGGTCGTCGATGAGCCAGTGGCCGGTGTGCAGCACCCCGGAGCGTCCTCGCATGCGGCGCCACCGGGCTACCGCCTCGGCCGCGTCCGAGGGCTTGCCGTGCATCTCGCCGTCGAGCTCGAGGACCGAGTCGCAGCCGAGGACGACCATGCCGTCCTCAAGCCGGCCGGCGACGTCCTCGGCCTTGGCGCGGGCGAGCAGCAGGGTGATGTCGCCGGGTTCGAGCGGGCCGTAGCGCTCGGTCGCCTCGGCGACGGCGAGGTCCTCGTCGACCTCGCTCACCACGACGACCGGCTCGATGCCGGCCGCCTGGAGGGTCGAGCGCCGGGCCGGTGAGGCGGAGGCGAGGACGAGCTGGACGGCGGGCACGTCGGGGAGGGGGCTCGGCGGCATGACGACATGGTAGGCCGCGGCCGGTCATGGCGACGGCGCCGCTCCCGGTGGGGGCGGCGCCGTCGTCGTCTGGTGGGCGTCGTCTGGTGGGCGTCGTCTCGGGCAGCAGCCGGGAGGCCCTCAGAGCTCCAGGAGGACCGCGGTGCGCAGGGTGTCGAGACCGACGCTGCCGATGTCGAGCGCGCGACGGTGGAAGGCCTTGAGGTCGAAGGAGTCGCCCTCACGCTGCTTGACCTCCTCGCGCAGCTGCAGCCAGAGCCGCTCACCCACCTTGTAACTCGGCGCCTGCCCGGGCCAGCCGAGGTAGCGGTTGAGCTCGAAGCGCAGGATCTTCTCGTCCATGAAGCCGTAGCGGGTGAGGTAGGTCCAGGCCTTGTCGTAGTCCCACGCGCCGCCGCCGACCTCGTCCGGCGCCTCGAAGCCGCAGTGCACGCCGATGTCGATGACGACGCGTGCAGCGCGCAGGGACTGCCCGGCGAGCCACCCCATCCGGTTGCCCGGGTCGTCCATGTAGCCGAGCTCGGCCATGAGCCGTTCGGCGTAGAGCGCCCAGCCCTCGCCGTGCCCCGACACCCAGGACTCGAGGCGGCGCCAGCGGTTGAGCAGCTGCGACCGGTAGACGGTCTGGGCGACCTGCAGGTGGTGGCCCGGCACGCCCTCGTGGTAGACGGTCGTCAGCTCGTTCCAGGTGCGGAACTCGGTGTTGCCCTTGGGCACCGACCACCACATCCGACCCGGACGGCTGAAGTCGTCGGAGGGGCCGGTGTAGTAGATGCCGCCGGTCTGCGTCGGCGCGATCATGCACTCGATGCGCTGCACCGGACCGGGGATGTCGAAGTGGACGTCCTTGAGGTTGGCGATGACCTCGTCGGCCCGCTCCTGCATCCAGGCCTTGAGGGCGTCGGTGCCGTGCAGGGCGTAGCGGTCGTCGGCGTCGAGGATCTCGACACCACGCTCCACGGACGCGCCGGGCTCGAGCCCCTCGGCGATCTCAGTCATCTGGGCGTGCAGGTGGGCGACCTCCTGCTGTCCCCAGCGGTAGGTCTCCTCGAGGTCGACGGTGGCCCCGAGGAAGTGCCGCGACTCGAGCTGGTAGCGCTCGATGCCGCAGGCGTCGGCCTCGGGCGCGTGGGGCAGCAGCTCCTGCTCGAGCCAGTCGGCCATCTGGGCGTATGCCGTCGCCGCGGCCCGGGCGCCCGTGGCCAAAGCGTCGCGCAGGTCGCCGTCGAGGGGCGCGCCGTCGACGGTGGCGTCCGCGACGACCTTGGTGAAGTAGCCGTCGTCGGCGACCAGGTCGCGGGTCTGCTCGGCACAGGCCACCACCTGGCGGCGGGGGGTGACCTGGCCGCGCTCGCGGGCCAGCAGCAGCGACTCCCTGTACCCCTCGAGGGCGGCCGGGATCTTGCCGAGGCGCACCGCGAAGGTGCGCCAGTGCTCCGGCGTGTCCTGCGGCATGAGGTCGAAGACGTCCCGGACGCCCTGGAGCGGCGAGGCGATGACGTTGAGCGACATCTCGTCGAGCCCGGCGGCATACCGGTCCTCGGCGAGCTGCAGGCGCTCGGTCATCGCGGCCACCGTCACCGCGTCGACGTCGTCGGCCGGCGTCGCGGCCTCGAGCTCGGCGAGGGTGCGGCGCCGCAGCTCGGAGTGGGCGGCACTGCCTGCCGGGGACAGGTCGTCGAGGTCCTCGTCGCGACCCGGCACCCCGAGGTAGGTGGCGTTGATGGGGCTGAGCGCGACGGCGGCGTCGAAGTAGGCCTCCGCGATGCGGTCGACGTCGGTCTGCGGTCGCGCGCTGTGGGTGTTGGTCGTCACCCGGCGAACGTAGTCGAGGGCCCGACCCCGTGCCAGTGCATTCGGGCTCGTGCCGGACGGCCCGGCGCGGCCCTCAGTCGCCCTTCTTCTTGCCGCCCTTGCCGCCCTTCCCGGGACCCTTCTGGTCGCCGGCCGGGGTGGAGTCGTTGCCGGCGGGGCTCGGCGAGCTCGTGGCGGCTCCGGGTGTGCCGGAGACGACGAGCACGACGACGCCCTCGGTCGTGGGCTGCCCGGCCGCGGGCCAGGTGGCGATCACCTGCCCGTCGGGGGAGGAGGAGGGGATCGTGACCCGCGTGACGCGTACGTCCTTGGCGTCGATGCGCGACATGGCGTCGTCGGCGCTCGTGCCGGCGAGGCCGTCGGGGACGAGGAAGGAGGAGTTGACGCGGTCGGGGGCGTTGGCACGGCTGACGACCAAAGCTACGGTCTGGCCCTTCGTCATCGGCTGGCCCGGGGCGGGGTAGCTGCCGAGGACCACGTCGTTCGGCTGCGAGGAGCGCACGAGGACCCAGCGCACGTTGACGCCGCGCGAGATGAGCTCGGAGACCACGGTGCCCCGGGGCTGCCCGACGATGTCGCTCGGCACCGTTCCACCGTCCGAGGGCGCCGCCGTCGTGGGCGTTGTCGAGCTCGGTGTGGGAGCCGACGTGGACACCGACGGCTGCGGGCCGGCCGTCGGTGCGGAACCCGTGCCCGAGGGCCTCAGCAGGGCGAAGACGAGGGCGGCGAGCAGCACCACGACGACGGCGCCGAGGCCCCACACCAGGGGCCCGGGTCCCTGGCGTCGGCGGGACCGACTGGTGGAACGCGTCGGGGTGGCGGTGGGTGCGGCGGCCTGTCCCGAGGCGGGCCGGACGGCCGTTCCACCGGTGGCCCCGTCAGCGGAGGCAGGACCGGACCCGGCGTCTGCACCAGCCGCCACCGCGGCAGCAGCGAGGCCGGCACCGACTGCCGGCATGACCGCGGTGCCGCTGCCCGCAGCCGGGCGGGCCGCCGCGCGGTCGTCGGGCGCCCCCAGCACCGCAGTGGGCTCGGCCAGGGGCATGGCCTGGGTCGCGGCGTCGGCGAGCTGCTCGCGGCCGCGCAGGGCATCGGCCATGGCGTCGGCGTCGCGGTAGCGGTCCGCGGGCTTCTTGGCCGTGGCGCGGGTGACGACCTCGTCGAGCTTCGCCGGCAGGTCGGCCACGCGTGAGCTGGGCAGCGGCATGGGCTCGTCGAGATGCCGCATGGCGACCGCCACCGGGGTGTCGCCCTCGAAGGGCACCGCACCGGTGAGCATCTGGAAGAGCAGGACGCCGAGCGAGTAGAGGTCGGTGGCCGGTGTGGAGGGCCGGCCCTGGGCCTGCTCCGGGGCGACGTAGGCCGCGGTGCCCATCACGGTGCCGGTCTCGGTGAGGGAGGCCAGCCCCTTGGCCTGGGCGATCCCGAAGTCGGTCACCTTGACGGTGCCGTCCGGGCGCACCATGACGTTGCCCGGCTTGATGTCCCGGTGCACGACACCGGCGCGGTGCGCGGCCGAGAGCGCCGCGCACACCTGCTCGGCGACGCGCACCGCGTCCGTGGGCGTGAGCCGTCCCCGCTCGCGGAGGATCCGGGCAAGGTCGGAGCCGTCGACGTGCTCCATGACGATGAAGTGCGACGAGCCGTCGACGCCGTAGTCGTAGACCTGGGCGATGTTCGGGTGCGAGAGGGCGGCGGCGGTCAGGGCCTCACGGCGGAAGCGCTCGACGAAGTCGGGAGAGTCGGCGTAGACGGGTGCGAGCACCTTGACTGCGACACGGCGCCCGAGGCGCTCGTCGGTCGCCAGGTGCACCTCGCCCATGCCTCCGACGGCGATGCGCTCGAGCAGCAGGTAGCGCTGGGCGAGGCGGACGGAGGGGGAGGAGTCGACCGACATGGGCAACGAGACTACGGGAGCCACCTCGGGCGGGGCCAACCGAGCAGGTCACCTCGGCAGGCCGGTGCTCCTCCAGCCGCCGTGCCGCGCGGACGGTCCGACGAGCCGCCACGACGGGTCGGACCAGGCCGACATGGCCGGCTCCGGGGGCTCGTCACCGCCGCCGAGGGCCGAGAGCACGACAACGAGCGCGGCAAGCTCCTCGGAGGTGGGGCTGCCGGACACGCGGATGGCGGCAGCCGGGGCATCCGGCCTCTCGACCTGTGTCGCGTCGGTGCTCACAGCGGGATGTTCCCGTGCTTCTTGGGCGGCAGAGTCTCGCGCTTGTTCTGCAGCGCCCGCAGGGCCCGGGTGACGTTCATCCGCGTGTTCGACGGGCTGATGACCGTGTCGATGTAGCCGCGCTCGGCCGCGATGTACGGGTTGGCGAGCGTCTCCTCGTAGTGGGTGATCAGCTCCTGGCGCTGCGCCTCGACGTCGCCGCCCGCAGCGGCGGTGGCCGCGAGCTCCTTGCGGTAGAGGATGTTGACGGCGCCCTGGGCCCCCATGACGGCGATCTGGCCGGTGGGCCAGGACAGGTTGATGTCGGCGCCGAGGTGCTTGGAGCCCATGACGTCGTAGGCGCCGCCGTAGGCCTTGCGGGTGATCACGGTGATCTTGGGGACGGTGGCCTCGGCGTACGCGTAGATGAGCTTGGCGCCGCGACGGATGATGCCGTCCCACTCCTGCGAGGTGCCGGGCAGGAAGCCGGGCACGTCGACGAACGTCAGCACCGGCACGTTGAAGCAGTCGCAGGTGCGCACGAAGCGCGCGGCCTTCTCGGAGGCGTCGATGTCGAGGCACCCGGCGAACTGCAGCGGCTGGTTCGCCACGACGCCGACCGACATGCCGTCGATGCGCGCGAACCCGGTCACGATGTTCGGCGCGAAGAGCGGCTGCACCTCGAGGAAGTCGCCGTCGTCGACGACGTGCTCGATGACCTGCTTCATGTCGTACGGCACGTTGGGCGAGTCGGGGATGCACGTGTCGAGCCAGCGGTCCTCGTCGGTCACGGTGAGGTCGGCCTCGCCGACGCCGTACGCCGGCGGCGTCTCCATGTTGTTGCTCGGCAGGTAGGACAGCAGCGCCTTGACGTAGTCGATGGCGTCCTGCTCGTCGGTGCCCATGTAGTGGGCGACGCCGGACTTGGTGTTGTGCGTCTGCGCGCCGCCGAGCTCCTCGAAGCCGACGTCCTCACCGGTGACGGTCTTGATGACGTCAGGTCCGGTGATGAACATGTGCGAGGTCTGGTCGACCATGACGGTGAAGTCGGTGATGGCGGGGGAGTAGACGGCGCCGCCGGCGCACGGGCCCATGACGAGCGAGATCTGCGGGATCACCCCGGAGGCGCGCACGTTGCGGAAGAAGATGTCGCCGTAGAGGCCGAGGGAGACCACGCCCTCCTGGATGCGGGCGCCGCCGGAGTCGTTGAGGCCGATGACCGGGCAGCCGATCTTCATGGCGAGGTCCATGACCTTGACGATCTTCTCGCCGAAGACCTCACCTAGCGAGCCGCCGAAGACGGTGAAGTCCTGGGCGAAGACGGCCACCTGGCGCCCGTCGACGGTGCCGTAGCCGGTGACGACGCCGTCGCCGTACGGGCGGTTCTTCTCCTGCCCGAACTGGGTGCTGCGGTGCCGGGCGTACTTGTCCATCTCGATGAACGTGCCCTCGTCGAGGAGCATCTCGATGCGCTCGCGGGCCGTCTTCTTGCCGCGCGCGTGCTGCTTCTCGACCGCACGCTCGGACCCGGCGTTCGCCACCTCGGCGACCCGGCGCTTGAGGTCCGCGAGCTTGCCGGCGGTGGTGCTGAGGTCGGGGCCCGGCGCGGCTGCCGCGTCCGGCGTGGTCTGCTCCGGGGCGATGGGAGGCTGCTCTGCCACGGCGTGATCGGTTGCCATGCTGGGCACTCTAGCCTTGTGCGCGTGCGCAGCCCGCTCGACTCCGACAGTGTCCGTGCGGCCTTGGTCACGTCCGGACGGCCGTGGCGCGGGGTCGAGTTCCACCCTGCCCTCGGCTCCACGAACACGCGGCTGCGCGAGCTGCTGACCGCGTCCTCCGGCTCACCGAGGGCGTATGCCGCCGGGCGCGCCGACGAGGTGCCCGGGCTCTGGCGGGTGGTGCTGACCGACCACCAGACCGGCGGCCGCGGACGTCTCGGCCGTGCCTGGACCGTTCCCGACCGGGCATCCCTCGCCGTCAGCGTGGCGGTGCCCGTGAGCGACCAGGCGCAGGCCGGCTGGCTGCCGCTGCTTGCCGGGCTGGCCCTCGCCCGGGCGGTCGACGACGTCACCCGCACGGTGGACCACCCGCTGATGACGCGGCTCAAGTGGCCCAACGACGTGCTCCTCGCCGACGACGGCGACCGGAAGCTCAGCGGGATCCTCTGCGAGCTCGTCACCACCCCTGCCGGCCCGGCGGTCGTGGTGGGCACCGGCGTCAACGTCGACCAGACCCGCGCCGAGCTGCCCGTCGACACGGCGACCTCGCTCGCGCTCGCGGGCGCCGACGTGCGCCGCGAGGACCTCCTGCTCGCCTACCTCGACCACCTCCTCGCGGTGCTGCCCGGCGCCGGTTCCGAGCCTGCGGTCCGGCCCGACCGCGCGACCGCGGGCGAGGTCGCGGCGGTGCGGACGGCATACCGCGAGTCCTGCTCGACGGTGGGGCTGGAGGTCCGCGTGCACCTGCCGACCGGGCACGCGGTGGAGGGCACCGCCCTCGACGTCGACGACGCCGGGGGGCTCGTGGTGCGCACGCCGGACGGGCCACGGACCTTCGCCGCGGGCGACGTCGTCCACGTCCGGCGGGCCGGCGGCGGGCTGGCATGATCGGCTCATGACCGAGCCCGGCAGCTCTGGCGCAGAGCCGACGAGGCGGCCGAGCGACGACTACACCGAGCAGCTGCTCGGGCGTCCGCTCGAGCTGCGCCGCCGCGATGTGAGCCGCGGGGCCGAGGTGTCGCTGCTCTCGGCGCGCAAGTTCTGGCACGCGCTCGGCTTCCCGGTCGTCGACACCGACGACGAGCTGTTCACGGAGGCCGACCAGAAGGCCCTCAGCGCCGTCGCCGGCATCGTGCGCGACGGCCTGCTCGACGAGCAGACGGCCCTGGCCATGACGCGGGCCTTCGCCCGCTCGGCCGACCGCCTGGCCGGCTGGCAGTCCCAGCTGATCGCCGAAGCCGTCGAGGCCCACATGACCGCGGCGCTCGAGGAGGAGGGGGACACGGCCGAGGGCGAGACGCGTTCGGTCCCGAGCACCGAGACCGCCACCGAGACCGCTCGGCGGCTCTCGGCGCTCACCGACCGCCTCGAGCCGCTCCTCGTCTACGCCTGGCGCCGGCACCTCTCCGCGACGGTCTCGCGCATGCTCGCCGACGCCGACCCCGAGTCCTACGGCATGACGAAGATGCGCTCGGTGGGCTTCGCCGACCTCGTCAACTTCACCGCTCTCGTGCGACGGATGTCCGAACGCGACCTGGCCCGGCTCGTCTCCCGCTTCGAGGCCCTCTCGGCCGACGTCATCACCGCGCACGGCGGCCGCCTCATCAAGACGGTGGGCGACGAGGTGCTCTTCACGACCATGGGGGCCGCTCCCGCCGCTGCCATCGCGCTCGACCTCGTCGAGGCCATGGCGCAGGACGACCTGCTGCCCGACGTGCGCTGCGGGATGGCACGCGGGCCGATCATCTCCCGGCTCGGCGACGTCTTCGGCACGACCGTCAATCGGGCGTCGCGGCTGACGGCCGTCGCGCAGGCCGGCACGGTGCTCGTCGACGCCACGATGGCCCGTGAGCTCGCCAGCCTCTCCGGGTTCGAGCTGACGGGCCAGCGGAGGCGCATCCTGCGCGGCGTCGGCCCGGTGACCCCCTCCCTGCTGCGCCGCGCGACCTCGCCCGCGCGACGGTCGACCTCACCGGTGACGCCCGAGCAGGGCACCCCCGATCCCGCCCGCCGCGACCGATCGCACCCCGAGCCGCGCCCCCGCACCTGAGGCCCGTCCCGGTCCCAGCCGATTCACGCCGATCCACGAGGAGAACGCCGTATGCCGTCGACGCCGACCGCACCCGAGCCCACCGACGCGGGAGCCTCGGCCCCGGACGCCCTCGTACGCGTCGAGCGCTTCGAGGCCCCCGAGCTCGCCCACGTCGCCGAGATCGTCCTCGACCGCCCCCGGGCCATGAACGCCGTCTCCACGGCCATGGCCCGCGCGATCGCCGCCGCAACGAAGCAGGTGGCGGCCGACGAGTCCGTGCGCTGCGTCGTGCTCACCTCCACCCACGAGCGGGCCTTCTGCGTCGGCGCCGACCTCAAGGAGCGCAACGCCTTCACCGACGCCGAGCTCATGGAGCAGCGTCCGGTCGCGCGGGCGGCATACGGCGGCGTGCTCGGCCTGCCGGTGCCGTCCATCGCAGCGGTCGACGGGTTCGCCCTCGGCGGTGGCTTCGAGCTGGCGCTCTCCTGCGACGTCGTCGTGGCGGGGGAGGGCGCGACGGTCGGCCTGCCCGAGGTGGGCGTCGGCGTCATCCCCGGCGGGGGTGGCACGCAGCTGCTCGTGCGCCGCGTCGGCTGGTCGCGCGCCGCGAAGGCGATCTTCACCGCGGCCCGGATGCCGGCTGGCGAGGCCCTGGAGATGGGCGCGGTCGACGAGGTCGTCGCCGCGGGGACCGCTCGCGACCGGGCACTCGAGCTGGCCGCCACCATCGCTGCCAACTCGCCCGTCGGGCTGCGCAGCGCCAAGCGGGCCATGCGCCTGGGGGCCGACGTCGACCTGGCCGCCGGGCTCGAGATCGAGGACGCGTGCTGGCGGGCGACCGCCTTCTCGGGCGATCGGCGCGAGGGTGTGGCGGCCTTCGCCGAGAAGCGCCGGCCGGTGTGGCCGGGACGCTGAGCGCGCTCGGCACGGCCGCTACCGGGGCCCGTGCGGCGGCGCCGGTGGCGTCGCCGCCGTGTCGGGTGGGCGCCAAGGTGCAAAACGGGCGGTTGTCGATAGGCTCACGACCGTCGGCGCGACCCGGGCCGGCACCCCGATGAGGACGGTGACATGACCCTAGTGCTCCTGGCGGAGGACGACCCAGCCATCTCCGAGCCGCTGGCGCGCGCGCTGCGGCGCGAGGGCTACGACGTCGACGTGCGCGAGGACGGACTGGCGGCGCTGGACGGCGCCAAGGAGAGCCCCGATCTCGTGCTCCTCGACCTCGGCCTGCCCAAGATCGACGGCCTCGAGGTGTGCCGGCGCATCCGCGCCGAGGGCCGCACCATCCCGGTCCTCATCCTCACCGCCCGCGCCGACGAGGTCGACACGGTCGTCGGGCTCGACGCCGGCGCCGACGACTACGTCACCAAGCCGTTCCGCCTCGCCGAGCTCCTCGCCCGCGTCCGGGCCCTGCTGCGGCGCACCCCGACCGAGCCGGTGGCCGCCGGCGAGCTCGTGCGCATCGACTCCGACGGCCGGCGCGCCTGGTTCAAGGGTCAGGAGCTGCAGCTGACCGCCAAGGAGTTCGACCTGCTCCGGGTCCTCGTGCGCGAGCAGGGCAAGGTCGTCTCCCGCGAGCAGCTCATGCGTGAGATCTGGGACACCGCCTGGTTCGGCTCCACGAAGACCCTCGACATGCACATCTCCGTCCTGCGGCGCAAGCTCGGTGACGACGCCACGTCCCCGCAGTACATCGCTACGGTCCGTGGCGTCGGCTTCCGCTTCGAACGGCCACAGGCGGAGTGACCGTGCGGGGCGTGCTCGACCGGCTGGCGCTCGTCGTCGCGGCCGTCTGCGCCGGGGTCTGCGTCCTGCTCTCGACGGCCGTCGTGGCGTGGGTCCTGACCCAGCGCCCCGGGGCGGTGAGCCAGCTGCTGGCCTCGGAGCCCTCCACGGTGGTCGCCCGCTTCGGCGGTGCGATGCTCGTCGTCGGAGTCCTGGGCGGCGTCACGGCATACGTCCTCACGGCGCGCAGCCGCGCCCGGGTCGGTCGCTCCTCACGGGAGCTCGTGGAGCTGGCCACCCGCTTCGCGGCGGGGGAGGCCAGGCTCGCCCCGGTGCACTCGGACATCGAGGAGATGGACCTGGTCTCCGGGGTCATGACCCGGCGGGCCCACGACATGACGAAGTCGCTGGCGGCCGAGCGCGACTTCGCCGCGGATGCCTCGCACCAGCTGCGCACCCCCCTGACCGCCCTGCTCATGCGCCTCGAGGAGATCTCGGAGACCGACGACGCCGAGGTGGTCAAGGAGGAGGCGACGATCGCGATCGCGCAGGTCGAGCGCCTGACCCGGGTGGTCGACGACCTGCTGGGCCGCACCCGCGGCGCCGGCGGGCCGGCCCCGGCGGTCTCGCTCGACTCGGTCATCGCCGCGCTGCAGCGCGAGTGGCAGCCCGCCTTCGAGCAGGCGCGCCGCTCGGTGCGGGTGCGCGGCGAGCGTGGTCTCTTCGTCCGGTCCACGCCGGTCGCGCTGTCGCAGGTGCTCTCGACCCTGCTCGAGAACTCGCTCGTGCACGGGCGTGGCACCGTCGACGTGCACGCCCGCCGGTCGGGACCCTCGGTCATCGTCGAGGTCAGCGACCAGGGCGACGGCGTGCCCGCCGCCATGGCCCCGCACATCTTCGAGCGGTCCGTCAGCAGCGGCGCCGGCGGCAGCACCGGGCTCGGGCTCGCGCTCGCGCGCGACCTCGCCGAGTCCAACGGCGGGCGCCTCGACCTCGTGCAGGCCCAGCCCGCCCGCTTCGCCCTCTTCCTGTCCGAGGCCGAGACCGACTGAAGGACGCGCGCCCGGCCCCCACCGACCTGCGCGAACCACCCGGGAACTCCCGGACTCGCGGGGTAGGGTGCCCCGGTGAGGCGCCTGCATGAGTTCCTGTTCGTGCGCCACCGGCACAACTGGCTGCTGCTGCTCCGGTTCGCGGTGGTGGGCGCCTCCGGCGTGCTGGTCAACCTGCTGACCCTCGTCGTCGTCAAGAAGCTCGGGCCGGGCTTCGACGAGGCCCTGGTCGGCCTGCCCGGCACCGAGTTCAACGTGCGCTGGTACCACCTCTACTCGACCGTCGCCTTCCTCGTGGCCAACCTCTGGAACTTCCAGCTGAACCGGAGCTGGACCTTCCGAACCGGCAAGCACGCCCGCTGGTGGCGCGAGTACTGGCCGTTCCTCGCGGTCGGACTGCTCGGCCAGGTGGTCGGGCTCCTGCTGCTGACGTTGCTCATGCACCTCGACTCGCCGATCCACCTGTCGCCCACGGTGTTCGACGACTCCACCGGCCTGCGGACCCGGCTCTACTGGGCCCAGCTCATCGTCATCGCGGTCGTCACCCCGGTGTCGTTCGTGCTCAACAAGCTCTGGACCTTCGCCGCCGTGCGCACCGCGCACCCCGAGCTGGCCGACCCGGCGCACGTCGAGGCGGTGTTGTCGGAGGACGACGAGGCCAGCGAGCCCACCGCGGCTGCCGAGGTGGGTGCCGAGGCCCGCGCCCACACGGGTGGCTCCGGCCGGCCGGCCGGGGTCGCGGTGCGCCAGCCGGACCGGCACGACCCCGTCCGCTGACGCCGACTACGCTTGGCCGTCGTGAGCCAGCCCAAGCGCGCCCCCGGAGGTTTCCCCGTCGTCGGCGTGGTCGGCGGCGGACAGCTCGCCCGCATGATGCAGGGCCCCGCCGTCGAGCTCGGCATCCAGCTGTCGGTGCTCGCCGAGAGCGACACGGCAGCTGCCGCGCTCGTCGTGCCCAGCTCGCCGGTCGGTGAGCACACCGACTACGAGGCCATCCGGGCCTTCGCCGAGCACTGCGACGTCGTGACGTTCGACCACGAGCACGTGCCCCCGCACGTGCTCGAGGCGCTCGAGGCGGACGGGGTGACCCTGCACCCGACCCGCGCCGCCCTGCACTTCGCGCAGGACAAGCTCGCCATGCGGGAGCGCCTCAGCGCCTTCGGCATCGCGTGCCCCCGCTGGGCGCGCGCGACGACCGCCGAGGAGGTCACGGCCTTCGGTGACGAGGTCGGCTGGCCGATCGTCGCCAAGACCCCGCGCGGCGGCTACGACGGCAAGGGAGTGGCGATCGCCTCGTCGGTGGACGACATCGCCGACTGGGTGTCGCGCATCGGCGCCCCCGGACCCCTCGAGCACGGCCTGCTGCTCGAGGAGAAGGTCGACTTCGAGCGCGAGCTGGCCGTGCTCCTGGCCCGCAGCCCGTCCGGCCAGGCGGCCGCCTGGCCGGTGGTCGAGACGGTCCAGACCGACGGGGTCTGCACCGAGGTGCTCGCCCCGGCCCCGGCCCTCGACGCGGACCTCGCCTCCGTCGCGACCGAGGCGGCGCTGCGCATCGCCGGCGAGCTCGGCGTCACGGGCGTGCTCGCGGTGGAGATGTTCGAGGTCCGGTCGCCGAACGGCGAGCCGTCCTACGTCGTCAACGAGCTCGCGATGCGGCCCCACAACAGCGGCCACTGGTCGATGGACGGCGCTGTGACGGGCCAGTTCGAGCAGCATCTGCGCGCGGTCCTCGACCTCCCGCTCGGTGACCCCCGGCCGCGGGCGCCGTGGACCGTCATGGCCAACGTGCTGGGCGGTGACTACGAGCACCTCTACCCGGCCTACCGCCACATCATGGCGCGCGACCCCGGCGCCAAGGTGCACGTCTACGGCAAGGGCGTGCGTCCCGGCCGGAAGATCGGCCACGTCAACGTCAGCAGCGGCGACCTCGAGGAGGCGCGCGAGCGCGCCGGCCACGCCGCCGACTACCTCAGAGGGACGATCACCGAATGAGCGAGAGCAACCAGGCCGCACCGGCCCCCGTGGTCGGCATCGTCATGGGCAGCGACAGCGACTGGCCCGTGATGCGCGAGGCCGCCCGGGCCTTGGCGGAGTTCGGCATCCCCTACGAGGCCGACGTCGTCTCGGCACACCGGATGCCCGACGAGATGATCGCCTACGGCCAGCAGGCTGCGGGTCGCGGCCTGCGCGTCGTCATCGCCGGGGCCGGGGGAGCCGCCCACCTGCCCGGCATGCTGGCCTCGGTCACGCCGCTACCGGTGGTCGGGGTGCCCGTGCCGCTGAAGTACCTCGACGGCATGGACTCGCTGCTCTCCATCGTGCAGATGCCGGCCGGCGTGCCCGTGGCCACCGTGTCGATCGGCGGCGCCCGCAATGCCGGCCTGCTCGCCGCGCGGATCGTGGCAGCCGGCAGCGACGAGCTCGCTGTCGACGTGCGCGAGCAGATGGTCACCTTCCAGGACGACCTGCGGGAGCAGGCGCACGCCAAGGGCGCGAAGCTGCGCGAGGAGGTCGCCCGCGGGCTCGAGTGAGCCCAGCGGACGGCATACGCCCTCAACCTCAGCCGGGCGGGAGGAGGAAGCCCCGCACGGCGGCCGTGAACGCGGCCGGCTGGCTCGCGTGGACCAGGTGCCCCGCGTCGATGCGCACGAGCCGGCCGTCGGCGACGGTCTCGGCCATCTGCGCGACGTGTTCGGCCGGCATCGGGCTGCTCGGGCCGCCCCAGACCACGAGCGTCGGGGCCGTGATGCCGGCGACGAGCTGGGCCCACTCGGGGTCCGGGTCGTCGATCTGCACTCGCACCTGCAGCACGGCCGCCCAGTCGAAGGTGAGATCGCCCTCGGGCCTGGTCGGGGGCCGTGGCTCGCGGGGATGCGGCACCGGGACGTCCTCGAGCACGAGGCGGTGGACGAGCTCGGGCCGGCGGCTCGCGACGATGCAGGCGACCAGCCCGCCCAGCGAGTGGCCCACGACGTCGGCGGGTCGCCCGTGCTCGGCCGCGAGGCCTGCCGCGACCGCCTCGACGTCGCCGGCGAGCTCGGTGAGCGCGTAGCTGCCCGCGCGCGGGCTGGACCCGTGCCCCCGCAGGTCCACGGCGACGACCAGCCGGTCGGTGGCCAGCCCGGGCGCCACCTGCTCCCAGTCGGCCGAGCTCTCACCGGTCGCGTGGACGAGCAGGACCGGCGGAGCCGACCCCGGTTCACCCCAGCGCCGCGTGTGCAGCCCGACGGCCGCCACGGCGGTCAGTCGGTGACGGCGTTCGCGCCGTCGCCGGGCCGGATCCGGGGGAACTCGATCTTCGGGCAGGTGTCCATGACCACGGACAGGCCGGCAGCCTCGGCCCGGGCCGCCGCCTCCTCGTCGATCACGCCGAGCTGGAGCCACAGGGCCTCGATGCCAAGCCGTTCGCGCTGGGAGATCGCCTCGTCGACGACCTGGCCGACCCGCGCGCTGTTGACGAAGCAGTCGACGACCTTGACGACGGTGCCGTCCGGGATGTCGGAGAGGGTGGCATGGCCGGGCTCACCGTGCACCGTCGCCGCGCTCGGGTGCACCGGGACGATGCGCAGCCCCAGCTCGCGCTGGAGCCACCGGGAGACGGAGTATGCCGTGCGGTCGGGGTTGGCGCCGAGGCCCACGACGGCCCAGGTGGCCGGGGTGTGCAGCAGGTCCCGGATGACGGCAGGGTCGTTGCGGTGGGCGGTCATGGCGCCATCCTCACACGGGCGGCCGACGGTCGCCGGGTCCGTCCTGTCCAGCCCTCTTCCAGAACGCCGTGGTTTGATGACGGGATGCGATTTGGAATGTTTGTGCCCCAGGGCTGGCGGATGGACCTCGTCGGGATCGAGCCGGCCCAGCAGTGGGAGGCCATGGTCAACCTCGCCCGGCACGCTGACGACGGCGACGTCTTCGAGTCGATCTGGGTCTACGACCACTTCCACACGGTGCCCCAGCCGTCGGGGGAGGCGACGCACGAGGCGTGGTCGCTCATGGCCGGCTTCGGCGCCGCCACGAGCCGGGTGCGCCTGGGCCAGATGTGCACGTGCATGGCCTACCGCAACCCCGCCTACCTCGCCAAGGTCGCCGCGACCGTCGACGTCATCTCCGGTGGGCGCACCGAGATGGGCATCGGCGCCGGCTGGTACGAGCACGAGTGGCGTGCCTACGGCTACGGCTTCCCCAAGGCCGGTGACCGCCTCGGCGCCCTGCGCGAGGGCGTGCAGGTCTTCCGCGACATGTGGACCAAGGGCGAGGCCACGCTCGACGGGAAGTACTACCAGGTCGACGGCGCCATCTGCGCCCCGCGCCCGCTGCAGGGCACGAGCCACCCGGGCAGCGCCGTCAACGGCATCCCGATGTGGATCGCCGGCGGCGGCGAGAAGGTGACCCTCAAGATCGCGGCGCAGTACGCCGACTACACCAACTTCGACGGCAGCCCCGAGGGCTTCGACCACAAGAGCGAGGTCCTCAAGGGCCACTGCGACGACCTCGGCCGCGACTTCGGCGAGATCGTCCGCTCGGCCAACTACAACGTCGTCATCGGTGAGACCGACAGCGACGTCGAGGACCGCCTGGCGTTCTACGGCGAGCTGCTGCGCAAGGGCGGTGTCGCCGACGACAAGGCGGCCGCCGCGGTGGACGACCTGCGCAAGCAGCCGGCCGTCGGCACCCCCGACAAGATCATCACGATGCTCAAGGACATGCAGGCCCGCGGCATGACGTACGCCATCACGTACTTCGCGGAGGCCGCCTACGACCGCTCCGGCATCGAGCTGTTCGAGCAGACGGTCGCTCCGGAGCTCGAGGGCTGACCCGCTCCCAGCACACCCGTTCGAGGTGGTGCCGTGCCGGTGACGGCCGCGGCATCACCTCGAACCGTTTTCGGGCGGGGTACGGCGCGACCAAGTGGCACGCGCTACCAGGCGGTCCAGCCGCCGTCGACGGCGACGACCTGCCCGGTGACGTATGCCGACGCGTCCGAGGCGAGCCAGGTGACCACCCCGCGGAAGTCGTCCTCGGTGCCCATCCGGCCCAGCGGCGTCAGCCGCTCGTAGCGCTCGACGAACGCCTCGTCCTGGCCGCGCGCGATGCCGCCGGGCGCGAAGGCGTTGACCCGCACCTCGGGCGCGAGCACGGTCGAGAGGTAGCGCGTGAGCTGGGCGAGACCGCCCTTGCTCGCGGCGTACGCGGCCGGGTTGCCCATCCGTGTGCCCTCGTAGAGGCCCATGTTCGGGCCGACGAGCCCGTAGATGCTCGAGACGTTGACGACGCTGCCGTGGCCTCCGGCCCGCAGCAGGGGTGCGAGGCGGCGCGTCAGCGAGAAGGGCGCCGTGAGGTTGAGGGCGAGCGCCATCGCGAAGGCCTCGTCGGTCTGCTCCTCGAACGGGACGGCATACCCGGGGACACCCGAGGTGCCGGTGAAGGCGGCGTTGTTGACGAGCACGTCGCACGCGCCGAGGTCGGTGACCGTCGCCACGACGTCGGTCAGGCCCTGCGGGGCGAGGAGGTCGGCCGCGAGTGGCACGTGACCGGAGCCGTGCAGGCCGTCCGCCGTTGCGGCACAAGCGGTTTCGTCGCGGTCGACGACGACGACCCGTGCGCCGGCCGAGGCGAGGGCGTCGGACAGCACGCGCCCGAGCGGGCCGGCACCACCGGTGACGACGGCGGTGCGCCCGGTCAGGTCGGTGGTGGGCTGCGTCATCGGACGTCCTCCTGGGGGGTCGGGTGGCCCGTGAGCCAGGGCAGGGTGATGAGGCCCGCGCCGACGAGGGCCTCGATGAGGCGGAACTCGTAGTCGTCGTCGATGGAGAAGGCCTGCGCCTCGGGGATCTCGAGTCCGGAGTGGTGACCCTCGTCGAACCACGACGACTCGAGCCGTCGCACGAAGTCGGCGCGCCACAGGTAGAAGTTGCCGTTGATGCGCAGGAAGCGCCCGACGTCCTGGCGGCGCGTGACCCCGGCTCCCGAGGGGAAGTAGCGGGTGAGCACGTCGTCGCGCGCGTCGTCCGGGCGGACGCCGACCCAGACCGGGTTGAACGTCGGCTCGGAAACGCTGACGACCCCGTCGAGGCCGGCGGTCGCGGTCAGGCGGCGCACGGCCTCGGCCAGCTGCGCCGGCACGCGGGCGGGGCTCGTCGGGTCGAGGAGCAGCACCGCGTCGTATGCCGTGCCCTCCTCGCGCTCGACCGACTCGAGGGCGTGGCGCACCACGGGCGCCATCGGGGTGTCGTCGGAGGCCAGCTCGGACGGTCGCAGGAAGGGGATGTCGCCGCCGTGCTCGCGCGCGACGCGGGCGATCTCGGGGGAGTCGGTGGTGACGACGCAGCGGGTCACCTCGGGGGTGAGTGCCGCGGCCCGGATGCTGTGCGCGATCAGGGGCAGCCCTCGCAGGGGCCGGATGTTCTTGCCGGGCAGCCCCTTGGAGCCGCCTCGGGCGGGGATGACGGCGAGCACGCGCGGGCTGGTGTCGGTCACGAGTTCTTCTCCGGGTGGTCCGAGGCCGAGGCAGCGGCGTCTGCCCGGCTGGTGCTGAGGGCGCGGGCCTCGTCACAGAGGCGGACGGCGGCGACGCCCTCGGCGAGGTTGGCCGGCGCTCCTCGCGGGATGCGCACCGGGGCCGGTGCCCACGGACGCAGCTCGAGGGCCGCCCGGGCCTGGGTGCCCATGACGATGTCGCGGTCGAGGTCGTGGTCGAAGGCCTGCTCGGTGACGTCGCCGTCGGCGGTGGTGTGCCGGATGGTGGCCCGGACGACGTCCCACTCGAGCACGCCGTCGGGGGAGCGGACCACGACGCCGCGGGTCGTGGGGCGGGTGACGTAGTCGAGCCGCGCCGCCACGTCGAAGGAGCCTGCCGTCCACAGCAGGCTGGCGGCCTGGTCCGCCTCGATGTCGAGCGGCCCGGTCGTCGAGACGCCAGCGCCCAAAAGGGTCGGCGGTCCGAACAGCACTGTCGCGTAGTCGATCTCGTGGACGAGGTCGCGAAGCACCCCACCCTCGCCCGGTCGCGCGGAGTAGGACTCGCGGTAGTCGCGGTCCGGACGCCAGTCGGGCAGCCACGACTGCGACCACACGTGGGCGGAGCCGCCGTCGTCCAGGCGACCGACGAGGCGGTGCAGGTGACGGAAGGCCTCGTGGGCCCGCAGGGGCGCCGCGACCCAGACGTCGCCGGAGCGGGGGTGGTCGGTCAGGGCGGCGGCGTCGGCCGCCGTGGGTGCCACCGGCTTCTCGACGAGGACCGTCCTGGCGCCGGCGTCGAGGGCCTGGAGCGCGTCGCTGACGTGCCGCGCGGTGTCGGTGGCGACGACGACCAGCGTGTCGCGCAGCGCAGCCGGGCCCGACGCGTCGTCGAGCAGGCGCGCGCCGGTGGCGTCGTCGACGGTGCCCGGAGGCAGGCCGCGGTCGCGGACCGGCCAGAGGGAGACGTCGGCGCCCTCCTGGCGGAACACGCGGGCGTGCCGTTGCCCGATGGAGCCGGAGCCGCGCACGACGACCCGCAGTGAGGACGGCGACAGGCTCGGCATCCCTGCAGGCTAGAGGAACCGGCCGGTGGTCGCCCACGCCGGCGCTCCTGCGCCTCGCCGGGCCGGGCGCACACGCACCCCGGTGCGTGCGCGGGGCTGACGTGGGCGCGTGCGAGTCCCCGAGGGGCGGTCCGCCGCGCACCGGTACCTTCGGGTCTGTGACGAGCCCACCCGGAACCCCCGCGCCGACCGCCGGCAGCCGGGGCTCGTCCCTCGGTGGCCACGCCGTGGTCTACCTCGTGGGGACCGCGCTGCAGGGCCTCGGGGTGCTGCTGGTGCTGCCCTTCGCCACCCGGGTGCTCGGTGCGACCGAGTTCGGCCGGGTCGCGACCGGGCTCGTCGTGGTCCAGATGGTCGGCACGATCGCCGCCGCAGGCATCCCGCAGGTGATCCTGCGCGAGCACCACCGCGGCGAGGAGGGCCCCCGCGTCGCCCGGGCCCTGGCCGGCACCATGGTCCTGCTCGCCGTGGCGCTGGGGGTGGTCGGTCTGGCGCTGGCTCTCGTCCTGTCCGCGACGGGCCACGCCGACCTCGGCCAGTGGGTGCCGCTCGTCGTGGCCGCGGTGGCGCTGACCACCGTCGTCGCCGGCCAGACCCTCATGCGGGCCCGACTGCAGCCGTGGGGATTCCTGGCCCTGGCGGTGCTCGCGACGGTCGCCGCCCAGCTCGCGGGACTGCTCGCCGCACGCGGTGAGCCGACCGCGGAGCGCTACCTGACGGCATACGCGGCGGTCGTGCTCGTGGCGGCGCTCGTGGCGGTGGCGCTCGGCCGCCCGCTGCCTCCCACGGTCGAGCGGGAGCGGGTCTCGGCCGGTGTCCGGCTCGCCGCGCCGCTGCTGCCGCAGGCAGCGGCCATGCTCGGCCTGCTCTCGGGCGACGTCCTGCTCGCCCGGGCGCTCGTCGGGGAGGCCGGCGCCGGCACCTACCAGGTCGCCCTGCAGCTCGGGAACATGCCCTTCGTCCTCGCCGTCGCCCTCTTCAACGCGTGGGGCCCGCTCGTGCTGTCGCACCCGGTCGAGGGGCGGTGGGCGTGGACGGCCCGGACCGGCACGGTCCTGACGGCCGTCGTCGCGGCCGGCGCCGCCGGGGTGGCGCTGCTCGGCCCGTGGCTCGTGGCCGTCATGGCCGACCCCGGCTTCGACCACGGGGCGATGGTCGGCGCCCTGGGCCTGATCTGCACCGTGTCGATCTCGTACATGCTCTACCAGGGCTCGTCCCTGGCGGTGCTCGACGCCGAGCGCACCGGGCGGCTGGCCTGGTCGGCGCTCGCGGCACTCGCGGTCGTCGTGGCGGTCGCCCTCTGGCTCGCACCCGGGCGCGAGGGCACCGACGGCGTCGTGGGCATCGCCGTCGCCAAGGCCGTGGGCTACCTCGTCCTCATGGCGCTGACGACGGCCTTCGCCCGCCGGCACTCGTCGCTGCGGTGGCCACGCCGGGCGGCCGCCGTGGCCGGGTGCGGCGCAGCCCTGGCCGTGGCGGGGTCGGTGCTCCCGCTCACCGGCGCGGGGGCCTGGCTGCGGGTGGTCCTCGCCGCGCTCGTCGCCGTCGCCGCGCTCGCGGCCGCGCCCCGGATCGTGCGAGTGCTGCGCGGATAGGATGGGGCGCTCGCCGGCTCATCCTCGTCCCGGCAGCGACCGACACGCAGGAGACACGCTTTCGTGGTGACACCGCTCGTCCACATGGGTCTGGGCTACGACGACCTCCTCGTCCCCGCACTCGTGCACGCCGGATTCGACACCAGGGACCTCGTGCTCGTCGCGAGGACCGACGCCAACCTCGCGTGGGTGCGCCGGCACGCGCCGCGCGCCACGACCGTGAGGCTGCCGTATGCCGCCGCGCGCAAGGCCAACGTCGTCAGTGGCCTCGCGCCGCACGCGGCTCTCAAGCGCGCCTGCGCGGGCGTGGGTCTCGACCCGCTCGACCTGCTCGTGTCCGAGCGCGCGCTGCGCCGTAACCGGGTCGACACGGCGATGAACTTCCTCAACCTCGCCGCCGAGGAGCTCGAGGCGGTCGTCGCCGACCGCGGACCGATGCTCGCGCTCGTCGAGTTCACGGTGACGTCCGAGCTGCTGACTGCCGGTCTCGTCACCCACCACGGCGGCCTCGCGACCTGGCCACGCGGCATACGGCTGCCCTCCGACCGCTTCGGACTGATCGGCGCACCCAAGGGCATCACCCTGTGGCAGCGCCAGGTCGAGGACCCCTCGGCCGTCGCGGCCGGACAGGCCTTCCTCGACACGTGGCGCGCACAGCACGGCCGGCCTATGGGCTTCGCCCGTAACCTCAAGGTCGAGACGGGGCAGGAGATCTGGCGCCTCGCGAGCGACCGGATCAGGGAGTTCGCCCTCGACCGCGGCGCGAACCTGCAGCTGCCCCGGCCCACCGACTACGCCCGGCTGCCGTGGCTCAACCCCGTCAAGGCGCGCCTCAACCTGCGCGAGTACTCCGGTCGGCGCTGGGACCCGGTGCCCGAGAAGTTCGTGTTCCTGCCGCTGCAGGTGCAGCCAGAGTCCAGCGCGGACGTCATGGGGCAGGAGTGGCGCGACCAGGCCTACACCGCCCGCGTTCTCGCCGAGGCGCTGGCCCCGCTCGGTATCGGGGTCGCCGTCAAGGAGCATGCGCACTTCATGTGGCGCCGCGACCCCGACTACTGGCCGCAGTTCGACGCCCACCCGAACATCGCGACGATCGACCCGTTCGCCGACTCGCGCGAGCTGATGAAGCAGGCCGTCTTCACGGTCACCGCCACGGGCACGGTGGGCCTCGAGGCGGGCCTGCTCGGGCTGCCGGTGGTGACCGGCGCCGAGATGCCGTGGAGCGGGCTGGGCAACGTCGCACGGCTGGCATCGCCCGACGACCTCACGCAGTTCGTCGCGGACCGCGGGTGGGAGTCGCTGCGCGCGGACCAGGCGTCGATCGACGAGTGGTTCGTCCACGACTACGTCCGGAACTCGTGGGAGGGTCTCGTGCTCGACCCGCCGCGCGTCCCCCCGGTGCTCGAGCCTGACAACATCCGCAAGGTCGGCGGCGCGCTGGCCGAGGCTGCGGCCTCGCTGGGGCACGCGCCGGCCGCCGGTGATCCTGCCACCGCCCTCCCAGCTGGGCCGACCGCGCCGGCGACCTCCCAGACCTCCGCGACCACTGCGACCACGCCTGCGACCGCCACGACCGGGACGGTCTGACGTGGCGACCGGCGAGGCCGGCTGGGTCGTGCTCGGCGCCGGCGGGCACGCCCGCTCGGTCGTCGACGTGCTCGAGCGGGCCGGCCAGTCCGTCGTCGCCGTGTCAGGCCACGCGCCCGAGGGACAGCCGTGGCACGTCGACGTGCTCGCCGACGACGACGCGGCCGTCGAGCTGGCCACCGCCCGGGGCCTGCGTCTCGTCGTCGCCATCGGCGCCTCGGCGACGCGTACGCGACTGGTCCGGGAGCTGCTCGCCCGCGGGCTCCGCGTGCCACCCGTCGTCGCGTCGACCGCCACGGTGTCGGACCGGAGCCTGCTCGGTGACGGCTGCGTGGTGCTCGAGCACGCCCACGTCGGCCCGGCCAGCCACCTCGGCGAAGGGGTGCTCGTCAACACGGCGGCCGTCGTCGAGCACGACTGCAGCATCGGCGTCGGGGTCCACCTCGCCCCCGGTGCCGTCGTGCTCGGCGGCGCCTGCGTCGGCGACGGGACCCTCGTCGGCAGCGGCGCCCGCGTCCTGCCGCTCGTCACCGTGGGGTCCGGCGTCACCGTCGGCGCCGGTGCGGTGGTCACCGGGCACGTCGCCGACGGCCAGACCGTCGTCGGCGTTCCGGCCACCGCCCGCCCCGCCGCCGCCCACCACCTTCCTGGAGAGACCACATGAGCGACCCGTTGAACGCCGTCACCCCGGTCGCGATCGGCACGGCGACCGTTCCCACCGCCGGTGACGTCTTCGTCATCGCCGAGGCCGGGGTCAACCACAACGGCGACGTCGACCTGGCCCACCGGCTCGTCGACATCGCGGCGGCCTCGGGCGCCGACGCCGTGAAGTTCCAGACCTTCTCACCCGACAAGCTCGTCTCGTCGGCGGCGGCCACGACCCCCTACCAGCGCGACCGCGGCGGGTCCACCGACCAGCGCAGCCTGCTGGAGGCCCTGACCCTGCCCAAGGAGGCCTGGGTCGAGCTGCGCGACCACGCCACCGAGGCGGGCACGACCTTCCTGTCGACGCCCTTCGACCTCGACAGCGCAGAGATGCTCGTCGACCTCGGGCTGCCCGCCCTGAAGGTGAGCTCGGGCGAGCTGACCAACCTGCCCTACCTGCGGGAGATGGCCCGCCTCGGTGTCGTCCTGCTCGTCTCCACCGGGATGGGCACCGAGGAGGAGGTCGAGGCCGCGGTCGAGGCCTGCGCCGACGCGCCGGGGCTCGTCCTCTTCCACTGCGTCTCGGCCTACCCGGCGCCGGTGGAGGAGTGCAACCTACGGGCCATCCCGCGCCTGACCGAGCTGCACGGCATACCCGTGGGGTGGTCGGACCACACGCCCGGGCTCACGACGGCGCTCGGTGCCGTGGCGCTGGGCGCCCCCATCCTCGAGAAGCACTTCACGAGCGACCGCACCCTGCCCGGGCCCGACCACCTCGCCAGCCTCGAGCCCGGCGAGCTGACCGACTACGTCGCGGCGACGAAGCAGCTGGCGCGCGCCCTCGGCGACGGGGTCAAGGTGCGTATGCCGTCCGAGGAGGAGAACGCCCTCCTCGTCCGGCGCTCGTGGCACGCCGCCCGCGCCCTGCGCCCCGGCACCGAGCTGACCGGCGACGACCTGCAGCTGCTGCGCCCCGAGGGCGGCATCAGCCCGGGCACCGACATCCGCGGGCGCGTCGTCACCCGGGCGGTCGAGGCCGGGGCGCCCGTCACCGACGCCGACCTCGAGCAGCCCTGAGCCACATGACCGCCCAGCCACTCACCGTCGCCGCCTTCGTCGGGACGCGCGCCGACCTCGGCCCGCTCTCACCGGTGCTCGAGGCGCTGCAGTCGGCCGACGACGTGAGCCTGCGCATCCTGACCGGGGTCATGTATGCCGCCGACGACCTCGTCGCGGCACTGCCCACGAGCGCCCCCGAGCGGGCCTGGCGCGCGGCCGTGGTGCCGCTCGCGGAGCCGATGGCCGAGGTCAGCGTCGAGGCACAGCTCGAGCAGGGCGCCCTGCTGTCACGCGCGACGGGACGGGCCCTGCGTGAGCACTCGGTCGACGTCCTCGTCGTCCTCGGCGACCGGTGGGAGCTGCTCTACGTCGTGCCGCCGGCGGTGCTGCTCGGCGTCCCGGTCGTGCACCTGCACGGGGGAGAGGTCACCGAGGGCGCGCTCGACGAACGCGTCCGGCACGCCGTCACCAAGCTGGCCGACCAGCACTGCGTCGCGTCCGACGACGCGGCCGCCCGGGTGCGGCAGCTGGGGGAGCCCGGCGAGCGCGTCCACGTGACGGGGGCGCCGGGCCTGGACCGCCTCGCGGCCGCGCAGCCCCTGCCGGACGACGAGCTGGCCGACCTGCTGGGCGCCGCCGTCGAGCGCCCGCTCGCTCTCTTGACCTACCACCCGCCGACCGCCCAGCCCGGCGCGCCGGTGGGCCGGTGGGCCCACGAGGCGGCCGAGGCGGCGCTCGCCACCTGCGGCACGGTCGTCGCCACGCACCCGGGCATGGACGGGGGCCGCGAGGAGATCCTCGCCGCGCTGACGCAGCTCGCCTCCCGCGAGCCGCGGCTGCGCCTCGTCGCCGCCCTGGGCCGCGACTACCCCCGCGTGCTCGCTGCCGCCGACGTCGTCGTCGGCAACTCGAGCTCGGGTGTCATCGAGGCCGCGACCCTGCACGTGCCCGCCGTCGACGTCGGCGAGCGCCAGCGCGGTCGGCTGCGCGGGGAGAACGTCGTCCACGCCGACGAGGGGCGCGAGGCCGTCGAGGCCGCGCTGCGGACCGCCCTGACCCCGCGCTGGCGCGAGCACTCGGCCCACATCACGAACCCCTACGGCACGGGTGAGGCCAGCGCGCGCATCCTCGATATCGTTCGGGCAGCGGCGCGCGCCCCGCGGGTCAAGCCCTTCCGTGACGCACGCGCGTTCACGACGACCGCCGGGCCCGCCCTACCTGGACGCACCGACGGCGGCGACCGTGAGGAGGAGCAGTGACGGCTCGGGACCTGCGCGCGGCCTGCGCGCCGATGACGGCCACGATCCGCGAGGCGCTGGAGGTGGTCGACCGCAGCGCGACCCTGGTGTGCCTGCTGGTCGACGAGGCCGGACGCCTGGCCGGTCTGCTCTCCGACGGTGACCTGCGGCGCGCCGTGCTGAAGGGCTCGAGCCTGGAGGATCCGGCGCTGGACCATGCGACGCGCTCGCCGCACGCCGTGCCGGCGGGGTCGCCGCGGGCGCTGGTGCTGGACCTGATGCAGGCGTTGCGGATCTCGGCGGTGCCGGAGCTGGACGGCGAGGGTGTCGTGGTCGGGTTGCACACCCTGTCGGACGTCGTCGGGTCGGCGCCGCTGCCGAACGTGGCGGTGGTGATGGCCGGGGGCCGTGGGACCCGGCTGGGGCCGCTGACGAAGGACACGCCGAAGCCGCTGATGACAGTCGCGGGTCGTTCGATCCTGGAGTGGATCGTGCTGGGGCTGGTGGGCAACGGGATCCGCGAGATCTACGTGAGCGTGAACTACCTGGCCGAGCAGATCGAGGAGCACCTGGGGGACGGCTCGCGCCTGGGGTGCACGGTGCGCTACCTGCGGGAGGAGCCGGACCGGCCGCTGGGCACGGCGGGGTCGCTGACGTTGCTGCGGGCCGAGCGGCCGGATCTGGCGGACCCGGTGCTGGTGATGAACGGCGACCTCATGGTCGAGTTCGACGCGAGCGACCTGCTGGATGCGCACCGGCGGGCGGGGGCGGCGTTGACGGTGGCGACGCGCACCTACCAGCACGAGGTGCCCTTCGGGGTGGTGGAGAGCACCGACGGGCGGGTGACCGGGGTGTCGGAGAAGCCGACGCTGACCTTCGACATCAACGCGGCGGTGTATGCCGTGGACCCGCGGGCGTTGTCGTGGCTGCCGGAGGGCCGGGCGAGCACGATGCCGGAGCTGGTGCAGACGTGCCTGGGGCGCGGGGAGCCGGTGGCGGCGTGGCCGATCCAGAGCGAGTGGATCGACGTGGGCACGCCGCGGGACCTGGCCCGCGCGAAGGGTCACTCGTGACCGACGCCTCGATGACCGACCGGACGATGACCGACCGGACGATGGCTGACCGACCGATGACTGACCCAACGATGACTGACCGAACGATGACTGACCGAACAATGACGAAAAGGCAGCCGTGACAACACTTCCGGGCACCATCACCTCCGACGAGGCCCGTCGGGCCGAGCTGACCGCGCGTCCCGTGGAGGGCTCGCTGGCCGGCAGGACCGTGCTGGTCACCGGGTCCGACGGGTTCATCGGCTCGCACGTCGTGGAGCGCCTCGTCGCTGACGGCGCGCAGGTGCGGGCGTTCTGCCTGTACAACTCCAACGGGTCGACCGGCTGGCTGGAGGAGTCCGAGACGTTCCGGGCGGCGGTGCGTGACGGGCAGGCGGAGGTCGTGCTCGGCGACATCCGCGACCCGGAGCACGTGTCGGCATCCGCTGAGGGCGTGGACGTCGTGCTGCACCTGGCGGCGCTGATCGCGATCCCGTTCTCCTACGTTGCGCCCCGGTCCTACGTGGAGACGAACGTCATCGGCACGCTGAACGTGCTGGAGGCGGTGCGTCGGCACGGGACGCCGCGGATGGTCAACACCTCGACGTCCGAGGTGTACGGCACGCCGGAGGAGGTGCCGATCACCGAGGCCCACCCGCTGCGGGGGCAGTCGCCGTACTCGGCGACGAAGATCTCGGCGGACAAGATGTGCGAGTCGTACGCGTTGTCGTTCGGCACGCCGGTGACGACGCTGCGCCCGTTCAACACCTTCGGGCCGCGTCAGTCCGCGCGGGCCGTGATCCCGACCGTGCTGTCGCAGCTGCTGGCCGGGGCCGAGCAGGTCCGGCTCGGGGACGTGACCCCGAAGCGGGACTTCACCTTCGTGACGGACACGGCCGACGGGTTCGTGCGAGCGGCCCTGGCCGACGTGGCGCCGGGCACGACGATCCAGCTGGGCACCGGGCGGACCGTCTCGGTGGGCGAGGTCGTCGAGCTGTGCCGGAAGGTCACCGGCAGTGACGCGCAGATCGTGACCGAGAGCGACCGGATCCGGCCCGAGGGCTCGGAGGTGCAGATCCTGCTGTCGGACCCCGGCCGGGCCAACGAGGTGCTCGGGTGGGCGCCGACGGTCTCCCTCGAGGAGGGCCTGGCGGCGACGGCCGAGTGGCTGCGGCCGCGGGTCGACCTCGAGACGGCTGCGCGGTACCACCGGTGACCGCCGGCCACCACACGAGCGGGGAGGCGCACGCGCCCGGCGCGCGTGGCCCGGAGGGGACCATCCCGCTCGCGGTGCCCAACATCGGCGAGCTCGAGCGGCGCTACGTGCTGGAGGCGGTCAAGTCCGGGTTCGTCTCCTCGGTGGGTCCGTTCGTGTCGGAGTTCGAGCGCCGCTTCGCCGAGCAGGTCGGCGCGAAGCACGCCATCGCCTGCTCGAGCGGCACCGCCGCCATCCACGTCGGCCTGATCCTGCTCGGTGTCGGTCGCGACGACGAGGTGGTCTGCTCCGACTTCACGTTCGTCGGCTCGGTCAACCCCATCGCCTACCTCGGGGCCCGGCCGGTGCTCGTCGACTCCGAGACCCGCACCTGGAACCTCGACCCGGCGCTGCTGGCCGCCGACCTCGACCGGCGCGCCCTGGCCGGCCAGACCCAGCCGAAGGTCGTCGAGATCGTCCACGTGCTCGGGCAGCCTGCCGACATGGAACCGCTGGTGGACGCCTGCGAGCGACACGGCATACCCGTGCTCGAGGATGCCGCGGAGTCGCTCGGTGCCACGTGGACGACCGGGCGCTACGCCGGCCGGCACACCGGCACGGTCGGGCGCATCGGGTGCTTCTCGTTCAACGGCAACAAGATCGCCACGACCGGCGGCGGCGGGATGATCGTCACCGACGACGACGACCTCGCGGCCCGCGCGCGGCACCTGACGACCCAGGCGAAGGTGCCCGACGTCGGCTACCTGCACGACGAGGTCGGCTACAACTACCGCCTGACCAACCTCGCCGCCGGCCTCGGGCTGGCCCAGCTGGAGCGGCTGGAGGAGTTCGTCGCCGCCAAGCACCGCATCGCCGGACGCTACGACGCGGCGTTCGCCGACCTGCCGCTCGTGCTGCCACCTCGGGTCGAGGGCATGGACGCGACGTACTGGCTCTACTCGGTGCTCGTGCCCGAGGCCGACGGGCGCGGGCGCGACGACTTCCTGGCCCACCTGCAGGCCGCCGGCGTCGGGGCCCGCGCACTGTGGCGGCCGCTGCACGCCCAGCCGCCGTTCCTCAGCGCCCCCGTGCTCGGGGGAGCGGTCGGCGACGGGCTCTTCGCCCGCGGCCTGTCGCTGCCGTGCGCCACCGACCTCACCGAAGCCGACCAGCACCGCGTCATCACCGCCGTCCGCTCCTTCTTCGGCTAGCAGCGTAGGGTCCGGGACTCGGTCCGGGATCCGGTCCGGGGCCGGACCCGGCGGCAGCGGCAGCGGGCCCCGACCGTGGACGGGTGAGGCCGAGAGCCGCCGCGTGCGGCAGGATGTCGCCGTGGAGATCGCCATCGGACTGCTCGCGATCGCGGCCACGGTTCTCGCGGGCTCGTGGCTGGCCGACCGGTTCGACCTGCCGGCGCCGCTCGTGCTCATCGTCGTCGGGATCCTCGGCTCGTTCCTGCCGTTCGTGCCCGAGGTCGCGCTCAGCCCCGAGGTCGTCCTGCTCGGGATCCTGCCCCCGTTGCTGTATGCCGCCGCGATCCAGACCTCGCTCGTGGACTTCCGCAACAACAAGGGCGTGATCCTCAGCCTCTCGGTGGGGCTCGTGATCTTCACCGCCCTGGGCGTCGCGCTCTTCCTCCAATGGGCACTCGGCCTCAAGTTCGGCGTGGCGTTCGCCATCGGGGCGGTCGTCGCCCCGCCCGACGCCGTGGCTGCAACCGCGGTCGGTCGGCGAATCGGGCTGCCCCGGCAGCTCGTGACGATCCTCGAGGGCGAGTCGCTCCTCAACGACGCCACGGCGCTGGTGTCGCTGCGGACCGCCCTGGCGGCGGCGGGCCTGACCGCCGGGGTCGCGTCCGACGGCGTCAGCGTCGGCACCGTCGCGCTCGACTTCGTGTGGGCCTCGGTCGGCGGCGTCGCGGTCGGTGTCGCGGTGGCGTTCCTCGTCGGGGTGCTGCGCCGGCACTTCTCGACGGAGCCCGCCTTCGACACGATCCTGTCGTTCATGGTGCCCTTCGCGGCCTACATCCCCGCCGAGGAGCTGCACGCCTCCGGCGTCATCGGCGTCGTGACAGCGGGTCTGGTGCTCGGCCACCGCTCGCCGCGCACCCAGTCGGGCGCCTCGCGGCTCAGCGAGCGGATCAACTGGACCTCGATCCAGTTCCTCCTCGAGAACGCCGTCTTCCTGCTCATCGGCCTGCAGGTCTTCTACGTCCTGCGCGAGGTCCGCAGCTCCGACCTCTCGCCACAGCAGATCGCCCTGGCCGCGCTCGGCACGCTCGTGGCGGTGCTGGTGCTGCGTCCGCTGTGGCTCGTCCCGTTCCGCTTCCTGCGCACCAAGGTCACGCACCAGGACCCCGACGCCCCGTGGACGCACACCGTCGTGCTCTCGTGGGCCGGCATGCGGGGCGTGGTCACCCTCGCGGCCGCGCTGCTGCTCCCGGGCGAGACCGAGCACCGCGACGTGCTCGTGCTCATCGCGGTCGTCGTCGTGGTCGGCACCCTCCTGCTGCAGGGCACGACCCTGCCGGCGTTGGCCCGGCGCCTCGGTGTCCACGGCCCCGACCCGCGCGAGGACGCCCTGCAGGCGGCCACCGTGATGCAGGCGGCGACGCGCTCGGGGCTCGACGTCCTCGAGGGCCTGCCCGAGGTCGACGAGGCCACCCGCGAGCTGCTCCGCAACCGCGCCGACGACCGGCTCAACCAGATGTGGGAGCGCCTCAGCCCCCGCAGCGGGGACGCGGACGAGACGCCGAGCGCGAAGTACCGCCGGGCCCGGATGCAGATGCTGCAGGCCGAGCGCACCGAGGTGCTGCGACTGCGTGACGAGGGTCGTGCCGACCACGCGGTGCTCCGCGTGGTGCTCGGGGCCCTCGACCTCGAGGAGACGATGCTCGACCGCATCGACGACCAGGAGAGTCGCCTGGAGGAGAGCGAGATGCTGCCCGTGGACACGATCGAGGCGCCGTGCGAGCACCTGCGGAGCACCGAGTCCTGCCTCGAGCCGCGCACGCCCGGCGGCTGCGAGGAGTGCCTGCGCGACGGCACGGTCTGGGTGCACCTGCGCCTGTGCCTCACCTGTGGCCACGTCGGCTGCTGCGACTCCTCCGAGGGCAAGCACGCGACGGCGCACTTCCACGAGACGCAGCACCCCGTGATGCGCTCCATCGAACCCGGCGAGGCGTGGCGCTGGTGCTACGTCGACGAGGTCGTCGGCTGACGCCTGCTGCGCCTGGACGGGATCGTCATCCCCGCCCACTAGGGTGACGCGCATGTCCGAAGCGACCCCCGCCAGCACGACCGCGACCCGAGCTGGGCGCCCGGCAAGCCTGCACCGCCGGCTGGGCGTCGTCGGCTGGGCCGTCGACGCCGCCGCGGTCCTCGCCTGCGTGGTCTACGCGGCGCGGCTGTCGGCCGGCATGGACGTCAGCTTCGACCAGATCAGCTACCACTACTACTACTCGTGGCTGCTCTTCCACGGTGGCATCGACCAGGTCGACCCCGAGCCCTTCACGAACCGCTACGTCAGTCCCCTGGCCCAGCTGCCCTGGTACGTCCTCGACTCCGTGCTCTCCCCACGGGGGACAGCCGCCGCGATCGCTGCGCTGGCAGGGCTCAACCTCCCGCTCGTGCGCAGGATCTCGATGCGTATGCTGCCCGCTCGCGTCGGTGACGTGAGCCGGCTCGCGCTCGGGGTGGCGGCGATGCTGCTCGCGGGCACGGGCGCGGTGTTCCGCCTGTCGCTCGGCACCAGTCTCAGCGACGTCATCGTCACGGTGCCGGTGCTCGGGGCGCTGCTGTGCGTCCTCGTGGCCGCCGACGACGGGGTGGGGCCGCGGCGGCGCACCTGGCTCGTCCTGCTCGCCGGCCTCTTCGCCGGGGTCGCGGTCGGCGCCAAGCTGACGATGGGTCCGTTCGTCGTGGCCCTCGTCGTGGTGGTCGGCTGCCTGGCCGTCGCCCGGCGGACGGTGCTGCCCGTCGTCTGGCTGGCCGTCGGTGGTCTGGTCGGCGTCGTCGTGGCTGGGGGATGGTGGTTCCTCGACGTGTGGCGGGCCACGGGCAGCCCGACCTTCCCCTACTACAACGCTGTCTTCAAGTCGCCGTGGTGGCCGCTCGAGAACTTCCGCGACACCCGCTTCGGGCCGAGGTCTCTGGCCGACGCCCTGCAGTTCCCGAACTACATGCTGCAGGGCACCCGCCGGCTGCTCGACTACGAGCTGCGCGATGCCCGCTGGGTCGTCCTCGAGGTGCTCGTGGCGCTGGCCCTCGTGGTGGGCGCGGTGGGCCTGGCCCGGGCGCGTCGTCGCCCGTCGATGCCGACGCTGCCGAGCCTGGTCGTCTGGGCGTTCTTCCTCGTCGGCGCGCTGCTGTGGCTCGTCCAGTTCGGGATCGCCCGCTACGCCGCCCCGGTCGAGCTTCTCTCGGGGGTGGTGCTGGTGGCGCTCGTCCTGACGATCACCAGGCGACCGGTCGTGGCCGTGGCGGGGTCGGTCGTTCTCGCGCTGGCGATGGCCCCCTGGGTCAAGGGGCACGTCGAGCACGTGCCGTTCGCCGCGGACCGCTACGGCATCAAGGGCCGGGCGCTGCAGGACATCCCCGCCGGCTCGGAGGTGCTCGTCAACGCGTGGAGCGCGCCGAGCGGCTTCCTGCTGGCCGAGGTGCCGGCCACCTCCCGGCGGCACATCATCCACCCGTGGTTCTTCGGCTCCCCGCTGCTCGAGCGACTGAAGCGCGACGAGATCAGCAAGGCCCCCCGGATCTACGTCATCGTCTCGGGGAAGTGGCGCTCGTCGCCGAAGGTGATCGCGGCGTTCGAGAAGGCGGTGGGGGTCCGGCTCGACGAGAGCACCTGCGTGCCGATCCCGAACCACGTCAGGTCCCGCGCCCTGTGCTCGGGGACCTGGGTCGGCGGCTCCTGACTCGCCGGGGCGACCGGCCCTCGGCGCCGGGCTCAGGGTTCGGTGGGGACCTCGGCCCGCTCCGCGGCCCGGACGAACACGAAGCGGCGGTAGGTCACGAACCGGAAGACGGTCGCCAGCCCCCACCCGATCAGGCGTGCGACGTTGTCGCTGAGCACGGAGTCGAGGCCGAGCACCTGGCGCGAGAGGAACACGGTGCTCGCTGTGATCACGATGCCGATGACGTTGACGATGACGAAGAGCGCCAGCTCGTGCGCGACGTTGGCGCGTCGCTGGTGCCGGTAGGTCCAGTAGCGGTTGCCCGCCCAGCTGAGCACCGTGGCCGCGCCGGTGGCCACCACGGACGCGGCCACGGGGGAGCCGTGCATCGGCCCGTCGCCCGATCCGGGGAGGCCGAACACGAGCAGGTTGTAGCCCCCTTGGTCGATGACGAAGGCGAGGGCGCCGACGACGCCGAACTTCGCGACCTCACGGTAGATGCCGCGTATGCCGTCGCGCGCCGTGACGACGACATCCCCCAGGGCTGGCATGGGCTCGATGCTATCCGGGCCTAGACTCTGCGACCGAACCACCCGTCAGCCGAGGAGTAGTCCCGTGGAACCGACGATCGCCTGTGTCGTGCCCTGTCACAACGAGGAGGCCGCGATCGGTCAGGTCGTCCGTGACCTGCGCGAAGCCCTGCCCACGGCGACGATCTACGTCTACGACAACGCGTCCACGGACCGCACGGTCGAGGTCGCGACGCAGGCGGGCGCCATCGTGCGCCACGAGCCGCGCAAGGGCAAGGGCAACGTCATCCGGCGCGCCTTCGCCGACGTCGACGCCGACGCACTCCTGCTGATCGACGGGGACGACACCTACGACGCCAGCCGCGCCGGCGACCTCGTGGACGCCCTCTTCGACGGGCCCTACGACCAGGTGCTGGGCGCGCGTCGCCAGACGGTGGACGGCGCCTACCGTCCGGGCCACGCCGTGGGCAACCGCGTGCTGACCGGGGCGGTCCGTTTCCTGTTCGGCAACGACGTCACGGACATGCTGAGCGGCTACCGCGTCTTCTCCCGGCGCTTCGTCAAGTCCTTCCCGGCCCTGTCCAAGGAGTTCGAGACCGAGACCGAGATGACGGTGCACGCCCTCAACCTGCGCCTGCCGACGGTCGAGGTCCCGGTGGACTTCAAGGACCGCCCCGCAGGCAGCGAGAGCAAGTTGCGGACCTACCGCGACGGCTGGCGCATCCTGCGCGTCATCGTCAACCTCGCCCGCCGTGAGCGTCCGGCGCTCGTCCACACCGTGATCGCCGCGCTGATCGCGCTGGTCGCGCTCGTCCTCGGCGTCCCCGTCATCGGCGACTACCTGAGGACGGGGACCGTGCCGCGCTTCCCGACCGCGATCCTCGCGGCAGCGATCATGACGATCGCGGCCCTCGTGGCTCTGATGGGCTACCTGCTCGAGTCGGTGCAGCACATGCGCCAGGAGCAGTCGCGTCTGGCCTACCTCTCCCTGGCTGCGCCGAGCCGGCCCGCGCCCGCGGCGGCCCATCTTCCGCCGGCAGCCACCCAGGAGCCGGTGCTCGGCCAGCCGCAGCCGACGCTGCAGCAGCACGGACGCTGACCCGACGCGGCCCGGCTCAGACGAGCCGCTGGGTGACCGAGTGCCGCCCGCCGTCGTGGACGACGGTCGTCGTCGCGCCCTGGACGAGTGCCAGCATCGGCTGCACGTGCCCGCACTCGACGTTGGCGACGATGGGCAGTCCGAGCATCCCCAAGGCGTCGACGACCGCTGCGTGCTGGGTGAAGCCATCCGGCTCGGGTGCCTTGGTGCGTGAGACGAGGATGCCGGTGGCCGCGTCGAACCAGCCGCGCAGCCGCATCGCGTGCAGTGCCCGGCAGATGTCGGGGGAGCGCCACTCGGCGACGTCGAGCGCGATGACCAGACCCTCGGGGGCGTGGTCGCGCGCGAAGGTGCCGATGTCGGCGTAGCGGCCACCGGCCAGGAAGCTCAGGGTCTCGACGCAGCCGGCGACGAGCCGCCCCGAGAAGGTGACCGGCTCGTCCTCGTGGCCGGGGTCGATCCGGGTCCACGTGCCGCGGCCCTCGAGCGTCATCGTCGTGACCCTGGGCTCGCTGGCGTAGTCGTCCCACCCACCGGAGCGGTAGCGGCCGGGGGAGTGCTGCTCGACCTCCGCACCGCCCTCGGTCGAGGCGACGTCGACCCAGTGGCGTATGCCGTCCGGCACGGCGTACGGGGTGTCCATGAGGTTCTGCCCGTGGATCGTTGCGATCCCCGTGGTGAGGGTGAGTGGCGTGATCCACGTCGAGGTGTCCGAGAAGCCGACGCACCACGTCGGGTCGGCGGCTGCCACGGCGTCGAGGTCGAGCAGGTCGAGCAGGTCGATGCACGTCTCGCCGCCCCACGGCGGCACGACGGCCCGGATGGTCGGGTCGAGGAGCATGGCCATGAGCTCGGCCGCGCGTGCCTCGCGCGGCCCGCTGACGTGGGAGGGCGCGTGGTTGAGCTCGCCGACGACGACCTCGAAGCCGCGGTCGCGCAGCCACGAGACGGCATACGTGAACCGTCCCCAGAGGGCGTCGGGGACGCCGGAGCTCGGCGACGTCACGCCGATGCGGTCGCCGGGGCGCAGCGGGGCGGGGTAGCGGATCGGCATGGCTGACATGGTGCCAGCCGTGCCGATCCGCTTCGCCCCGTTTTCACCCGCGGCGAGACGCTCAGGCCTTGGCGGCGGCGAAGCCCTGCTCGAGGTCGGCGAGGATGTCGTCGATGTGCTCGATCCCGACCGAGAGGCGCACGAGGCCGGGCGTGACGCCGGCGGCGAGGCGGTCGGCCTCGGGGCCCTGCGAGTGCGTCGTCGACGCCGGGTGGATGACGAGCGAGCGCACGTCGCCGATGTTGGCGACGTGGCTGTGCAGCGTCAGCGCCTCGACGAACTTCTTGCCCGCCTCGAGGCCGCCGGCGATCTCGAAGGAGAGCACCGCGCCGGCGCCGCGAGGCGCGTACTTCTGCGCCGTGGCGTAGGACGGGCTGTCCGGCAGCGACGCCCAGACCACGCGCTCGACCTGCTCGTGGCCCTGCAGGAACGCGGCCACCTTCCCGGCGTTCTCGAGGTGGCGCTCGATGCGCAGCGACAGCGTCTCGATGCCCTGTGCGATGAGGAACGCGTTGAACGGCGCCGCCGACGGGCCGAGGTCGCGCAGCAGCTGCACGCGGGCCTTGAGGATGTAGGCGAGGTTGGCCCCGAGCGGGCTGCCCACGCCGAGGTCGCGCGCGAAGACGAGGCCGTGGTAGCTCTCCTCGGGTGTGTTGTAGTTCGGGAACCGCTCCGGGTCCTTGGCGTAGTCGAAGCGGCCCGCGTCGACGATGACGCCGGCGATCGAGGTGCCGTGGCCGCCGAGGTACTTCGTGGCGGAGTGCACCACGACGTCGGCGCCCCACTCGATGGGCCGGATGACGTAGGGCGTCGCGATGGTGTTGTCGACGACGAGCGGCACACCGTTCTCGTGGGCCACCGCGGCCACGGCCTCGATGTCGAGCACCTCGGCCTTGGGGTTGGCGATCGTCTCGCCGAAGAACGCCTTGGTGTTGGGCCGCACCGCTGCGCGCCAGGCGTCGATGCTCGTCGGGTCCTCGACGAAGGTCACGTCGATGCCGAGCTTGGGGAAGGTGAACTTCAGCAGGTTGACGGTGCCGCCGTAGAGGCTGGGGGAGGCGACGATGTGGTCGCCGGCCTCGGCGATGTTGAGCAGCGCGAGCGTCGTGGCGGACTGCCCGGAGGCGACGAGCAGCGCGCCGACGCCGCCCTCGAGCGCGGCGATGCGCTGCTCGACGACGTCGGTCGTCGGGTTCATGATCCGCGTGTAGATGTTGCCGAACTCCGAGAGCCCGAACAGGTTCGCGGCGTGGTCGGTGTCCTTGAAGACGTAGCTCGTCGTCTGGTAGATCGGCAGGGCGCGCGCGCCGGTGGCGCTGTCCGCGGACTGTCCGGCGTGGATCTGCTTGGTCTCGAAGGACCAGTTGGGCTCGGTCATCGCGTGGTGCTCTTCCTCGGTCGTGTCGATGACCGGGACTGCAGGTTCGGCAGCCGGCGCACCGACGGGTCGGTGCGGGAGAGGGTCTCTCGGGAGGTCTCTCCGCGCTTGCCCGCGCGCCGGGTGGCGTCGACGGGCCAGGTCCTCACCCGGGGCACCCCACCGCGGTTGGAGGGTTGCCGGCCAGCGAGCCGGGGCTTGTCGCTGGCGCTCATGACCTACCGGGAAGTGTACGTATGCGTGGCCACCCCTCGTGAACGGGTGTCCTCATCGTGGACGTCGGACACGGCATACGACCCCGCTCGTGGCGTCGATCACGAGGACGTCCTAGTAATCCGAACCGGCGAGTAGGATTCCGGCCGTGAGCACGAATGCCGACTTCGACCTGTTCCGGACCAGTGAGGACCACGAGGCCCTGAGGGAGGCCGTCCGAGCAGTCGCCGAGGACAAGATCGCCCCGTACGCCGCCGCCGTCGACGCGGAGGCGCGCTACCCGCAGGAGGCGCACGACGCGCTCGTCGCGTCCGACTTCTTCGCGCCGCACGTGCCGGAGGAGTACGACGGGGTCGGGGCGGACGCGCTCGCCACCTGCATCGTCATCGAGGAGGTGGCCCGCGTCGACGCGTCGGCCTCGCTCATCCCGGCGGTCAACAAGCTCGGCTCGCTCCCGCTCATCCTCGCCGCGAACGAGGACGTCAAGTCCCGCTACCTGCCGCCGCTGGCCAAGGGCGAGACCACCTTCTCCTACGGCCTGTCCGAGCGCGAGGCCGGCTCCGACACCGCGTCGATGCGCTGCCGTGCCCGGCAGGACGGCGACGGCTGGGTGCTGTCCGGCCAGAAGTCGTGGATCACCAACGCCGGCGTCTCCGAGTACTACACCGTCCTGGCCGTCACCGACCCCGACGGCCCGCGCGGCGGCAACGTCACGGCGTTCGTGGTCGAGAAGTCCGACGAGGGCTTCACCTTCGGCGAGAAGGAGCGCAAGCTCGGCATCAAGGGCAGTCCGACGCGCGAGCTGCACTTCGACAACGTGCGCCTTCCCGGCGGCCGCGTCGTCGGGCAGGTCGGCGACGGCCTGAAGATCGCGCTGCGCACCCTCGACCACACCCGCGTCACCATCGGCGCCCAGGCCGTCGGCATCGCCCAGGGCGCGCTCGACCAGGCCGTCGCCTACGTCAAGGAGCGCAAGCAGTTCGGCAAGCGCATCGCCGACTTCCAGGGCATCCAGTTCATGCTCGCCGACATGGCGATGGAGCTCGAGGCCGCCCGCCAGATGGTCTACGTCGCGGCCGCCAAGTCCGAGCGCGGCGACAAGGACCTGACCTTCTTCGGGGCCGCCGCCAAGTGCTACGCCTCCGACGTCGCGATGAAGATCACGACCGACGCCGTCCAGCTGCTCGGCGGTGCCGGCTACACGAGCGACTTCCCGCTCGAGCGGATGATGCGCGACGCGAAGATCACCCAGATCTACGAGGGCACCAACCAGGTGCAGCGCCTCGTCATGGCGCGCCAGCTGCTCAAGTAGGCATCGAGCGGCGCGTTCGGAGCTCAGCGCCGTCGGTGCGGCGTCTCAGGGCCCGTGCGCCGTGTGTCCGTGTCATCTGGTTACCTAGTGTCCACATGGCACTGGGATGCGACCGTCCGTGGTTCGGGGTCCTCCGCCGCGCACCGGGTCGGCACAGCACCCATCCGGTGTCGTTGCTCACAGCACACCGATCCGTCCGACCGGAGCCTCTCCCATGTCCCTCACGTCCGCCACTCTCCGTGCGCGTCGAGCCGTCGACCGGCCACCCGAGAGCCTCCTGGGCACGGTCACCAGGGCCGTGCTCATCGGTGCCATCGTGTTCTTCGGCGCATGGACGCTCGTCTACCAGGCGGCCCTCTTCGCGGACGCAGGCGTCGTCGCGGCCGCCGCCGCGGCGGCTGTCGTCGGCGCGGTTCTGCTGGTTGCCGTCGCACCTGTGCTGCGCCCCATGCCCGAGGTCGGGCGGTCGGGCGCGTCTCTCGGGCACGCAGGCGATCTCGACGAGACGCCCGTAGCGCTTCTCACCCCCGCGACGAGGGCTGTCGCGGTGGGCACCTCCGCGGTGACGGTCGTGGTGACGACGCTGGGGAGGCCTGCGCTGGCAGTCGCGTTCCTGGCAGTGGGCAGTCTCACGTGGCTCGTGCTCGCCGCACGAGCTCGCCGACGGACCGGGGCCCAGAAACCCGCTGATCGGCCGTCCGAGGCGGCGTCGGCTCCTTCTCGGGGCCCGTCGGCCGGCGGCGACTCGCTCCTCTGGCTGACCGGTTGGTTCTGGGCGCTGGCCTGCGGCGTGATCAGCGCCATCGGGGTGCGCCACGACGGCGACGACGCGTACTTCGTCAACCTGGCCCAGTGGGTGTCGCAGCGCGGTGACTTCCCCATGCGGGAGACGATGCTCACCGACGAGGTCCTCCCGGCCCTCGACGGCCACCGTCCCCCGATCCACAGCCTCGAAGGGCTCGTGGGCGCGGTGGGCTACCTGACGGGGCAGTCGGGTGCGGCGCTCACGTACGTGGTGTCGGCGCCGCTGTTCACCGTGGGTGCGGTCCTCGTCATGACGTGGCTGGTGTCGGTGTGCCGGATCCCCTTCGGGCCGCTGGCGCTGTCGGCCGCCGTGCTCTACCTGCTCATGTCCGGCTCGTCGGGCGCGTCGTTCGGCAACTTCTTCGCCCTGCGCATGTGGCAGGGCAAGAGTGTGTTGGCCGCGCTCGCCCTCCCACTGGTCGTCGCCCTGTCCATAGAGCTCCTGCGCCATGGAGGGTGGCGCCGCGGCGTCGTGCTTGCCCTCGCGGTGGTCTCAGCCGTCGGGTTCAGCAACACCGCGGTGTTCCTGCTGCCCGTCCTCCTCGGCGCGCTCACGCTCGCAGGTCTCGTGCTCGGGCAGCTCCGTCAAGCGGTCGTCATCGCGGCCACCCTCGCGTACCCCCTGGCCTGGGGCCTCATCGTGGCGTTGTCCGCCCCGCCGCCGTCGGTTCCGGCCGCAGCGGACGCCACCCCAGCGGCCTTCCTCGACCCGCTCACCGGCGTCCCCGGCGGAAAGGGTCTCGCGGTTGCCACCTACCTGGGGCTGTGTCTCGGGTGGCTGGGACTGCGCTCGCACGTCGCCCGAGTCGCAGCGCTCTCGACGGTGCTGGCCATGACCGTCGTCCTCCTGCCGCCGGTGACGCACCTGCTGACCCAGGCGGCAGGTCTCGGTCCCGTCCTCTGGCGGATGTGGTGGGTCGTTCCCGTCCCGGTCCTGGTCGGTGCCGTCGTCGGGGTGTCCGCCGATCTCGTCCACGGACGCACGCGAGTCGTCGTGGCCACGGGAGTGGGCCTTGCCGTCGGGCTCCTACCCCTCCTGGGAGGGCAGTGGATCGGATCCCCCGGTAACGGCACGCGGTGGGCGTCCCCCACGGCCTGGAAGGTTCCGCCCGGAGCCGAGGAGGGCGCCCGCCTCGCGCTGCAGGTCTCGAACCCGGGCGACGTCGTGCTCGCGCCATGGGCGACCTCGCGGGTACTGGCCGGGATGTCAGTCGACATGCACCCGGCCTCGGCTCGCACGTTCTACCTGTCGCAGTACCTGTCCGAGCCCGGGTCGTACGCGCGGGAGCGTCTCGCGCTGCAGACGTTCGCGGACAGGGCCACACCCCCCGACCCCGAGACGCTGCGACCGATGCTCGAGGCGCTCGGGGTCGACACCGCATGCGTGGCACCGTCGCGAGGGGCCGCCGTCAGGGCTCTGGAACGCATGGGGTTCCGGACCGTGGCGACGCAGGGCGAGCTGGCCTGCCTGCGCCGGGCCTGAGGCGCCCGGAGCTGCGACCGCCCTGGGGCTCGGTCGGACAGCCTTCCCCCGTGATCTCCTGGGCGCCCAGGACCACCCAGCTCGACCAGGGCGCCGACGAAGGGCGCCGAGCAGGTGCAG
Organism: Terrabacter sp. NPDC080008; assembly: GCF_040702505.1. NCBI lineage: Bacteria > Bacillati > Actinomycetota > Actinomycetes > Micrococcales > Intrasporangiaceae > Terrabacter > Terrabacter sp. NPDC080008. Next base: position 62,877 of record NZ_JBFBLC010000006.1, read on the forward strand.
TGCCTCGTCATGGCCCGTCAGCTGCTGAAGTAGGCTGGGCGCCGCTCGAGCGGGGGAGGTCGGGCCCTCGAGCCCGACAACGCACGACGACGAGAAGGACGCCCTGTGGAGCCCACCACCGACGCGCTGCCGGCGGTCAGTGTGATCATGCCGATCCTCAACGAGGAGAGGCACCTTCGTGACGCCGTCGCCATGATCCTCGCGCAGGACTACGCCGGTCCGCTGGAGGTCGTCCTCGCGCTCGGTCCGTCCAGGGACCGCACCGACGAGGTGGCGGCGCAGGTCGCGAACGCCGACGCGCGGGTGCGTCTCGTCGCCAACCCCAGTGGCCGGACCCCCGACGCCCTCAACGCGGCCATCGGCGCGAGCACGGGCGAAGTCATCGTCCGTGTCGACGGGCACGCCGAGATCCCGGACGACTACATCAGCGTCGCCGTGACGGAGCTGCTGCGCGTCGGCGCCGACAACGTCGGCGGCATCATGGACGCCCAGGGCACGACCACCTTCGAGCGGGCCGTGGCCGCAGCGATGCGCAGCCCGCTCGGCGTCGGCAGCTCGCGCTTCCACACGGGCGGCTCCGCAGGAGAGGCCGACACGGTCTACCTCGGCGTCTTCCGACGCAGCGCCCTCGAGCGCGTCGGGGGCTACGACTCCCACTTCGCGAGGGCTCAGGACTGGGAGATGAACCACCGGATCCGCGAGACGGGTGGCACCGTGTGGTTCACCCCGGACCTGAAGGTGACGTACCGGCCGCGGGCAACCGTCAAGGCCCTCGCCAAGCAGTACTTCCACTACGGCCGCTGGCGCCGGGTCGTGGCACGCCACCACGAGGGCACGATCAACCCGCGCTACCTCGCGCCGCCGACCATGGTCGCGGTGGCCACTGCCGCCACCGTCGCGGGCTTCTTCTGGCGGCCTGCCTGGGCCGTGCCCGCCGCGTATGCCGCCGGGGTCGTCGCGGGCGGCGCCGCGATCTCGCGTGGTGAGTCGCCGGCCACCCGCGCCGTGACGCCCGTCGTGCTCGCGACGATGCACTGGTCGTGGGGCGTGGGCTTCCTCACCAGCCCCCGGCGACTGACCCGCTGAACTGCCGCCGGGCGCTCACGACCCGGCGCTCAGGACCCGGCGCAGGCGACGCGCTCGTAGAGCGTGTAGGGCGCGGCGTGGGCGACCTCCCGCCAGGCGGCCGAGCTGCCGACGTGGTCGATGCCGGCATACTCCTCGACGCGGTTGCCGGCCCACGAGAAGGGCTGGCCGCCCGTGATGGCCCAGGCGACGTGCTGGCGCGTGGCCGCCGCGCACACCTTCGGGTCGGTGCCGACCCGGTCGAGGGACTTGGCGAGCAGGGTGCGGTCGCCGGCCGTGCGGCCCTTCTCCGTCGGGATGAGCAGCCGACGGCCGCTCACGACGTAGAGGTAGGTCGGCCCGTTCCACGGGTTGGCCGCGACGACGGCGTCCGGCGGCAGGTGGGCTGACAGCGATCGCAGGGCGCGCAGCTCCTGGTCGCTCACCCACGAGTCCGCGGGCTTCGGGTGGAAGTAGCGGTGGAGGATGTGCCGGTGGGCCGACACCTGGGCCCCGGTGTCGAGCGCGGCCGCACCCAGGACGAGCGCGGCGGCGCCGACTGCCACCACGGTCCTGCTCCAGCGGCGGGTGGCCAGCCGGGCGACCAGGTCGGCGATGGCGACGAGCGCGGCCGCACCGGCCAGGACGGCGGGGAGGATGGCGACGGCGTGCAACCGGACCGCGTTGTTGTACCAGGGCCAGGTGAGGTAGCGCACGAGGGCGTCGTCGACGGCGATGTTGAGCCAGTAGAGCGCCAGCATGACGACCAGCGCTGCGACCACCCAACGGGCGCCGCGGTGGCGCCGCAGCAGCACGACGACGCCGATCGCCACCAGCGCCGACAGCACCGGCAGGGGGTGCGTCTCGCGGGGCGCGAAGAGGAGCAGGTCGTGGAAGGCGCCGAGCACCGACCGCTCGGGGCCGGGAGCGCCGGTGTCGACCATGAACTGCGGTCGCACGAGGACGGACACCACGGCGACCACGACGAGGGCGACGACTGCGCCGCCGAGGATCAGGAGCCGGCGCTGCCCGGAGCGCTGGCTCCTCGCCGCCTCCCACACCCGGCCGAGCACGATCAACGCGCCGAACACCCCGAGCGTCACGAAGGCGTTGGGATGGGCCAGGACGAGCCCGGGCACGGCCACGAGCAGGACGGCGGCCGAGCGCACGCGGTCGCCCACGGCATACGGCGGCGTCGCGCGCGGCCGGAAGACTCCGACGAGCGCGGCCAGGGCGGCCGGCAGGATCGCCTGACCCAGCAGGTTGGGCCACAGCACGCCGAAGCCCATGAGGAAGTAGGGGTAGGTCGTGAACGCGACGCTGAGCAGGGCGGTGGCCAGCACGACGAGCACCCGCCGGCCCAGCAGGCTCAGCGCCAGCACGATGCAGCCCAGCGGCCACACGACACCGGCGAGGAGGACCACGTAGACCGAGGTGCAGACCACGACGGACGCACCGGTGAGGAGCGAGGCCGTGGCCGTGAACGCATAGAAGGCGCCGGGGTAGAACGGCGCGGCCGGGTCGTTGAAGTGCCCGATCTGCAGCGAGGACAGCGTGCCGTGCTGGAGCCCCCACTGCGGTGCGGCGACGTGGAAGATCGTGTCCGGCGCCTGGGGCAGTGCCTCGGGGGTGCGGATCTCGGGCCGGATCGTCCAGAGGACGACCAGCAGCGTGACGACGACGCTCGCCACCGTCCACCACAGCACCGGGTCGAACCGGCGCTCGGCCGGGTGCTCGAGCCAGGTCGCCCATCCCGGGCGACGCGCGGCCAGGGCCGTGTTCGCGCGGGTCAGCAGGATTCCGGCCCCGAACGCGATGACCCACAGCGCCAGCGTGCCGACGACCACGGTGGCCACGCTCCAGCGCACCCCGACCAGGGGCGCGACGACGGCGGTCAGGCCGAGGCACGTCGTCGACAGCAGCGGCGCCAGTGCGAGGGCGGCGAGCGGGCGCAGCCGCAGGAGCAGCCCGGCCGCCAGGCCGGGGACGAAGACGAGCACGCCCACGACGAGGAAGACGGGGACGGTGTCGGTCCACGAGGTCGAGCCCGGTAGGAGCAACTCCAGACCCTTTCTCGGCTGCCGACGGCTCCGCTTCGACCCCGAGGCTACCCAAGCGGGCTCAACGATCGCTGGCAGCTCACTGACAGTCGCGCCGCGCCGACGGCCGTTCTGCTGTGCCCGCGCCGGTTCACTACGATGGCGGGGCCCCGGGGACTGCTGCCCTGCACCCGGCGACCAAGGAGTTGGAGATCCGCATGTCAGTGCCGCTCGGCGCGACCGGGAAGGCCCGGCGCGTCGTCCGCCAGGTCGTCCGCAAGGCCGTCCGCTCCGGTCCCCACGAGGTGAAGGTGGCGCTGCGGGCGATGCCGGTCGACCCCGACCTCGTGGTCTACGAGTCGTTCGGCGGCAACGGGATGCTCTGCAACCCCGAGGCGATCTTCCGGGCGCTGCTCGAAGACCCCGAGCAGCAGCACCTGCGCCACGTCTGGGTGCTGGCCGACCCCACGGCATACGCCTCGACCGTCGCGGAGTTCCGGGACGACCCCCGCGTGCGCTTCGTCCGGCGCCGCTCGATCGCCTACCACCGGGCGCTCTCGACCGCGGGCCTGCTCGTCAACAACGCGACGTTCCCGCCCGACTGGGGCAAGCGACCCGGCCAGACCTACCTCAACACCTGGCACGGCACGCCGCTGAAGGCCATGGGCTACGACGAGGCCCAGGGTGGGCGCGGGGCCCTCAACGTCCTGCGCAACTTCATGATGGCCGACTACCTCCTCTCGACCAGCCCCTTCATGAGCGAGCGGATGTACGAGCAGGCCTACCGGCTCGTCAACGTCGCACCCGGCGAGCTCGTCGAGGTCGGCTACCCGCGCACCGACCTGCAGTTCGGCGGGGAGGGCGAGCGGGAGCGCACGCGCGCCCGGCTGCGCTCGGCCGGGGTCCGGCTCGCCGCCGACGACACCCTGGTGCTGGTCGCGCCCACGTGGAAGGGTGAGTCGTTCCACACGCCCCGCAACGACGCTGCCGACCTCGCCGCGATGGTGGACGAGCTTCAGAACCGGCTGCCGTCCGGACACCGCGTGCTGCTGAAGGTCCACCAGCAGGTCTACCGCTTCGCCCGCACCGAGCCGCGCCTGGCCGGCCGCCTCGTGCCCAACGAGCTGCCCACCAACGCGGTGCTCGGCGTCACCGACGTGCTCGTCACCGACTACTCGAGCATCTTCTTCGACTTCCTCTCCACGGGACGTCCGATCCTCTTCCACACCCCGGACCGCGAGGAGTACGACGGCTACCGCGGGTCCTACCTCCCCGTCGAGCAGCTGCCCGGACCGCAGAGCCGCACCACCGCGGAGCTCGCGGACCTCGTCGGCGCAGTGGGCAGCGGCACGGCGCCCGACCCCCTCGTGTCCCACCGGGACCGCTACGACGCCGCGCGGGCGCGCTTCGCGCCGAAGGACGACGGCGGCGCGACCCAACGGGTCCTCGACGTGGTCGTGCGTGGCCGGCGCGAGGGACACGAGGTGCGGCAGACCCGCCGCGACGGCCGTCGCACCCTGATGCTCTACCTCGGTGGGATGATGTCCAACGGCATCACCAGCTCGGCCCTCAACCTGCTCCGGACGCTCGACCACACGGCGTGGGACGTCTCCGTGGTCACCGGTCCCATCGACAACGAGGACCGCCTCGCCAACGCCGAGGCGCTCGACCCCCGCGTGCGCCAGTTCGCCCGGAACGGCTCCGCGAGCATGAGCAAGACTCTCTGGGTGAGCCGCCGCCGGCTCATGCGCGGTCAGCTGGACAGGATCTCGCAGCCCGTGCTCGAGAAGGTCGACCAGGCGCTGGAGCAGGACTGGCGCCGGATCGTGGGGGCGGCCCGCTTCGACCACGTCGTCGACTTCAGCGGCTACTCACCGGCCTGGACGTTCCTGATCGGGCACGCGCCGGCCGGCAGCCACTCGGTCTGGCAGCACAACGACCTGCTCGCCGACCAGCTGCGCGAGATCGGGGGACGTCGACCGCACTTCGCCAACCTGCAGGCCGTCTTCACCAGCTACGCCCGGTTCGACCACATCGTGTCCGTCTCCGAGGCGCTGCGTGAGGTCAACGCCCGCAACCTGTCGCGATGGGCGCCTCCCGAGAAGTTCGTCGCGGCCCGCAACACCATCGACGTCCAGCGGGTCGTGAGCGGCGCGGCCGAACCGGCCCCCCAGGAGGTCATGGACGCCTTGGCGCCGGCGCCCCCCGGTCACGACCGCTTCGTCTTCGTCGCCGTCGGCCGGCTCTCCCCGGAGAAGAACCACGAGCGCCTCCTCGAGGCCTTCGCCCTCGCCCGCCGCGAGCACCCCGGCATCCGCCTCGTCGTCGTGGGCGACGGGCCGCTGCGGGACGAGCTGACCGACCGGGCGAGCGAGCTGGGGCTCGAGGGCCACGTCCTCTTCGCCGGGCTCCAGCGCAACCCGTGGTCGATCATGGCCGAGTGCCAGTGCTTCGTCCTCTCGAGTGACTACGAGGGCCAGCCGATGGTCATCCTCGAGGCCCGCACCCTGGGCCTGCCGGTCGTCTCGACGTCGTTCGACTCCGTGGGCTCGGCGCTCGCCGACGGCGAGGGCCTCGTCGTCGAGCGTTCGGTCCCCGCTCTCGCAGCGGGGCTGGCTGCGGCCGCCGAGGGCCGGGTGCCCCGGGCCGACTTCGACGCCGGGGCCTACAACGCAGCCGTCGTCGGCGAGTTCGAACGCGCCATCGGCGCCGTCGTCGCCCCGGCGTAGGGCACGCCTGCTCAGGCGCCCCAGACCGCGTCGACGACCCGGGCGGCCGCCTTGCCGTCGTCGCGCGGCGCGAAGCGCTCGCGGAAGGCGGTGTAGCGCTCGCGGTAGGTCGCCTCGATCTGCCCGAGCGAGGTCAGCGTCTGGAGCACGCTGTCGGTCGAGGACAGCAGCGGACCGGGCGCGATCTCGGCGAAGTCGAGGTAGAAGCCGCGGGTGGTGCCGGCGTACTGCGCCACGTCGGGCGTCAGGAACAGCATCGGTCGACCGGTGCCGATGAAGTCGAACATCACCGAGGAGTAGTCGGTGATGAGGACGTCGGCCACCAGCATCAGCTCGGTGATGTCCGGGTAGCGCGAGACGTCGACGACGTTGGCCGCCACGCTCTGGCCCAGGCCGGGCGTGTTGCTGTGCCCGCGCACCAGGAGCACCGAGTCGCCGCCGAACGCGCGGGAGACGACGTCGAGCTCGAGGTGGTTGACCATCGCGTAGCCGCCGGAGGCGGTGCGCACGTCGTCGCGCCAGGTGGGCGCGTAGAGCACGAGGCGGGCGTCCCCGGACACGCCGAGCCGCTCCCGGACCCGGGCGCGGTCGGCCTCGGAGCCGGTGGTCAGCAGGTCGTTGCGGGGGTAGCCGAGGTTCAGCACCTCGCCCTCGAAGCCGAGCGCGTCGGGCAGCACCGTGCTCGCGAAGTCGTTCTGGGCGAGCAGCAGGTCCCAGGCCCGTGCCTCCCGGACCATGAGGCCGCGGTAGGAGAGCGAGAGGTTTCCCGCCGGGACGTGCCGCCCGATCTTCTTCAGCGGGGTGCCGTGCCAGGTCTGCAGGTAGGTCTGGTCGGCGTGCTTGCGGTAGAAGAACGGGAAGTTGTTGTTGGCCACCAGGTGGCGCGACGTCTCGAGGGCACGCAGGTGCTCTCGCGTGCCGACGACCACCGTCTCGGCGCCGTCCGGCACGACGGCCGTGCCGTCGGCGACCTCCCACACGAGGCGGTGGGGGAAGTCGCGCCGCACCAGCTCCTCGTAGAGGGCGAGCGGCGAGTCGGCGGGCGACCGGCCGCCGAACGTGGACAGGAGCACGCCCTCCTCGACCGGGGAGCGCAGCAACGCAGGTGTGCCGCGTCGCATCGTCCACTGACCGGCGCGGGTCCAGTCGTCCTCCGGGATCGACGCGCGGGTGTTGACCCACAGTGCGCGGGCCCGCGAGGTGATGGTGAACCGGAAGGAGACCTCGTCGGACCGGTGCCAGTGCAGGAAGTGCGGGCTGACGTCCTCGACCGCGTGCGGCGCCACGGGCACCCAGACGCTGCGCTCGGTGACGCCCGGGCTGCGCAGCAGGCGGAGCGAGTACCCGCCGGTGGCGCGGGCGACCAGCTGACCCCAGCGCTCGACGAGGAGGTCGAAGTCGGCCTCGAAGCGCCCGGTGGTGACGTCGTGACGCACCGCGGTGGGCAGCCAGTCGCCCTGGTCGGACACGAGCGCGAGGTGCAGGGCGTCGCCCACGTCCGACCCGGCATACCCGGTGACCGTGAAGGACCGCTGGTCCGGCGCCACGGAGACGGCGTGGATCGACGCGTGCAGCTTCCGGTCGTGCATGCGCAGGCGACCCGAGCCGACGAGCGCGAGCCGCAGGCCACCGGTGTGCGGCGAGGTGCGGGCCAGCTCGGCGGTCGACCCGGCGTAGACCACCGGGGCCGGGCCGCTCGGCAGCACGGCTCGGACCCCCCAGCGGTAGTCGGTGGTGGGGGAGGCCCCCGCCGGCAGCGGCGGGACCGTGATGGTCGCGGCGTAGCCGCCCTCGACGGCCACGGCCGGCACGCTGCGCCGGATGCCCACCGAACCGCCCGAGAGGGTGAACGCGGAGATCGGCTCGTCGCCGGCGGTCGCCACGAGGTGCAGCTCGCGGCCGACCAGGCGTGCCTCGGTGGCGACGACCCGGGGAGCGAACAGGTGCAGCTGCAGCCCGCGGGCGGCGGAGTACCGGGGTGCGACCCGCTGCCCCTCGTGCAGGGGCGAGATCTCGAGCTCCTGGCCGGTCCAGCGACGGTCCCAGCCGGTGACGGGCGTCCGCCAGGAGCGCCGTGTCCCACCGTCCTGGTGGAGCTCGAGCTCGAGCTCCAGGTGCCACCCGGGGTGCGAGTCGACGTCGTCGACGGCCGGGTGGTGCGCGCCGAGCGCGGTCGCGAGCTCGGCCAGGTCGGTGCGTACGCGGAAGCCGGACCCTGCCTGGCTGGGCGAGGCCTGGGCGGCCAGCTCGTCGAGGACGGGGTCCTCGAAGCGCTCGACCGAGAGGACGAGGTCCGCACCGACCGCGACGGGCTCCGGACCGCCGTCCTGCTCGTCGGCCTGCTCGTCGACGAGGTGGGCGGTCAGGGTGGTCGTGGTCGCGGAGAGGTCGAGCCCGGGCACCCAGGCCATGCCGGTGACGACGAGGTCGTCGCCGTCGAGCTCGTAGCCGAACACCGTGACCCGCATCCGGTCGTCGACGTCGGTCAGGGCGAGGTCGGCAGCCGTCGGGCGGAAGCTCTGCAGGTCCTCGAGGTAGAGCGGGCGGGCCTGCGGGGGGTCGACGGAGAAGTCCGACTCCCAGGCGTCACCCACCTCGCTGCGGCGGCTGAGCGTGGTGCGGATGTCGTCACGGTGGCCCTGCTGCACCATCCGTGCGAGCAGCCGGTCGTGCAGGCTGACGAGGCCCCAGGTGTCGTCGTCCATGTCGCGCGCGACGGCCGCGAGCCCCGACGCGAGCGCGTCGAAGTAGTCGTCGTCCGTCCGCGGCACCTCGTTGTAGTAGGACCGCAGGTCCAGGCCCACCGACTTGGCCTGCCACTGGTGGAGCACGTGCGGACTCGCCTGCCGGCGCAGCACGTCGGCCACCCTGGACATCACCGTGAGGCGGTCGGTGAGGTCGACCATCGAGGACTTCTGCTGGGTGATCGAGGTGCCGTCGCCGCGCACGTACCAGGAGTAGACGACCTCGTGGAGCACGTCGAAGGCCTTCGCGCCGGAGTACGCCTTGGCCGAGGGCTCCTGGTCCTCGTAGCGGATGCCCTCGGGGAACTCGCCGACGGCACGGTCGAAGAACTCCCGGCGGAACAGCTTGTTCCACGCGAAGACGTCGGCGAGGACCTCGGGGAAGTCGTCGAGGCGTACGCCGATCCGGTCACGGCGGTGCACGTCCTGGGCCCAGAGCGGCACCCAGGAGCGTGCCTCGTTGCGCCGCTCGAGCCCACCGACGACGAAGTCGGACCCCGACGTGGCCAGGCAGGTCACCATCATCTCGACCGCCCGCGCGGGCAGCGTGTCGTCGGAGTCGACGAAGCCGATGAACTCGCCACTCGCTGCGCGGATGCCGGTGTTGCGCGCGGCGCCGAGGCCGGCGTTCGGCTGCTCGATGACCCGGATGCGGCGGTCCCAGCGGGCGTAGCCGCGGGCGATCTCGGCGCTGCGGTCGGGGCTGCCGTCGATGACGACGATGATCTCGAGGTCGCGGTACCGCTGCCGCACGATGCTGTCGAGGCAGTCCGGGAGGTACTCCTCCACGTTGTAGCAGGGCACGACGAGGGAGACCCGCCCGGAGCTGGCCGGCGCGGTCGTCAGGGCCGCGGTCACGGTCTGGCGCAGGGCCGGGTGGAGCCGGTCGCGCAGCACCTCCCAGCGGTGGTGCGGGATGGACCGGAGCACCGCCTTCACCGTGCGGCTCGCGCGTCGCTTCACTTCGGATCGGCCCAGCACGTAACAGCCCCTCGTGGTCCTCGTGGTCGGAGTCGACGACCGGGTCGTGCGGGGGTCGGCCCGCGGATGCGCGCGCTCGGCGCGGGGTCGTCGGTGCCCCATTGTGGCATCGCACCGCGTGGACCCCCGCCGCGCCGGGAGTCCACGGAGTGCGGGCGCCCCACGCGGCGCCGTGCACGCTTACGCCGGGAGCGGGCCCTAGACTGCCCATCGGCGATGCCCGGATCGGGTCTGCGCCGACCTGTTCCAGACGAGAAGGTAGGACCCGCTCGCATGATCCTGTTGCCCCAGGCGCGAGGCGTCATCGCCCGTAGGCAGGTGCTCGACACCCTGGTGCGTCGAGACCTGCGCGTGAGGTACGCCGGCAGCGCCATCGGCTACCTCTGGACGATCATCGACCCGCTGGCGATGGCCCTGATCTACTTCGTGGTCTTCACCTTCATCTTCAAGGCCCGCAGCGTGGGCTACCAGCCCTACGTCCTGTTCATCGTCATCGGCGTCCTCGCGTGGCAGTGGTTCTCCCAGTGCGCCACCGAGACCTCGCGTGCGTTGCTGTCAGAGGCTCGGCTGGTGCGCTCGACGAACCTGCCCCGCGAGCTGTGGGTGGTGCGCATCGTCGTGGCCAAGGGCATCGAGTTCGTGCTGTCCCTGCCGGTGCTCGCAGGCTTCGCCATCTACTTCATCGCCGCGGGCCAGACGAGCGTGCACTACCGGCTGCTGCTGTTCCCGCTCGGCATCGTGCTGCAGTTCCTGCTCTCGGTCGGCCTCGGGCTCGTGCTCGCGCCGGTCACCGTGCTCTTCACCGACATGCCGAGGATCGTGCGGATCGCCCTGCGGATGGGCTTCTACGCCACGCCGATCATCTACGGCGTCCACGCGGCGCCGCCGCTGCTGCGCGACCTGCTGCTGCTCAACCCGATGGCCGGGATCCTCGAGATGTACCGGGCGGGCTTCTTCCCGCACGAGGTCAACGTCCCGGCGATCCTCTCCTCCGTCGTCATCACGTTCATCACGCTCGTGGCCGGGACCGTCGTGTTCAAGCGGCTCGAGGCTCCCGTGCTCAAGGAGATCTGATGAAGCCCGTCATCGAGGCGCACGGCCTCGGCATCGAGTTCTACCGCAGCCGGCGGCGGAAGATGTCGCTGCGCGAGATCGTCTTCAAGGGCCAGAACACCGCGCCGAAGGACACCTTCTGGGCGCTGCGCGACATCTCCTTCACCGTGGCGCCGGGCGAGGCGGTCGGGCTGGTCGGCGGCAACGGCAGTGGCAAGAGCACCCTGCTGAAGATGATCGCCGGCGTCATGATCCCCGACGAGGGCAAGGTCGCGGTGCGCGGCGGCGTGGCACCGCTCATCGAGCTGACGGGTGGCTTCCTCGGGGAGCTCACGGCGCGCGACAACCTCTACCTCGCTGCCGGCCTGCACGGCCTGAGCAAGGAGCAGATGGACGAGCGCTACGACGAGATCGTCGAGTTCGCCGGGCCGCAGGTGAAGGCCGGCATGGACATGGCCTACCGCCACTTCTCGTCCGGCATGCAGGTGCGCCTCGCCTTCGCGCTCATCACCACCCTCGACGAGCCGATCGTGCTCGTCGACGAGGTCCTCGCCGTCGGCGACCGCGCCTTCCGGGAGAAGTGCTACCAGCGCATGGAGAACATGCTGGCGGGCGGCAAGACCCTCTTCATGGTCTCCCACAGCGAGGCCGACCTCCGCCGCTTCGCCGAGCGCGGCCTCTACCTGCACCAGGGCAGCCTCGTCGGGGACGGCCCGATCGAGGAGGTCATCGACCACTACAACGCGGACGCGGACGCGGCGAAGTGACCTCGACGCTGACCTGGGGCGATCCGCCCCTCGTCGGTAGCCCGCGCGCCCGCGCCCTGCGCGGCACGTCTTCGGGCGGGGCGCTCGTGCAGGTCGGCCGTCCCGCCTCCTCGGAGGCGGCGGCCGTCGCCGCCCTCGCCTCCGCCTACGACCTGCGTCGGGAGGCCACGAGCGCCACCGACCTCCCGAGCGTCCTCGAGCAGGTCGCCGCCCACGCCCGGTCCGACGCCGGCACACCCCTCGTGCTCGTGGCGGGGGACGTCGACGTGAGCCCCGTCGCCCTGCTCGACACCCTCGACGGCGCGGACGCCACCGGTGCGGCGGTCGTCGAGGGCGCCGCCGTCACCGAGCGCGCCGGGGCTCCTGCTGCCGTACGCGTGTCGCGGGCGCGCCGGCTCGTCGTGGGGGTGGGTGCGGCCGGCCACGCCGTCGGCAACCCGGGTGCGTATGCCGTGGGCGTGCTGCGCGTCCGGGCCGCCGACCGCGCGGCGCTGGCCGCAGCCCTCACCGAAGCCGCGACCGCGCTGCGTGCCGGAGCGACGGGCGAAGCCGAGCCGGCGGGACCGGACGCCTTCGACGTCGTCCTGCTCGCCGCCGTGCGAGCCGGCCTGCCGGTGCGGGCCGTCCCCGTCGCCCACCAGCGGGTGCGGCGCGGTGACTGGCAGGTCGACGGCGCGCCCGGCTCGCCCTGGCAGCAGCGGCTGCGCGCCGCCTCGCGCGGCAACGACGGCGTCTTCTCGATGCTCGCGATCCGGCCGCTCTCGCGGCGCCTGACGGCATACGGCCTCGGGCGGGACTGGAGCCCGAACGCGGTCACCGCCGTCAGCCTCGCGCTCGGCCTGGCGGCGTGCGCCGCCGTCGCCACCGGGCTGTGGTGGGCGTGGCTGCTCGCGGCGGTGCTGCTGCAGGCGTCACTCGTCGTCGACTGCGTCGACGGCGAGATCGCGAGGTTCACCCGCGTCTCGAGCCCGCTGGGTGCCTGGCTCGACGCCGTGAGCGACCGGGTCAAGGAGTTCGCGATGGTGGCGGCCCTCGCCTGGGTCGCCGCGCGGCGGGGGAGCGACCTGTGGTGGCTCGCGGTCCTCGTGCTCACCGTCCTCGCCTTCCGGCACGTCGAGGACCACGCGTACGCCATGCGCACCCGGGCGCAGCTGCTGGCCGAGGGCTGGCCCGAGCGCCCCGCGGCGGGCGGGCTGGGAGCCCCGGACGCACGCGCCTGCGACGCGCCCGCCGGAGTCCCCACGACGGTCCCACTGCCACCCGCGCGCCGGGCGCGGCTGGTGCGGGGCGCGAAGCAGGTGCTGCACCTGCCTGTCGCCGAGCGCTACCTCATCATGTCGCTCGGCCTGCTCACGATGAGCCCTGCCGTCGTGCTGTGGGCCCTCGGGATCGCCTCGCTCCTCGCCCTCGGCTGGACCCAGGCCGGCCGGCTCGCCCGAGCGGTCACCGGTCGGGACGGCTTCCGGCGCGACCGTCCGGACACCGCGCTCGCCGAGCTGTGCGACCTCGCCGTGCTGCCACGGCCCTCGGGGCGCGGGCGGCTCTCCTGGCAGGTGCCGGGGCTGCTGCTGCTCGTCGAGACGGCGGCGCTGCTGCTGGCGGCCGGGGACGACACCACCGCCCGTGCCGCGGCCTACGCGTGGCTCGCCGTCGTGTGCTGGCGCGTCTACGACAACGCCTACCGGCTGCGCGAGACGGGCGAAGGCGGCCCCGGCTGGCTGCGGCGGGGGAGCGGCCTCGAGTGGCGCGTCATCGTGCTGGCCCTCGTCGGTGGCGCCCTGTCCCAGCCCGCCCCGGCACTGCTGGGCGTCGCGCTCGTGCTCGCCGCCCTTTCCGCCGCGGCCTCGGCCCAGGGGTGGAGCGGCCGGCTCGGCGACAAGGCAGGATAGGGGCTCGTGACGCACGACCCCACCGACGACCATCCCACCCTCGAGCAGCTTCGGGCCGTGGCCCAGCCGCCGGAGCACATCGCGCGCTACAACGCCGAGCACTGGGCGGGGGCCCTCTACATCCGCCACCTGTCGATCTACGCCACCAGGGCCCTGCTGCCCACGAGGATCAGCCCCAACGGTGTCACCTGGCTGATGATCCTCGTCGGCGTGCTCGGCGCCTTCGCCATCCCGTTCGGCGGCGTGATCGGGCCGCTCGTCGCGGCCGTCGCGATGCAGGTGCAGATCCTGCTCGACTGCTCCGACGGCGAGGTCGCCCGCTGGCGCCAGCGCTTCTCACCGGCCGGCATCTACCTCGACCGCATCGGCCACTACGTCACCGAGGCGGCGATCCCGATCGCCATCGGGCTGCGCGCCGACGGCTGGTCGCTCGGCCGGCCGAGCGACGTCGGCGGCTTCACCGTCCTCGGCCTGCTCGTGGCCGTGGTCGTGCTGCTCAACAAGGCCTTCACCGACCTCGTCGTGGTGGCCCGGGCCAAGACCGGTCGACCGATGCTCGAGGACGTGGCGCAGGTGACCGCCTCGAAGGTGTCGGGGATCGCTGCCGTACGCCGGGCCCTCGGGCACCTGCCCTTCTTCCGGGCCTTCGTGGCCGTCGAGGCGAGCCTGCTGGCCCTGCTCGCGGCCGTCGTCGACGTCGCACACGGTGACCTGCTCGGCACCCAGGTGCTCGTGGTGGTGATGCTGCCGCTGGCGCTCGTCACGGCTGCGGGGCACCTCCTCGGCGTCCTCACGAGCTCGAGGCTCGACTGATGTCCGCCGGCTCGGCCGTGCCGCCGGGTTCGGGTATGCCGTCGGGCTCGGGTATGCCGTCGGGCTCGGGTATGCCGTCGGGCTCGGGTGTGCCGTCGGGCGGGGGACACGTCGTCCAGTGGGCACAGGAGCACGGCGAGGTGGGCGGTGTCATGACGAGCCACCGCCAGATGACGGCGGCGCTGCGCGCCGACGGGCACGAGGTGACCTATCTCGACACCGGCTCGGCGCGCCGCGCTGTGGGCGCGGCGGGATCACTCTGGAACCGTCGTTCGCTGCACGTCCTGCACATCACCCGGCTCTTCCGCGCCGCGCAGCTGGCCCCGGCCCTCGCGGTCCTGCCGGGCGCGAAGGCGCTGGTGCTGCACTCAGGGTCCACGGCGGGGCAGCTGTCCGCCATGGCCCCGTGGCGACGTCGGCTCGTGCTGAGGGCGCTGCGGGCCTTCGACGAGATCTGGGCCGTCAACGGCGCCATACGTGACCTGCTGCCTGCCGACCTCGCAGCGCGCACGACGGTCGTGACCCCCTTCGACGCGCGTGGGATGGCCGTGAGGGGCACCCCCGGCCGCGACGCACACGCTCTGGCTCTGGCCACCAACGCCGGGCTGCCGCACTACAACGCGGTCCTCGGGGTGGAGGCCACCGAACGAGTGCGGCGGCAGTGGCCGGATGCGACCCTGCACCTGCTCGCCTACGGCAACGACGGGGCCGAGCTGGCCGAGCTGCGGGCCCGGGTCGCGGGCCTGGACTGGGTGCAGCTCTCGTTCGACCTGACACCGCAGCAGGTCAGCGACGTGCTGGCGCGGACGGGTGTCTTCCTGCGCCCGACCAGCTGGGACGGTGACAGCCTCGTCGTCCGGGAGGCGCAGGCGCTGGGGGCCCGGGTGGTCGCGAGCGACTGCGCGCCGCGGCCCCGCGGCGTCGAGCTGTGCGCACTCGATGCGGAGCAGCTCGCGTCGGCGGTGCTGCACGGTGGGAGGGTGAGCGACGGCGCCGGCCTGGCCGACACGACGTTGGCGGACGCGGCCGAGCGGCTGCTCGGGCGAGCACCCGCAGGTAGCCCCCGAGACGGTAGCCCCGAGACGGTAGCCTCTGAGGACCTCTGAGCGGGTCCGGTCGGGCCCTGCGCACACCTGTTGAAGGAGCACACCCCTTGTCCTCGACCACCGTCATCACCTTCGGCACGTTCGACGTGTTCCACGTCGGCCACGTCCGGGTGCTCAAGCGCGCGGCCGAGCTCGGCGACCGCCTCGTCGTCGGCGTGTCGTCCGATGCCCTCAACATCGCCAAGAAGGGCCGCGCACCGGTCTTCAACGAGGACGAGCGGCTCGAGATCATCAGCAGCCTGCGCGTCGTCGACGGCGTCTTCCTCGAGGAGTCGCTCGAGCAGAAGCGCGACTACATCCTCGAGCAGAAGGCCGACGTGCTCGTCATGGGTGACGACTGGGCCGGGAAGTTCGACTGGGTCAAGGACGTGTGCGACGTCGTCTACCTGCCGCGGACCCCGTCGGTGTCGACCACGGGCCTGATCGAGCACATCGCCGGGCTGAGCTGAGCCGGGCGGCCGGGCGCTCCCCGCCCGGCTGGCGGCGACTCAGGACGTGCGCGGGTCGGTCGTGCCGGGATCGGAACCGGGCGTGCCCGGAGTGCGCCCGGGCGGCCCGTCCTGCCGGATCGCCTCGTCGATGGCGATGGAGCGCACGAGGCGCCGCAGGTGCTGGTCGGTGTCGCGCAGCCGGAAGTAGAGCCCGAGGGTCGTCAGCACGAACACCACGATGAGCAGGTAGAGCAGCAGGTCGGTGCCGCGGGCGACCCCGAGGGCGTTGGCGAAGGCCTGGGGGATGTCGGGGTCGATGATCGACGCGACGGCGGCGACGGCCATCAGCAGGACGAGCAGCCGGGAGCCGGCGCGCAGCTCGACGCGCTGGCGGTTGCGGAAGACGATCACGAGGATCAGCACCGCCGCCAGGACCAGGGGGACTTTGATCCACTGCATCAGCGACCTCGCAGGAGCTTGTTGATGAGCACGTCCATCCCGATGTTCACGGAGTTGATGGACCGCTGGCCCTTGCTCCGCGAGTAGTCGGTGTACATCACGTGGACGGGGTACTCCTCGTAGGTGGTGTGGTGTTCGGCCATGCGCGTGAGGAACTCGCTGGCCCAGCTCATGTCGTGGGACTTCATGTCGAGGACGCGGGCGAAGGACCGGCGGAAGACGCGCAGCCCCTGGTGGGCGTCGGTCAGCGCGATCCCGGAAGTGAGGCGCTCGAAGACCACCGCGGCCTTGAGCAGCGCCCGCCGCGAGGGCGACATGCCGTCGACGGAGCCGAGGAAGCGCGAGCCGATGAGCACCTCGGTGTCCACCTTGCGCAGGTGCTCGACCATGGCCACGACGTCCTCGACCTGGTGCTGGCCGTCGGCGTCGAAGGTCACGAAGATCTCGGCGCCCGGGTCGCGCAGGGCGAAGTCGATGCCGGTCTGGTAGGCGGCGCCGGCGCCGAGGTTGACGGGGTGCTGGACGAGCCGCGCGCCCGCGGCGACGATCTCCTCCGCGGAGTTGTCACGCGAGCCGTCGTCCACGGCGACGACGTTCGGGAAGTGCTCGCGCACGCGTTCGACGACCCCCCGCACGACCGGCCCCTCGTTGTAGCAGGGAACGACCACCCATACGTCCTCGTTGCGGCGTCTGGGGTCTGACTCCATGGAAACCCTGGTCCTTTGCGTGCGTCGGGAGAGCGGGTCACGGCAGAAGCTAGACTGATCCGCGGTCACGCCCGCTCCGCCGGCTCGGAGCGAGCTGTCGGGCGATCTCCGTACCGACGAGCGGCGGTTCTCGCGTCGCGACCGGCACGACCCTACCGGAACAGAATTGGAGACCGTGAGCACCCGCATGCGCAGCGTCATCGTACTTGGATATGGCGCGGAACCGCTGCTGGAGGAGGCGCTGACGGCCATCGCCGCCGACTGCGGCCCCGACGACGAGGTGGTGCTCGTCGACAACGGCATCGAGGGCCGCTCCGCACGCCAGGATGGCTGGCCCGCGGTCGTCCGGGTCGTCGGCCACGGGGAGAACACCGGCTTCGCCGGTGGCTGCGTGCGCGGCGCCGATGCCGCGACCGGCGAGGTCCTCGTCTTCGTCAACTCCGACGCCATCCTGCGACCGGGAGCGCTCGACGCCCTCACGCAGGCCCTCGCCGACCCCTCGGTCGGCATCGCCTGCGGCTGCCTGCGGCTGGCCGACCAGCCCGACCTCGTCAACTCCGTCGGCAACCCGCTCCACTTCAGCGGCATCTCGTGGGCCGGGGCGTGCGGGGAGCCGGCGAGCGAGCACGACACCCCCGGTGACGTCGCCGTCGCCACGGGCGGCCTCCTGGCGATGCGACGCGAGGCGTGGGACGCCCTCGGCGGCTTCGACGAGCTCTTCTTCGCCTACAACGAGGACACCGACCTGTCGCTGCGGACGTGGCTGCGCGGGTGGCGGGTGCGCTTCGTGCCGCAGGCCGTCGCCGACCACCACTACGAGTTCGGCCGGTCGCCGCTGAAGATGTACCTCGTCGAGCGCAACCGGCTCATCACGGTCCTGACGACCTACCCCGATCGCCTGCTCCGCTCGGTCCTGCCGGCCGTGCTCGCGATGGAGCTGCTGCTGCTCGTGCAGGCGGTGCTCCAGGGCTGGTCCAAGCAGAAGCTGCGCTCCTGGTGGTGGCTGGCCCGCCACACCCGGCTGCTCCGGGCCCGTCGCCGCCGGGTCCAGGCCGACATCACCGCGAGCGACGAGGACATCGCCCGCCTGCTCGTCTCCAAGGTCGAGCCGCCGATGATGGCCCTGCCCCCGGGGATGGGCCTGGTCAACCGTGGCCTCGACGCCTACTGGCGCCGGGCCCGCAGGACGCTGGTCACCCGTGGAGGATGACCTGACGCAGCGGGTGAGTCCCGAGGCCCGGCGGACGCCTCGCGCGTCGGCGATCGCCGCCCTGAGGAGCGGCACCGTCCGGGTGGCGGTCGGGCTCGGCTTCTTCGGCCTGTCGACGTACGCCTTCACCGCGGTCGTGCTGCGAGCCCTGGGCCCCGGCCAGTTCGCCGACTTCAACCTCTTCTGGGGGTTGGCCTACGGTCTCGGGCTCGGGGCGATGCTGCCCTTCGAGCAGGAGGTGAGCCGACGCACCGCCACCGCCGTGCACAGCGGCGGCCACGTCGGCCCGGTCCTCAGCGCGGCCGGCATCGTCTCGACGGCCTTCGGGGTGGCCCTGGCCCTCGTGGCGCTTCCGTTCGTGCTGGCGTCGGGTCACCCGGGTGCCGGGACGCTCTGGGTCATCACCCTGTGCGCGTTCCTGACCCTCGGGATCGCCTACGTCTCCCGCGGCGCGCTCTCCGGGCGCGGCTCGTTCGGGCGCTACAGCGGGCAGCTCATCGCCGAGGGAAGCGTGCGGCTGGTCCTCGTCGGCGTCTGCGTGGTGGCCGGCTTCGCGTCGACGTGGGGGTATGCCGCGATCGTGCCGGTCGCGCTCACCGTCGCCGTCGCCCTGACCTGGCCCCGCAAGGACCGTCCGGAGCGCACCTCGGTGCCGGTCGTGCGCAACATGGCGGGCATGATGGCGCCGCTGCTCGTCGCCTCGGTCATCTCCCTGACGCTCGTCAACCTCGGGCCGGTGGCGATCCGCTACGTCCAGGACTCGCCCAACCCCTCGCACGACGGCAGCTACCTCGCTGCGGCCTTCATCGCCCGGTTGCCGATCTTCGCCTTCGCCGCGGTCCAGGCGGTGCTCATGCCGCGACTGGCCCGCTCCGTCGCGCAGCGTGACGCCGCAGGTTTCCGGGGAACCGTGCTGCGCGTGCTGGCCCTGACGGCTGCCCTCGGGGTGGTGGCCGTCGGCGCCGTCGCGGTCGCCGGACCGTGGCTCCTCGGGCTGCTGGGCGGACCGCAGTACCACCTGGGTCGCTTCGACATGGTCCTGCTCACGGTGGGCTTCGCCTGCTACCTGCTCACCCTGGTGCTCCAGCCCGCCGCAGTGGCCCTGGGCCGGCACCGCGCGAGCGCCGGGATCTGGGTGCTCGGTGCGGTGACGTTCCTGCTCGCCTGGCTGCTGCCGACCGACGCCTCCACCGCGGTGAGCCTCGCCGTCGCTGCGGTGAGCCTGACGGTCTCGGCCGGGCTGGCCACGCTCGTGTGGCGTGCGCTCGCCCGCGACTTCCCTCAGCGCACGGCGTAGAGGACGTAGCCCTCGTTCGCTGAGGCGTAGACCTTGGTCCACTTGGAGGGCAGGCTCGGGTGTCGCTTGCGCCACGGTGCCAACGCCCCGGTGCAGAAGCCGCACGGCGTCGCGTCCGCGGTGGCGGTGACGAGCAGGGCGTAGTCGCCGGCACCCGGCTGCCGCTTGCCGGTGATCGAGCGCACACCCGCATACCACCGCTTCGAGCCGCCGAACCACGGGCGCTGGTAGATGGGCAGCACCCGGGCGGTCTGCCAGTCGGTGTAGACGGTCGCCTGCTCGGGCAGCCGGAGCCGTGACAGCTCGGCCGAGACGCCGGCCAGCGGTGTCCCGCCGTTGGTCGCCAGCGTCGGAGCTGCAGAAGCGGCCCGGGCGACGGACACCGCGGGAAGGACCGCCACGAGCAGCGCGACCGCGGCGACGGCCAGCTGCTGCGCCCGGGGCCGTCCGGCGGCCGGGACGGCCCGGACGAGGACGCTCCGGACGAGGACGGCCAGGGCACCGCTGACGGCCAGGGCGATCCACGGCACGAACTGGATCCAGTAGCGCTCGACGTCCAGTCGACCGGCCGGGTGCGAGGGGATGAAGAAGCCGCTGATCCCGACGAACAGGAGGTAGGAGACGAGCAGGCCTGCGGCGCTGACGCGCACGGCCGCGTTTCGCACGAAGATCGCCAGCGCGGCGATCGCGGCCAGCACCAGGAACCACACGCCGCCCGGCACGTGCCGCTCGAGCACGAGGCGGGGGATCATCGTCAGGTAGTCGACGCGGGGCAGTCCGACGAACTGGTCCATCACCGCCACGTCGGCCGGGTTCTTGGTGGTGCTCAGGTCCTGGCGGGTGAAGGTGTGCAGCTTCAGCAGCGGGTCGCCGTAGGCCAGGGCTCCGATGGCGACGTCGACGACGGCCCACAGCAGCACCGGGGCGGCCGTCAGCAGGGCGTTGCGCACGACCCGCCCGCGGACCCACAGCACCGCGACGACGGCCGGCCAGGCGAACAACGCGGTCTCGCGGGTCTCGAAGCTCCAGCCGAGCAGGAAGCCGGCGACGATGACGAGCAGGCCCGCCCAGCGGGCGTTCGCCAGCATCCGTCCGCGAGCGGCGACCGCGACCGCGAGCGCGGCCATGACGAGAGCCATCGAGGGGATGTCGGGGTAGTAGCGCGAGAGGGTTGTGAAGACGATCCAGTTGCTGAGCAGGAGCACGACGGCCGCGATGCCGGCAACGTGGCCCCACCACCGCCGCCCGACGAGGTAGACGCAGCCTGCCAGGACCCCGGAGGCGATGATCGCGGGGAGGTAGAAGGTCGCGGGCGCGTGGCCGAAGGCGAGCACGAGCGGCGCGAGCGGCAGGATCATGCCGTAGCGGGTGTAGCCGAGTGGCACCCAGGAGTGCTGCGGGAACTGGATGGCGGCCATGACGTAGTGCCACGGGTCGCTGCTGATGATCTCGGAGCGGAAGACCCAGGCGACGAGCATCGTCGCCGCCGTCACTGCCGCTGCCACCCCGAAGTCGACGCGCTTCCACGGCGAGCCCGCCAAGGCGTCCCTCGACACGTCCTGTGGCGCCTCCTCGACCGTTGTGGCGTCGCCCGGAGGCTCGGAGTCGCCCACACTGCCCTCGCCCGCGCGCGGCCTCGTGGTCTCGGTCACGCTCTCCGACGGTTCAGGCACGAGGGAATCGTATGCGAGTTGCTGGGCACCTCCCGCCACGACCGGCATCTTCAGCTCCCGGGCGAGCCGGTCGCGGGCCGTCGGGTCCGCCGCCCGAGGGGTTGGTGCGAAATTCGGCGTGCCCTGGACGTGCCCTGCGTCCACAGCGGACATATCGTCATGAACCGGACATTCCCTGTCCGGTGGCTCGAAGGGACAGCTCATGACTCCATCCGCACACACCGATCACGGCGACCGACATCGCACCGGCCGCTGGGGCAACAGACTTCGCGGCGCCGGCCTGGCGGCGCCCGTCGTGGTCGTGCTCGGCGCCGCACTCTGCGCCGGCACCGCCGTGGCGGCGCCACCCGACCGACCCACGGCCCTGGCCGGCGCGCCCGACTACGCCGCACTCGCAGTCGACCAGGCACCCGCGGTCGGCCACGCACCCGCGGTCGGCCAGGCCCGCGGCCCCGCGGTCCCACCGCGCGTGACCCGGCTGCCCATCCCCGCGGTCGCCGCCGCCAAGAGGGCGGCGGCGCCCGCCTCCGGAGACCGGCTCGCGGCAGCCACCACCCGACTCGGGGTGCCGTTCGACGTGGCGGGCGTGAGCTTCTCCGGCACCGCACCGAACGGACTGGCGGTCGAGGTCCGGACCCGTGACACCCACGGCTGGAGTGCCTGGCGGCCCGTCGACATCGACTCCCAGGACGGACCCGACCCCGGCTCGGTCGAGGCGCGCCGGCAGAAGGCCGGATCCGCAGCCGTGACGGCCGCGGGCTCTGACGGCATCGACGTCCGCGTCACGAGCAAGGCAGGCGCGGTGCCCCGCGACCTCACGCTCACCGTGGTCGACGGCGGCAGCGATCCGTCCGACGCCACGCTCACGCCGACTCCCGTCGCCACGGCGACGCCCTCCGCCGGGCCTGCCCGGACCGCCGCGGCCTCCACGGGGACGGTCCAGACGGCGGCCCTCGACACGACGGCGGCCACGACGACCCCTGCGGTGCAGGCAGTCGCGGCGTCGACGTCGTCCGTGAGCCCGCCTGCCATCGTCACGCGCGCGCAGTGGGGCGCGGACGAGAGGCTGATGCCCTGCCAGCCCGACCGGCTCGCCGGCTTCAAGGCCGCGGTCGTGCACCACACCGTCGACACCAACAGCTACACCGCCGCGCAGGCGCCGGCGCTCATGCGGGCGATCTTCGCCTTCCACACCCAGAGCCGTGGCTGGTGCGACATCGGCTACAACTTCCTCGTCGATCGCTACGGCCGTATCTACGAGGGCCGCAAGGGCAGCATCAGCGGTTTCACGCAGGGCGCGCAGAGCGGCGGCTTCAACCACTCCACGTTCGGCGTGTCCGTGATCGGGGACTTCACGTCGGTCAAGTTCCCCAGCGCGGTGCAGTCGTCGGTGGCCAGGGTCATCGCCTGGGAGGCCGACCGCTCGCCCTTCGACCCGGCCTCGACCGTGAGGCTGCAGTCGGGTGGCAGCACTCGCTACGCCTCCGGCGTGTGGGTCACGAAGCCCCGGGTCATGGGCCACCGCGACCTCAGCCTGACCAGCTGCCCAGGTGACTCGGCCTACCCGCAGGTGGCCGCCATCCGCTCGTCGGCGGCCTCGCAGTGGCGCGCCGGCCAGTACGTCGGCGTCGCCGGCAAGTACACGCCGGTCGCCGCCCGCCGGTTCATCGACACGCGGTCGGGTGTGGGCGCCCCACGCGGGCTGCTGGCGCCCTGGGGCGCTGTGACCATCCGCCCGGCGGGCCTGCCCGCGGATGTCACCGCCGTCACCGTCAACCTCACGACCACGGCGGCCTCGGCCAACACCTCCATCGCCGCCTATCCCGCCGGGCAAGCGCCCCGCAGCTCCTCGGTCCTGAGCACGAGCCCCGGCCGCACGACCGCCACTGCGGTGACGGTGGGCATCGGCGCCGGAGGGGCGATCACGCTGCGCAACGCCGGCGGCGGGGTGCACCTCATCGCCGACCTCGCCGGCTACTACTCGAAGGGCTCCTCCGCCGGCCTGTCGGGCTCCTTCCGCAGGGTGCTCGACACCCGGTCGGGCCTGGGCGCACCGGTCCAGCAGGTCACTCCGTCGCGCCCGCTCACGCTCACGATCGGCGGCCTCCCGGCCGGCACGCGCGCCGTCAACCTCAACCTGACCGCGACGCGCGCGCAGGGCGACGGCTTCCTCACCGCATACGCCGGCGGTGCGGCCCGCCCGGGGACGTCCAACCTCAACTACGCCGCGGGCGGCACCGTGGCCAACCTCGCGACCGTCCCCGTCGGGCCGGGCGGCACCGTGACGATCCACGCCTCCGCCGCCACGGACGTCGTCGCCGACCTGGCCGGGTTCTTCGTCACGGGTGGGGGCTCCCGCTTCACGCCGGTCAGCCCGCGCCGAGTGCTCGACACACGCTACGGCTGGGCGTCGGCATACGCACCGCTCGTCGCCAGCCGTCCGCTGGACGTCACCCTGGCCGGCGTCCCCTCGTCGGCGACGGGGGTGGCCTTCGCGCTGACCGGCACGAACGCCACGCAGCCGGCGGCCGTCACGGCATACCCGACGGGCTTCCCGCGGCCCAACACCTCCTACCTCAACCCGGTCCCGCGTCAGGTGGTCTCGGGCCTGGTGGTGTCGGGCATCAAGTCGTCGAGCGTCGCGCTCGCCAGCACGGGCGGTTCGGTCGACCTGATCGCCGACCTGCTCGGCTACTACGGCGGCTAGCCGCACGCGCGGACGGTCCTCCCCGCCTGGGCGAGGAGGACCGTCCGGTGTTCGGTCGGCGGGTCAGAGCGCCACGGTGATCTCCGGCTCGGTGCGCTCGCGGACCTCCTCGACGGTGACCCCGGGCGCCAGCTCGCGCAGCACGAGCCCCTTCTCGGTGACGTCCAGGACGCAGAGGTCGGTGATGATCCGCTGCACCACGGCACGGCCCGTGTAGGGCAGGGAGCACTCGTTCACGATCTTGTAGGAGCCGTCGCGGGCGTTGTGCTCCATGAGCACGATGACCTTCTTCGCCCCGTGGACGAGGTCCATGGCCCCGCCCATGCCCTTGACCATCTTGCCGGGGATCATCCAGTTGGCGATGTCACCGTGCTGCGAGACCTGCATGGCCCCGAGGATCGCGGCGTCGACCTTGCCGCCGCGGATCATGCCGAAGCTCGTCGCCGAGTCGAAGAACGCCGCGCCCTTGCGCAGGGTCACGGTCTCCTTGCCCGCGTTGATGAGGTCGGGGTCCTCGTCCCCGTCGAACGGGTAGGCGCCGACGCCGAGGATGCCGTTCTCGGACTGCAGGACGATCTCGACGTCGTCCGGGACGTAGTTGGGCACCAGGGTGGGCAGCCCGATGCCGAGGTTGACGTAGGCGCCGTCGGACAGCTCGGCCGCGGCGCGCGCCGCCATCTGCTCACGGGTCAGGGCCATGGCTCAGGCCTCCTTGCTGTCGGTCGCGGGGGTCTCGCTGCCGGCGCCCGCCCCGGCGGGCGCCTCGGTGCCGTCGTTCCGCGGGCGCACGGTGCGCCGCTCGATCCGCTTCTCCGCGGCCTGTTCGGGGGTCAGCGGCAGCACCCGCTGCACGAAGATGCCCGGCAGGTGGATCTCGTCGGGGTCGAGCTCGCCCGGCTCGACGAGCTGCTCGACCTCGGCGACGGTGATGCGTCCGGCCATGGCACACAGCGGGTTGAAGTTGCGGGCCGACTGGTTGAAGACGAGGTTTCCGTGCCGGTCGCCCTTGGCGGCGCGCACGAGGCCGAAGTCGGTGGTGATGGCCTGCTCGAGCACGAAGGTCCTCGTCTCGCCCATCCACTCGAAGTCCTGGGTCTGCTTGGGCGGCGAGGCGACGGCGACGTTGCCGGCCTCGTCGTAGCGCCAGGGCAGCCCGCCCTCGGCGATCTGGGTGCCCACGCCGGTCATGGTGAAGAAGGCGGCGATGCCGGAGCCGCCGGCCCGCAGGCGCTCGGCCAGCGTGCCCTGCGGCGTCAGCTCGACCTCGAGCTCGCCCGAGAGGTACTGCCGCTCGAACTCCTTGTTCTCCCCGACGTACGAGCTCACCATGCGGCGGATCCGCTTGTCGCGCAGGAGCACTCCGAGCCCCCAGTCGTCGACGCCGCAGTTGTTGGAGACCGCCTCGAGATCGCTGGTGCCGGCGTCGTGGATCGCCGCGATGAGGACGGAGGGGATGCCGCAGAGGCCGAAACCGCCGACGGAGAGCGACATTCCGTCGCGGATCCCGGCGATGGCCTCCTGGGGTGTGGAGACGACTTTGTCCATGTGCCGGACTCTATCCGCGCCATGCCGCTCCCGGGCCGTGGGGTGAGCCCACACGGTGCGTCGGCCTGTGGTGGCGGGCCCCACGTAGGCCGTACACGCTGACCGTCGGGTGGCGCCGACGAACTACAGGTCTGTAGTTCTCCTGAGGCGCTTGTGGTCACTGTGACGGTGGTGCATAAATGGTGCAGGAGTGATCGGCGGTGGCGACTCAGCTGCCCCGCCGGACCGCTGTCGCGCTTGCACCACACTGGGGGAGGACCACGCCATGACCGCCTACGCGAGCAGGTCGCCACGCACGAGCGTGGGCGTCGCGCAGGTCGACGTCGCGACCGGCTACACGCCCTACAAGGGCCTGACCATCGGAACCGGTGCGCGAGGGGCGGCTGTCCGCGTCCTGCAGCGCGCGCTCGGCGGCCTCGCCGTCGACGGCGTCTACGGGGTCCTCACCACCGCCAAGGTCGCCCGGCTCCAGCGGTCGCTCGCGATGCCGCAGACCGGCGTGGTCACCCCCGAGCTGTGGGACGTCCTCGAGGCCCGGGACTTCCCGTTCGTGTCCGACCGTTCCACCGTGCTGCGTGCCGGCGACACCGGCCCGCAGGTCGTCGCCGTGCAGCGCCTCCTCGGCGTGCGCGAGACCGGTGTGTTCGACCTCGTGACCCGGGAGGCCGTCAAGGCCGCCCAGGCGCGCGCGGGGCTCGCGAGCACCGGCGTCGTGGCCTCGCGGACGTGGTCGCTCTTCGACCGCCTGTCGGCCTGAGCAACCCTGTTCGGGCGAGGGCCCGCGTCTCAGGCGAGGTGGCGGACGTCGAGGGTCACACCCTCGGAGGCGAGCCGGTCCTGCACGTCCTGCCGCCCGCCGCGCAGCAGCACGACGGACCCGTCCGCCGCCCACGCCGCGAGTGCACGGCGCAGCACCCGGTCGAGGGAGCCCTCGAGGGCCACCCGGGGAGCGTCGCCCCACTCCTCGGCGGACGTCACGACCTCGCCGTATGCCGTGTCCTGGCCGTCGACGACGAGCGCCACGTCCCCGGCTTCCGGGTCCGCTGCGGGGGAGAAGAGGTCGCCGTGGGTGGACAGCTCGCGGGCCTCGTCGACCGCCGACGGCGCCGCGCCGGCCTCGGGGTGGCTGCGCGCCAGCGCCGGCAGCGACACCAGGACGGCGTCACCCCCGTGGGCGGCGGCCGCGGCCGGTGAGTCGGTGACGAGCACGTCGGCACCGGGCGCGGCGTCACCCACGACGACGGTCGCGCCCACCGACCACGCCGCGAGGGCCCAGTAGAGGGAGCGCCAGTGCGCCGGCAGGTCGATGCCGACGGTGGTGCCGGGCCCTGCGTCGGCATCGTCCTGCAGCAGGTTGGCGGCCTTGGCGACCCAGTTGGCCAGCACCCGGGCACTGAGCTCGATGCGCTCGCCGCAGGTCGGGCCGGGCTCGTCGTCGTACCACGTGAGCCGGGGACGGCCGGGGTCAGAGGCCACCATGCGGGCCAGCACGTCGGCCGGCAGCAGGGCCGGGCTCACCACGCGGCCACCGTTCGTCGACGGGCCATCAGCTGTTCCCGCCCTCCTTGACCGTGGTGCCGGGGGGCGCCTGGGTCATCGGCTCGTCGTTCTTCAGCGCGGTGAACAGCGCCTTCGCGCGCACCGTGTCCCACTTCACGGCCAGGGCGCCGGTGCTCGTGCGGTAGGAGAGGGTCGAGGTCGGCACCGAGAGCGAGAGGCCCTCGTCGTTGCTGACCGAGCGCATCGCCTGCAGCACCCGGACCGCGTCCATGATGCCGGTGCCCTCGCCGACGGCGAGCCCGGCGGCGGACGCGTCGGCGAAGCTCTTGTAGCGCCAGGGGAGCAGGACGGTCGAGGGGGTCGCCGCCTTCTTCATCAGGGCGCCAAGGAACTGCCGCTGGCGAGCGGCTCGGCCGATGTCACCCAGCGGGTCCTCGTAGCGCGAGCGCACGTAGCCGAGGGCGTTGCCCCCGTCGAGGGTCTGGCAGCCCTTCTTGAGGTTGATCCCGGCCTTCTTGTCCTTCATGTCGCGGGGGACGCAGAGGTTGACCCCGCCGACGCTGTCGACGACGTTGGCGAAGCCGCCCAGACCGATCTCGACGTAGCCGTCCACGTGGATGCCGGTCGACTGCTCGACGGTCTCGGTGAGCAGCTTCGGCCCGCCGATCGAGTACGCGGCGTTGATCTTGTCGTGGCCGTGCCCGGGGATGGGCACCCAGGAGTCGCGCGGCAGGGACACCATGACCGGCTTGCCGCCGCTCTCGGAGACGTGCACGAGCATGATCGTGTCGGTGCGGTTGCCGACGGCGTTGCCCGTGGCGTACTTCTTGCGCTGCGCCTTGGTGAGCCCCTCGCGGCTGTCGGACCCGACGAGCAGGTAGTTGTGGCCGGAGGTGTCGGCCGGTCGGTCGCCCGCGGGGACGTTGTCGACCTTGTTGACCGCGCTCCATGCGTTGAGCGGCACCCACACGAGGAAACCGATCCAGGCCAGCAGGAGCACCAGCAGCACGACGAGCACGATGCGTCCCCGGCGCCGCCGACGGGGCCTGCCCGGGACCGCCGCGGGAGCGGTCGGCCGCCGGCCGGGCCCGTCCGGCCCCCCTGGCGCCCGTCCACGCCGGCGGGTGTCGACGAGGACGGCGTCGTCCGCGCCACCGTCGCCGTCGGGACCGAGGCGTCGGGTCGAGGGCCCACGGCCGCCGGCCCGCTCGGGGCGACGCCGGGTGTCGACGACGTAGGCGTCGTCGCCGGAGCGCCGCGGAGTGCTCGGATCAGTCGGCATCTGCTGCCTTCACGCTGGGGGGCGGGGTCACATCGGCCGACAGTGTCTCACTCGACCCTGCCGCCCGCACGTGCTCCGTCGCCGGGCGCGCCTCGTCGAGGGCGATGCGCCGCGCGAGCCGGGTGTAGCGGGTCTCCATGGCGCGGAACCGCTTGTACGTGGTGACCACGAAGCCGAAGAAGGCGACCGCGAGGCCGTAGAGGATCAGGTCGGCGCCGCGGCCGACCCCCAGGGCGCGGGCGAGGTTGGTCCACGTCTTGCTCGGGTCGATGATCGAGTAGACGACGAGCGCGAGCAGGAGCAGCAGGCCGAGGCGCCGCACGGCCTGGGTGCGCTGTCCGGTCCCGGCGAGCAGCCGCCACGCGCTGGCGAGCACCGCCGCGATGAGCAGGATCTGGATGACACTTTGCCGACTCATCGCCAGATCAGCTCCGCGAGGATGTTGATCGCGTTCCAGATCGACTGGCCCTTGGCCCGGGAGTAGTCGGTGTAGAGGATGTGCACGGGCTCCTCCGCGTAGGTGACCTTGGCCCCGTCGAGGCGCATCGAGCCGATCTGGGCCACGATCTCGGACGCGTGCGCCATCCGGTTCTGCGTGATGTCGAGCCTCTCCACGACGTCGCGGCACAGCACCCGGAGCCCGTTGTGGGCGTCGGTCAGTCGGGTGCCGGTCGTCAGGTTGGTGTAGGCGACCGCCGCCCGGAGCACGGCACGCTTGGGCGCCGAGGCCTCGGTGCGCTCGTCGAGGAATCGGGAGCCGAAGACCACCTGGACATCGCCACGGCGGATCCGCTCGAGCATGACCCGGACGTCCTCGATCTGGTGCTGCCCGTCGGCGTCATAGGTCACGACGTAGCGCATCGCCGGGTCACCCAGGGCGTAGTCGAAGCCGGTCTGCAACGCCGCGCCCTGCCCGAGGTTGACCGGGTGGCGCACCACCGCAGCGCCGGCGCGCGCCGCGAGGCTCGCGGAGGCGTCGCGGGAACCGTCGTCGACGCAGACGATGTTGGGGAAGACGCGCCTGGCTTCGTGCACGACGTCGGCGATGACGGCGGCCTCGTTGTAGAGCGGCACCACCATCCACACGTCCTCGTTCTGCATGCGCCCAGCCTAGAGCGGTGGGCGGGATGCTCCGGCCACGCTCAGGACCGCGCCGGTGAGCGCCTCGAGAGCGCCTGAGAGCGCCGCGCGAGTGCGCTGACGAGGTCGCCGGCCCGTGCGTCGTCGGCCGGCCCGACACGCGAGCCCGAGCGGCGAGGAGCAGCGAGGGCGTACGTCTGGAACTAGAGTCGAGTCACCATGACGGACGCGTTGCCACACCAGTCACGCACCCACATCGGCGCGGTCTCGCGCGACGCGGGACCGTGGGCCAGCGAGGACTCGGCCGGCGCGCGAGACCACATCGCCGGGTCCGCAGCCCTCCGCATCGCCGTCGTGGGTCCGACCGGGCCCGATGACGGCGCGGCCGCTGGGCACACGACCATGCTCGCGCACCACCTCGACGATGCCGGCCACGAGGTCACGCTGGTGTCCTGGGCCGACCCGTCCCGACGGCGCGAGGGAGTGCGGCCGCGACCGGCAGCCGGGCGGCACGTCCCGTCCTTCCCCCGCACGATCAGGGCGTTGGTCCGGACCCGCCCCGACAGCTGGCTCCGAGCGGGGCGGCGGCTCCGCGGCGCCGACGTCATCGTCGTGGTCCAGTCGCGCGCCGAGCTCGCTCCCGCCCACCTCACGCTCCTGCGCGCGGCGCACGCAGTGCCGGGGGAGGCCGGACCGCACCCCCGGTCGGTGGTCGTGATCCTCGGCGAGCTGCCCCTCGACAGCCGGGCCTTCGACCGGCGGCTGGTCTCGGCCCTCCTCTCGCGCGTGCACGCGGTGCTCGTCGACGACCCGGGACGGGCGAGCGTCGCCCGGGCACTCGGCGCCTCGCACGTATCCGTCCTCGACCTGCCTCGGGGCACGGACGAGACCCCGCCCTCACACCGGTGGCACTCCGGCCGGACCCGGCTGCTCGCGCTCGGACGCGCAGAGGATGCCGACGCCGTCGTCGGGGTCACCGACCTGCTGCGGGCTATGGGCCCCGTGCCCGGCATCACCCTGACGATCGCCGGGCAGCTCTCTGGCAGCGAGCGAGAGCTCGTCGGTCGCCTCGCGGCCGATCCGGAGCTGACCGGCCGCGTCGAGGTCCGTGAGGGCACGGTGCCCTCTGACGAGCTGGCCACCCTCCTCGCGGAGCACGACGTGCTGGCGCTGCCGTTCCGGTCCGCCGCTGACTCCCGTGGCGTGCTGTTGGGGCATGCGCACGGCCTGCCGGTGCTGGCGCCCGACCTGCCGCCGTTCTCGGCCGAGGTCACCGACGGCGTGGACGGCGTGCTCGTCCCCGCCGACGACGATGCCGCGCTCACCGCGGCGCTGCAGCGGCTCGGGGACCCGGAGCTGCGGCGACGCCTGGCAGAGGGTGTGCGCACCCCCGACCTCTCAGGCGCCTGGGCGCACTACCTGGGCGCCATCGAGGCCCTGTCCGTCGACGCAAGTGTGCTGCTCGGAGAGGCCTGCGAAGCAAGTGCGGCGTCCGACGAGGTGTCGCAGCGCTCGGACTCACCGGGTTCGCCCGAACAGCCGCGCGGCGTGCCCGGCTCGGGCTCGTGGGGGAGCCGGCTCGGGAACGTACGCGGGCGCGTCGGCGCGGGTGCTCGCCAGGCGTCCCAGCTCGTCCGAGGCCACGCCGTAGCCCGCGCCGCAGCCGATGTCGGCAGCCGAGCCGCGGGCGACCTCGCGGGACTGGCCCGAGGCGGCCTCTCCCGCGCGCTCTCCGGCCGCCGAGCGCTCGTGACCCTGCGCCCGGACGACCTGCCCCACTGGGTGCTGGCCACGGATGTTCTCGGCGACTCCGAGGAGGCGGACGACGCGCGCAGGCTCGCCCGCATCATCGGGCTGCCCCGGTCGCTCGACAGCGTCTCGGCGTGGGCGGCGCTCGGCACCCTGGCCGCCGTCCTTCGCGTCCGCGACGACGGCCGCCGCAGTGCCGTCATCGTCGACGAGGGCGGCCCTCGCTCGCTGCTGTCCCGCTGGGCGCGCGCCGTCGGGTTCGCGCCCGTCGAGATCGACTTCACGGGCGAGCACCCCAGTGTCGCGGCGCTCGACGTCGACGCGGGCTCCCTCGACGTCATCGCGCGCATCCACCCCGGAGGATGCGACGGCGACGATGTCGACCACGTGCTCGAGCAGGCCTCGTGGGCGCTGCGCTCCGGCGGCCTGCTCGTCGTCACCATTCCGCTGGGACCACGAGCGGCCGAGGGCGCGGTCGGCCCGGCCGACGTGCGCGGCGTCCTGGCCCGTGCCCACGACCTGGGCTTCGTGCTCGTCGGCGACCTCGACGGCGACGTCAACGCCCGAATGCGGCAGGCCGCCTCGCGCGCGAGAGCCGACGACGCGGCATACGCCCTCGTGCGGCTGACGCTGCGGCGTCGCTGAGCACCCCCTCGAGCCTGCGATGATGGTGCGGACATGAAGCGCTCACAGATCCTCACCGTCCTCCGTGTGGGCATCGCGCTCGTCACGCTCGCCGCGGTCGGCTACGCCGTGGCCCGCAACTGGGCCGACATGTCGGTGCAGCTCGGGAAGATCTCGTGGTCCACCTTCGCGTGGTCGACGCTCGCGGCCGGCGTCGGGACGTGGCTGACGATGATCGGGTGGAAGACGCTGCTGCGCGACCTCGGCTCCGACCTCCACGTCGCGCCGGCATCCGGCGTGTACTTCGTCGGGCAGCTCGGGAAGTACCTCCCCGGCTCGCTCTGGTCGGTGCTGGTCCAGGCCGACATCGGCAGCCACCTGAAGGTGCCGCGCCGTCGCACGGCCGTGACCGGTCTGCTCGCCCTCGGGCTGTCGCTGCTGACCGGGCTGCTCGTGGGCCTGCCGGCAGCGTCCCTGCTGCTCACCCGCGAGTCGGGGGGCTTCGACTGGTGGCTGCTGCTCGGGCTGCCCATCCTCGTCGTGCTGTGCTTCCCCCGGCTGCTCAACGCCATCATCGACCGGGCGCTGCGCCTGCTGAAGCGGCAGCCGCTCGAGCAGCAGCTCTCGGGCGGCGCCGTGCTGCGGGCCGTCGGGATCTTCGTCCTGGTGTGGCTGTCCTTCGGGATCCACACGCTGCTGCTCGCCCGGGCCGTCGCCGGGGACGGCACGCCGCACCCCGACCTGACCATGGCGGCGCTGACCGGCTACGCCCTGGCGGTGTCGCTGGGGATGCTCACCGTGGTGCTGCCTGCCGGCCTTGGCGCCCGCGAGGGGCTGCTCACCCTGGCCCTCGCCACGGCGATCCCGACGCCTGCGGCCGCCGCGGTCGCGATCATGTCCCGCTTCATCGTCACCGTCGTCGACGTCGCGTGCGCGGGTGGCGGCTGGCTCTACGCCCGCTCGCACCACCTCGTCAGCCAGCGTCACGCCGCCGAGCAGGCCGAGCTCACCGATGCCGACCTGCGCAGCTGACGGACGCGTGCGCGCCAGGTCGGCGCGACTCAGCTGACGGCGACTCAGCGGCCGGTGTCGCGGCGCTCGAGGACGAAGACCGGGATGAGCCGGTCGGTCTTGGTCTGGTACTCGGCGTAGGACGGGAAGGCCGCGACGCAGCGCTCCCACCACTGCTCCCGCTCCTCGCCGGCCAGCTCACGCGCGTGCACGGGGAAGGTGTCCGTGCCGGCCTGCAGCTCGATGTCCGGGTGCGCGAGGAGGTTGTGGTACCACTGCGGGTGCGCCGGCGCGCCACCTTGGCTCGCCACGGCCGCGAACGAGCCGTCGTGCTCGACGCGCATCAGGGGGACCTTGCGGACGGCGCCGCTCTTGGCGCCGCGCATCGTCAGCATGACGACGGGAAGGCCCATGATGTCGACCGAGTCGGTGGTGCCGGTCGCCTCGATCGTGCCGACCTGGTCGCGGACCCACTGGCTGGGGCTGGGGACGTACTCACCGGTGATGGCCATTCCCGCAGGCTAACCCGGGACGATCGGGACTGCCGGAGTGGGGTCGGCGGAGTGGGGTCGGCGGAGTGGGGTCGCCGGGGTGGGGTCGACGGGGACCGCGGGCGTACGCGTCGGGTCCGCTCTGCCCGACCGCTCAGGCGGCGCCCGGCTCGGGCGCCGAGCTCCACGGGAACTTCTTGACGAAGTCCTCGACCACGGTCGTGCTGAGGCCGCCGCACAGCTGGCGGTGGCCCATCTGCTGGCGCACCTGGCCGGTGCTCGGGTCGACGTCGGCCGCCCAGTGCGACAGGGCGTACTTCTTGCCGGCCGGGAACGCCCCGTAGGCGGGGTTCCACGGCACCACCAGGAACTTGTTGGCCGACTCCTTCATGGCGTTGACCTTGGTGGCGAGGGCCTGGAACGCCGAGGCCTGCTCCTTCTCGAGCGAGCGGTCGTACCAGAGGATCGTGTAGCCGTGCTCCAGGTTGTGCACGAGCGTCTCGACGGCCGGCACGTCCGCCACCGTGTAGACGCGCCGGGAGTCGACGGCAGGCACGGCGAAGTGCTTGCCGCTGGAGGGCGGGACCGTCGAGTACTGCACCTTCGTGACGCCCGGCTGGTTCGTGCCCGGGCCGACATGGTCCCCGCTGCCCTCGGCCGGGTCGTTGGTGATGGGATCGCACGAGGCGGCGCCGGCGTCCCCGCTGATGGCCGCGAGCGCCTGGTCCTTCTTGCTCTGCTCGCCGACGACGGCCCAGGTGACGGCCGCGGCGATGATGGCGATGACGGCGACGCAGGCGCCGACGACCACGAGGAGGCGCCGACGTTCGGACCGCTTCTGGGCGGCCTGCATCGCTGCGACTCGCTCGCGGCGGTCTCGGGTCGTCTCGCGGGGCATCGTTCCTCGTTCCTGTGCAGCTGCCGGGTGGCGGGTCCGGGTGCCGGCTCTCCCGGCAGACAGTGGCAGGAGGCCACGGTCCGGCGGGCGGTCCGGCTGCGCGTGTGAGTCGCGGTCATCGGGCGGTGGGTGGGCCGTCCGACGACGGTGCCGAGTGTAGGCGAGGATGATGTGGTGCCCGAACCGTCGACCCGTCTGTGGCGCAGCGACCGCGAGATCGTGCTGCGCGCCCAGCTCGGGGTCTTCCGCCGCGGCTCCGGCGACCCCACCTCGCGGTTCACCGC
Source organism: Terrabacter sp. NPDC080008 (assembly GCF_040702505.1). Classification (NCBI taxonomy): domain Bacteria; kingdom Bacillati; phylum Actinomycetota; class Actinomycetes; order Micrococcales; family Intrasporangiaceae; genus Terrabacter; species Terrabacter sp. NPDC080008. The sequence goes on from NZ_JBFBLC010000006.1 coordinate 97,011, forward strand.
CGACGGCTCCGTCACCCGAGCAGTGCAGACGCCCGAGGGCGTGGGCACGCTGCACCTGTCCTGCCGTCCCGGCGAGTCCGTGGTGCGGGCGCAGGCCTGGGGCCCCGGCGCGTTGTGGCTGCTGGACTCGGTGCCGGCGCTGCTCGGGGCCCACGACGACCCCTCCGGCTTCGTCGCCCACCACGAGGTCGTCGCCCAGGCGTGGCGGCGCTTCCCGCACTGGCGGGTCCCACGCTCGGGCCTGGTCCTCGATGCGCTCGTCCCGGCAGTGATCGAGCAGAAGGTGACGGGCCAGGAGGCGTTCGCCGGCTACCGGAGGCTGGTCCGCCGGTTCGGCACTGCCGCTCCCGGCCCCTTCGTGGGGCTGATGGCGCCGCCGACGCCCACCGGGTGGGCGGCGATCCCGTCGTGGGCGTGGTTGCAGGCCTCGGTCGACGGTGCCCGTTCGCAGACGGTCGTCCGGGCAGCGGGGTATGCCGGCCGGCTCGAGGAGGGCGCCGGCGTGTCCTTGGGTGAGGCGCACCGTCGCCTGCGGGCCCTGCCCGGGGTCGGGGTGTGGACGGCCGCCGAGGTCGCGCAGCGCGCGCTGGGCGACGCTGACTCCGTGTCGTTCGGCGACTACCACGTGGCGAAGGACATCGGATGGGCGCTGACCGGGACGCCGGTCGACGACGCCGGGCTCGCCGAGCTGCTGGAGCCCTATCGCGGCCACCGCTACCGGGTGCAGCAGCTACTCGGCCTCGCGGGCTACCACCGGCCGCGCCGCGGTGCCCGCATGGCGCCGCGCACGCACCTGCCGACGCGCATCCGCTGAGCCCGCGAACGGGAGGTGGCGGGCCCGGCGGCTGGCGTGCGACCTCACCTCGGGGGTGTGCAGGCGAGCTCTCCGGACCGGGTGTGAGTAGGTGGCAGGAGGCCCGACTCGGCCCGAGCCACCTGGGTCGGGAGCACCCGGCCGTCGGTCACGAGATGCCCCCGACCGGCGCGGCGAACGGTCGAAGGGTCGAGGCGGACACCCAGCACGTCACCGTCGGAGGGCGCCGTGGCACCGAGGACCAGGCCACATCCGTCGCGGGCGACCTCGGGCACCAGCCCGCGGAACGCCCCGTTCGCGCGACTGAGCTCGGCCGAGACTGCAATGAGGCCATCGGTCGCGTCGACGAGCCGGGTGGCCTCGACGAGAGCCACCTCCACCGGGCCCCCGTCGACGAGCTCGACGTCGTCGACCAGCAGGCAGAGGTCAGGGTCCTCGCGCCGCAGCGCGACCAGGTCGCTGGCGTCGCGCGGGTCGAGCACCGGCACTGTCCGGCCCTCGGCCCAGGCCGACAGCGGTGACCGGCGCGGGCAGACGGCCACGACGTGCCGGCCGTGCTGCACGAGTCGCTCGCCGAGCGTCGCCAAGGTGGTGGAGCGACCCGTTCGGGCCGGCCCTGCGACGAGGAACCGCCGGTGTCCCGCCGAGAGTGTCAGACCCAGAGCTCGGGCCTCGTCACCACCGACCCCCAGGACGAGCCGGTCGGGGTCCGGGGCGAGCTCGTCGAGGACCACGAGGGCCGGCAGCGGCCTGATCCGCCAGGGACGCCGGGCCACGGTGCCCTCGGATGCTGCCTGCCCGACAGGTCCCGGGTCGGCGTGGGAGCCGGCACTGGTGACCGCGGCGCTGGTGACCGCGGCGCTCGTGGCCGTCGGTGATGCGTCGGTCCCGGGGACGGCGAGCTGGACGTGGTTGCCGGAGCCCAGGTCGACGGCGCGGCCGGGGGGCAGGTGGGTGGAGGTCTGGTCCGGGGAGAGCCCCGCGAGCGTGAGGTCCAGGGGGTCGGGCATGGCGAGGACCAGTCGCCGCTGGAGGAGCCCGGGCAGGCGACCCGAGAGCAGGGCGCGTCCTCCGGCGACGGCGAAACGGATCCCGACGGACGGGCCGTCACGTAGCAGGCGCAGGAGGTCGTCGATGCCGCTGCCGTGGTCGGTGGAGGTCAGCGCCTCCTCGAGGGACTCCCACCCGTCGACGAGCACGACGACGGTGCGCGGCCCCGTCTCCTGGCCGTCGACCAGGCCGAGCAGCCGTGTGATCAGGCGCCGGACCAGCGTCGGCTCGGTGGCGTCCGCCACGGTCCCGACGTGCGGGAGTTCGACGAGGCCGGCCGCCGGTCCGGGGACACCCTGCAGCACGTGTAGGTGCAGCTCTTCGGGTGTGTACCGACTGGCGAGGGCCAGCGCGACGGTGACGACGCTCGTGCTGCGACCCGAGCGCGGGCCGCCGGCGAGGCCGAGATGGCCGTCCAGCTCCGGCCTCCACACCAGGGGCTCCTGACGTTGTCGACGGGGCAGGTCGACGAGGCCGAGCGCGGCGCCCGGATCCTCGGCGACCTCCGCATCCGAGACGCTGGTCGAGAGCTCGGCGGTCGTCAGCAGTGCGGGCAGCGGGGGCAGCCAGGGCGGGGGCGCGGGGGCGATGTGCTGCTCGCGGGCGGCGGCTCGAGCTGCCTCCACGACGGCGTGCAGCTCCGTCCGGGCGGTCCCGACGCTGCCTCCACGGGCACGGTCCTGCGTGACGACCCGACCCTCGGCTTCGGCCGGGCGCGCGGCGTCGTCCAGGATGCCACTGAGATCGGCTTCCTCGACGATCGAGCCGCCGGTGGCGGGAAGGGGAGCCAGCAGGTCACGGGCGACGACTCTGGTGGTGTGACCGGGGGCGACGGGGGCCAGCTCCGCGCCGAGGTACGCGGTCTGCACCGTGCGGAGACCGTGGTCGCCGCTGCGGAGGCAGGCGCGGCCGGGCGTGCGGGGATCGAGGGCAGCGGCGTCCGCCGAGTCGACGACGTCGTCGCTGTCGGTCCGGTCGCGCACGCGCAGGGCGATCCGGAGGGCGAGGTTGGCGCGCATGTCGGCGGACACGATGCCGGCCGGTCGCTGCGTCGCGAGCACGAGGTGCAGGCCCAGCGACCGACCGAGCGCCGCGACCCGGACCAGCCCGTCGATGAAGTCGGGGAACTCCTCCGCGAGCGCCTTGAACTCGTCCACGACGATGACGAGCCGTGCTAGTGGAGGCAGCTCACGGCATACGGCAGCGGCCCGGCGGTAGTCGTCGAGGTCGCGCGCGCCGGCCTGCGCGAGCAGGCGCTCGCGACGCTTCATCTCCGCGTCGAGGGAGGTGAGGGCGCGGGCGGTGAGGTGGGCGTCGAGGTCAGTGACGAGGCCGACGGTGTGGGGCAGTCGGGCGCACTCACTGAAGGCGGAGCCGCCCTTGTAGTCGACCAGCACGAAGGCCAGCTCCTCCGGAGGACTCGCGACGGCGAGTCCGGTCACGAGGGTCTGCAACAGCTCGGACTTGCCCGAGCCGGTGGTGCCGCCCACGAGGACGTGCGGGCCGTCGGCAGCGAGGTCGACGTGCCAGGGGGCCTCGACCGCCAGCCCCAGGAGCGCGCCGGGCCGGCCGGTGCTGCGGCTCCAGCTCTCGGCGAGGCTGTCGGCGCGGGTCGGGTCGGTCCCGGTTGCCCGGTGCAGCTCCACGAAGGAGCAGCGGTCGGCCAGGGCGCCCGCGCCCTGTTCGGGTGTCGCGTCCACGTAGGGCGCCATCGCCCGCGCCACGGCCTCGAGCCACCCGACGGAGGGCAGGTCGGGGACGATGCCGCGCAGGGTGCTGCCGTCCTCGCGGAGGGTCGCGTCCACGCCGGCCTCGTCGATCTCCAGCGAGGCCCTGGTCTCGGCGGGGAGGGACACGGCGTCGGTGTCGATGCAGATCAGGGCCACGCCGGCGCCCGGGCCGTCGCGCAACAGCTCCGCCACGCCCGGCACGGCGCGCAGCGCGCTGGCCCCGTCGAGCACCACGACGACGTCGGCGGGCCGGTGACTCGCAGCACCGCCCTCTCGCGCGTCGCGCCGGCTCTCGACGAGGGTGCGCAGGGACGCCACGCTCGCGGCGACTGCGGCCGCGCCGCCGTGGACCCGACCGGTGTGGTCCACGCGGTCAGCGACGTGCGGCAGGTGGGCGGCCCACTCCCAGTCGCGGGTACGCGCCGGCGTGTCCGTGAGCACGTGCACCGACAGCGTCCGGGGGGTGTGCCAGGTGGCCAGCTGGACCACGAGCGCGGCCGCGAGCGACCTCACGTGCGTGCGGGGACCGGCGATGCCGACGACCCCGGACCTCCCGAGTTCCACGAGGGCGGGAAGGCCCTCGACCTGTGGGCGCTCGTCGGCGGGGCCGTCCGTGGCGACCTCGGCCGGCTGGGTGGCGGTGCCCACGCGGAGCACGAGGTGGTCGCTGTCGTCGGGCCGGCGCTCCCAGAGCCGGGTGCCGCGCCGCCGCACGAGCGCCTCGACCTGCCCCAGGTCCGGGTGGTCATGCCGTCGCCTCTCCGCGTCGGCGCGCGCAGCCTGCGCCAGCTCTGCCCGGGCTCGGGAGAGCTTGGAGGCGTGCTCGACGAGCTGGCGCCGGTAGGAGGTGCGCCCGGCACGCCGGTCGCTCCACCACTGCCCGAGGAGCAGCAGCGGGGACATCAGCGCGAAGAGCAGCAGGGCGGGGGAGGAGAGCGCCAGGGCGAGGATCGCCGAGAGGGCCAGCGGTGCGAGCGACGCGAGCAGTGGCAGGCGCCCGTGCTCGGGCCGGCGGGGCGTCTCCGGGAAGACCACCGTCGGGCAGGCCGAGGCGTCTCGGAACCGGGGCCGGCGGTGGATGCGGACCTCGCCGTCGACGACCTCGTGGTGGCCGGCCCGCACGGGCGCGGGGCCGATCACCAGCGTCGTCGAGCCCACCCGTACGTGCTGACCGGCGGTGACGAACGCCCCCGGTGTGGGCAGCGGCAACCCGTCGACGTAGGAGCGGTTGGTGGGCTCGAGGTCGCGCAGGTGCACGCCGTCGGACGAGACGGTGAGGATCGCGTGCGCCCGGGACACACCCGGGTCGTCGAGCCGCACCTGCGCGGAGGCGGCGCGCCCGACCACGTGCTCGCCACGTCCCAGGACGACGAGGCGACCGGCTCCGACACCGCCCACGACTCGCAGCTGCACGGCGCCGGCACCCCGGGACGGCCGCACCGCCTGGTCGCGGGCACCGGCGACGAGGAGCGCACCGCGCAGTAGCGGTGGCTGCCCGAGGACGTCGTCGTCCGTGACGAGTCGCCCGTCCACCCGCAGCTCCTCCGCGGCCACGCCCGCGGCGGCGGCGAAACGAGCCCGCACCCGACCGAACGTCGTGCCGGTCGCGGCGTCGACGGTGATGTGACGCACCGGCCCGTCGGTCGCCCCGCGGTCCAGCACGGAAAGAGTCAAGCGCACCGGTTCCTCCTGTCGTGAGGCACCATGAGACCGCGATCGGGCCCGGTGACGCGGGTGTCGTGCACAGCTGTGGAGCGCCGGCACGCTCACGCCGACGGCGTCGCTAGGGTGCGCCGACGGGTTGCGTCGGGTTCGGTCAGGGCCGTGCGCACGGTCCACGGCGTGCGTGCGACCGGCGCCGGATCCGGGGCCTGTGGATGACGCGGGCGGTGAGAACGAAACTCGGCCTAGCTTGGACGCGCCAGAACCGGACGGTGCGGGCAGGATGTCCGCAAGCAGCTCACAGGGGTTTCAGGGGAGACGTATGTCGACGCAGGAAGCGGTGCGCCATGTCGAGGGCGAGGTCCGCGAGCTCATCCGACGCTCCGGGCTCGACCCGTCGAGCGACACCAAGGCCGTGCGGTCCCTGGTGCAGGAGGCCGTGCAGGACTACGACGAGCGCTCGCTCCACGGCGGGCTGCCGTCCTTGGGTGATCCCCGGATGGCCGTCCACTCGATCCTGGCCGTGGTCGCCGGCTACGGACCACTGCAGCAGTACTTCGACGACCCCGCCGTCGAGGAGATCTGGATCAACGAGCCATCGAAGGTGTTCGTGGCACGAGGCGGCATCGCGGAGCTGACGCCGACGATCCTCACGGCCGACGACGTGCGCGACCTCGTCGAGCGCATGCTGAGGACGAGCGGTCGCCGGGTCGACCTCAGCAGCCCCTTCGTCGACGCGACCCTCGCCGACGGGTCGCGGCTGCACGTCGTCATCCCCGACATCAGCCGCGCCCACTGGCAGGTCAACATCCGCAAGTTCGTGGTCAAGGCCGACCACCTGGACGACCTGGTCCGTCTCGGCACGATGCCGCGGGCGGCGGCGACCTTCCTCGAGGCCGCCGTCGCCAGCGGGCTGAACGTCCTCGTCGCCGGTGGCACGCAGGCCGGCAAGACGACCCTGCTCAACTGCCTGGCCGCCGCCATCCCGCCGCGCGAGCGCATCGTCACCTGCGAGGAGGTGTTCGAGCTCAAGATCCCGCAGCGCGACGTCGCCGCGATGCAGTGCCGCCAGCCCAGCCTCGAGGGCACCGGGGAGGTGCCGTTGCGTCGCCTCGTCAAGGAGGCCCTGCGTATGCGGCCCTCCCGGATCATCGTGGGTGAGGTGCGCCAGGAGGAGAGCCTCGACCTGCTCATCGCCCTCAACAGCGGGGTGCCGGGCATGTGCACGGTCCACGCCAACAGCGCCCGCGAGGCCGTGACGAAGATGTGCACCCTGCCGCTGCTCGCCGGTGAGAACGTCTCAAGCCGGTTCGTCGTGCCCACGGTGGCGGCGGCGGTCGACCTCGTCGTGCACGTCGCGCTCGAGCGGGACGGCAAGCGGCGGGTGCGCGAGATCGTCGCTGTCCCCGGCCGGGCCGAGGGGGACGTCATCGAGATCGCCGACCTCTTCGTGACCCGTGGCGGCGTGCTGCGCCGTGCCGACGGCTTCCCACCGCACCGGGAGGCGTTCGAGCGCGCCGGCTACGACGTGACCGCCCTGCTCGCCCGGGACGACTCGTGATCTCGCCGCTGCTCGTCGGCCTCATCTTCGGGGTCGGCGTCTTCTTCGTCTACTGGTCGTTCTGGCCTCAGCAGCCCGCGTCCGAGCGAAGCGCCCGGCCCGGGTTCATGCTCGAGCTGCGTGACCACCTGACGCAGGCCGGCTACTCGTCCGTCACTCCGGCCAACGTCATCCTCGGCTCCTTCGTCCTCTTCGCCGTGGCCCTCGTGCTCGTGCTCGCCCTGACGCGTGTGCTGCCCATCGCCCTCTGCTTCGCACTGATGGCCGAGGCCCTCCCGCTGTCGCTCGTGCGGTCACGGGCACGCAAGCGGCGCAACAAGCTGCGCGACCTGTGGCCCGACGTCGTGGACAACATCACCTCGGGCGTACGCGCCGGCCTGGCACTGCCGGAGGCGCTGTCCCAGCTCGCCGTCCGGGGCCCGCTCGAGCTCCGGCCCGCGTTCGAGGCCTTCGCCGAGGACTACCGGACGACCGGCCGCTTCTCCGACTGCCTCGACCGCCTGAAGGAGCGCCTCAGCGACCCCGTCGGCGACCGCATCGTGGAGTCGCTGCGCATCGCCCGGGAGGTCGGGGGCAGCGACCTCGGACGGCTGCTGCGGACGCTCTCGTCCTTCCTCCGCGAGGATGCGCGCACCCGTTCCGAGCTTGAGACGCGACAGAGCTGGACGGTCAACGCCGCGCGCCTGGCGGCCGGTGCCCCGTGGGTTATCCTCGGCCTGCTCGCGCTCAACGGCAGCTCGCTGGCGGCCTACTCCTCACCCACCGGCTGGGTCGTCCTCGCGGTCGGTGCCACCCTCTGTGCACTGGCGTACCGCTCCATGGTCTGGATCGGGCGCCTACCCGAGGAAGAGCGGGTGCTGCGATGAACGCGCTTTCGCAGGTGCTCGACGCCGGGTGGTCATGGGTCGGAGCCAGCGCAGGCGTGCTGCTGCTCGCCGGCCTGGCACTCGTCGTCGCGGGCGTCCCGGCCCGTCGCCGGCCGACCCTCGACGACCGTCTCGTGCCCTACCTGCGCGACACCCCGCGGCCCTCGACGCTGCTCGCGCCACCTGCTCCGCCGAGGGGCCCCTTCGGTTTCGGTGAGCTCTTCGCGCCGTATGTCGCCCACCTCGGCCGCGGGGTCGGTGCCGTCTTCGGGGGCGCCCCGTCCGTCGCACGGCGGCAGCTGCGTGCTGGGCGTCCCGCCGACGTCGAGGCCTTCCGCGCCGAGCAGGTCATGGCCGGCGCCCTCGGCGGGCTCGGGGGCCTCGCCTTCACGGCCCTCGTCGCCGTGGCCCAGCGCCGCTTCCCGGTCCCCGTGCTCGTCGTCATGGTGATGGTCGGCGTGCTGGGAGGAATCGCCGTCCGCGACTACGCGCTGAGTCGCGCCGCCTCAAGGCGAGAGGCGCGCATGCTGACCGAGTTCCCAACCGTCGCAGAGCTGCTCGCCCTTGCGGTGAGCGCCGGAGAGGGCGCCGTGGGCGCGCTCGAACGGGTCTGCCGCCTCTCACGCGGTGAGCTCTCCGACGAGCTGCGCCGGTGCCTCGCAGATGCGCGCGCGGGCGCCAACCTGCCCACGGCGCTGCAGGGGCTGGCCGACAGGACCGGGCTGATGAGCCTCACCCGTTTCGTCGACGGGATCGTCGTCGCCGTCGAGCGCGGGACCCCGTTGGCCGAGGTCCTGCGCGCCCAGGCGCAGGACGTCCGCGAGGACGGCCGTCGAGCCCTCATGGAGGAGGGCGGCAAGAAGGAGATCTACATGATGGTCCCCATCGTCTTCCTGACGCTGCCCGTGACCGTGCTGTTCGCGCTCTTCCCCGGCCTCAGCTTCCTCCACCTCAAGCTCTGACACCGCTCATCACAGCGGCAACACCGAATCACCACCGCACCACCAAGACAGGGAGACAAGGAATGAACCACATCATCACCGGGCACGCCCGGGCCCGAGCCGCACTCGTCGGCGGCGTCACGCGCCGCATCCAGGGGCCGCGCGACCGGGGCGACGTGCCCGGTTGGGTCCTCATCACGATCATGACCGCCGGCCTCGTGACGGCGCTCTGCGCCCTTGCGGGCCCGCAGCTCGGGCAGCTCTTCAGCGACGCGATCTCGAGCGTCAAGGGCCCGTGACGCGCCGCGGGTGGGCCACGGCCGCCCTGCGTCCCGAGTCGCTCCTGCGTCAGGTCGCCACCCGCGCGACGACGACGCCGCATCCCACCGCGTCGCCCGGTGGGGAGCTCGCAGGTGAGGACAGGACCCTCGGACGCGAGGCGCCCCGGGTAGGGGGAGTCGAGCGGGGCTCGGCCATCGCCGAGTTCGTGATGGTCGCCGCCCTGCTCCTCGTCGTGGCGATGGGCGTCTTCCAGCTCGGGCTGGCCCTCTACGTGCGCAACACCCTCATCTCCGCGGCGTCGGAGGGGGCCCGCTACGGGGCCCGCGCCGACGCCGACCCCGGCGACGGCACGGCGCGCACCCGTGCCCTCGTGACCTCGGCGCTGAGCGCCTCCTTCGCGCGCGACGTGACGGCCGTCCGCTCGGTCACGCCCTCCGGCGTGCGGGTGGTCGAGGTGCACGTGTCGGCACCGCTGCCGCTCATCGGTGTGATCGGCCCCTCGGGACGGCTGACGGTCTCGGGCCGCGCCTTCAGCGAGGAGCAGGTCGTGGCGGGTGGTGGGGGATGAGGCTGCCTCACCGACTCCTGGCCCGGGCAGCGCGGCTGCATGACGCTCGGCACGGCGGCGGCATCGAGCAGGGCCGCGCGATCCTCGAGTTCATCTTCCTCGGCATCCTGCTGCTGCTCCCGCTGACCTACCTCGTGCTGATCGCCGCCCGGCTGCAGGCGGCTTCCTTCTCCGCCTCCCTGGCGGGTCGCGAGGCCGGCAGGGCGTTCGTGACCGCACAGTCCGACGGCGACGGCTTCGCGCGCGCCCGCGCGGCTGCCTCCCTGGCCTTTGCCGACTTCGCCTTCGAGCGCGGCGCCGACGTGAGGGTGACGTGCGACGGTTCGCCGTGCCTGCGTCCCGACGGTTCAGTGACTGCGACCGCGACGATCGCCGTGGCGCTGCCCCTCGTGCCCGACTTCATCGCGGCGCACGTGGCCGCCTCGGTCACCATCTCCTCGACGCACGTCGCGTCGGTCGACCGGTTCGTGGCGCGATGACCCCGTCGTATGCCGTCTCCTGCGTCCACGGCCTGCGCCGGCTCCGCGCCCGGCTGGGAGCAGGGCAGGCGCCCGAGGAGGGGCAGATCGGCATCCTGGCACTCGGGTTGTTCGTCCTCGTGGCCCTGCTCGTGCTCGGCACCGTCGACGTGACGGCCGCGCAGCTGGCTCGCATGCGCCTGCTCGACACCGCCGACTCCGCAGCCCTGGACGCCGCGGACTCGCTCGACGAGGCCTCCGCCTACGAGAACGGGGTAACCGACCGGCTGGCGCTCACCGACGCCTCGGTCGCGCGCGCGGCCTCGGCGCATCTGGCGCGCACGCCCAGACCACCGGGCATCACCTCGTGGTCGGTGGTTGCCGACACCGGCGCCGAGGGCGACACCGCGGTGGTGACGGTGCAGGGCACGGCGACCCTGCCCATGACCGGGTGGGTCCTCGACTCGCTCGGTGGCAGCGTCACCATCACGGTCACCTCCCGGGCCCGCGCGCCCCTGCGCTGAGGCACACCACAAAATTCCCAAAACGGTCACGCCGGGGCCTGTTTGCCCCTAGCCTCCGGTGTCGGCGCCCACGCCACCGCAGCACGTCCATGCGCGGTGGCGTGGCGCGTCCCAGGCCGGCGCCGCACGCTGGCGCTCGCGTGCCCGCCGCCCGCGTTTGCCGCGGCCGGCTCCCGGCCGCGTCGCACAGGCCAAGACGACACCAGACGACAGACCACCAGACAGACAGGTAGAAGATGCACCACTTCGACACCAAGGCCCTCGTGGCCGCAGCAGGCCTCGGACTCGGCCTGGTCGCGCCGGTCGCGGCGGCCGGCTCCGCCCAGGCCCTGCCGGCCATCATGATCTACAAGGTCCAGTACGACTCTCCGGGACCCGACACCGGCAGCAACGCCAGCCTGAACGCCGAGTACGTCGTCATCAAGAACACGACCCGGAGCAACCGGGTGCTCACCGGGTGGACCCTGCGTGACAAGACCGGCTACACCTACCGCTTCCCGTCCTTCACCCTCAAGGCCGGCGCCACGGTGACCGTCCACACCGGCCGCGGCACGGCCACGGCGGCGCACCGCTACTACAACAAGTCCTGGTACGTCTGGAACAACACCGGCGACACGGCCTACCTCAAGAACGCCTCCGGCTCGACCGTCGACACGTGCAGCTGGAAGCGCGGTGGCGGGGCGACGTACTGCTGATCGCTTCGCGTCCCCAGAATCTCCCGAGGAGGACCCGGCCCTGACAGGGACCGGGTCCTCGTCATGTCGGCACGTGTCGGCACGTGTCGGCCCGGGCGTCCGCGCCACCCGAGGTGCAGACCCCGTGCGCGACGCCTCGCCGAGTCAAGAGACCGTCAAAACGGGCGCATCACGCCATCAAGCCGATAATTTGGGCAAACGACGCCAAACGCCTCTCACCACCCGCTGCATCACCGGCGTCGCAGCACGCCGGGAGCCGCCCCCCAAGCCCCGGCGCACCCCCCACAGCAGGAGAAGGCACATGAAGCGACCCCTCGTCGTCGTCCTCGCAGCACTCGGGCTCGCCATCGCGGCCGCGTCGCCGTCCGAGGCCGCAAAGCCCGCCCCGACGGCCAAGCCCGTTTCGACCACCAAGGCCGTCCCGGCGAAGCCGGCACCGGCCACGAACCCTCCGTACACCGGCCACTGGACCACCCAGGCCGTCGTCTACGACGCCACGGGCGGCGCCAACTCCTTCAAGGTGGCCGAGGCCGTCACCGAGTGGAGCAAGTCCGGCTGGAGCGTGGTGACGACGACCGATCCCACCCGGGCCAACATCACCGTGGTGGCCGAGGACTCGACCGTCGACGGTGCAGTCGGTGACGCCACCCTCGTCAGGAGCGGCACCGTCATCACGGGCTGCACCGTGCACCTGTCGCCGACCTTCGCGGGCCTCAACATCGGCGAGCACATGGCGATCCACGAGCTCGGTCACTGCGGCGGTCTGCCGCACTCGACGTCGACCAAGAGCGTGATGTACCCGACGACCAACTCCAACACAATGATGACCAGGCCGAGCGCGCAGGACCTGCGCTGGATGGCGGGCAACCTCTGAGCCGCCCGGCAGCGTCGCGCAGCCGCGCCGGGCTCCGGGTTCGCGTGCGCGGCCCGGTGCGGCGCTGCCGTAGGCTGTTCGATCGTGGCTGTTGACTTCACGCAAGAGATCAGGGACCTGCGCGCGACGATGGACTCGGTGCGTGGGGTCACCAACCTCGACGAGCTCGCCCGCACCATCAAGGAGCTCGAGGAGCAGGCCTCCGCCCCCGACCTGTGGGACGACCCCGACGCCGCCCAGCAGGTGACGAGCGCCCTCAGCCGCGCCAACTCCGAGCGCGACCGCGTCCTCGGCATGGACGCCCGCATCGAGGACCTCGAGACGCTCGTCGAGATGGGCCAGGAGGAGCACGACGCCGCGACCCTCGAGGAGGCCGAGCGGGACCTGGCCAAGCTGAAGAAGGACGTCGGCGAGCTCGAGGTCCGCACCCTGCTCTCCGGCGAGTACGACGAGCGCGAGGCCGTCGTCACGATCCGGGCCGGCGCCGGCGGCGTCGACGCCGCCGACTTCGCCGAGATGCTCATGCGCATGTACCTGCGCTGGGCCGAGCGCCACGGCTACCCGACGAAGGTCATGGACACCTCCTACGCCGAGGAGGCGGGCCTGAAGTCGGCCACCTTCGAGGTCAACGTGCCGTACGCATACGGCCACCTCTCCGTCGAGGGCGGCACCCACCGCCTCGTGCGCATCAGCCCGTTCGACAACCAGGGCCGTCGCCAGACGAGCTTCGCGGCCGTCGAGGTGATCCCGCTCATCGAGTCCGACGACTCCATCGACATCCCCGAGAACGAGCTGAAGATCGACGTCTTCCGCTCGAGCGGCCCCGGCGGGCAGAGCGTCAACACGACCGACTCGGCCGTGCGCATGACGCACATCCCGACCGGCATCGTCGTCTCGATGCAGAACGAGAAGAGCCAGATCCAGAACCGTGCCGCCGCCCTGCGCGTGCTGCAGTCCCGACTGCTCCTGCAGCGCAAGGCCGAAGAGGCCGCGGTCAAGAAGGAGATGGCCGGCGACGTCAAGGCGAGCTGGGGCGACCAGATGCGCTCCTACGTCCTCAACCCGTACCAGATGGTCAAGGACCTGCGCACCGACTACGAGACCGGCAACCCGAGCTCGGTCTTCGACGGCGACATCGACGGCTTCATCGAGGCCGGCATCCGCTGGCAGATCGCGCAGAACCGCCAGCAGGACTGACGGGCCGCCACGCCGGGGCGGGCGCCCTTCCCGGGAGATCGCGCGGTGCGCACGTAGCCTCGTAGCGCTCGCGTGGAGGCGCCTGCGTATGCCGTCTCGTGCAGATCCGGTCCAACCCGCGGTCGCGCACGGGCGAGCCTCGCAGACCAGCCGTCTCCACGGCAGCAGTCCCCGCAGCAGTCCCCAGCACGAGTCGAGGCCCGACGCATGATCCTCTTCGAGAACGTCACGAAGACCTACCCTCGGACGACTCGTCCGGCGCTCGAGGACGTCAGCCTCGAGATCCCGCGGGGCGAGTTCGCGTTCGTCGTCGGCACCTCCGGTTCCGGCAAGTCGACGATGATGCAGCTCGTCATGAAGGAGCAGGACGCGACGAGCGGCCGGGTGCTCGTCGCCGGCCGCGAGCTCGACCGCCTGCCCGAGCGCAAGGTCCCGGCCCTGCGCCGCGAGATCGGCTGCGTCTTCCAGGACTTCCGGCTCCTGCCCAACAAGACGGTCTTCCAGAACGTCGCCTACGCCCTGCAGGTCCTCGGCAGCAGCCGGGCCCGCATCCGCCAGACCGTCCCCGAGACGCTCGAGCTCGTCGGCCTCGCCGGCATGGAGAAGCGCCTGCCGCACCAGCTCTCCGGTGGTGAGCAGCAACGCGTGGCCATCGCGCGCGCCTTCGTCAACCGGCCGCCGATCCTGCTCGCCGACGAGCCCACCGGCAACCTCGACCCCGACACGAGCCTCGGCATCGTGCAGCTGCTCGACCGGATCAACCGCACGGGCACGACCGTCGTCATGGCCACGCACGACACGGTCACGGTCAACGCGATGCGCAAGCGCGTCATCCGCCTCGACCAGGGCGTGCTCATCAGCGACATGGAGGCCGGCGACTACACCACCGGCTCCATCCCACGCATCCGGCTCGACGAGGAGTCGGGGGCCCCCCGCCGTGCCGACGCACCCGAGGTCCCAGACGGCTACGACGACGGGGACCCCGCGGCATACGACCCCGACGACCCCGACGCGCTGCCGCCGATCGGCCGTGACGCCGACGGGCCGCGGGCGAAGGGCGGGCTCTTCCGCCGGTCCAAGGCCGTCCAGACGAGCAGCCGCTGAGCGCGAGACGGAGCGAGACACGACATGCGAATCCAGTTCCTCCTCGGCGAGATCGGCAACGGCCTCCGGCGCAACCTCTCGATGGCCGTCTCGGTGGTCATCGTCACGATGATCTCGATGTACCTGCTGGGCCTGGGCCTGATGGGCCAGCGGCAGGTCGACACGATGAAGGACTACTGGTACGACCGCGTCCAGGTCACCGTCCTGCTCTGTGCCGAGAAGACCCGCTACACCAACTGCGCGGGTGAGCCGACGACCGACGCCCAGCGGGCGGCCATCAAGGCCGAGCTCGACTCGCTGCGCCCCACCGTCAAGGACGTCTTCTACGAGACGCGCGACGAGGCGTACGACCGCTTCAAGCAGACCTACAAGAACTCGCCCCTGGCGCGCGCGGGGGAGTCGTACTTCGCCGACTCCTACCGGGTGAACCTCGGCGACCCCAGCAAGTTCGACGTCGTGGCGAGCTCGATCAAGGGCATGCCGGGCGTGGCTGACGTGCAGGACCAGAAGAAGCTGCTCGAGAAGTTCTTCACCTTCATGAACACCGTGTCGTGGGCGGCGATCGCGCTCTCCTCGCTCATGGTGCTCGCGGCCGTCATGCTCATCTCCACCACGATCCGGCAGACCGCGTTCAGTCGTCGTCGCGAGACGGGGATCATGCGCCTCGTCGGGGCCTCGAACTTCACCATCCGCTTCCCGTTCGTGATGGAGACCGTCCTGTCGAGCATGCTCGGCGCCGTCCTGGCGATGGGGATGCTCTGGGCGACCGTGCGCTACGGCGTCGTGGGCTTCCTGAGCCAGACCCTGACCGACACGGCGTTCATCGGTGTCGCCGACGTCTACTACGTCGCCCCGTTCGTCATCCTCGGCGTCGTGGTGCTGGCGACCCTCACCTCGTGGGTGACGCTGCGCCGCTACCTGCGCGTCTGAGGACGGCTCCCGGCCGCTCGATCGCAGCCGTTCCGGCCCGCCACCCGCGCGGGCGCGGCATGCTGTGCACTGCCAGACCTGACGAAAACGCCCACATCGGTGTTACCTGTGGTACCAATGGAGCCTATGTGGCAGAAGTGGCGGTTCAGCGGTAACAGCACCGCGACGAGGATGACGGCCGCCGGGCTGGCCGTGGCATGCACCGTCTCGCTGGGCAGCGCCCTCGGTGCCCGCGCCGACTCGGTCTCTGACCAGAAGAAGCGCAACGACCAGAAGATCGCCGCCCTCGGCCAGCAGCTCGAGGGCACCAACGCCGCACTGGCCCGTGCCTACGTCAACCTCGAGCGCACCAACGCCGCCCTGCCGATCGCGCAGCAGCGGGTCGTCTCGGCCCAGCAGGCGCAGGTGCGGGCGCAGGCCGCCCAGGCCGCTGCCGAGGACACCGAGGCCCGCGCCATCGCGGCAGAGGCGCAGGCGCGTGCGCACAACGACGACGTGGCGCAGAAGCTCGCCGTCGCCCAGGCCAACGAGCAGCGGGCCAAGGAGAAGCTGGCCAAGAGCTCCACCGACCTGGTCAGCAGCCAGGACGCCCTCGACTCGTATGCCGCCGAGGTCTTCCAGGGCTCGGGCCAGGAGTCGCAGCTCGGCATGGTGTTCGGCTCGAGCTCGCCCGAGGACTTCGCCAACCGCCTCGTGATGGCCGACACCGCCAGCGCCGTCGCGAGCGACACCATCGACAAGCTCGCCGCGATGACGGTCGACAACACCTCGACCCGCTCCTACCTGACGTCGGTGCGCGGTGAGATCGCCGAGCTGAAGCGCCAGGCGGAGATCGCCCTGCAGGGAGCCGAGGCCGCTGCCGCCGCCGCGACCCAGGCCAAGAACCAGGCGATCGTCGCGAAGAACAACGCCGTCACCGCCGCGCAGAACGCAGCCTCGGCCAAGACCGAGCTCGACCAGCTGAAGGCCCAGCAGTCCGCGGCGGCAGCCGACCTCGCCGCCCAGAAGAAGAGCGAGGCCGCCGACCTCGCCGATGCGCAGGCCGAGTCCGCGCGACTGCAGGGCATCCTCGTCGAGCGGGCCCGCCAGGCGCGCATCGCCGAGCAGAAGCGCGTCGCCGCCCTCAGGGCCAAGCTCGAGGCGCAGCGTCAGGCCAAGATCCGTGCGGAGCGGGCCAAGGCGGCTGCGGCGGCAGCCCAGGGCCATCACTACACCCCCAAGCCGCCGCCGCCCGTGGTCGTGCCGACCGACTCGACGCCGTCGAACTACCTGACCTACCCGGCGAACGGCCCGACGACCTCCGGCTTCGGCATGCGCTGGCACCCGATCCTGCAGAAGTGGATGCTGCACGACGGGCTTGACTGGGGCATCCCGTGTGGCACCCCCGTGTATGCCGCGGCGCCCGGTGACATCATCCGCGCCGGCTGGCGC
Organism: Terrabacter sp. NPDC080008; assembly: GCF_040702505.1. Taxonomy (NCBI): domain Bacteria; kingdom Bacillati; phylum Actinomycetota; class Actinomycetes; order Micrococcales; family Intrasporangiaceae; genus Terrabacter; species Terrabacter sp. NPDC080008. The sequence continues at coordinate 113,698 of NZ_JBFBLC010000006.1, forward strand.
GCGAGCGGCTGGGGCAACCAGGTCGTCATCGACCACGGTATCCACCGGGGCGTCGACCTCGTCACCACCTACAACCACCTGACGAGCATCGTGGACTTCGGCGGGCACGTGAACCGCGGCCAGCTCATCGGCTACTCCGGCACCACCGGCTACTCCACGGGCTGCCACCTGCACTTCGGCGTCTACGAGGACGGCACGCCGGTCGACCCGCGCAAGTGGCTGTGAGCTGCTCTGCGTTCGGCCTGAATCGCCCCGGTGCCCTGACCGGGGCGAACCGAAACCGGCTCTGAGCCCCGCCCCTCTTCGGGGTAGCGTTGGGAGGCCGACCGCGCCCGCGGTCGCACCCGCAGCAGCTGGTCCGTGCGCACGAGCGCGCAGCGGACCCGAGTCGGAAGGATGGTCCGGTGGCCAAGGAGAAGGGGCGGTCGCTCATCGCGAGCAACCGCAAGGCCCGACACGACTACCTCATCGGCGACACCTTCGAGGCCGGCATCGTGCTTTCCGGGACCGAGGTCAAGGCCCTGCGGATGGGCCGCGCCTCCCTCGTGGACGGCTTCGCGATGTTCACGGGAGACGAGCTCTACCTCGAGAACGTCCACATCCCCGAGTACCTCAACGGCACGTGGAACAACCACGCCCCGCGCCGCAAGCGCAAGCTGCTCCTGCACCGCGCCGAGCTCGAGAAGATCGCCCAGAAGACGCGCGAGAGCGGGCGCACCATCGTCCCGCTCGCGCTGTACTTCAAGGACGGCCGGGCCAAGGTCGAGATCGCGATCGCGACCGGCAAGAAGGAGTACGACAAGCGTCACGCGCTGCGCGAACGACAGGACAACCGCGAGGCCGAGCGCGCCATGGCCGCAGCGAACCGCCGCCGCTGACGCGCCCTGCAGGACCGAGCTCGGGCGGTGCTCGGGGCCTCGGAACCGCACGCGCGCCTGCGACGTCCGGTGTCAGGATGCAAGGGAGCGATGACGTGGAGGCACTGCGATGACGGGACCCGACGGACCCAGCCGGCCGAGCCGACCCGGGGCGGTGCGCAGCCGCCGGGTGGGGGGTCTCCTCGCGGTGCTCACCGGTCTTCTGCTGCTGCTGGTCGGTCCGGCCGGGGCGGCCCGCGCGGCCGGGGGCGAGGGGATGCAGTCGTTCGTCGCGGCGTACGACCTGCAGCCCGACGGCAGCATGAAGGTCACCGAGACGATCACCTGGCGCTTCCCGAGCGGTGAGCAGCGGCACGGCATCTTCCGCGACGTCGTCGTGCGGATGGGCTGGAACAACGAGGAGAACCGCTACCGCTACTACGACCTGACCGACGTCGCCGTGAGCAGCCCCAGCGGGGCCCCCGACACGTTCCGCGTCAGCGACAACGGCGCCGCCAAGGAGATCCGCATCGGCTCGGCGAGCGCGTACACCAGCGGCACGCAGGTCTACAAGGTCTCCTACACCCTGCACAACGTCCTCAACCCGATCACCGCCGACGGCAAGCCGGCCACCGGCACCACGCCCGCCGACACGGTCGAGCTCAACTACAACGTCTTCGGCACCAACGAGATGACCGAGCGTGACAAGGTCACCGTCACCGTCAACGCGCCCGCTGCGGCCACCAAGGTGCTCTGCTACGCCGGACCCTCCGGATCCACCACCCAGTGCTCGGGCAGCGCGGGCGACCCGTCCCGCTTCTCGGCCGGACCCCTGGCGTCGGGCGACGCCATGACCGTCATCGCCTCCTACCCCGCCTCTGCCTTCGGTGACGTGCACGCCGACGTGCGCAACGGCGGTGCGGGCTCGTCGGTCGGCTCGGAGGCCGCACCGGCCGTCAACGCCGCCGCGTGGATCGGTGGGGTCGGCGCGCCCGTCCTCGCGCTCGCCGTCATGGGCACGCTGGTGTGGACGCGCGGTCGCGACGAGCGCTACGCCGACCTGACCCCCGGCCTCTCCCCGGTCTCCACCGGCGGCGCCCCGGCCGGCGCGGGTGGGACCGGCGGCGCCGGCGGCCCGGCCACCGTGCGCGGCGGCGCACCGACGGTCGCGGTGCAGTTCCAGCCGCCGAAGGGCGTCCAGCCCGGCATGGTCGGCACGATCGTCGACGAGACCGCCAACCCCATCGACGTCTCGGCCACCGTCATCGACCTCGCGGTGCGCGGGTTCCTGCGCATCGAGGAGAACGAGGCCGGCGGCATGTTCAGCCGCACGGACTGGACCCTGACCCTGCTCGACCCGCCGGCGGGCGAGCGGCTCCTGCCCTACGAGCAGAGCCTGCTCGACGGCATCTTCGCGACCCGCGGCGACGTCGTGCAGCTGTCCGAGCTCAAGAACACCTTCGCCTCCACGCTCAAGTCCATCCAGCGCCAGATGTACCAGGAGGTGGTGACGCGCGGCTGGTTCCGCTCGTCCCCGCAGGCGCAGCGCGGCGTGTGGCAGGCGCTCGGCATCGTGATCGCGGTGCTCGGCGGGCTGCTCCTCTTCTACGGGCGCCCGGCGATCAGCGCCATCCTGGGTGGCGGGTTCAGCGGGGGAGTGGCCCTGGGCGTGGGGCTGCTGCTCGCCGGCGGCATCGTGTGGGTCCTCGGCGGCCGGATGGCTGCGAAGACGGCCGAGGGCTCGGCGGTGCTGGCGCAGTCGCTGGGGTTCAAGGAGTACCTCACCACCGCGGAGGCCGGCCAGATCGCCTTCGAGGAGGCGTCCAACATCTTCAGCCGCTACCTGCCGTATGCCGTCGTCTTCGGTGTCGCGGACCGGTGGGCGCGCACGTTCGCGGAGGTCGCCCGGGCAGCCGAGGCGGCGAACCAGCCGCTGCTCATGCCGACGTGGTACGTGTGGAGCGGCAATGCCTTCCCGGACTTCACGAGCATCGCCTCCGGCGTCGAGTCCTTCTCGACGACGTCGACGGGAACCTTCACCTCCACCCCGGGCTCGTCGGGCTCGTCGGGCTTCGGGGGTGGCGGCTTCTCCGGCGGCGGTGGCGGCGGGTCGTCCTCGGGTTCCTGGTAGGCCCGGCCTGCACCGGAGCCAGTGGGTAAGCACTGGTCATGGCCAAGGCCTCTGCTGCCGACCTGCTCGAGCCGTACCGGCGCAAGCGCGACTTCACGCGCACGGCCGAGCCGGCCGGGGTCGTGGCCCCGGTCGCCCCCGACGGTCGCCGCCGGTTCGTCGTCCAGCGCCACCGAGCGCGTCGCCTGCACTACGACTTCCGGCTCGAGATCGACGGCGTGCTCGTCAGCTGGGCGGTGCCCCGGGGGCCGACCCTCGACCCGGGGGTGCGGCGCCTGGCCGTCCACGTCGAGGACCATCCACTCGAGTACGAGACCTTCGAAGGCGTCATCCCCGCAGGTGAGTACGGCGGCGGCGACGTCATCGTCTGGGACCGCGGGCTCTGGGAGCCGCACGGGACGGACGACCCCGGCCAAGCGGTCCGCGACGGCGAGCTGCACCTCGATCTCGCGGGTGAGCGGCTGCTCGGCCGCTTCGTCCTCGTCCGCAGCGACCGGGACGGCGACCGGGCCGGACCGGGCAAGGAGCAGTGGCTCATGCTGCACAAGCACGACCGGTGGGCCGAGGACGGCTGGGACGCGGAGGACCACCCGACCTCGGTGCTGAGTGGCCGGACCAACGACGAGGTCAAGGCCCAGCCGCAGCTCCTCTGGCGCTCGGACCTGCCGGCCGACCGCGCCGCCGTCCCCGTCGACGGCCAGGCGGTTGCCGGCCCGTCCGACCTGGAGCTGGCATCGCTGGAGGAGCTGACGCAGCTCGGCGGCGAGGGCCGGTGGACCGTCCACGGCCGCACCCTTCGCGTCACCAACCTCGACAAGGTGCTCTTCCCGGGTCGCGACGGCCAGCCGCCGATCACGAAGCGTGAGCTGCTGGCGTATGCCGCCCGCATCGCTCCCGTGCTCCTGCCCTACCTGCGTGGGCGGGCACTCAACCTGCACCGCTACCCCGACGGCGCGCAGGAGAAGGGCTTCTGGCACAAGGAGGTGCCGCCGCGAGCGCCGGCCTGGCTGCCCCGGTGGGACAACCCCGACGCCGACCCCGGCGAGACCAGGACCTACCTCGTCGTCGACGAGCCCGCCGCCCTGGTGTGGGCCGCGGGGTTCGGTGGGCTCGAGTGGCACCCGTGGACGTCGTCGACCGCCTCCCCGGACCGCCCGGACTACGCACTCTTCGACATCGATCCCGGCGAGTCGACCTCCTGGGAGCAGGTGGTGGAGCTCGCGCGGCTGCACCGCACGGCGTTCGAGCACCTGCAGGTCCGGGCCTACCCCAAGGTCACCGGGCGCCGCGGCATCCAGGTCTGGGTGCCGATCGCGGCAGGCCCCGGGTTCGACGAGACACGCGAGTGGGTCGAGCGCGTCTCGCGGACGGTGGGGGCGGTGCTCCCGGACCTCGTGAGCTGGAAGTGGCAGAAGCGGGAGCGCTCGGGCCTGGCGCGCCTGGACTACACGCAGAACGCCGTGAACAAGACCCTCGTCGCGCCCTACAGTCCCCGGCCGGCACCCGGCGCTCCGGTGTCGGCGCCGATCGCGTGGGACGAGCTCGAGGACCCCGAGCTGCGGCCCGACCGGTGGACGATCCGGACGGTGCTCGACCGGATCAGCGAGCGCGGCGACCTCTTCGCCGGCGTGCTGGACCACTCCCAGACCCTGCCGACGATCACGTGACCTCGCCGACCGCGGGCGCGTGCGCCGACGGGGCGCCGGCCGCCGCGGGCGCCGGCACCCGGCCGGCGGCGATGGCCAGCACGGCTCCCATCCCGGCCACGACGCCACAGAGCGGCCACAGCGAGCCGGGTGCTGCGGCATACACGATGCCGCCGAGCGGCGCGGACAGCATCGTGCCGCTCGTCGCGGCCCCGGTGTAGAGACCCTGGTACTGCCCGACGAGGTGCGGCGGCGCCGCGTCGAGCACGTGGGCGGTGGCCGTGGTCTTGTAGAGGATCTCGCCGGCGGTGAGCACGACCATGCCCGCCACCGCGGCCACGCCGACTCCCGCCCAGGTGATGCCGAAGACCGCGAACCCGACGGCCACGAGGGCGTAGCCGGTGGCGACGACCGGGAGGGCCGGGCGTCGCCGCAGCCAGAGGGCCACCGGGATCTCGAGCACGAGGATGAGCCCCGACCCCAGCGCGATCAGGAGCGTGTAGAGCGCGAGCGGTTGCCCGTGGTCGCGCAGGTAGAGCGGCAGGGTCGAGTAGAGCTGCCGGTAGACGAGGTCGACGAGCACGACGCCCGGCAGGAGCAGTAGGAGGGGGCGGTCGGCGCGCAGCGCCCGCCACAGCCCGGCCGGGGCGCCGTCCGGCCGTCGGACCGGGCCGCCCGGAGGGAGCAGGCGTGACGTGGCATGCCGTAGGACGAGCGCCAGCACGCCGTCGACGACGAAGAGCAGGTCGTAGCCGCGGGTGGCCAGCAGGGCGCCGACGGGAGGGCCGATGACGAAACCCGCGTTGGACGCCGCCCGGCTGACCGCCACGGACGAGCGCCTGGACCCCGGCGGGACCGCGAGGGCCGCGAGCGCGCCCTGGCACAGCGACGCGAGCGCCCCGAGGTAGCCGGTGACCGGCATCGTCACCGCCAGCAGCCACGTCGGCTGCCACGGGATGAGCGCGGTGAGGACGCCGACGACCGTGGCCGCCACGAGCAGGACCCGGCGATGCCCGTGCCGGTCGCCGAAGCGTCCGCCGGTGACGTTGCCGAGGAGGGCTCCGACGCCGTTGGACCCGGCGATGACGCCGGCCGGGACGACGCCGAGTCCGCGCGGTCCGGTCAGGTAGAGCACGAGGAAGAGCATGAGGAACGAGCTGGCCGAGCTGACGAGCCGGCCGGCGGCCAGGACCCAGACGACGCGGGGGAGGTCACGGAGGTCTCCCGCACATCAGACCACACTGAGTTTCCAAAGGAAACCCACTTAGGATGGAGCCGTGACCAGGCGCCGGCCCCCGACCGACGACCCGTGCGGCATCGCCCAGGCGGTCGGTGTCCTCGGCGACCCCTGGACCCTGCTCGTCCTGCGCGACGTGGCCGGCGGCCACACCCGCTTCGAGCAGCTCGTCGACGAGACCCGGATCTCGCGCAAGGTGCTGGCCCAGCGGCTGGAGGCCCTCGTCGCCGACGGCGTGCTCGAGCGCCGCGCCTACACGCAGCGGCCACCCCGGCACGAGTACGTCCTGACGGCCCTCGGGCGGGGGGTGCTGCCGGTCCTCGCAGCCCTGCAGGAGTTCGGTGACACCTGGCTGCTCGGTGACGGTCGGCCGGACGCCGGTGCAGCAGTCGACTCCACCGAGGCGACGCGGGTGGCCTCCCTCGTCGGGACCGCCATCCCGCGCCTGCACACGCTCGACCCGGTGACCGACCAGTCCCTGACCGTCGTCTACTGCTACCCGGGAAACGCCTTCCCGGGCGCCGAGGAGGTGCCGGGTGGTGTCGGCTGCACCCTCGAGTCCTGCACGTACCGCGACCGGCTCGGCGAGTTCACGCAGCTCGGCGCAGCCGTCGTCGGGGTCTCGACCCAGCGCCCGAGCGAGCAGGCCGCCTTCGCCGCGGCGAACGGCATACGCTTCCCGCTGCTCTCGGACGCCGACCTCGAGCTGACGACGGCGCTGCGCCTACCCACCTTCCGGGCGGGTGGGACGACGAGGCTGCGCCGGCAGACGCTGATCGTGGACCGGGAGCGGATCGTGCGCGCGACGTTGTTCCCCATCCCCGACGTCACCGGGTCGGTGGAGGAGGCGTTGCGGCTCGTGCGCGGGATCGCCGCCTGAGCGCCGAGGCTGCGGAGGCCGCCGAGGCTGCCGGGAGGCTCAGCAGATGACGACGAGGACGTCGCCGCCCTCGACCTGCCCCTGGTCGGGACCGACCCGCGAGACCGTCCCGGTGCGCGGTGCCGTGAGACCTGCCTCGAGCTTCATGGCCTCGATCGTGGCGACCACGGTCCCCGCGGCCACGGTGTCACCGGGCGCCACCGCGAGGGTGACGACACCGGCGAAGGGTGCGGTCACCTCGGACCACTCGACGGGCCCCTCGACGGGCCCCTCGACGGGCTCGGTGAGCGTCGCGTCGGGGCCGGGGGCCTTGCGGGACATCGGACCTCCAGGGTGCGCCGGTGGCCGCACCGGCCACGAGCGGCAGCCTAGTGCGGCGCGCGGGGCGTGTGGGCCGCACCGGCTCGCCGGCTGTCGCGGGAATGGCGTGGACCCCTCGCGCGTTCCTCCTGCATACTGTTCACTCCACCGCACGCCGGTGGGCAGCAGGGCAGCTTGACAAGTAAACAGCGTGACGTGGACACCCCCATGGGGGTGATCGGTTTCGACGGTGGTCGACGCATCAGGGGAAGCGGGTCGAGGATGCAGGGTTATCTCGTTAACGCTCCTTGCAAAACAATAGGTGCCAATTCCAAGCGCACCGACTTCGCCCTCGCCGCCTGAGCGAGTCTCGAAGTCTGTCAGCCTGAGCTAGTTTCCGACTCAGTGCCTGGCATCAGCTAGGAAACTTGCTGCGCAGTCATGTTGGGGGGCTGCGCGGGACTCTTACTCAACTGGGCCTGTCAGGGGACGTGTGCGTGCGAGCCCTGGGGCCGAGAAAAGCCATAGCGCACTGCACCCGGAGAAGCCCTGGTTTCTCGTCATCGGACGCGGGTTCAATTCCCGCCACCTCCACCACTCGTGGTGGTCACGTCACGCTGTTGCTCGTCGAGCACGACGAAGGGCGTCCCGTTCGCGGGGCGCCCTTCGTGCGTATGCCGCGTCGGACGCCCCGCCCCGCCCCAACCATCCGCAAGGACGACGCATCCGGGGAACGAGAAACGCGGTGGATCGCCGGCATGAGGTGCCGGGAATCCACCGCGTTCGCAGCGGGGCGTGGCCGGAGGGGCTCCGGCCGGTGCTCAGGCCTGCTCGGTCGGCGCCACGGCGGCCGAGCCGTCGGCCTCCGCTGCGATCTGCGCCTTGATCGGGGCCATGTCGAGGTTCTTGACCTGCTCGATGACGTCCTGCAGGGCGGTCTGGGGCAGGGCGCCAGGCTGGGCGAAGACGAGCACGCCCTCCTTGAACGCCATGAGCGTGGGGATCGAGGTGATGTTGGCCGCTGAGGCGAGGGCCTGCTCGGCCTCGGTGTCGACCTTGCCGAAGACGATGCCCTCGTTGTCGCCGCTCTGGGACGCGGCGTCGTAGACGGGGGCGAACTGGCGACACGGGCCGCACCAGGACGCCCAGAAGTCGACCAGGACGATGTCGTTGTCGAGGACGGTCTTCTCGAAGGACTGCGCGGTCAGGTCAGTGGTAGCCATACCTTCGCCAACGGATCGTGCCGGGCGGCTATTCCACCCTCAGCGCAGCTCCCACGTCACCGTGACGGACGCAGCGAGGTCGAGGTCGCCTCCCTCGACCGGCATCCCGGCGGAGTCCATGGCGGCCGCCATCAGCTTCCCCTGGCGCATCCCGAGCGGGACGGCCCCGGCCTCGGCCACCCCCAGAACCCTGCCGAGCTCTGCATCGCAGAGGGCCGCATACTGCTCCGCCTTGTCACGGGCGTCCGCGAAGGCGGCGTCCCGGGCGCGGCGCAGTCCGTCGCGGCGATCCGACACGTCGAGGCGCACCTGGTCGACGAGGAGGGCGTTGCCGATGGAGGCCGCGGCCGCCGCGAGGATCTCGCCCACGGACTCGAGCCGGCGGACGGTCACACTCAGCCGCTGCTGGGCGGTGAAGCCGACCGGCGTGCCGGTGCTGTCCCAGCGCTGGCCCACCGTCGCGTCGAGCGTGCGGATGTCGGCGTCCGTGACGCCGTGTTCGCGCACGATGGAGGCCAGCCTCGTCATCCCCTCGGAGGCCCCGACCAGGGCTGCGGCCACGTCCTCGGCGTCGTGGCCCACCCGCAGCTCGAGGCGTACGACGTCGGGGGAGACGGCCGCCTGCCCCGCGCCGCTGACGGTCACCGTTCGTCTGGCCATGACGCTCCTCGTGCTCTTTCCGGGTCGGGCTGGGGCTCGTTCCGAACCTACTTAGACTCCCGTGGCATGACGGCACTTTCGCGACGACATGGTCAGCTCGGGCCGGTGGGCACCGCCCTGGCCGTCGCGGCGGTCGTGGCGCAGCTGCTCGCCCTCTACTGGCCCGTCGTGACCGTGGAGGGCCCGGTGAGCTGGACCGACAAGGTCGTGCACCTCATGATCTTCGCCGTGCCGACGTATGCCGTGGGGCGGGCTCTCGGGTCGGTGCGCGCGGCCGTGCTCGTCTTCGCGCTCCACGCACCGGTGAGCGAGCTCGTGCAGCACTTCCTGCTGCCGGGGCGCACCGGCGACGTGTGGGACGCGGCGGTGGACCTGCTGGGCGTGGCGCTGGGAGCGGCGGCCCTCGTGGTCGGGCGGGCCGCGCGCCGCTGGTAGACTTGGGGCAATCCGACTCCGAGGTCCCCTCGGATCACGACGGAAGAGATGGCGCCGGTGATGCCCGGCGGGCAGGCTCATCCGACGAGGTGACACCCCACCGGAAGATCGCGCCAGACGGCGCGGCCCGACACCGACGCGGAGCGGATCCGAACACCGGACGGCACAGATGCCGGGCACCGGTACGCGTGGGCGCAGAACGTTGCTGCGCCTGAGGCTCGTCTGCATGGTCGTGGTGTGACTCACGGCTCGAGACGAAGTCTGCTCGAGTCAAAGAGAGTTGAATACGCAATGCCCAAGCACACCTCCTCCGGCGCGCCCAAGAAGGCCCGCTGGTCCACCGAGAAGAAGGCCGCCGCAGCCAAGAAGCCCCACCGCGGGCAGGGCCCGGCCGGCTCGTTCTCCGGTCCCAAGAGCTCACGCCCGGCCTCGGCCGGTTCCTCGCACGTCGGTGGCCGTTCGTACGACCGCCGGGACGACCGCGGTGACCGTGGCTTCCAGCGTCGCGACGACCGCCCGCCGTTCGAGCGTCGGGATGACCGTGGAGACCGTGGTTTCCAGCGTCGGGACGACCGCGGCGACCGGGGTTTCCAGCGTCGCGATGACCGTCCGTCGTTCGACCGCCGTGACGATCGTGGAGACCGGGGTTTCCAGCGTCGGGACGACCGCGGTGACCGGGGTTTCCAGCGTCGCGACGACCGTCCGTCGTTCGACCGCCGTGACGACCGCGGTGACCGGGGTTTCCAGCGTCGCGACGACCGTCCGTCGTTCGACCGCCGTGACGACCGCGGTGACCGCGGCTACCAGCGTCGCGACGACCGTCCCTCGTTCGAGCGTCGGGACGACCGCGGCGACCGGGGTTTCCAGCGTCGGGACGACCGCGGCGACCGGGGTTTCCAGCGTCGGGACGACCGCGGCGACCGTGGCTTCCAGCGTCGGGACGACCGTCCGTCCTTCGAACGTCGTGACGACCGCGGGGACCGTGGCTTCCAGCGCCGCGATGACCGTCCGTCGTTCGACCGCCGGGACCGCGGTGACCGCTTCGCCGAGCCGGCTCCCGTGAGCTTCGAGGACGCCGAGGCCGAGCGCATGGACGCCGACACGTGGACCAAGGCGACGCGCAAGCCCGTGTCCGACGGTCCCGTCGAGGTCGCCGCCGACAACGGCTTCGCCGCCCTTGGCCTGCCGGAGCGGCTAGTCGAGCGCTTGGCCCGCGACGGCATCACGACGCCGTTCCCGATCCAGGCTGCGACGATCCCCGACGCGCTCGCCGGCCGCGACGTCCTCGGCCGGGGCCAGACCGGCTCCGGCAAGACGCTCGCCTTCGGCCTGCCGCTCATCGCGCGCCTGCTCGAGGCAGACCTCAAGCGTCGCCCGCGCAAGCCGCACGCCCTGATCCTGACCCCGACGCGTGAGCTCGCGATGCAGATCTCCGACGCGCTCGAGCCGCTCGTGCACGTCGCCGGCCTGCGCCACAAGCTCGTAGCCGGTGGCCTCAGCTACACGACGCAGATCACCGCCCTCAACAAGGGCATCGACATCCTCATCGCGACCCCGGGTCGCCTCAACGACCTGCTCGAGCGGGGCGCGGTCGAGATGGACGACATCGCGATCACCGTGCTCGACGAGGCCGACCACATGGCCGAGATGGGCTTCATGGCCGAGATCACGACGAGCCTCGACACGATCCCCGCCGACGGCCAGCGACTGCTGTTCTCGGCGACGCTCGACCGCGGCATCGACGACCTCGTGGCGAAGTACCTGACAGACCCGGTCGTGCACTCCACCGACGACGCGACCGCGTCGGTCGAGACGATGGAGCACCACGTCCTGCTCATCGACCCGCAGCACAAGAAGGTCATCACGGCCGAGGTCGCCAACCGCGAGGGGCGCACCGTCGTCTTCTGCCGCACCAAGCTCGGCGCCGACCGCATCGCGCTGCAGCTGCGCGAGCAGGGCGTGATGGCAGCGGCGCTGCACGGTGGCCTGAACCAGGGCCAGCGCAACCGCGTGCTCGGCGCCTTCCGTGACGGCACCCTCCCCGTGCTCGTCGCGACCGACGTCGCCGCCCGCGGCATCCACGTCGACGACGTCTCGGTCGTCCTGCAGGTCGACCCGCCGGCCGACCACAAGGACTACCTGCACCGCTCCGGCCGCACCGCCCGCGCGGGTGACAAGGGCACGGTCGTGACCCTCGCCCTGCCGCACCAGCGCCGCACCATGGAGCGCCAGCTCAAGGACGCCGGCCTCGACATCTCGCCGGTCCGGGCCACGCCCGGCGACGCGATCATCGCGGCCACCGGCGCGACGACGCCCAGTGGCGTCGCCATCGCCGAGGAGGACTTCCAGCGCCTCATCGCCGGCCCGAAGCAGCACCGACGCGGTCCGGCCGGGCCCCGCGGTCCGCGCCAGGGCCAGCGTGGCGGCTTCCGCCCGCACCACGGCGGGCCGCGCGACGAGCGCCGCGGCCGCCGCGGCGAGCGTGGTGACGGCCTCGTCAGCCGCTGGGGCGACGACGAGCGTGGCGGTCGCCGCGGCGCACGCTTCTGAGACGTTCCGGTGTGGAAGGCTTGGGCCCGTGAGCCCGACCTTCCACACCGGCCGTCTGCTGGTCGCCACGCCCTCGGTCGGGGGTGACGTCTTCCACCGGTCGGTCATCCTCGTGCTGCACCACGACGACGGGGGAGCGCAGGGCGTCGTGCTCAACAAGCCGCTGTCGGCCGAGGTGGACTCGGTGCTCCCGGGCTGGCAGCGTGTCGTCACCGCGCCGCACGTCATCTTCCAGGGCGGGCCGGTCTCCACGTCCTCGGCGCTCGGCCTCGTGACCGTGCCGGGCGAGGAGCCCGAGCCGCTGGGGGTCAAGCGTCTCTTCGGCTCGATCGGCCTGGTCGACCTCGACGCACCGACGCCCGTCGTCGCTGCCGAGCTCGCCGGCCTGCGGATCTTCGCCGGCTACTCCGGGTGGGAGTCTGGGCAGCTCGAGGGCGAGATCCTCCGCGGGGACTGGTACGTCGTCGACGCCGAGGTGCGCGACGCCTTCACGCCCCACCCCGACGGCCTCTGGCGCGAGGTGCTGCGTCGCCAGCGCGACAGCCTCGCCTACGTCGCGAACTTTCCCGACGACCCGTCGATGAACTGAGCATGAGCACCTTGGACAGCGCCGGCCGCGTGGCCGAGGAGAACCCCGACGTCTTCCGTTCGACGAGGCGAGTTGCCTTCGTCGACAGCGGGCTCGGGCTCCTCGGGTATGCCGACGCCCTGCACACGATGCGTCCCGACCTCGGTCTCGTGCTGGCGTTCGACCCGGACAACATGCCGTACGGCCCCCGCACCCCGGTCGAGGTGCAGCGCCTCATCCTGGCCTCCGCCCGGGCGACCCTCCCGTTCGCCCCGGACGCCATCGTCGTGGCCTGCAACACGGCCTCGGTGCACGGCCTCGAGGCGCTGCGCGCAGAGCTCGAGCCGGCCGTTCCGGTCATCGGCACCGTGCCGGCCATCCGCCCGGCCGCCGTCGCCGGCGGGCCGGTCGCGGTGTGGGCGACGGCCGCGACGACCTCCAGCGACTACCTGCGGGGGCTCGTCGACGCCTTCGCCTCCGACGTCGAGACGCACGCGGTGGCGGCGCTCGGTCTCGCGGAGGCCATCGAGGCGGGCGACGAGGGCGCGATCGCGGCGTGCATCGAGTATGCCGCCGGGCAGACCCCCGCCGGCGTGCGCTCTCTCGTGCTCGGCTGCACCCACTACGGGCTCGTGGCCGAGCGCATCGTGGCTGCGCTCGGCGAGGACGTGACCGTCTTCGACTCGCCGGTCGCCGTCGCGCGGCAGACCCTGCGCCGCATCGGGCTGTCCGCCGATCCCACCGCTCCCGAGGCGGGAGTCGACGGGGTGCTGCTCAGTGGCCGACCGGGCGCCCTGCCGGCCTCCTGGGGCGCCTTCCCTGCGGGCCGGCGGCTCCTTCGGCGGGCGGCAGGGCGGCATACACTCTCGTCATGAGCACGATGCCTCCCGACCCCTTCGAGCCCGACCCGTTCGAGCCCCAGCCGCTGCGCGGCACGAGCACGGCGACGATCGAGCGCGAGGAGGTCCGCGAGGAGCTTCAGGAGCCGGGCGACCACGAGCGCTTCTCGCACTACGTCCGCAAGGAGAAGATCCTCGAGAGCGCCCTGTCGGGCGAGCCGGTCGTGGCCCTGTGCGGCAAGATCTGGGTCCCCGGGCGTGACCCGCAGAAGTTCCCGGTCTGCCCGGTGTGCAAGGAGATCTACGACGGACTGCGCGACCCGCAGGACGGCGGCGACGGGGACGGCGACGCCTGACCGGTTCGTCCACCGAAGGGTGGGATGTCCGGCGTTCCTGACAGTTTCTTTAACCGGCCAGGGCTGCGCCCCTGACTGAGGTATACCTACAGTCGCTGGGATCGACGTTCGTGCCGGGGCGTCGAGCCGCACCAGGAAGGCCCTTCATGAAGCTCCGCTCGCTGACGCTCGTCGCTCCGCTCGCGCTCGCCGCGGCCGCGCTCGGCGCTCCCGCCCATGCCTCGCCGGCAGTCGACGGACACGCCGCTCCCTCGTGCCTCGACCCGGCCTCGGTCGGCGCCGTGGGGGCGCGTGGCACCCACGCCGCCTCCAAGGACCCGCACCAGCTCTCCGACGCGCAGGTGCGCGCGAACGAGGCGGCCCTGACCCGCACCCTGGCAGCGAAGGGGCTGGGCCGCGACCGCTCCGGGCGGCTCGTCAAGGTCGCTCCGAGCACCCAGAGCTCGTGGCGGCTCGTGCAGCGCAGCCGTTCGGCCGCGTTCGTCCCCGCGACGGTCAAGGTCTACTTCCACACCATCACCGACGGGACGCGTGGCGCGGTGAGTGCCGGCGCCATCGACAGCCAGCTCACCGTGCTCAACAAGGCCTACTCCGGCACCGGCCTCAGTTTCACGCTGGCCGGCGTCGACTCGACCGACAACCCGTCGTGGTACACCGTCACGCCCGGGTCGGCGGCCGAGAAGAGCATGAAGAAGGCTCTGCGCAAGGGCACCATGGCCGACCTCAACCTCTACTCGGCCAACATCGGGCAGGGCCTGCTGGGCTGGGCGACCTTCCCGAAGAGCAGCTACGACGTGATGGACGGCGTGGTGGTCCTCACCGGCTCGCTGCCCGGTGGCAGCGCGACGCACTACAACGAGGGCGACACCGCCACCCACGAGGTGGGGCACTGGGTCGGGCTGTACCACACCTTCCAGGGCGGCTGCCGGGGCAACGGCGACTACGTCGACGACACCCCCGCTGAGGCGAGCGCCGCGTACCAGTGCCCGACCGGCCGCGACACGTGCGCGAGCCCCGGCCTCGACCCGATCCACAACTACATGGACTACACCTACGACTCCTGCATGAACAGCTTCACGAGCGGCCAGGTGGCGCGCATGCAGGCCCAGTGGGCGGCCTACCGGGCCGGGCGCTGAGCCACCGCCCACGATGCCGTGGTCGCACCCGCGACCGGGCGGCATACCACCTCCTCGAGGGCCCCGTCGAAAGGCGGGGCCCTCGGCATGTCGGTCGGGAGGAACCGTTACCGTGGTCGCTCTATGAGTGCCGGCGCCGCGTTCCACCTCCCACCCGCCTTCCCGGAGCGGGCGGCCTGGGGTACCGCCAGCAAGCTGCGTGCGTGGCAGCAGGAAGCCCTCGACCTCTACCTCGCCAAGGGGCCACGCGACTTCCTCGCCGTCGCCACCCCGGGGGCGGGCAAGACGACGTACGCGCTGCGCGTCGCCACCGAGCTGCTGAGCGCCGGCATCGTGCACCGCGTCACCGTCGTGGCGCCGACGGAGCACCTCAAGACCCAGTGGGCCGACGCCGCAGCCCGCGTCGGCATCAGCCTCGACCCGAAGTTCAGCAACAGCGTCGGCCGGCACAGCGACGACTACCACGGTGTCGCCGTGACCTACGCCCAGGTGGCCTCCCGTCCGTCGCTGCACAGGGAGCTGACGACGTCGCGGCCGACGCTCGTCATCCTCGACGAGATCCACCACGGCGGCGACAGCAAGAGCTGGGGTGACGGCATCCGCGAGGCGTTCGAGCCGGCCACCCGCCGCCTGTCGCTGACCGGTACGCCGTTCCGCTCCGACACCTCGCCGATCCCGTTCGTCACCTACGAGCTCGACGCCGAGGGCACCCTCGTCAGCTCGAGCGACTACACGTACGGCTACGCCGAGGCGCTGCGCGACGGCGTCGTGCGCCCGGTCCTCTTCATGGCCTACGGCGGCAGCATGCGCTGGCGCACCAAGGCCGGCGACGAGCTCGAGGCGCGCCTCGGTGAGCCGATGACCAAGGACTTCGTCGCCCACGCGTGGCGCACCGCCCTCGACCCCAAGGGGGAGTGGATCCCCGCCGTCCTGGCCGCCGCCGACCGGCGCCTCACCGAGGTGCGCCGGCACGTCGAGGACGCCGGGGGGCTCGTCATCGCGTCCAACCAGACGCAGGCGAGGGCGTATGCCGCCATCCTCCGACAGCTGACCGGCGAGGCCCCCACGGTCGTGCTCTCCGACGACCTCGGCGCAAGCAAGCGCATCGAGGACTTCGGGGCCAGCGACGAGCGCTGGATGGTCGCCGTGCGCATGGTGTCCGAGGGCGTCGACGTGCCGCGCCTGGCGGTGGGCGTCTACGCGACGTCCACCTCGACGCCGCTCTTCTTCGCCCAGGCCGTGGGGCGCTTCGTGCGCGCGCGTCGGCGCGGAGAGACGGCCTCGGTTTTCCTGCCCTCGGTGCCAGTCGTGCTCGACCACGCATCGCGCCTCGAGGAGCAGCGCGACCACGCCCTCGACCGCAAGCCCAACCCCGAGGACATCGGGCAGATGTGGGCCGAGGAGCAGGCGCTCATCGACGACGCCAACCGCGCCGACAAGGCGAGCGGCGCCCTCGACGAGGGCCGGTTCGAGGCCCTCGAGTCCGACGCGCACTTCGACCACGTGCTCTTCGACAAGCAGCAGTGGGGCATGCACGCCCAGGTCGGCTCCGAGGACGAGGAGGAGTACCTCGGCCTGCCCGGGCTGCTCGAGCCCGACCAGGTCTCCGCGCTGCTGCGCGAACGCCAGAGCCGACAGGTCAAGAAGGCCCCGAAGGGTGCCGAGGCACCGATGCCGGTCGCCGCGCACCGGGCCCTCGCGGCCCAGCGCAAGGAGCTCAACAAGCTCGTCTCGACCTACGCCCGGCAGAAGGGCCTCCCGCACGCCAACGTCCACATGGACCTGCGGCGCGTGTGTGGCGGGCCCGACCTCGCTGCCGCCTCGTCCGAGCAGGTCACCCAGCGCATCGACAAGATCCGGCTCTGGCTCGTCGGCCGCCGCTGAGCGTTCCCCGGGGTTTGCGAAAGCGACCCGTTCTGTCCCCATTCGTGTCGGTTCGGGCCGCTAGGGTCATGCGCCATGACGAACGACTCCACCCCTGAGTTCCTCTCCTCGGCGACCACCCGTCGCCAGCTGCTCGCCATGGCCGCCGTGGGCGGCGCCGGCATCGCGACCGTGGCGGCGGCCTCTCCCTCCGCAGCGGCCGGTTCGGGCGCCGGCGGCGGCACCAACGGCGAGGTCGTGACCCTCACCGTTCTGGGCACCACCGACCTGCACGGCAACGTCTTCAACTGGGACTACTTCAACAACGTCGAGTACGACGACAAGGCGCACAACGACATCGGTCTGGCCAAGGCGTCCTCGATCATCAAGATGCGCCGCGCCGAGCTCGGCGCCGCCTCGACGCTGACCCTCGACGCCGGCGACACCATCCAGGGCACGCCGCTCGCGTACTACTACGCCAAGATCGACCCGATCACCGGCGGGGCCACCCACCCGATGGCGGCCGCGATGAACCAGGTGGGCTACGACGCCGCGGCGTTGGGCAACCACGAGTTCAACTACGGCATCGACACACTGCGGGCCTTCGAGAAGCAGCTGAACTTCCCGCTGCTCTCGGCCAACACCGTCGACTGGAGCACCGGCGCCCCGGCCTTCAAGCCGTGGATCATCAAGACGGTCAAGCTCTCGGGCAGCAAGCCCGTCAAGGTCGGCATCCTCGGCCTCGTCACGCCCGGTGTGGCGATCTGGGACAAGGCCAACGTCGAGGGCAAGCTGAAGTTCCCGGGCATCGTCGAGCAGGCCAAGGTCTTCGTACCGCGCCTGAAGGCCGCCGGCGCCGACGTCGTCATCGTCTCGTGCCACTCCGGCACCAACGGCAAGTCCTCGTGGGGCGACGCGCTGCCCTACGTCGAGAACGCCAGCAAGCTCATGGCCGAGCAGGTCCCCGGCATCGACGCCGTCCTCGTCGGCCACTCGCACGTCGAGGTCATCGACAAGGCCACCAACGCCGAGACCGGCAAGCAGGTCCTGCTCGTCGAGCCCTACTACTGGGGCATGCGCGTCGCCGAGATGACCCTGGGCCTGCAGAAGGTCCGCGGGCAGTGGCAGGTCGTGGAGTCGGCCGGACGGCTCTGGAACGCCAACGCCGTGCCCGAGGACCCCGCCGTGGCCGGTGCGGTCCGGTCCGCGCACCAGAAGGTCCTCGCCTACGTCAACGGCGTCGTCGGCACCTGCACCCAGGCCATGTCGGCCGCCACCTCGCGCTACGAGGACACGCCGGCCATCGACTTCATCAACTACGTCCAGGCCGACGCGGTCAAGAAGGCGCTCGCCGGCACTCCGGAGGGCTCCCTCCCGGTGCTCTCCATCGCGGCGCCCTTCAACAAGCTGGCCGCGATCCCGAAGGGCGAGGTCACCATCCGCGACGTCGCCGGGCTCTACATCTACGACAACACGCTGCTCGGTATCGTCCTGACCGGCGCCGAGGTCAAGGCCTACCTCGAGAAGAGCGCGTCCTACTTCCAGAGCTACTCCGGCACCGGGCCGGTGGCAGCCGACTCGATCACCAACGCCGGCGGCACCCCCGACTACAACTACGACATCATGGGCGGCCTCGACGCCGCTCTGACCTACGACATCGACATCGCCAAGCCGGTGGGCTCACGCATCGTGGGCCTGGCCTACGGCGGTGCACCCGTCGCCGCCGACGCGAGGTTCGTCGTGGCGATCAACAACTACCGCCAGTCGGGCGGCGGTGGTTTCCCGGGCGTCACGACGGCCCCGGTCGTCTACAACCGGCAGATCGAGATCCGCCAGCTGCTCATCGACTGGGCG
This sequence comes from Terrabacter sp. NPDC080008, assembly GCF_040702505.1. Classification (NCBI taxonomy): domain Bacteria; kingdom Bacillati; phylum Actinomycetota; class Actinomycetes; order Micrococcales; family Intrasporangiaceae; genus Terrabacter; species Terrabacter sp. NPDC080008. Next base: position 132,233 of record NZ_JBFBLC010000006.1, read on the forward strand.
AGCGCCAACAAGGTCATCGACCCGCCGTCGTTCTCCAGCATCGACTGGCGCCTGGTCAGCAACGGCAGCGCCATCACCGTCACTGCCTGACCCTCAGTCGTCGCGAAGAGCCCACTCGACGTGAGGACGTCGGGTGGGCGCTTTCGCACGGCGGGTGGGCACGCGCGTACGTCGGGTGGGCGCTTTCGCACGGCGGGTGGGCACGCGCGTACGTCGGGTGGGCACGTGGCCGTGTGCGTGGAGGGCGTCCCGTCGTCTGGGACACGACGGGACGCCCGAGCTCTCGTGCCGACCAGGCGGTGGGACGTCGGCGCACGAAAGGCGTACCCGCCGGGACAGGGGAGCACCGACGGGTACGCACCTCCCATCCTGTCGGACCGAGCCACCGCGTGTGAACGCTTTGGGCCGGATCCCTGCGAGGAAATCCTGCTCCGGCACAAAGTGCGGGCCAGAGCGCTGATCGGGCCCTGGCTCAGGTCCCCACGAGCACCTGGTGGCCCCACGCGGGCAGGGTGTACTCCTGCCCCTGCTCGAGCTCGACGGTCTCACCGGTGAAGGCGTCCCGCCACGTGCCGGCCTGGGGCCCGTCGCCGAGCTCGACCGTCTGCTCCTCGGCGCTGAAGTTGAAGGCGCCGAACACCCGGTCGCCGTCGACGGCGCGCACGAAGCTCAGCACCGCCGACTCCGCCGAGTTCGGCACCCGCACCATCCGGCCGCCCGCGGCACCGTTCCACAGCGCCGGGTGCGCCTTCTTCAGGGCGAAGAGCCTTCGATAGAGCTCGCCCTGCTCGTCCTCGCGCCACTCGATCTGGTCCTTGTCGAAGAAGGTGAGCCGCCGGTCGCTGCCGGCCTCCTGGCCGTTGTAGACCAATGGCATTCCCTCGCTGATCACCGACAGCACGATGGACGGCACGAGCGCGTCACCGAACTGCTCGTACTCGGTGCCCTCCCACGCGTTCTTGTCGTGGTTGCTGACGAAGAGCATCCGGTAGGCGTCGCGCTGGTAGAAGCGGTCGTTCCACGCGTAGTAGACCTTCAGCGCCTCGACGTCGGCCTTGCCGTGCGCGATCTTGTGCAGCGTCTCGTTCCAGCTCCAGCCGTACGTCATGTCGAAGGCGCGCACGTGCAGGTCGCGCGACTCCCACTCGGCGAGCAGGAAGACCGGCTTGATCTCGTCGAGCTCCCGCCGGGCGTTGTCCCAGAAGTCCACCGGCACGAAGCCGGCGACGTCGCAGCGGTAGCCGTCGACGCCCACCTCCCGCACCCAGTACGCCATCGCCTCGGTCATCCAGCGGCGCAGGCCGGGGTTGTCGTAGTCGAGGTCGATGATGTCGTCCCAGTCCCACCACGGCGTCGGCCGGAAGTCGCCCTTCCAGTCGCGGGCGTACCACTCGGGGTGCTCGTCGACGAGCACGTTGTCCCAGGCGGTGTGGTTGGCCACCCAGTCGAGGATGACGTGCAGGCCCAGCCCGTGCGCCGTGTCGACGAAGTGGCGAAGGTCCTCGAGCGTGCCGAACTCCGGGTTGACGGCGAGGTAGTCCTTCACGGCATAGGGGCTGCCGAGCACCCCCTTGCGGTTGCGCTCGCCGATCGGGTGCACCGGCATGAGCCACACGATGTCGATGCCGAGGTCGCGGATGCGCGGCAGGTGCGCCTCCGCAGCGCGGAACGTCCCCTCGGGCGTGAAGTGGCGCTGGTTGATCTGGTAGATCGTCGCGCTGCGGCTCCACTCGGGGTGGGTCAGCTCGACGGCAGGCCTGGGCGTGTACGGGTCGGCGGTCACGGCAGGCTCTTACCCGGTGACGTCGACGCCTCGAGCAGGTGCTCGACGAGCGGGACGGTGCGGTGGTCCAGGCGGGTGGCGAGGGAGATGACCGTCGAGGCGCGCGTCACGTGCTCGTCGTCGACGACCTGGTCGATGACCCGCTGCAGGTCCGCGTTGTCGCGCCCGACGATGCGGATCAGCACGTCCCCCGAGCCGGTGATGGTGTGCGCCTCGAGGACTTCCGGGATGGCGGCCAGGTGCTCGACGACGGCGGAGTGGCCGCCGCGACCCTGGCGGATCTCCAGGGTGCAGAAGGCCGTCACCGGGTAGCCGAGGGCCGCCGGGTCGACATCCGGGGCCAGCGAGCGCAGGACCCCGTTGCGCTGGAGCCGGTCGAGCCGGGCCTGCACGGTGCCCCGGGCCACCCCCAGCCGTCGGGAGGCGCCGAGCACGCCGACGCCCGGCTCGGTCAGGAGCAGGAGCAGGATCCGGCAGTCGAGTGCGTCGACCGGTGTGCGGGAGGAGGCGGGCGCAGGGGAAGTCATGGACAGAGTGTCCGGCACAACCCGGCATACGACCAACAGTTTGTGCACTGTGCCCAGCGATGCATGGTGCTCTTGCACACCCGACGGGTGTCCGTCACCCTCGCTCCATGACCGACACCATGCCCTCTGCGGCCACCGACCTCACCGACCAGGAGCGCGAGGCGAACCTCGACCTCGAGCAGCTCAAGCAGCTCGTCGGTCTCGTCGAGTACGACGAGAACACCGACGTCTTCCCCGTCACCGGCTGGGACGCCATCGTCTTCGTCGCGGGCAACGCCACCCAGAGCGCGCACTACTACCAGAGCGCCTGGGGCATGGAGCTCGTCGCCTACTCGGGTCCCGAGAACGGCAACCGCGACCACAAGGCCTTCGTCCTCAAGAGCGGCTCGATCCGCTTCGTCATCAAGGGCGCCGTCGACCCCGACAGCCCCCTCGCCGACCACCACCGCCGGCACGGTGACGGCGTCGTCGACATCGCCCTCGAGGTGCCCGACGTCGACCGGTGCATCGCCCAGGCGAAGAAGGCCGGCGCCACGGTCCTCGAGGAGCCGACCAACCACACCGACGAGCACGGCACCGTCAGTACCGCCGCCATCGCCACCTACGGCGAGACGCGCCACACGCTCGTGCAGCGCCACGTCGACGGGACGACGTATGCCGGCCCGTACCTCCCCGGCTACGTGCCCACCTCCTCCACCTACCAGCGCCGCGAGGGCCAGCCGAAGCGCCTCTTCCAGGCCCTCGACCACATCGTCGGCAACGTCGAGCTCGGCCACATGGACGAGTGGGTCGCCTTCTACAACCGCGTCATGGGCTTCGTGAACATGGCCGAGTTCATCGGCGACGACATCGCCACCGACTACTCCGCCCTGATGAGCAAGGTCGTGGCCAACGGCAACCACCGCGTGAAGTTCCCGCTCAACGAGCCGGCCATCGCGAAGAAGAAGAGCCAGATCGACGAGTACCTCGAGTTCTACCGCGGTGCCGGCGCCCAGCACCTGGCCGTCGCGACGAACGACATCCTCGCGACCGTCGACGCCCTGCGCGCCAACGGCGTGGAGTTCCTCGACACCCCGGACAGCTACTACGAGGACGCCGAGCTGCGCGAGCGCATCGGCAACGTCCGGGTGCCGATCGAGGAGCTGCAGAAGCGCAAGATCCTCGTCGACCGCGACGAGGACGGCTACCTGCTGCAGATCTTCACCAAGCCTCTCGGTGACCGCCCGACGGTCTTCTTCGAGCTCATCGAGCGGCACGGCTCGCTCGGCTTCGGCAAGGGCAACTTCAAGGCGCTCTTCGAGGCCATCGAGCGCGAGCAGGACAAGCGCGGCAACCTGTGAGACGGGGGTGCCCCGCGGTGCGCGCCGACCCCTCGGCGCCACGCGGGGCACCGACGCCCCACACCGCATACGGCGTGGGAGAGTTGGGCCATGAGCCAGCATCCCTCCGGGTGGTACGACGACCCGAGCAACCCTGACCTGCTCCGCTACTGGGACGGCGTGTCCTGGACCAACCACACCGCGCCGAAGAAGTCCCCGACCGCGTCGCAGAGCACGATCGGCCTGCCGCAGCAGGGTCAGCAGGGGCAGGTTCCGACCGATCGCACCGGGGCCGGCGCGTCCGTGCCGCAGGGGAGCGGCTGGCAGACCCAGTCACAGGTGCCGCAGCAGGGGCAGCAGGGCTACTACCAGGCACCCACCCAGGCGCAGTGGATGCACAACATCCGCACGACCGCCGACGGGGTGCCGCTCGCGTCCTGGGGCAAGCGCTTCGGGGCCTGGCTCGTCGACGGCATCATCCTCGCCATCGGGTCCTACGTGCTCCTGCGGCTCTTCGTGCCCGACTACTTCACCATGTTCCAACGGCTGATCGACGCGGCCTCCACCAACAACCAGGCCGCCATCAACTCCATGGTGAGCGACCTCGCCGGCGAGGCGGTCAAGGCCGGCCTCGTTTCGTGGGTGTTCATCAGCCTCTACTGCATCGCCTTCTGGACCACGACGGCCCAGACCCCGGGCAAGATGGCGCTCGGCATCAGCGTCCGACGGGTCGACGCCCCGGGTCCGCTCGACCTGGTGACGGCGGTGCGCCGGCGCCTGCTCTCGGCCCTGCAGCTGGTGCCCTTCGTCAGTGGTGCCTACGCCATCGTGTTCCTGCTCGACGGGCTGTGGCCGTTGTGGGACGACAAGCGGCAGGCCCTGCACGACAAGGTCGCCCGCACCCAGGTCGTCGAGGGCAAGCAGCCGCGCCAGCACTCCTGACCGGGCGCGCCCGGGGCTCGGGCGCGTCGGGGGCAGCGGGCCCTGCGGCTCTGGCCACGGCATAACTCACTTGCCCGGGTGTCGGTGGTCCGCGCGACAATCGATGGTGCTCGGACCGTTCGCGGTCCGTCCACCGTCGCCGTCCGCACTCTGAAGCCAACCGGAGCCCCTCGTGTCAGCACCAGCCGTTCCCGCACCGCCCGACTATCCCGACAAGATCGACGCCGCAGTCCTCAAGATCGCCGGGGTGGTGGTGCTGGGCGCGATCATGTCGATCCTCGACATCACGGTCGTCAACATCGCCCTGACGAAGTTCCAGACGCAGTTCGCGCCCCCCGGTGGCCAGCCCCTTGCCTACTCCACCGTCGCGTGGACGGTGACGGCCTACACGTTGGCGCTCGCGACCGTCATCCCGCTCACGGGCTGGGCCGCGGACCGGTTCGGCACCAAGCGCCTCTACATCCTGGCGGTGGTGCTCTTCACGGCCGGCTCGGCGCTGTGCGCCACGGCGGGGTCGATCGAGGTGCTGATCGCCTACCGCGTCCTCCAGGGCCTCGGCGGCGGCATGCTGATGCCGCTCGGCATGACGATCATGACGCGGGCTGCCGGCCCGGCGCGGATGGGACGCCTGATGGCCGTCCTCGGCATCCCGATGCTGCTCGGCCCGATCTTCGGCCCGATCCTCGGGGGCTGGCTCATCGACAACTACTCGTGGCACTGGATCTTCCTGATCAACGTGCCGATCGGCGTCGTCGCCGTGCTGTATGCGTTGTGGGCCCTCCCGGGTGACCGTCCGCAGCCGTCCGAGTCCTTCGACTTCGTCGGCATGCTGCTCATGTCGCCCGGTCTCGCACTCTTCCTCTACGGCGTCAGCTCCATCCCGGGCCAGGGCACCGTGGCCTCGGCCAAGGTGCTCGTGCCGGGGCTGATCGGCCTGGCCATGATGGCCGCCTTCGTCGTCTACAGCTTCCGACCGAAGCACCCGCTGCTCGACCTGCGCCTCTTCCGCAACCGGCGCCTCACGGTCGCGACGATCACGATGTTCCTCTTCGGTGCGGCCTTCTTCGGCGGCCTGCTCCTGGTGCCTCAGTACCTCCAGCAGGTGCGCGGCCAGACGCCGCTCGAGGCGGCCTATCTCATGGTCCCGCAGGGTATCGGCGCGATGCTGACGATGCCGCTGGCCGGGGCGCTCGCCGACCGGGTGCCGGTCGGGCGCATCGTGCCCTTCGGACTCGTCGCCATCACGGCGGGGATGTTCCTGCTGACCCAGGTGGGTCCCGACACCCCCTACTGGGGCTTCCTCATCCCGGTCCTGTTCCTCATGGGGCTCGGCATGGGCGGCACGATGATGCCGATCATGACGTCGGCGCTCAAGACGCTGACCCATCACCAGGTGGCCCGCGGGTCGACGCTGCTCAACATCACCCAGCAGATCGCCAGCTCGATCGGCGTCGCCGTGATCTCGGTCGTCTTCACGACCTACCTCAACGCCTCGCCGGGGGCCGGGGCGGTGCTGCAGGCGCAGTTCGACCCGGCGCTCGCGGCCAAGCTCGGTCCGCGGGGCATGGAGGCTGCCGTCGCCGCCCTCGCCGACGTCTACGGCCAGACCTTCCTCGTGGCCGCGATCCTCTGTGTCGCGACCTTGGTGTCGGCGGCGTTCCTGCCTCGCCGGCACGAGGAGTCGCACCTGCTCGACGAGGATGCCGCGACTGCCACTCCGGTCGTCCTGCACTGAGACGTAGCTGTTCCTGTCGCGTGCGCATGGGCAGGGTGAAGCGGGGTCCCCTCCGGACGGAGGGGACCCCGCTTCGTCGTTCCACCCGCAGTCGTCAGGCGGCGAGTCAGCCCGCGACTCAGCCGGCGATCGAGCCGGAGAGTCAGGCGGAGGGCGGACGACTCACGCCGGTCACCGGGCCGGGCTGATGGTGCCGGTCGCCTCGCCGAGCCCGATGCGGGTGCCGCCGGGGCCCGGCGCCCAGGCCGTCATCGTCACGGTGTCGCCGTCCTCGAGGAACCCTCGGGTCGAGCCGTCCGCCAGCGTGAGGGGCTCGGTGCCGTTCCAGGTCAGCTCGAGGAGGCTGCCCCGCGTCTCGCGCTGCGGCCCGCTCACGGTGCCGGACCCGAAGAGGTCGCCGTCGCGCACGGACGCGCCGTTGACGGTGAGGTGGGCGAGCATCTGCGCGGGCGACCAGTACATCCCTGCGTGCTCCGGTCGTGAGACGACGGTGCCGTTGAGGGCGACCTCGAGGTGCACGTCCAGACCGAAGGCGTCTCCGCGCAGGTAGGGCAGCACCTCCGGGTCGGACTGCCCCGGCAGCGGCACGCGGGCCGCGTCGAGGGCTTCGAGCGGCGTCACCCACGCCGAGATCGTCGTCGCGAAGGACTTGCCGAGGAAGGGGCCGAGCGGGACGTACTCCCAGGCCTGGATGTCGCGGGCGCTCCAGTCGTTGAGGATGACGACGCCGAAGAGGTGGTCGGAGGCGTCGTCGACGGAGATCCGGGTGCCGAGCTGCGTCGACCCGCCGACGACGTAGCCGAGCTCCGCCTCGATGTCGAGACGGATGCTCGGCCCGTACACCGGCGCGGGGTCGGCCGGACCCTTGCGCTGGCCGGTGGGGCGCACGACGTCGGTGCCCGAGACGACGACGGTGCCCGAGCGGCCGTGGTAGCCGATGGGTAGGTGCTTCCAGTTCGGCGGGAGGGCCGCGTTGTCGGGACGGAAGATCTTGCCGACGTTGCTCGCATGGTCCTCACTGGCGTAGAAGTCGACGTAGTCGGCGACCTCGATCGGCAGGTGCATGCGCACGTCCTCGAGCGGGTGCAGGTGCGGTGAGACGCCGTCGCGGTGCACCTCGTCCGTGAGGACCTCGCGCAGCCAGGCCCGGGCGGCCGTCCAGGCCGGCCGGCCGAGGGCCAGGAACGCGTTGAGGCTGGGGGTCTGCCAGGCCGTCGCGAGGTCCGGGCCGTCCCCGACCTGGCCGGCGTCGCGACCGATGGCGGCGACGGCTCCGGCGTCGAGCACGAGGTCGCCGATGCGCACCCCCACGCGGGGCGTCGGGTCGGCTGTCGTGCTGACGACGCCGTAGGGCAGGTTGTCGATGCCGAAGAGGTGGTCGGCCGGGACGTCGAGCCAGGTCTTCGTCGGGCCCGGGGTGGTCGTCACGAGTGGGACTCCTTCGCGCTGATGAGGCCGAGGGCCTCGAGCTCGTGCAACGGGTCGAGGACGCCGCAGCAGCCGAAGGCCGTGAGGCTGCGGCGCACCCGTGCAGCGTTTACGGCCGAGATGCCGGAGACCGCGGTGACGAGCACCTCGGTGTCCTCCCGCGCCAGCTCGCCGGCGAGCTCGCGCGCCTCCGCGCCGTGCAGCGCCTCGTGCGTGGCGAGCAGGACGTTGAGCAGACCGTGCATCGGCTCGCCACCGTGGGTCCCGCGGACGGCGTGGTGCAGGCCACCGGTCAGCTTGAAGGGCAGGCCGTGGAGGACGACCGCATCGAGGAAGCCGCCGAGGACCTGCTCGTCCGGCCAGGGCCAGGTCGGGGTCTGCCCGGTGCGGAACTTCGCGGTCACGTCGTGGTCGTCGTCGACCGCCGCGGCGATGTCGTCCAGGGCGCGCTTCTGCTCCTCACCCAGACCGACCTCCACGACGACCGGGACGTCCGCACGGAGCAGCTCGCGCCACTGCGGCGACCATCCGAGCTCGGCCGCGGTCACCGCGACGCGCTCGTCGTCCCGCAGCGCGTCGAGGGCCTCGACGAGCGGCTGCAGAGCCGTGCCCGGGCGGACCACGAGGCCGACGGCCAGCGGCTCGTCGGACGTCCGGGGGTCGGCCGCAGCGAGGCTCGAGAGTGCCTCGGCGGACGTGGCGAGGACGAGCAGCGGCCCCAGCGAGGCGGCATACGGCCCGGTGCGGCGGTCGAGGTGCTCACGCACGGCGTCGGCGAGGGGAGCCAGCCCGGGCGGGAAGACCGCGGCGTCGTCGACGAGTCGGTCGAAGAGGGGCGCGAACGGCGTCCTTGACATGACCGGGAGCGTACTCCACTGTGGCGATAGTGATACACCAGCGTCCGTTCAGCGGACGCATTCGAGGAGAGGCTGGCACCCATGGCGCACTACCAGGCCGTCGGGAGCATCCCGCCCAAGCGGCACACCCAGCACCGTCGACCCGGCGAGGGTGACGCGCCGGGCGAGCTCTACTACGAGGAGCTGATGGGCGAGGAGGGGTTCAGCTCCGACAGCTCCCTGCTCTACCACCGCAACATCCCGTCGACGACCGTCGGCGCCGCCGTCTGGGACCTGCCTGACCAGTCGACGACCCCGAACCACCCGCTGACCCCGCGGCACCTCAAGCTCCACGACCTCTTCGACGCCGAGGCGATCGCGAGCGCCGACGTCGTGACGGGCCGTCGGCTCGTCCTCGGCAACGGCGACGTGCGGATCTCGTATGCCGTTGCCGCACAACCGAGCCCGTGGTACCGCAATGGCATCGGCGACGAGTGCGTCTACGTCGAGCGGGGGGCGGCGCGCGTCGAGACGGTGTTCGGCGCCTTCGAGGTGGGGGAGGGCGACTACGTCATCATCCCGCGCGCCACGACCCATCGGTGGCTGCCGGTCGCCGACGCCGAGCAGCCGCTGCGGGCCTACTGCATCGAGGCCAACAGCCACATCGCGCCGCCGAAGCGCTACCTCAGCAAGTACGGCCAGCTGCTCGAGCACGCCCCCTACTGTGAGCGCGACCTGCGCCAGCCGCAGGGCCCGCTGCTCGCCGAGGACATCGGCGAGAGCCCCGACGCGCAGACCGACGTCTACATCAAGCACCGCGGCAACGGCCCGGGCGGCGTCGTCGGCACGATCCACACGCTGCCGTTCCACCCGCTCGACGTCGTCGGCTGGGACGGCTGCCTCTACCCCTACGTCTTCAACGTGCGCGACTTCGAGCCGATCACCGGCCGCATCCACCAGCCGCCGCCCGTGCACCAGGTCTTCGAGGGCTGGAACTTCGTCATCTGCAACTTCGTGCCGCGCAAGGTCGACTACCACCCGCTCGCCATCCCGGTGCCCTACTACCACTCGAACGTCGACAGCGACGAGATCATGTTCTACGTCGACGGCGACTACGAGGCGCGCAAGGGCTCCGGCATCGGCAAGGGCTCCATCTCGGTGCACCCCGGTGGCCATGCCCACGGACCGCAGCTGGGGGCGACGGAGGGCTCCATCGGTGCGGAGCGCTTCGACGAGCTGGCCGTCATGGTCGACACCTTCCGCCCGCTCGAGCTGGGGGAGGGCGGCCTGGCCGTGGACGACGGTGCCTACGCCATGTCGTGGTCCAGGGGGATCTCAAGGTCCGCCGCGGGGCCTGCTGCCTCCGGCGGCGCGCACTCCGAGGGGTGAGGCGGGTGGCCGCGGCCGAGGCCGCGACGCGCGCCGAGTCCTCCCAGACGCTCGACCGCGGCATCCGGGTCCTCGAGGCGCTGGCCGACGGCGAGGCGACGGGCCTGACGATCACGGAGCTGGCCGGTCGACTCGGCGTCGGACGGCCCGTGGTCTATCGCCTGGTCGGGACGCTCGAGGAGCACCGGCTCGTCTCCCGCTCCACGGACGGGCGGGTGCGACTCGCGCTGGGGCTGAGCCGGCTGGCAGCGGCGGTGACGCCGATCGTGCGAAGCGAGGCACGGCCGGTGCTGCGGCAGCTGGCCGACGAGGTCGGTGCGACCGCCCACCTCACCATCGCGGAGGGTGACGAGGCGCTGGCGCTCGTCGTCGTCGAGCCGTCCTGGACCGACTTCCACGTCGCCTACCGGTCGGGCGCCCGCCACCGCCTCGACCAGGGCGCGGCGGGACGGGCGATCCTCGCCGGTCGCGCCGGTCAGGCCGGCGTCGTCGGCACCGACGGGGAGCTGCAGGCAGGGGCGCACGGCCTGGCGGTCCCGCTGTGGCTCGGTGCGGGCCCTGGGTCGGTGGCGGTCGAGGCGTCGGTCGGCGTCGTCTCGCTCGAACCCCTCGACGCGGCGGCCGTCGGCCCACACCTCGAGCACGCGGCCGAGGCGCTGCGCGCCGTCCTGCGCTGACCCGACCGCACTCGAGAGCGCGCTCAACCACAGTCGAGAGCGCGACTTTCCCCTGCTGTTACGCGTCTGCTGTGACGGAGTGCGCTTTCGAGTGGGACGGGGCGCGCTTTCGAGTGGGACGGAGTGCGCTCTCGAGTGGGACGGGGCGCGCTTTCGAGTGGGACGGGGCGCGCTCTCGAAAGGGGGATGGCGGCGTACGGAACGCCGTGCCGTATGCCGTCAGCCAGCCACCCGGGGCGCGCCGAGCAGGCGCACGCCCGACTCGCGCAGCTGCGTGAGCGCCGCCTCGGTGGTCACGGGGGCCACCCCCGCAGTGAGGTCGAGCAGGACGGTGGTGCGGAAGCCCTCGCGTTGCGCGTCCGTCGCGGTGGCGCGCACGCAGTGGTCGGTGGCGATCCCGACGACCTCGACCTCGGTCACGCCCCGCTCCGCGAGCCAGTCGGCGAGCGACGTGCGCCCGTCGACGTCCGCCCGGCCCTCGAACCCGCTGTAGGCAGCGGCGTGCTCGCCCTTGCGAAAGACGGCCTCCACGTGCCCGAGCGCCCCGGCCAGCCGCGGGTGGAACGCGGCGCCCTCGCTGCCCGCCACGCAGTGGACGGGCCACGAGTCGACGAAGTCGGGCGTCTGGGAGAAGTGGGCTCCCGGGTCGATGTGCCAGTCGGCCGTCGCGACGACGTGGTCGTAGTCCGCGGCGTTCCGGCTGACGTGCTCGCTGATGTCGCGGGCGACGTCGGCGCCGCCGGCCACTGCGAGCGAGCCGCCTTCGCAGAAGTCGTTCTGGACGTCGACGATCACGAGGGCACGGGCGCCTTCACGTGAAGCGGATTCGACCATGGCTCAGTCCTCCTCGTAGACGGTGGGGATCACCGGCTCGCCGCGCGAAAGCTGGCCCGCGGCGCGCGGCAGCTCGGCGCGCGAGGCCGCGTGACGGGCTCGCGCCTCGTGGATGTCCTGGTGGCCCACGATGTCACCGCCCCTGACCAGCTGGACCATGAGCCGCCGGTCGTTGCCGTCGTCGCGCGGCTGCTCGCCGATGCCGATGACCTCGGCCTGCGCGGTCCCCGAGTCCCCGAGCCGGCGCATCGCCCACTTGCGGCCGCCGACGGAGGCCTTGTCCTTGCTCTTCTTGGCCACCCGCTGCAGCTGCCCGGACGCGTCCTCGCGGGCGACGAGCTTGTAGACCATCGAGGCGGTCGGGTGGCCGGAGCCGGTGACCAGGGCGGTCCCGACGCCGTAGCCGCTGACCGGGCCCGCCGCGAGCGCGGCGATCGCGTACTCGTCGAGGTCGGAGGTGACGATGATCTTGGTGTCGGTGTTGCCGGCGGCGTCGAGCTGCGCGCGCACCTCGGTGGCCTGGATCAGCAGGTCGCCGGAGTCGAGCCGCACGGACCCGAGCTGCGGGCCGGCGATCTCCATGGCCAGCGCGACGGCGGTGCGCACGTCGTAGGTGTCGACGAGCAGCGTCGTGCCCTTGCCGAGCGACTCCACCTGCGCGGTGAAGGCCTCCTTCTCCGAGTCGTAGAGCAGGGTGAAGGCGTGGGCGGCCGTGCCGGTCGTGGGCACCCCGTAGCGACGCCCTGCCTCGAGGTTGCTCGTCGCTTCGAAACCGGCGATGTACGCGGCTCGCGCGGCCGCGACGGCCGCTTCCTCGTGCGTGCGCCGGGATCCCATCTCGATGCAGGGGCGCCCGCCCGCGGCCGTCGTCATGCGGGAGGCCGCCGACGCGATGGCGGTGTCGTGGTTGAGGATCGAGAGCAGGAGGGTCTCGAGGATGACGCCCTCGGCGAAGGTCGACTCCACGACGAGCACGGGCGACTGGGGGAAGTAGCACTCGCCCTCGGCGTAGCCGCTGATGTCTCCGGTAAAGCGGTAGCCGGCCAGCCAGTCGACCGTCTGGCGGTCGACGACGTTCTGGTCCCGCAGGAAGCGCAGCTCCTCGTCGCCGAAGCGGAACTGCTCCAGGGCCTCGAGGAGGCGGCCGGTGCCTCCCACGACGCCGTAACGGCGCCCGTCGGGCAACCGGCGGGCGAACGCCTCGAACACGCAGCGGCGGTGTGCCTCGCCGGACGCCAGGGCGGCCTGCAGCATGGTCAGCTCGTAGTGGTCGGTCAGCAGCGCCGTGCTCGCGGCGCGGGGGCTCGTCGGGCTCACCCGCCCACCCTAGGCGGAGCGGAGCCGGCAAGCCCGCGAGCGGCTCGTCAGAAGGTCACGAAGCGGTAGCCGTGGGCGGTGTACCAGTCGATGATGGCCGGCAGGGCAGCCACGGTGTTGCTGCGGTTGGGCGAGACGACACCGGTCGGCTCCGGTGACGACTTGCCGGCGTGCATCAGGACGATCGGGTGCTGTTGGCCGTGCACCGCCGTGGCACGCTCGATGATGGTCCTCGTCGAGGCGGGGCTCGTCTGCCGTGGCTGGCGCCAGTCGAGGGTGTCGACCGACCACAGCACGACCGACATTCCCAACCCGTATGCCGTCCGCCTGACGTTGGTCATGAAGCCGCCGGGTGGCCGGAAGTAGCAGGGGCGTTGGCCGGTGAGGCGCTGCTGGAGGTCCGCGGTCCGGGTGATCTGCTGACGCACGAACGGCAGCGTCCACCCACCGGGGACCATCGTGGGGTAGCGGTGGTCCCACGAGTGGTCCTCGACGTGGAAGCCCATCGCGGCGACCTGTTTCACGACTGACGGGCGCGCCTCGTCCTCGCGGCCGACGTCGAAGAACGTCGCGCCCACACCCTTGGCCTTGAGGACGGCGGCGATGGCCAGCGTGGTCGGGGAGGCGCCGTCGTCGAAAGTCAGCGCCACCGTCCGGCCCGGGCCGGGCGCGGAGCTGATCGTCGAGGGCCGAGCGGGGCACCTCGGCCCGGCAGGTGCGGCGCCCTGCGTCGGTCGCGAGGCGGCGGCGGAGAGGCTGCCGCCGGATGATGACGGTGGGGGTGAGGACGAGCAGGCTCCGCTGAGCGCACCGGTCAGCAGCGCGACCAGGACCACGGCGCCCGCCCGTCCGGACCGGGGAAAGATCACGACCGGAACGGTATGGACGGATCTGGAGAGCAGGCTGAGCCTGCCGGCAGAGCTTCCTCCGAGCCGCGGGCCGGCCCGGGGACGTGCCGGCCCGGAGCCGTTGCGTCGGGGCGCCCGGTTCGGTGCACCTAGGGTGGGCGTGTGACCACAGCCACGCTCTCTGTCGCCCCCGTCGAGCAGGAGGTGACCTCCGCCGACGAGCTCGTGGCGCCGGACGTGCCGTGGGTGACGATCGTGTGGAACGACCCGGTCAACCTCATGACCTACGTGACGTGGGTGTTCGAGACCTACTTCGGCTACCCGCGCCCCAAGGCCGAGAAGCTGATGATGGACGTCCACGTCAAGGGCCGGGCCGTCGTCTCCAACGGCCCGCGTGAGTCGATGGAACGGGACGCCGAGGCGTTGCAGGGCTACGGCCTCTGGGCCACGTTCGAGAAGGACGAGTGATGGCACGGGCCTTCCTGCGCGAGAAGGGCCGTTACGTCGGCCTGCTCGACCCGACCGAGCGCACCATCCTCCACGGCCTGATGGAGCAGACCCGGATCCTCCTCTCGCCCGAGGTGGAGGCGACCGGTGACGCCTTCGACGACCTCGTCGCGTCCATGGGTCTGTCGCTCGGCAGCCCCGAGGGCGAGGTGGATCCCGCTGCGGCACAGCGCCGCTCCTCCGCCGCGCCCAACCGCGACCCCGCCCTGGACCGGCTGCTGCCGACGGCGCACCGCGGGGACGACCAGGTGGCCGCCGAGTTCCGCAGGCTGACGGAGGAGGGGCTGCGCCAGCGCAAGAGCCGCAACCTCGACGTGGCCCTCGGGTGCCTCGAGGCCAGCTCGGATGACCGGGTGGAGCTCGACGGGGCCCAGGCGCCGGCGTTCCTCATGGCGCTGACCGACGTGCGCCTGCTGCTGGGTGAGCGGATGGGTATGCGGACCGAGGACGACGCGCAGGCGCTGTACGCCGCGCTGGAGGACCTCGACGACGACGACCCGCTCGGCTACGCGGTCGCGTGGTACGACTTCCTCACCTGGCTGCAGGAGACCCTGACCCACGCCGTGATGGGCACCGACCTCGGGGACGCCCTGTCCGCGTACGAGGACGACGATGACGGGCAGGACGACGGGGAAGGGCCCGGCGGCGGCAGCTCCGGCCCACTGTGACGCAGCCGACGCCCGCGTGCCGGGACCGCGTCGGTGGTCCCACCTAGGCTCGTGCCGTGAACGTCACGATCGTCGGGTGCTCGGGGTCCTTCGCAGGCCCGCGCTCGCCCGCGTCGTCCTACCTCGTGCAGGCGGAGCACGAGGGACGCACGTGGAGCATCGTGCTCGACCTCGGCAGCGGGGCCCTCGGGGCGCTCCAGCGCCACGTCGAGCCGTATGCCGTCGACGCGGTCCTGCTCAGCCACCTGCACGTCGACCACTGCATCGACATGTGCGGCCTCTACGTGATGATGCGCTACGTGCCCGGCGGTCCCGGGCGCCCGGCCATGCCGGTCTGGGGACCGCCCGGGGCAGGCGTGCACCTCGCGCGGGCCTACGGCGGGCGTGAGAGCGAGGACGTGCTGGGTGTCTTCGACTTCCACGACCTGCGCCACCGAGAGCCGGTGACCGTCGGGCCCTTCACGGTGACGCCGGTGCGCGTCAACCACCCGGTCGAGGCCTACGGCTTCCGGGTCGAGGCCGGCGGCCGGGTGCTCGCCTACACCGGCGACACCGACACCTGCGACGAGCTGAGCGAGCTGATGACCGGCGCCGACCTCGTGCTGGCCGACTCCGCCTTCGTCGACGGCCGCGACACGGTCACCGGCATCCACCTGTCCGGCAGCCGGGCGGCCGAGGCGGCCGTGCGCGCCGGCGGGGTCCGCCGTCTGGTCCTGACCCACATCCCCGCCTGGAACGATCCCGAGATCTGCCGCAAGCAGGCCGCCGAGGTGTGGCCGGGTGACGTCGAGCTCGCCGAGCCCGACGAGACCTACTGCCTCTGACGCCGGTCGACTCGGCGCGCGAGCCGGGTATGGACGGTGGCGGCGCGGTCGGCGCCGGCACCCGCCGGCGTGAACGTCGGCCCGCCGCAACAGCCATCCAAGGAGGCAGCGTGCAGCAGCGAATCATCGGGTCGAGGAAGGTCAGCGCGATCGGTCTCGGCGGCATGCCCATGTCGATCGAGGGCCGGCCCGACCAGGACCGCTCGGTCCGGACCATCCACGCAGCGCTCGACGCCGGGGTCACCCTCATCGACACGGCCGACGCCTACCACCGCGACGCCGGGGAGGTCGGCCACAACGAGAGCCTCATCGCGCAGGCGCTCTCGTCGTGGAGCGGGGACCGGTCCGAGGTCCTCGTCGCGACGAAGGGCGGCCACCTGCGTCCCGGCGACGGGTCGTGGACCGTCAACGGCCGCCCCGAGTACCTCAAGGAGGCGGCCAAGGCCTCGCTCCAGCGCCTCGGCGGCGACGCCATCGGCCTCTACCAGTTCCACCGGCCCGACCCCGACGTGCCGTACGCCGAGTCGGTGGGCGCCCTCGCCGACCTCCTCGACGAGGGCGTCATCGAAATGGCCGGCATCTCGAACGCGAACCCGGACCAGATCCGCGAGGCGCAGCAGGTGCTCGGCGGCCGGCTCGTGTCGGTGCAGAACCAGTTCTCGCCGGCGTTCCGCAACAGCCGGCCCGAGCTCGACCTGTGCGCCGAGCTCGGCATCGCCTTCCTGCCGTGGAGCCCCCTCGGCGGCATCAGCAAGGCGGGTGACCTCGGCAGCCGGCACGACGCCTTCGCCCAGGTCGCCCAGGCCCACGACCTCAGCCCCCAGCGCGTCGCGCTCGCCTGGGAGCTCGCCCTGGCCCCCATCGTGGTGCCGATCCCCGGTGCGTCACGCCCGGAGAGCATCCAGGACTCCGTCCGCGCGGAGGAGCTCGAGCTGACCGCGGACGAGCTCGAGCGGCTCTCCGCCGAGGCGCTCGACTGAGGCGTCACCCGCAACGGACTGCCGGGCGCCCGCCGACCGTCGGCGGGCGCCCCTGCGCTGCCCACGCTCCTGCCCGCGCATCAGCCCGCGCATCAGCCCGAGCATCAGCCCGCGCCCCTGGCCCCGTCCGGCCCCGTGCGGGCGCGGTTGGGGCCGGAGGCGCAGTCATGACTAGCCTCGTGGCATGACTGACCGACATGACGGCCGTGCCCCCGACCAGACGCGCGAGGTGCGGATCACGCGCAACTGGCTCGACCACGCTGAGGGGAGCGTGCTCGTCGAGTTCGGGCGCACCCGGGTGCTGTGCGCAGCATCCTTCACCGAGGGCGTCCCGCGCTGGCTCAAGGGCAAGGGGACCGGCTGGGTCACCGCCGAGTACGCCATGCTGCCTCGCGCCACCAACACTCGCTCCGACCGCGAGAGCGTCAAGGGCCGCATCGGCGGCCGCACCCACGAGATCAGCCGCCTCATCGGCCGCAGCCTGCGGGCCGTCATCGACACCAAGGCCCTCGGCGAGAACACGATCGTGCTCGACTGCGACGTGCTCCAGGCCGACGGTGGGACCCGCACCGCCGCCATCACCGGCGCCTACGTGGCGCTCGTCGACGCCATCGAGAACGCTCGCGGCAAGGGCCTCGTCGGCAAGAAGGCACAGCCCCTGACGGGCTCGGTCGCCGCGGTCTCGGTAGGCATCGTCGACGGCCGTGCCGTGCTGGACCTCGACTACCCGGAGGACTCGACCGCCGAGACCGACATGAACGTCGTCATGACCGGTGACGGGCGCTTCATCGAGGTCCAGGGCACCGCCGAGGGGGCGCCGTTCGACCGCGACCTGCTCGGCCAGCTGCTCGACCTGGCGACGAAGGGATGCGCAGATCTCACCGAGCGTCAGAACGCCGCGCTCGCCGGCACGTCCACGGACGCCGCCGCGACGGGTGGGGTGGTCGCGTGACGAAGGTGGTGCTCGCCACCCGCAACGCGCACAAGGTCGAGGAGCTGCGCGAGATCCTCGCCGACATCAGTGCCGAGCTCGGCCTCGAGATCGTCGGGCTCGAGGGCTTCCCCGAGGCGCCGGAGGTCGTCGAGGACGGCGTGACCTTCGAGCAGAACGCCATTCTCAAGGCAGCGTCGGCAGCTCACGTCACGGGCCTGCCCGCCCTCGCCGACGACTCGGGTCTCGCCGTGGACGTGCTCGGCGGTGCACCGGGGATCTTCAGCGCGCGCTGGTCGGGCGGCGGCGGGGACCACGCCAACGTGCGGCTGCTGCTCGTGCAGCTCGCCGAGGTGCGCGACGAGCACCGCGCGGCGGCCTTCGTGTGCGCGGCCGCCCTCGTCCTGCCCGACGGGCGTTCCGCCGCCGAGCTCGGCCGCTTCCCAGGGACCGTCGCCAGGGAGCCGAGGGGCACCGGAGGTTTCGGTTACGACCCGATCTTCGTCCCATCCGACCAGCCGGTCGGCAACGAACGCACACTGGCGGAGTACGAGGCCGACGAGAAGAACCAGGTGTCGCACCGCGCACTCGCCTTCCGTGCACTCGTGCCGCACCTGAAGGAGCACCTGAGGCCATGACCACGACCAGCCCGGTCACCCGTCCCGAGACCTCTCCCGAGCAGCCGGCGCGTCCGCTGTGGTGGGGAGCCCTCGACGGGGTGGTGGCCGGGCTGCTCACCGTCGGCCTCGCCACGCTCGTCGCCGCGGTGCTGACCGCACTAGGCCAGTCGTCCGGGCAGCCGGCGCCGATCGCGGCGGTCGGTGGGGCCTTCATCGACCGGACCCCGCCGTGGCTCAAGGACTTCGCCGTGGCCACCTTCGGCACCAACGACAAGCGGGCGCTCCTCGTCGGCACGGTCGTGGTCCTGACCCTCGTGTGCGCCGCGATCGGCATGCTCGCCGTCCGACGCCTCCGCGTGGCGCTCGTGGCGTTCGCCGTCGTCGGGGCCATCGGCGTCGCCGCGGTGCTCAGCCGCCCGGGCGCCGGGGCCACGGACGCCCTGCCCACGATCCTCGGCACCGTCGCCGGGCTGTGGTTCCTCAGCCGGGCGGCCCGCCCGGCGCGCCCGGCCACGGCGGGCGCAGTGAACCCGGGGCGACGATGGCTGCTCGGGGGAGCGGTGGGCGCCCTCGCGGCATACGCAGGCTCCCTACTCGGCAACGGGTCCGCGGCCGCCTCCGTGTCGCGCGAGGCGCTGACCCGCGCCCCGGTCAGGACCACCGGGGTCACCGTCCCGCCGGGCGCCGACCTGAAGATCCCGGGGCTGACGCCCTACATCGTCCCCAACGCCGACTTCTACCGCATCGACACGGCCATCGTCGTGCCGCGCCTCGACGCGAACGAGTGGAGCCTCAAGGTGACCGGGATGGTCGACCGCGAGGTCGAGATCGACTGGAAGACCCTGCAGTCCAAGCAGATGCAGGACGCCCTCATCACCTTGACCTGCGTCTCCAACGAGGTCGGGGGAGACCTCATCGGCAACGCCGTCTGGACCGGGTGGCCCGTGCGCGAGCTCCTCGCCATGGCCGGCCCGCAGGCGGGCGCCGACATGGTGCTGCAGACCAGCGCCGACGGCTTCACCGCCTCCACGCCGCTGTCCGCGCTCACCGACGACCGCAACGCGCTCCTCGCGATCCGGATGAACGGCGAGCCGCTGCCCTTCGAGCACGGCTTCCCCGTGCGGGTGGTCGTGCCCGGGCTGTACGGCTACGTCTCGGCCACGAAGTGGGTGACCGAGCTCAAGGTGACGACGTATGCCGCTGACGTGGCCTACTGGACGCCGCGCGGCTGGTCGCCGAAGGGCCCGATCAAGACGGCGTCGCGCATCGACGTGCCCAAGGCGGGCGACGTCGTCAAGGCGGGCAAGGTGGCGGTCGCGGGCGTCGCCTGGGACCAGCACACCGGCATCTCGAAGGTGGAGGTCCAGGTCGACCAGCAGCCGTGGCAGCCGGCGCGGCTCGCGGTCGACGCGAGCATAGACACCTGGCGCCAGTGGGTGTACGAGTGGGACGCGACGCCCGGCAGCCACGACGTGCGGGTGCGCGCCTATGACGCCAAGGGGCAGGTGCAGTCTCCCCTCGAGGCGCCCCCGGCGCCCGACGGCGCAACCGGCATCCACGTGGTCACCGTCCGGGTCCAGTGAGACCGGCCTGCACCGCGTCGTTAGAGTGGGCGCGCGCACCCCGCGAGCGGACGTGGTGGAACTGGTAGACACGCAGGATTTAGGTTCCTGTGCCCTAGGTGTGCGGGTTCGAGTCCCGCCGTCCGCACCCCCTGCACGAGCCCCGCGCCCCGCCATGCCGACCAGCGGCAAGGCGCCGCGCGCCTGCTGAGCGGCCGAGGTGGGTACGAGCCCTACCGATACGATGCGCGAGACGCATTCGTCCCGCGCGACACGGACGAGCCGAGGCACCCGCCACCCGCACGACCGGCCCGCGCCGACCACGAAGGAGCACCCGTGACCTCGAGACTCGAGCCCGGCGAGCAGGCCCCGGAGTTCAGTCTTCCCGACGACGCCGGATCGACGGTGAGCCTCTCGGACTTCGCCGGCCGCAAGGTCATCGTCTACTTCTACCCAGCCGCCATGACCCCCGGCTGCACGAAGCAGGCGTGCGACTTCAGCGAGTCGCTCGAGTCGCTGCGCAAGGACGGCTACGAGGTCGTCGGCATCTCCAAGGACAAGCCGGCCAAGCTCGCGAAGTTCCGCGAGCACGACCACCTCACCATCCCGCTGCTGAGCGACGAGGACCTCACGGTCCACACCGCATACGGCGCCTGGGGTGAGAAGAAGCTCTACGGCAAGACCGTCGAGGGCGTCATTCGCTCCACCTTCGTCGTCGACGAGGAGGGCAAGGTCTCGCACGCGTTCTACAACGTCAAGGCGACCGGCCACGTGGCCAAGCTCCGACGCGACCTCGGCATCGCCGACTGATCGCACCTCCCCGAAAGGAAGCAGATGAGCGACACCGCACGCATCGAGCGCGACATCGAGGCCGCGCGCGCCCGGCTCGAGGGCACAGTCAACGAGCTGGCCTACCGCGCCCAGCCCCAGGTCATCGCGCAGCGCCAGCTGCAGGGCCTGCGGCTGCGGTTCGACGCCGCCACGCACACCGAGGACGGTGAGCTGCGCGTCGAGCGCATCGGGGCCGTGGTCGCGGCGGCGGTCGTCGTCGTGGTGGCCGTCGGGCTGCTGCGCCGCCGGCGCCGCTGAGCGGCGCGCTGCGCACCCAGGACGCGCAGCGCAGCATCACCAGCAGCAGGACCAGCAGGACCAGCAGGACCCAGCAGGCAGGGACGCACACGGCGTCCCTGCCTGCTGGCGTCTCCGGCCGCGGCCGGTGGCCCGTGAGGTGGGCACGGCGAAGGCCCCCGCCCGGATCGCTCCGGACGGGGGCCTCAGAAGTGCGCCGTCAGGGACTCGAACCCCGAACCCAGTGATTAAGAGTCACTTGCTCTGCCAATTGAGCTAACGGCGCAACGAGGAGAAACGTTATCAGCCGTTCCCGGCTCGGACAAAATCGAGGCCCGGGCCACCGTGAGAGCCGGCGGGCGAGGGCTTCTGGAAACGCGGGCGTCCATGGGGGACGGGCCGATTCGCCCCCTCGGGACTGCGCCGCGAGGGCCGCCCTGGCGGGCTGGCCACCGCCCCCTAGGGCCAGCCGGCCGAGGAGACGAGCGACAGCGCGAGGCTGACGACCATGACGCCGAGGATGACGGCGACGGTGATCCGTTGGTTCCGCTTCTTGCCCATGAGCATGCGCCCATTGTGGGGCACCGGCCTGGGGCGCCGGGCGACGGTCCAGCAGGTCCCCAGCCGGCTGACCTACGGTCGTTGGCGTGCTGTCCACCAGGAAGACCGTTGTGCCCACCACGATTCTCGTGACAGCGGCGGCCGTCCTGACAGGGTGCGGCACCGCCCACTTGTCCTCGCCGACCGCGGCCCCACCGCCGTCGATGGAGCAGATCGGGACTCCGGTCGACCAGGCACTGCCGTCGGCGATCCTGGAGCTGCCACTGACCGACGCGTCCGGCAAGACGGTGCGCCTCGCCGACTTTGCCGGCCGCACCGTGATGCTGTCGGACAACATGACGTTGTGCCAGGAGACGTGCCCGATGGACACGGCGACCCTCGTGCAGACAGCCCGTGACGAGGACGCCACCGCCGACCGGGACAGGGTCGTCTACCTGTCGGTCACCGTGGACCCCGTCCGGGACACCCCGGTGCAGCTGGCCGCTTACAAGAAGCTGTTCACGCCCCCACCGGCGAACTGGAAGACGCTCACCGGCTCCCCGGCAGTGGTCGACCGGCTGTGGACCTTCCTCGGCGTCTGGAGACAGAGGAACCCCATAGGGCCCGGCGCCTCACCGAAGAACTGGCGCACGGGGCAGCCCCTGACCTACGACATCGCGCATTCCGACGAGGTCTTCTTCATCGACGCGCACGGCCACGAGCGGTTCCTGCTCGAAGGCCCCCCAGCCGCCCCGAAGGGGTCGATCCCACCTGCGATCTACCGGTTCATGAGCGACACCGGCCACAAGAACGCCACCTCGCCCCCGACGAGCGCCTGGACCGAGGCGCAGGCTCGGAAGGTCCTGGGCTCCCTGGTCGGGTGAGCTCGCCCCGGATAGCACTGTGGCCCGGGCCCCCTCGAAGGGGCCCGGGCCACAGGGCCGCCCCGCACAAGCGGGGAACCATGGGGTGAGTGACGGGACTTGAACCCGCGGCCACCTGGACCACAACCAGGTGCTCTACCAGCTGAGCTACACCCACCATGCACAACACGAGCCGGGCCCGAGGGCTCGGCGCCGTGTCACGGCGTCGACAATGCTACAGGCTCTCGTGCGGTGCTCGTGACCACCCCGGCCGGACGGCATACGCCCTCTTTGCCGTATGCCGTCGCGGACCGTTCGCGAGCTGCGCGGGGTCAGTGCTCGATGACGTGGGGCGTCGCGAGGGCCTTGGCCGTGGCGCTGTCGGGCCCGGGCTGGGGCACGAAGACCGCCTCGCGGTAGTAGCGCAGCTCGGCGATCGACTCGCGGATGTCGGCCAGCGCCCGGTGACCACCCGACTTCTTCGGGGCGTTGAAGTAGACCCGGGGGTACCAGCGGCGGGAGAGCTCCTTGATCGAGCTGACGTCGATGATCCGGTAGTGCAGGTACGACTCGAGCACCGGCATGTCGCGCGCGAGGAAGCCGCGGTCGGTGGCGACGGTGTTGCCGCCGAGGGGCGCCTTGCGCGGCTCGGGCACGAAGGTGCGCACGTAGTCGAGGACGATGTGCTCGGCCTCCTGCAGCGTCACGCCGGCGTCGAGCTGCTCGATCAGCCCGGAGGTGGTGTGCATGTCGCGGACGAAGTCGTCCATCTGCTCGAGCGCCTCGGCCGGCGGCTTGATGACGACGTCGATGCCCTCGCCGAGCTGGTTCAGCTCGAAGTCCGTGACGAGGGCCGCGACCTCGACGAGGGCGTCGGACTTCAGGGACAGACCCGTCATCTCGCAGTCGATCCAGATGATCCGGTCGGCGATGGCTCGGTGGTTGGTGTCGCTCACCGCTCCACCATAGAGGCTGGACGCGCTGCACTAGCCTGCCAGCATGACCTCAGGGGACGTGACGACGCAAGGCTCGGGCGGCAGCCCGGGCGCCCATGTGCACCAGTGGAGCACGCGGCCCAACCCGACGCGCCGGCCCATGCTGCGCCGGGCGCTCACCGTCGGCGTGGTCGCGTCCGGCTTCCTCATCTGCCTGCTCGTGCTCCTCGGCATCCTGGGGGAGCAGCTGACGACCCAGACCCTCGTCACGGCGGCCCTCGCCGCGGTGGTCCCGCTGCTCGTCATCGTCCCGACCTTCCTGTGGCTCGACCGCTACGAGGCCGAGCCGGCCGGCTACATCGTCTTCGCGTTCCTGTGGGGCGCCCTCGTGGCCGTGGTCGGGGCCTTCTTCCTCAACTCCTACGGGCTCAAGCTTCTCGTCGAGGCGCGGTGGACCGACCCGATGGAGACGGGGGCCGTCTACCTCGCGCCGGTCGTCGAGGAGACGCTCAAGGGCCTCGGCATCCTGCTCATCTACCTGCTGCGTCGCCGCGAGTTCGACGGCATCATCGACGGGATCGTCTACGCCGGACTCATCGGTGCCGGCTTCGCCTTCAGCGAGAACATCCTCTACCTCGGCCAAGCCCTCAACGAGTACGGCAGCGAGGGCCTCACCTCCACGTTCGTCGTGCGTGGCCTGATGGGCCCGTTCGGGCACCCGCTCTTCACGTCGATGACCGGCATCGGCATCGGGATCGCCGTGTCCGTCCGCAAGCCTGCCGCCCGCGTCGTGGCGATCGTCGTCGGCTGGGGCTGCGCGATGCTCCTGCACCACCTCTGGAACCTCTCCGCCATCGCCGGGCTCGAGGGCTTCTTCCAGGCCTACGTCACCTACCAGGTGCCGATCTTCCTGGCCTTCATCGGCTTCCTGCTCTGGCTGCGTCGCCGGGAAGGTCGCCTCATCGGCCGCTACCTCTCGCCCTACGCCGACGCGGGATGGCTGACGCACGCCGAGGTCGTGATGCTCTCGCACCTGCGGCTGCGACGCGTGGCGCGGGAATGGGCCCGGCGCAACGGTGGTCGCCCCGCGAAGCGTTCGATGCACGCCTTCCAGGACAGCGCGAGCGAGCTTGCCCTGCTGCGTTCCCGGCTCGTGCACGGCACGGCGGAGGAGGGGGCCGCCGACCGGGAGATGGTGCTGCTGCAGTCGATCACGGCCCACCGTCGCGGCTTCGTCGGCTCGCCCGTCACCTGAGCGGCCGGGGCCGTGCCGCGTGCCTATCATTGGACGGCGCCCGAGACGGGCGTTCTGCCCCTGTAGCTCAGCGGATAGAGCAAGAGCCTTCTAATCTCTTGGTCGCAGGTTCGAGTCCTGCCGGGGGCGCTCTGACCTGCATAAACGGCAACGGACCACCCTGTCAGGGGTGGCCCGTTACCGATATTCTTACCGACAATCGCTCCGCAGTCGGCTCTGGCGCTGGCCTCCTGGCCCCTAGTAGGTGGCGCCCATGACGTTGCACCGAGCACCCTGTGAGGCAGGCACTCGTGCCGGCGAACGGCCCTCGCGGCCAGACGAGCTCGCTGGGTGGGGCAGTGCCGGAGGGGGTCAACCTCCCGTGAAGTGCTGGGGCCTGCAGACTTGACCCGGGGGATGCTTAACTCCGCCCTCCTATACCTAGCGACTGTCTAGCAACAATTTTCCTCCCGGCGCTACCGGCTAGCGTCGGCATCGTCACCTACCTTCGGTGCATGAGCAATTTGGAGCCATATATCTGGGGCGATGCCGCTGTCACCTACCCCGACTGGAAAGGGACTGCCCAGCTCGACCAACGCATGACCGGCAAGCAGCTGGAGGAGATCATCGGGCTCGACGACGGCTGGCTAGTGGTCGGTTTGGATATGGGAGGTGGTGAAACTCGCCATGACCTTCGCGTGTTGGCCGTTCGTCCAGATCAGGTGCCGGAGGGCGGGGGAGTGCTCCCCGTCATCGCAGCGCAGAATGGCGGGGAGATTCCGGTTACGGAATTTTTGGTGCACAACGTCGATCCCTACGCAGTTCTGCGCGCAATAACGCACATGTTCGAATTGCGTCTGCGCATCAGCAGCACGGAAAGGCTGCCCATCCGTATAGTCGAGCAGGGGGATCTAGGGCTCTAGTGTCCCTTATCCGGCCAGTCGCTTAACGATGTACTGATTCAGGCTCATGCCATCTCTAGCTGCCTGAAGGGCCAGCGTCCTATGCAGGCTCTCTCCTACTCGGACGTTGAACCGTCCCGAGTAGGAGCGTTCGGATAGTGGCTGCGGGATCTCTTCACCGCTCTCCCGCATGTCCTCTAGGACGTCCTCGATCAAAGCTTCCAGCCCCTTAAGTGCTTCAACTTGAGTGCTGGCTAGCCACGAAAGGGAGGGGAACTCGAGGCACGTAGCGACGTACTCCTGATCGTCAACAGACCAGGAGACGAGGTAGGCGTAATGCGCGGCCTCCACCTGCGGGCGCTCCAACGTGTCCATCATTCCTCCTTCTTTTCGATTGCCTTAAGTACCTGTTTGACCTGATACATCTTGGCCTTGCCGTGATCGTCCTGAATATTCACTCGAGGGTCGCCTGGCCAGGGCGTTCGGAACACGGCGTGCGAGGTGCCATTCCGGCGGGGTTCGCCGAAGTAGTGCTTGCACACCTTCATGAGGTCGTTGAAGGCAACGTTTTGCGGGGCGTCGTACATCGCCTGCACGATCTTCTCGACGCCAGCCACCGTCCCATGGTACTGCATGTAGTACCACTATGTACCACGGAGACCTCGCATGCCCACGACTGGGCCATGGCTAGCTCGTCACCAGCCACCAGATGACGTAGGCGCCACCGCCAATCCACGTTCCCCAGAGCAGCAGGTTGCCGATGAAGGTCCCTACACGCTCGGCTGTGGTGAAGGACCCCCAGGCGTCCTGCCTCTCCCGCCCCATCATGTTGGAACGGTAGGCCACGGCAGGTCGCCGCGCGTCGGATTAGCGGGACCGATCGCCGACAGGTGTCAGTCGGTCGGCAGGTAGCCACTGGTCCACGACGGCGTCCGCTTCCACGACTAGATACGTGACCCTGGCCCACCACTGGCCATCGCGCTGCTGCCACTCTGTGACGAGCGCTGGATGGGGTCCGCCGTGCTCCGCCGTGCGCTTGACCCAGCAGTGCTGGCGGGCGGCTGGGACAGGTGGGATGGCGTGCTCGTGACCCTTCCCAGACCCGCCTGCCATAGGCGCCAGTATGACGGCTAGTCGAACGCACGTTCTAGGAGCCCCTGCTGTCGGCACGGAGTCGTGAGGCGGTCGAAGACCTCCTCAGAGAGCTCTTCGCCAGTCACGGAGTCGGCAGTGCCGATCAAGTCTTGCGCCACGAGCGCCCAGAGGGCGTCCCGTGTCGCATCGCAGCGGAGGCCGTACCAGGTCCCCACGTTGGCGACGCCTCTCAGGGAGTCGTGCGCCAGCATCGAGCTCGGGTCTCGCTTGGCGTCCCGGGCCACTGCCTGAACGATGTGCCTGTCTCGGCTGCTGGCGACCAAGACGGCGTCGAGCTCTTCGCACTGGTCCTCGGTGATGACTTCGCCAACCCTCTCGACAAACTGTCGGACGTGCGCCCCCTGAGGGCCTAGGAGGACCGTGAACGGGTCCAACTCCCGGACGATGCGCCAAGCCAAGGCTCCGTACTCGTCGGGGCCTCCGTCCGTGGAGTTGAGGTAGACGCCGGCGGGATCGAGCGGCTCGAGCTGCAGCAGTCGCTGCCCGAACCAACTCCAGGTCCGTGGATTGTCCGAGGCAGAGAGGTAGTGCCTAGCGTGCGGAGCCATTTGCCTGCTCGACGGGTGCCGAATGACGGCCCCGCGGCGGGCGACAGCGCCCTGCGGTGCCCACCGAAGGGTTCCGCTGTGGACGTCCGTGCCGTCCCAGCGAACGTATTTGTAGAAGGCCTTGCTTCCCATGTCGCTCCAGGGTGTCGACGGGGTTAGGTTTCATAGACAGCCCGAAACTGAAGGCGCGGCCCATCAGCCGCGCTGCGTTGGTTCATTGGGAGGGGGCCGTTAGAGCCCCCTCCCGAGGGGTCGCCTTTGTGGGCTCCCCCTTTTCTCAACCAGTCGCCCCGCGCCGCCGAGGCGCGGTCCGACTTGACCAAGTGGGGATAGGTACGGAGGAACGGAGTACCTATAGGGGTCCGGTGTTCCGGTGTTCCGGTCGGCTCAGACGCTCGCCAGAGCCCACGAGCCGTCTTGGTGGACGAGCTGCTGGCCCAGCGGCTGGCTGGGCTGCAATCGCTTCGCGTGTGTCCCTGAGGAACCTCCGAAGGTGCGTGCCAGCGCCGCTGCAGCATCCGCCTTGCTCAAGCCCTGGCACTGCTCGACCACAAACCGCGCCATGTCGGCTCGCTGGTCGAGCGTCTTGGTCTGCCGTCGTGCTGCGCTCTCGCTCAGCGGCTCGGAAGACGTGACGTGCAGGTCTCCCGCGCCGGCACTTCCACGAGTCAGGCACAGCCGCTCAGGTTCCCGGATCTGGTTGCCCTTGGTCTCCACCGTCAGCGCGCCACCGCTGCCAGCGGCCACCCTGAGCTCGAGGCGGAACGCTCCACTGATCGACGTGAGCCCCATCGGCCCTTTCGCCTTGCGGCCGTTGAAGCCCGGTTTAGCGCTGGAGTGGGCCACGACCACGACAGGCGCCCTCCGTGCCGTCACGCACACGTCTACGACGGCTGCGAGGAATGGCCGCACCTCCTGGGCATTGTTGGTGTCCACCACGCCTGAGAGGTTGTCGACGACGACGAGCGTGCCCGAGCCGATACGGGCCTTCTGAGCGAAGCCCTCCCAGCCATCTGGGGAACGCGGCGCACGTTCGGCATAGATCACTGAGCCGAAGTCGCTGCCCGGGCCTGCCAGCTCCTCCAACCGTCGGGCGTACTCGTCCGCCAACCCTGCATCCGTGCAGACGAGCACGGCCCGCTCTGGCCGTCGGGTGAACCTCCGGCCCAGAAAGTCACCAGTAGTCAGGGCTCCATTCACGAGGTTCACGACGAGGCTTGACTTGCCGGCGTAGGGCTCCCCGATTACCCCGGTCAGATCGGCCGACACCAGACCGGGCACGAGGAAAGGGGCGCTGCCGGCGCCTCGGCTCAGCACCTCCGCGTGCGACATGAGCTTGGGCTGCTGCTGGTCTTCATTCAACGGCGCCGCCCCCTCCGTCCGCGACGGCCGCCCCTGTGGGAGCGCATGAGTGGGCGCCGTTGCCGCTCGTGCTGGACCTCTAGAAGCGACGGACGGAAGCCCCCTGCCTCACAGAAGGCGATCAGCGCAGGGCCATCCCACAGGACGGTGACGGGAACCTCACGCAGCCTGAGGCTCGCGTGGGAAGGTTCGTCCACGGGGGTGGTCATCTCCTCTGCGAGGCGCATTAGCTCCTCTTCCGTCATTGCGTCTGTCTCGTCGATCTCGGGAGTCGCGCTCACTGCCCCCTCCGCTTCCCTGAGTGGGGGTGCCACGCCGGCGAGCATGTCTTGCCCTTGGTGCAGAACCAGCCCATCCAGCGCCACCCCTTCTGCGACACCCCTTCCCGGTAGGCCATGTCCTGGCCGTGGCACTGCGGTGGCGGGAAGTCGCCCGCCGCCCACCGAGCCCAATAAGCGGCCTCGTCCCCACCGTCCATGAGCCGCTGCACAGGCGCGGTGGTCACTACGTCGTCACTGCTCAAAGCCTTGCCCTCCTCCAAGTTCGGCGGGGCCATGCCGGAGCCTCACGAGGAGACTCCGGCTGGACTCCCTCATGGTCAGCCGCTGTAGGTGCTCTGCACGTCGAACCCCTGGGCTCGCAGGGCCTCCACGGCGTCACTGACAGTCGAATTCCGCCCGAGCGACGAAGCCGCCGCAGCGGCTCGCCCCTCGATGTCGTTGGAGTACGGCGGTGCGTTCCGCACGCCCCCGAACGCGCCTTGCATGCGCTGCATGGCCTCTACGTCCTCCGGGGACAGGACGCTCTGGGGCGCCTCCCCGGAAGTGGCCCCTGCCTGGGACAGGAGCTGCTGGAGGTGTTCGTTGGCAGCTCTGGCTGCCTCCACCGCCTGAGCGATGGCGTCCTGGGTCTGTCCCTGCTCGTCGGTGTCGTCGTCGTAGTAAGACAAAGTGGTTCTCCTCTGTTCTGTGGGTGTCGGCCCGGTCAGGCAGACCGGGTGGGGGCGGGCGCGGGGATTGCGCCCAGTGCCTGCGAAGCGGTTTCGACCTCTGCCCGCAGGTCGCTCAGGAAGCGGTCGACCGCCTCAGGTGATGCCTCGACGCGGTTCTGGAGCGCCAGACGGCGCAACTCGACGGGGACACGCTTGACGCTGAGGACTTCGCCGAGGCGGAGCGTGTAGTTCTCCTCCTCGAGCTCTGCGATGCGGCCTCGTGCGGCCTTGAGGTCGGCCAGCGCTCGCGTGAGCTGTGCTCGCAGTCCACTGCCTGTCTGCGGTGGCTTCTCGTCGGTCATTGGCGGGGCCTTTCTGGCTGGCTGGGTCATGTGCGAGTAGTCGCGGTGGTGGAGCGGGCGGTACCGGGAAGCCCACCCGGCAGACATTGGCGAACCTCGGGCTTCCGACCTCCCTGCCTGACTGGCTCGCTCATGGGCTGGGGCTTGACCACGAGGGCTTAGGCCGCAGAACCGCGGGCGTGCGCCCTCACTGGCGCCACGACGCGCTCGGCCTCGTATGCCTCGATGTCGCTCAGTCGGTAGGCGACGTGCTGCCCGAGCTTCAGGTAGGCCGGCCCGGTCCCCAGGGACCTGTGGTTGGCAAGCGTCTGGGCGCTCATGCCCCAGCGGTCGGCCAGCATCTTCGGCGTGAGGTGCTTGTCATGCAATGCGTGTTCTCCTCTCTCAGGACTCGAAAGGGCGAGCCGTGAGGGAGGGGTTGCTCCCCGGTCTCGCCGGTAAACAGGAGAGCACCTACTGACGTCGGTCAAGGTGCATCGCTTGGCCTGCCCGCGCGAGAGACTGAGGGTGTTGCGTTCCGACGAATTAGCCTGAAGTCCAATGGAATTCGGCCAGTGAGCGCGCTAGTGCGCATGCCATCACGGGCGTATGAAGGCGCCTACGTGGGCTATATCCGCTCTCTTGACCTGACCTGCGCCGACGGCCGGCGCCAAATGACTAGGTAACGATTCGGTCACGGGCGCAAGTGGCTGCCATCTGATGCCAGAAGGGGCACTACGGGGCCTGTTTTGGGACAGCACAAAGCCCCGCGGACGAGGTGTCTGGCGGGGCCTTGGGTGAGTGCCTGCGGGCACGCTCAGAGTAGAGCCGCTAGGTCACTCTTGTCTCCCTCGAAGTCCCGACCGAGGTAGACGCTTGCGGTCATCGCGGGGTCACTATGTCCGAGCTGGTCTGCGATACGGGCGATGGGCGCCCCCTGCTCCGAGAGGAGCGTTGCCACGGTGCGGCGGAAGGTGTGCGGCGTGGCCCAGGGAAAGCCAGCGCCGGCGAGTACGTCTGCCAGCGCTGCGGCGCAGTTGCTCTGGTCCCACTGCTGCTCAGGGTTGCCCGCCGAGGGGGAGGAGAACACATAGCCCTTGGTCCCGTTGGCTTCGGCCATGTGGCGCATGCGCTCTGCCAGCCAGTGGGGGAGCGTCAGGAGGCGACGGCTGCCCTTGGACTTGGTGCCGTGTACCTGCACCCTGCCGTGCGTCAGGTCAACGTGCTCCCATCGGATGCCGCGGGCCTCGGCGATGCGCACTCCCGTGCCTGCCATGAATGCGGTCAGGTCTGCCACGGCGCGGCGCTTGCGTGATACCCGCTCGATGGCCGGCTGACCGGCCAGTTCGTCCGCGTAGGCGATCACAGAATCGCGCTCTGAGCGCGTGAGAGCACGGGTCGTGTCTCGTGGTGCCTGCCGCCTTCCTGAGCCGCTTAGAGCGCCTTCTGTGGCGTCCTGCTGGGCCTTTGGCTGCGCCTTGACCGGGCGCACCTGACGAGCTCCGTTCGCTTGCAGCACACCATCGTCCACGGACTGCTGGAGGATGCCCGAGAGCACCGAGCGTGCCATCTTCGCGGCCCCTGTTCCGCTCCCGTCAGCGATGCCCTGCAGCCAAGCGCGGATGCGGGCAGGCTCGTTCGCCTGCCCGAGGGACAGCCCGCGCAGGCTGCTGCCAGGACAGTCGAGGTGTCGGTTGTAGGAAGCCGTGTAGTCGGCCACCGTGCGGGGCGATAGGCCAGAGTCCGACCGGGCAATGAGTGCCAGCCATGCCTGCCCCGCCTCGAGAAGGGGTCTTGTGGGCGATGCGGCACTGGACCCTGAGCCAAGGCGCATGCGCTCCTCCACGGCCCGCAGAGCGGCGTCCAGAGCCTCAGGCTTGCGAGGAGAGACGCGGGTGACCTCACCCAGCATGCCGTCGTGGCCGCGGTAGTAGACCCGGGCGCGCCAGCGCTCAACGCCCTTGCCCTTGCCGGTGGGGTGCCGCTTCCACTTGCCCTCGGCGTCCCGAAACTGCGGCGTGACCTCGGGCTCTCCGTGGTGGCCCAGGGGCAGGGGTTTGCGGCTCATGACTGCTCGCCTTTCGATGCGTCGGAGGGGGACAGGAAGAAGGCACGGAGGCACACGCCTTCGGCGTGCTCGGGCAACGGTGCAGGGGAGTCCCACTGCACCACCAGCCCTCGGGACGTGACCCACGTTGTGGCGGCATCCTGCTCCGCCTCCCACTCGGTCAGCACTACCGCGACGGGTAGTGAGCGTGCCTCAGCCTCCATGCGGATGGCTTGCTGGGCCGCGACTGAGTAGAGCTCGGTGGCGGTCAGGATGCCGAACGGTGAGCCGTTCGACCCCTCGATGCCCTCCGGCCATACGTGGACGGACGTGCTGTGCCGTCCGAACCGCTCCTCAACTGGTGCCTGTACCCCTGTCTCATTCATGTTACCCATTATGGGTAACAGGTAGTGAGGTGTCAATAGTTCGAGTGCTCCCTATTTGACCCCCTAGTTCCGGAGACATGACCCCCTAACAGAGCCCCCTAGGCCCCCTAGGTGGGCGGCGCCATCCTGGCGACGTTTGCGCAGGTCAGCGGCTGAATGCGGGGAGCTGGCATGGGGATGGGGGAGAGTAGACCGTCTCATCTCACCATTTGAGACACTATGTGTGCATTCGTGCCCCAGCCGGCCCCTGTGGGGCCTCGGAGCATGGACGACGGGCACCGTGCGGCGCCCGTTACCCATAGCGTTACCGACTTTGACCGCGATTCATCGGTAATCGCGGGTATCCAACGGCTCATCGCCTGAGTGTCCGGAGGCTGAATCGCCCTGTGGCTGAGTACGACCCGTGATCTAAGCCCAGACCTAGGTAGTGGTACCGTTCAGAATCTCTTGGTCGCAGGTTCGAGTCCTGCCGGGGGCGCCCCTGCACACCCGACGACCGCGGCCCGAATCCCTCCGCGGACCAACGACTTTCGTCCCTGCCGTATGCCGTGTCGCCCCTCGCGCGCCGGTCGCTCTCTTCCGTCGGGCGGGCTCTTCCGCCGACTCGGGGGTACGAGGTCACGGCACGCCGCCCTTTGGGTTTGGTTGTGCCGGTTCGACACGAAAGGATACGGGTGTGGCAGGTGATACAGGGGCGGGCAGTGCCCGGCTCCTCGAGAGCGTCAAGGCGCTTCGCTCTGCCGTCTCCGAGCTCACCTTGCCCCTGGACCTGCCGGAAGCCCCGGCGGCGCGGTCGGCTCGCGCCCGCCTGCTCGACCAGCTCGACGACTACGTCGTCCCACGGCTGACCGCGCTCGACGCACCCCTGCTCGCCGTCGTGGGCGGATCCACCGGCGCCGGCAAGTCGACGCTCGTCAACTCGGTCGTCGGGCGGGAGGTCTCGCTGCCCGGCGTCCTGCGCCCGACGACGCGCTCCCCGGTGCTCATCCACCATCCCTCCGACGCAGCCTGGTTCTCCGGGCCGCGCGTGCTGCCCGGTCTTGCCCGCATCACGGGACGGCACTCCGCCTCGGACGGTCCGGGCGCCGTGCGGCTCGTCTCGACCGAGGACGTCGAGGCCGGCCTCGCCCTGCTCGACGCCCCTGACATCGACAGCGTCGTCGAGGCGAACCGCGACCTCGCGACCCAGCTGCTGGCTGCTGCCGACCTCTGGATCTTCGTCACCACGGCAGCCCGCTACGCCGACGCCGTCCCGTGGGAGCTGCTGCGGGAGGCCTCCGAGCGCGGCACGGCAGTGGCGGTCGTCCTCGACCGGGTGCCCCCGACGTCGGTCGACGAGATCCGCACGCACCTGGCGTCGATGCTGCGCGACCAGGGCCTGGACCGGTCGCCCATCTTCACGGTGGTCGAGTCCGAGCTCGTCGACGGACTGCTCCCGCGCAGCCAGATCGAGCGGTTGACCGGGTGGCTCGCGGCGCTCGCCGGCGACGCCGCAGCCCGGGCCGACGTGGTGCGCCAGACCCTCGAGGGTGCGCTGGCCTCGATGGAGTCCCGCACTCAGGAGCTCGTCGCCTGGTCCACGGAGCAGACCGCGGCCGGCGACTCCCTCGTCGAGGTGGCCGCCTCCGCCTACGAGGAGGCCTCGCAGCAGGTCCACGAGGGGATCGCCGACGGCACGCTGCTGCGCGGCGAGGTGCTGGCTCGCTGGCAGGAGTTCGTCGGCACGGGGGAGTTCTTCCGCCAGGTCGAGTCGACCGTGTCGCGGGTGCGCGACCGCTTCACCTCGTTCCTGCGCGGTGAGCCGGCCCGCGCCGACCACCTCGGCGAGGCCCTCCAGTCCGGCGTCGAGTCACTGGTGGTCAACCGCGCCGAGCTGGCGGCGAGCGCGATCGGCCGCGCCTGGCGCGCCCTCCCCGGCGGCCAGCAGCTCCTTGACGCCGACCCGGACCTCGCTCGCTCGGGCAAGGACGTCGACCGGCGGATCCAGCGCCTGGTGCGCGACTGGCAGGGCGACATCCTGCAGATGGTGCGCGACGAGGGCCGTGACCGGCGCACGAC
This sequence comes from Terrabacter sp. NPDC080008, assembly GCF_040702505.1. NCBI lineage: Bacteria > Bacillati > Actinomycetota > Actinomycetes > Micrococcales > Intrasporangiaceae > Terrabacter > Terrabacter sp. NPDC080008. The sequence continues at coordinate 166,330 of NZ_JBFBLC010000006.1, forward strand.
CGCACGGATCATGGCGTACGGCGTCAACGGGCTCGGCGTCGTGCTCATGCTCGTCACCTTCGCCAGCACCGCCGGCCTCACCGGGGCCGAGCTCGGCATCGCCGGCGGCACCGCCGTGGTCGGCCAGAAGCTGCTTGAGGCGGTGTTCGGCGACCAGGCCGTCAGGGAGCTGGCCCGCAAGGCGCGTGAGCAGCTGTGCGCCCGGGTCGACGAGCTGTATGCCGCCGAGCGAGCCCGCTACGAAGGAGCTGTCACGACGTTGCACGTCGACCCCGCCCAGACCGAGCGGCTGACCGCCGCCGTGGCCGAGCTGCGGGCCGCGCGATGAGCCCGATCCGGCCGGGCAGGGCGACGGTCACGGCCACGTCGGCTGCAGAGCTCGGCGCGCGCACCACCGAGCTGTCGCTGGCCCTGGTCGCCGGGGCCGACGAGCTCGACCCCGCCGCGGTCGCGCTCGCCCGGCGCGTCGTCGACAAGACGGCCGAGCGGTCGGGACTCGGTGGCGACCACACCATCGTGGCGCTGGCCGGTGCCACGGGCAGCGGCAAGTCATCCCTGTTCAACACCCTCGTCGGCGCCGACGTCGCCACGATCGGCGCTCGACGTCCCACGACGTCGCGGCCGACCGCGGCGGTGTGGGGCGACGGCGACGCCTCGCAGCTGCTCGACTGGCTCGGGGTGAGTGCCCGGCACATCGTCGAGGCGTGCCCTGGCGGCGAGCCGGACGCGAAGGCGCGCCGGGGCCGTGACGTGCAGCTCGGGTCCCTCGACGGGCTCGTGCTACTCGACCTGCCCGACTTCGACTCGCGGGTCGTGGACCACCGCCGCGAGGCCGAGCGGGTCCTCGAGCTCGTCGACGTCTTCGTCTGGGTCACCGACCCGCAGAAGTACGCCGACGCCCGCCTGCACGACGAGTTCGTCAGGCTCCTGTCGCAGCACGATGCCGTCACCCTCGCGGTCCTCAACCAGGCCGACCGGCTCACGCCCGACGGCGTGCGCACGATCGCCGAGGACCTCGGCGCACTGCTCGTCGCCGACGGCGTCCGTGGCGCCAAGGTCCTCGCGACCTCCACGGTGACGGGCCAAGGCATCCCGGCGCTGCGGCAGCGCATCGCCAATTCCGTTGCGGGCCATGCAGCTTCACGCCAGCGTCTCAAGGCCGACGTGGTGGGTGCGGCCCTGCGGCTGCGTCCCGGTGTGGCCGACACCGAGCCGGACGTCGGGCGGGTGCCGCGGGACGAGCTCGACCTCTCGCTCGGGCGAGCGGCCGGAGTGCCCATCGTGCTCGACGCGGTGGCGCGGGACTACCGGCGGGAGGCCTTCGCCCACACCGGCTGGCTCTTCGCCCGGTGGACCAAGGGCTTCGCCGCCGACCCGCTGCGCCGCCTGCGTCTCGACCGCACCGGCGGCCGGCCGCCGATCCACGTCGACATCGATGGCGCCGACGTCCGGGCCGTCCTCGGCCGCTCGTCGATCCCGGCCCCCAGCGTGTCCACCGCCTCCGCGGTCGAGCTCGCCACCCGGAGCTTCGTGCGCCAGGCGTCCGAGGGGCTCCCCGCACGCTGGACGCAAGCGGTCGAGGACGCCGTCGACGAGGGTGACGGTGCCCTCGGCGACTCGCTGGACCGTGCCGTCATCGGCACTTCGTTGCGGGCGCGCCGCCCGGCATGGTGGTTCGTGGTCAACCTCCTCCAGTGGGTGCTGGGCCTCGTCGCCGTCGCAGGGCTCGTCTGGTACGCCGTGCTCTGGGCCTTCGGCCTGCTGCAGCTGCCCCGGCCCGAGACCCCGACCGTCGGGATCCTGCCGCTTCCGCTCGTGCTGCTCGTCCTGGGGCTCCTGCTCGGCATCACCCTCGGCGTGCTCTCCCGGTGGTGGGCCCGCGTCGGGGCCCGGCACCGGCGCGGCGTCATCGCCAAGCGCCTGGCCGAGTCAGTCGCGACCGTGGCCGACCAGCACGTGCTCGCGCCGGTGGACGAGGTGCTCGCGCGCCACCGTGAGACCCGAGTGCACCTCGAGGCTGCGGCTCGCTGAGCCCGGGCGTGGGGGCTCGTCCACACCTCCCAGCCCCGGGAGCCGCTGTCCACAGGGGTCCGACTGGCGGCTGCGGAAGCGGACCGCCCGCGCCGAAGGTGGGGTGCAGGCGGCGCAGGGCCGCCGTGGACCAGCCACAGGAGCACTCCATGAACGAGACCCGCATCACCGTGCACGGCAACGTCGTGTCCGAGCCCGTCGAGCGGCGAGCCCGCAACGGCAGCCCTTACACGACCTTCCGCATCGCGACCACGCCCTACCGGCGCACGGCCGACGGCCGCTTCGTCGACGGCGAGACGAGCTTCTACGACGTCATCGCCTTCAACGCCCTGGCGGCGAACGCGGCCACGGCCCTGTGCAAGGGCCACCCAGTCATCGTCGAGGGCACGCTGTCCGTCAAGCAGTGGGTCAGCAGCGAGGGCCAGCCGCGGACGTCCCCGCAGATCGACGCCGGCCACATCGGCCACGACCTCTCCTGGGGGCGGGCGAGCTTCGAGCGGGTGAGCCGGGCCGCGGCCCTCGGTCACGACCGCACGGCCGACCCCGACGTGCAGGCGGCCGTCCGGGCCCTCGCCGAGGCGGACGCGGACGGCCGACGTCCGCCCCACGTCGACGCCGACGGCGTCGTCGACGACGACTACGACCTGCAGGACGACGGCCTGCACGGCGAGGCCTCCGACGGCGCGGACGGGGTCGCCGCGACGGGCGACCCCGAGACCGACGACTACGAGGTCGTCGACCAGCTCAGCGCCTGACCCGCCGGCCGCTGCGCGCCGGGCCCGCCGGCCGCTGAGCGCCTGACCGGCCAGCACGTCCGCGAGCGCCGGCACCGACGGACACGGATTCGGTGCCGCGCTCGCCGACAGATAGCCTTCTGCGCATGGCCGAGTTCATCTACACCATGACCCGTGCGCGCAAGGCGCACAACGAGAAGGTCATCCTCGACGACGTGTCGATGTCGTTCTATCCGGGCGCGAAGATCGGCATGGTCGGCCCGAACGGCGCCGGCAAGTCGACCATCCTCAAGATCATGGCGGGACTCGACCAGCCGAGCAACGGCGAGGCGCGTCTCGCCCCCGGCGCCAGCGTCGGCATCCTGCTGCAGGAGCCGCCCCTCAACGAGGAGAAGACCGTCCTCGGCAACGTCGAGGAGGGCGCCGGCGAGATCAAGGCGAAGCTCGACCGCTACAACGAGATCTCCGCCGAGATGGCCGACCCCGACGCCGACTACGACGCGCTGCTCGCCGAGATGGGCAAGCTCCAGGAGGACATCGACCACGCCGATGCGTGGGACCTCGACAGCCAGCTCGAGCAGGCGATGGACGCGCTCCGCTGCCCGCCGCCGGACTCGCCGGTGACCACACTCTCCGGTGGAGAGCGTCGCCGCGTCGCCCTGTGCAAGCTCCTCCTGCAGAAGCCCGACCTGCTGCTGCTCGACGAGCCCACCAACCACCTCGACGCCGAGTCGGTGCAGTGGCTCGAGCAGCACCTCGAGTCCTACCCGGGCGCCGTCATCGCCGTGACGCACGACCGCTACTTCCTCGACAACGTCGCCCAGTGGATCGCCGAGGTCGACCGCGGCCGCCTCTACCCCTATGAGGGCAACTACTCGACCTACCTCGAGAAGAAGGCCGAGCGCCTCCAGGTCCAGGGCAAGAAGGACCAGAAGCTGCAGAAGCGCCTCAAGCAGGAGCTCGAGTGGGTCCGTAGCAACGCCAAGGGTCGTCAGGCCAAGAGCAAGGCGCGCCTCGCGCGCTACGAGGAGATGGCGGCCGAGGCCGAGCGCACCCGCAAGCTCGACTTCGAGGAGATCCAGATCCCGCCGGGCCCGCGCCTGGGTTCGACGGTGATCGAGGTCAAGAACCTCCGCAAGGGCTTCGGCGACCGCGTCCTCATCGACAACCTCTCCTTCTCGCTGCCGCGCAACGGCATCGTCGGCGTCATCGGCCCGAACGGTGTCGGCAAGTCGACCCTCTTCAAGACGATCGTCGGCTTCGAGCAGCCCGACGCCGGCGAGGTCAAGATCGGCGAGACGGTGAAGATCTCCTACGTCGACCAGGGCCGCGAGGGCCTGGACCCGAAGAAGAACCTCTGGGAGATCGTCTCCGACGGCCTCGACTACATCAAGGTCGGCCAGGTCGAGATCCCTTCTCGCGCCTACGTCTCCCAGTTCGGCTTCAAGGGACCCGACCAGCAGAAGCTCTCGGGCGTGCTGTCGGGTGGCGAGCGCAACCGCCTCAACCTGGCGCTCACCCTCAAGCAGGGCGGCAACCTGCTGCTCCTCGACGAGCCGACCAACGACCTCGACGTCGAGACCCTCGGCTCCCTCGAGAACGCCCTGCTCGACTTCCCGGGCTGCGCCGTCGTGATCTCGCACGACCGGTGGTTCCTCGACCGGGTCGCGACCCACATCCTCGCCTACGAGGGCACCGAGGAGAACCCGTCGAGCTGGTACTGGTTCGAGGGCAACTACGAGTCCTACGAGGCCAACAAGGTCGAGCGGCTCGGCCCCGAGGCGGCGCGCCCGCACCGGGTCACCTACCGCAAGCTGACGCGCGACTGACGGAAGCGACGGGGACGACCGGTCCGACCGGTTCCGCCGGCTCCACCGGAGCAGGAAGGGCCGGGGTGCACGCGCACCCCGGCCCTTCGCCGTGCCAGGCCGGTATCACGCGATGAGTGGAGTCACCTCGCGGGTGCCCGGACGCTCGCGGAGTGCCAGCTGCCAGGCCACCGCAAGGCGCCGGCCCACCTCGTCCGCCTCGTCGGGCGCGACGCAGAACGGCAGCCTCAGCCAGCGGCCGAGGCCGCCCTCGACGCCGAACTGGCCGCCGCGTGCGAGACGCAGCCCGGCGCGCTCGGCCACCCGGGCCAGCTGGTCGCCGCGCGCCTCGGGCAGCTCGCACCACAGGTTCAGACCTCCGGCCGGCACCTCGAACCGCCACTCCGGCACGTGCCTGCGCAGGGCCGTGACGAGCGCGTCGCGCCGCGCGCGGGCCTCTCGGCGCCGCTCGACGAGGAGCGTTTCGCCCTGACGGAGCAGGTCGGCCACCACGAGCTGCTCGAGGATCGCCGTGCCGAGGTCGAGGCTGTGCCGCGCCTCGATGACGGCCTCGACGCCGGTGACGGGGGTGCGCACCCACCCGACCCGCAGGCCGCCCCACCACGTCTTGCCCGCGCTGCCGAGGGTGTGGCACTCGCGCGCCGAGGCCGCGAACGGCGCCGGGCGTGCGGTGCCGGAGGCCTCGTCGAGGCCCAGCTCGACGAACGTCTCGTCGACGACCGGCACGACGCCGTGCCGCGAGAGGACCGCGCCGAGCGCTGCGCGCGTCGCCTCGGCCATGGTCAGGCCCGTCGGGTTCTGGTGGTCGGGGATGAGGTAGGCCGCCCGCGCGCCGCTCTGTCGCACGGCGAGCTCGATCGCGTCGAGGTCCCACCCGGTCGGGGTCAGCTGCGCGGCCACCGGACGGTAGGCCGAGCGGCGCACTCCGACGATGGCGTTGGGGTAGGTCGGGCTCTCGACGACGACGCGGTCGCCGACCTCCAGCCGGGCCCGCAGCACGGCCGAGAGGCCACCGTGGGCGCCCGAGGTGACCGCGACCTGGTCCGGCGTCGTCGGCAGCCCACGGGACGCGTACCAGTCGGCCACGGCCCGCCGGGTCTCCGGCAGCCCGCGCGGGTCGTAGCCGGCGGTCGCGAGGAAGCGAGGCAGCTCGAGCAGGGCCCGCTCGAAGGCGGCGGTGACGCCGGCAGCGGCCGGGAGGGCGGCATACGTCAGGTCGATGACGTCGGGCGGCACCTCGGTGGGGATGAGGCCGGCCTGCGAGAGCGCGAGGCCCGACGGGCCGGCGGGCAAGCACACGACGCTCCCGGAGCCGCGACGGGTGGCGACGAAACCCTCGTCACGCAGCGCGTCGAGAGCCGCGCCGACCGTCGTCCGGCTGAGGCCCAGCTCGGTGGTCAGCGTGCGCTCGCTCGGCAGCCGGGTGCCGACGAGCAGCCGCCCGTCGCAGACGAGCCGGCGGATGCCGTCAGCCAGTGCCCGGTAGGCGGGACGCGGGAGCGGGTCGCGGCCGAGGAGCAGGGCCAGGGACCGGGCCGAGATGGTGCGCATGGGGTCCACCGTCGCACAACTGGCCCTCAAATCCAGGTCCAGTCCCGGTCACACTGGACCGCATGAGACGTCACGTCCCCCTGGCCAACCTGAGCCCCCGGCAGCAGCTGCGTGCCGGTCGCCTGCCGCGCCGCGTCGCCCAGCTGCTCGTCGGTCTCGTCCTCTACGGCGTCTCCATGTCGATGATGATCCGCTCGACGCTGGGCCTCGACCCGTGGGACGTCTTCCACGCGGGGATCGCGACCCACGTGCCGCTCACCTTCGGGCAGGTCACGATCATCGTCGGCGCGCTGGTGCTGCTCCTGTGGGTGCCGCTGCGGCAGTGGCCGGGGCTCGGCACCGTGGCCAACGTCGTCGTCATCGGCCTCGCCGCCGACGCGGGCCTGGCCCTGATCGAGCCGCCAGAGGCCCTCTGGGTCCGCGCGCTGCTCCTCGTCGCCGGCATCGTCCTCAACGGTGTGGCCGGTGGCCTCTACATCGGCAGTCAGCTCGGGCCCGGCCCGCGCGACGGGCTGATGACGGGCCTGGCCCGCCGCACGAGACTCTCGATCCGCCTGGTGCGCACGTCGATCGAGGTCGTGGTCCTGTCCGTCGGTTGGCTCCTCGGCGGCCCTGTCGGACTCGGCACGATCGCGTATGCCGTGTCGATCGGTCCGCTGGTCCAGTTCTTCCTCCCGCGGCTGACCGTGGACCTGGGACCAGGTCAGCGATCATCCGTCGCAACCGACGCGGCTCCGGTGACGCCGACCGGCGCCCTCGGCTCGACGACGAGCTGAGACTCAGGCGCCGAGTCGCCAGGAGTGCAGCACCCGGCAGGCGCCGGGCTCGTACCACGCGAGGTCGAGCTGGTCGGCGCTGCAGCGCGCCGGGAGGACGGCGCCCAGCGAGGCTCGCGTCGAGTCCTGGGTGACGTCGCCGGAGAGGGCGTCGAGCGTCAGGTGCGGGAAGACGTCGCCGAAGGCCCCGGCATACGGCGGACAGTGGCGGAAGGCCCGCCAGAGCGTCGCGGTGAGCGCGGCGAACGGCCGCGAGGGCTCGGGCAGCAGGTGGACGATGCCGTTGGGAAACGTGCCCACCTGCTCCAACGTGTACTCGAACGGCGCTGTCGAGGCGGCGATCGCCCCGACGACGCCGAGTGCCTCGTCGGTCAGGGCGGCCGCGTCGAGGAAGGGGCCGAGCGCCGTGATGTGCGCGTGCACGAAGCGGGGGTCGGCCGAGACGTAGTCGGTGTCGTAGTGACGGGTCCGGGCCAGGACGAAGGGCTCGAGCTCGGGCACCGGCACCTGGAGCACCGAGTGGCCCGCGGCGGACGGCGGCACCGGTCAGTGGGCGGCGCCGACGAGGCGCAGGGCGAGAGCGGCGTTCGTGGCCCCGATCTCGGCAGGGGTGCGCCGGATCGTGGGGGAGTACCAGCGGGCGACGTCGACGACGATGGACAGCAGGGCGAGGGCGGTCGCGCTGCTGCCGGCGCCTTCCTCGACGGAGAAGGTGCCGTCGGCGACGCCGCGGTCGAGGACGGCGCGCACGAGGGCGTCCATCTCCTTGCGCAGCGCGAGGACCTCGGCGTGGTGCTCGGGCGTCAGGTGGTGGTGCTCGTACTGCACGACCCGGGCGACCTGGTACTGCTCGACGTGCCACTCGGAGAAGCGCGCCATGACGTTGGCGAGCTGGTCGGTCGGCGTGGACCCCTCCGAAATCGCCGCACGCAGCAGCCGGAGCGCGGACTCGTGGCCACTTCGGCTCAGGGCGAAGAGCAGCTCCTCCTTGGACCCGAAGTGCACGTAGACACCAGCGGGGGACAGGCCCGCCCCCGAGGCGATGTCTCGCGTCGTCGTGGCGTGGAAACCCTTGTCGGCGAAGGCCTGTGCGGCTGCCTGGAGGAGCCGCTCGACGGTCGACGCGTCGGGGTCCGAGGTCTGGCCGGCGGGCCGGGTCGGGCGCGCGGTCGGCGGCGTCGAGGTGGGCTGTCGCACGTTGACAGCATGCCGCAGCGGAGGGAGACTAAGCAAGCGCTTAGTTACCGACGGGTACTCGGCGCGCCGCACCCGTCAGCACGCCCGATGGAGGACCGATGCCCCGCAACATCTACGACGAGGACCACGAGGCGATGCGCGCCTCCGCGCGCGAGTTCGTCGCCCGCACCCTCGCCCCGCGCGCCGAGGAGATGATCTCCGGCAAGTCGATCCCGCGCGAGATCTGGCTCGAGGCCGGCAAGCAGGGCTTCTTCGGCCTCGACATCCCCGAGGAGTACGGCGGCGCCGGCGTCGACGACTACCGCTTCAACGCCGTCGTGGCCGAGGAGATGTCGCGCTTCAACGCGGCGACGAGCTCGTGCTTCGGCATCCATTCCGACGTGTGCCCGCCCTACATCGTCGACCTCGGCACCGAGGAGCAGAAGCAGCGCTGGCTGCCCGGCATGGCCAGCGGCGAGCTCATCTGCGCCATCGCCATGACCGAGCCGTCCGGTGGCTCCGACCTCGCCGCCCTCAAGACCACCGCGGTCCGGGACGGCGACAGCTGGATCCTCAACGGCTCCAAGACCTTCATCACCAACGGCTACCAGGCCGACCTCGTCATCGTCGCCGCCCGCACCGACCCGTCCAAGGGCGCCAAGGGCATCACCCTGCTGATGGTCGAGCGCGGCATGGAGGGCTTCGTCAACGGCCGCAAGCTCGACAAGGTCGGCATGGAGGAGTCCGACACCGCCGAGCTGTTCTTCGAGAACGTCCGCGTGCCCGACGAGAACCGCCTCGGTCCCGAGGGCATGGGCTTCATCTCGATGATGCAGCGCCTGCCGCAGGAGCGCGTCGGCGCCGCCGTCTCCAACGTCGCCCACGCCAAGGCGATCCTCGAGGAGACGATCCAGTACGCCAAGGACCGCAAGGCCTTCGGCCAGCCGATCGGCGCCTTCCAGCACAACAAGTTCCTCCTGGCCGAGCTCGTGACGAAGATCGAGGTGGCCGAGGCCTACGTCGACGACTGCATCGCGGCCCACGCCGAGGGCAAGCTCTCCGCCGTCGACGCCGCCAAGGCCAAGTGGTGGAGCTCCGAGGTCCAGAACGACGTGCTCGACCACTGCGTCCAGCTGCACGGCGGCTACGGATTCATGAACGAGTACCGCGTGGCCCGCGCCTGGCGCGACGCTCGCGTCACGAAGATCTGGGCCGGCTCCAACGAGATCATGAAGGAGCTCATCGGCCGGGACCTCGGCTTCTGATGGGGGCCAACGGCAGCGGCGGACGCCACGAGGGCGCCGTCGCCATCGTCACCGGTGCCAGCCGGGGCATCGGCCTCGGGATCGCCCAGCGGCTCGTCGACGAGGGCGCCCGGGTCGTCATCACGGCCCGCAGGTCCGAGGCGCTCGCCGAGGCCGTCGACCAGCTCGGCGGCCCCGAGCACGCCATGGGCATCGCCGGCAACGCCGCGGACGAGGCGCACCAGGACGAGGTGATCGAGGCCGCGCGAGAGGCGTTCGGCGGGCTGCACCTGCTCGTCAACAACACCGGCATCAACCCGGTCTACGGGCCCATGCTCGACTCGGGCCTCGACGTTGCGCGCAAGGTCCTCGACGTGAACGTCGTCGCAGCCTTCTCGTGGATCAAGAAGGCCGTCGCAGCCGGGCTCGGGGACGCCGAGCACCCCGGTGCCGTCGTCAACCTCGCCTCCGTGGCCGGTCAGGGAGCCAGCGGCGTCATCGGCTGGTACGGCGTCTCCAAGGCCGCGCTCATCCACCTGACCACGGAGCTCGGCTACGAGCTGGGACCCGACGTGCGCGTCAACGCCGTCGCACCCGCCGTCGTCAAGACGAAGTTCGCGGAGGCTCTCTACGAGGGCCGCGAGGAGAAGGTCGTGCGCGCCTACCCGATGAAGCGGCTCGGGCTGCCGGAGGACGTGGCAGGCGCCGTCAGCTTCCTCCTCAGCGACGACGCCTCGTGGGTCACCGGCCAGACGCTGACGATCGACGGCGGCGTGACTCTCGGCGGCGCCCTCTAGCAACGAGACGCCTCGGCGTCCCTGTCTCCCGGTGGACCCCATCGGGTACTGGAGACACGGACGCCGAGGCTCGCTCGCGTCTTCCCCGGCCACGTGCGGCCGGCACCCCGCCCCGCGGGTGGCCGACCTGCATACGGCTCGTCCTTGCGCCCCACCGGCCGGGACAGGGAAGAATGCGCTGTGCGGCCAGAGTCGTCCGCTTGTCGCCACACGCCGTGGCGCCGCGGCCCCGAGCCGCGACCGAACGACGAAAAGAAGGTCCATGGAGATCTGGCCCGGCAACCCCTACCCCCTCGGAGCGACGTACGACGGCTCCGGGGTGAACTTCGCGGTCTTCTCCGAGGTCGCCGAACGCGTCCAGCTGTGCCTGCTCGACGACGACCTGGAAGAGACCTGCCTCGACCTGCCGGAGGTGGACGGTTTCGTCTGGCACGGCTACGTGCCCTACATCCAGCCGGGGCAGCGCTACGGCTTCCGGGTCCACGGTCCCTACGACCCCGAGAACGGCCACCGCTGCAACCCGAGCAAGCTGCTGCTCGACCCGTACGCCAAGGCCATCGAGGGGCAGGCCGAGAACGACCAGTCGCTCTACTCGTACACCTTCGGTGACGAAGACGCGGCGACGACGACCGACATCAACACCGAGGACAGCAAGCAGCACACGATGCACTCGGTCGTCACCAACCCGTTCTTCGACTGGGGCGACGACCGTCCGCCCAGGCACCAGTACCACGAGAGCGTCATCTACGAGGCCCACGTCAAGGGCCTGACGATGCGCCACCCCGAGATCCCGGAGGAGATCCGGGGGACGTATGCGGCCATCGCGCACCCGGCGATGATCAACCACCTGCGCGACCTCGGCATCACGGCGATCGAGCTCATGCCCGTGCACCAGTTCGTCCAGGACGCGCCGCTGGTCGACCGTGGCCTGCGGAACTACTGGGGCTACAACACCATCGGGTTCCTCGCCCCGCACAACGAGTACTCGGCCAACGGCCAGCGCGGGCAGCAGGTCCTCGAGTTCAAGGCCATGGTCAAGGCGCTGCACGAGGCGGACATCGAGGTCATCCTCGACGTCGTCTACAACCACACCGCCGAGGGCAACCACATGGGCCCGACGCTGTCGTTCCGCGGCATCGACAACGCCAACTACTACCGGCTCGTCGACGGCGACTTGGCCCACTACTACGACACGACGGGCACCGGCAACAGCCTGCTGATGCGCAGCCCGCACGTGCTGCAGCTGATCATGGACTCGCTGCGTTACTGGGTCACCGAGATGCACGTCGACGGCTTCCGCTTCGACCTCGCGGCGACCCTGGCCCGCCAGTTCCACGAGGTCGACAAGCTGTCGGCCTTCTTCGACCTCGTGCAGCAGGACCCGGTGGTCAGCCAGGTCAAGCTCATCGCAGAGCCGTGGGACGTCGGCGAGGGCGGCTACCAGGTCGGCGGCTTCCCGCCCCTGTGGACCGAGTGGAACGGCCAGTACCGCGACACCGTGCGCGACTTCTGGCGCGGCGAGGGAGGCGCCCTGGCCGAGTTCGCCTCACGCTTCACCGGTTCCAGCGACCTGTACGAGCACTCGGGGCGCAAGCCGATCGCCTCGATCAACTTCGTCACGGCCCACGACGGGTTCACCCTGCGCGACCTCGTGTCGTACAACGAGAAGCACAACGAGGCCAACGGCGAGAACAACAACGACGGCGAGAGCCACAACCGCTCGTGGAACTGCGGCGTCGAGGGCCCGACTGACGACGCCTCGATCCGCGACCTGCGCCTGCGCCAGCAGCGCAACTTCCTGACCACCCTGCTCTTCTCGCAGGGCGTGCCGATGCTGCTGCACGGCGACGAGCTGGGGCGCACCCAGGGCGGCAACAACAACGGCTACTGCCAGGACAACGACATCTCGTGGATCCAGTGGATGCTCGACGAGGACGACCAGAAGCTGCTCGCCTTCACGCAGTCGCTCGTGCGACTGCGTCGTGAGCACCCGGTGTTCCGGCGCCGTCGCTTCTTCGCCGGCAGCGCCGACCACGGCGGCGAGAGCGAGCTCGGTGACATCGCCTGGCTCACCCCCGAGGCACAGCACATGGACGACGAGGCCTGGAGCGACGGCATGGCCAAGTCGCTCATGGTCTTCCTCAACGGCTCGGCCATCCCCGAGCCGGACCCGCGCGGGCAGCAGATCCTCGACGACTCGTTCCTCGTCATGTTCAACGCCCACCACGAGGCCCTGACGTTCACGCTGCCCGAGGAGGAGTACGGCGCGCACTGGGTGCCGGTCATCGACACCGCCCTCCACGAGGTCGAGGACACCACCCTCGAGCCGACGTGGCAGATCCAGGTGCAGCCACGCAGCATCGTCGTGCTCAGGTGCCCCCGAGACAACGGCTCGTCCATCGTCCCCGGACTCAGCGAGGAGCTGACCGCGTGAGGTACGCCAGCGCGCCCGTCTCGACCCACCGGCTCCAGCTGGAACCGGACTTCACCCTCGAGGACGCGGTGGCGCAGGTCGACCACCTCGCCGACCTCGGGGTCACCCACCTCTACCTCTCGCCGGTGCTGCAGGCCGCGTCGGGCTCCAAGCACGGCTACGACGTCGTCGACCACTCCCGGGTGGCCGAGGGGCTCGGCGGTGACGCGGCGTTCGCCAAGCTCGTGGAGGCGGCGCACGCCGCCGGGCTCGGCGTCGTCGTCGACGTCGTGCCCAACCACATGACCACGCCCACGCCGCTCTCGCTCAACCGCCCGCTCTGGTCGGTGCTGCGCGAGGGCCGGCAGTCGGCGTACGCCTCGTGGTTCGACGTCGACTGGGACGCCCAGGACGGGCGCATCCTGCTGCCGGTGCTCGGCTCCTCGCTCGAGGAGGTGCTCGCCGCCGGCGAGATCTCGGTCGGCGAGCACGAGGGCGAGCCCGTCGTGACCTACTACGACCACGTCTTCCCGCTCGCGCCCGGCACCGACCCGGGCACGCCGTTGGGCGAGCTCCTCGACGCCCAGCACTACCGCCTCGCGTCCTGGACGGTCGGCGACTCCGAGCTGAACTATCGGCGCTTCTTCGACGTCACCTCGCTCATCGCCGTGCGCGTCGAGGACCCCGAGGTCTTCGACGCCACCCACCGGCTGCTCGTCGACGGCATCCGGTCCGGGGCCATCGACGGCCTCCGGATCGACCACCCGGACGGCCTGGCCGACCCCGAGGGCTACCTCGACCGTCTCGCGACCGCCACCGGCGAGAGCTGGGTCGTCGTCGAGAAGATCCTCGAGGGCGAGGAGCAGCTGCCGCAGACCTGGCACACGGCGGGCACGACGGGCTACGATGCCCTGCTGCGCGTCGGCGGGCTCTTCGTCGACCCGTCCGGCGCCCAGCCGCTGGACGAGCTGTCCGCCGAGGTGCTCGGCACGAGCCAGGACCTCGACGCCATCGTGACCGAGTCCAAGCGCTGGGTCGTGCAGGTGATGCTCGCGACCGAGGTGAGCCGCCTGCTGCGCCTCGTCGCGCGGGCCCGTCCCGACCTGGACCTGCACGCCGCCCGCCCGGTCATCGAGGCGATGCTCGTGGGGATGGACCGCTACCGGGTCTACCTGCGGCCCGGCACGCCTGCCGGCGTGGACGACGCCGAGGAGCTACGGGCCGCTGCGCAGCGCGGCGAGAAGGGCGCGGCCGCGCCGCTCGACACCGCCGTGGCCGAGGCCGTCCTCGACCTGGCCCTCGGGCAGGGCGAGCCGGTCGACCGGGCCGCCGCCGACGAGTTCGTCGTCCGCTTCCAGCAGACGTGCGGTCCGGCCATGGCCAAGGCGATCGAGGACACCGCGTACTACCGCTACGTGCGGCTCGTCGCGCTCAACGAGGTCGGCGGCGACCCCGCCACCATGGGCGTGTCGGTGGCCGACTTCCACGAGTTCGCCGGCCGGCTGCACGAGACGTGGCCGCAGAGCATGACGACGCTCTCGACCCACGACACCAAGCGCTCGGAGGACGTGCGGGCGCGGCTGTTCGTCCTCGCCGAGCGCCCTGACGCCTGGGCGACGTGGGTTCGTCGGGCGCGCGAGCTCGCGGCGCCGTTCCGCTCGGACGAGCTCGACCCGCTGACCGAGTACTTCCTCTGGCAGACGGTCGTCGGCGCGTGGCCGATCGACGAGGAGCGGCTGCAGGCGTACGCCCTCAAGGCGATCCGCGAGTCGAAGCTGTACACCCGCTGGACCGAGCCGAACGAGGCGTACGAGACGGCCGTCGAGCGGTTCGTCACCGGGGTCGTGACGACTCCGGAGGTCGTGCGTCACGTCGAGAGCTGGATGGCTCAGACCGCCGCGGAGACGCGGGCGAACGTGCTGGGGCAGAAGCTCGTCCAGCTCACGATGCCCGGTGTGCCGGACGTCTACCAGGGGACCGACGTCGTCGACCTGTCGCTGGTCGACCCGGACAACCGCCGGCTCGTCGACTACAGCCTGCGTCGTGACCGCCTGGCGCGCCTCGACGGTGGAGCCGCCCCGGTGGACCTCGACGACGAGAAGCTGCTCGTCACCGCGTCGGCGCTGCGCGCCCGCCGGAAGCACTCGGAGAGCTTCACCGGCGCATCCTCGACGTACGTCCCCCTCGAGTCCACCTCACCGCACGCCGTGGCGTTCGGCCGGGGGACGGGCGAGGACGTCGAGCTCGTCACCGTGGTGACCCGCCTCGCCGGCCGGCTCCACGACGCCGGCGGGTTCGGCGATGCCACCGTCGACCTGCCCGAGGGCCGGTGGACCGACGCACTCTCCGGCACCGCGGTGGACGGCGGGTCGCAACGGCTCGACGCCCTCCTGGGTCACGGGCTGCCCGTGGCCCTGCTCGTGCGGGTACGGCCCGAGCATGACTGACACGCTGAGCGTCTGGGCGCCGAGCGCCTCCCACGTCGACGTCCTCGTGACGCGCGTCGACCCCGCGGGCACCGAGCCGACGACAGCGCCCGACCGGCACGCGATGACCCGGGGCGACGGCGGGTGGTGGACGTGGCCCCGACCCGACGACGCGACGCTGGACTACTCCTTCAGCATCGATGGCGGGGACCCGCGGCCCGACCCACGCAGTGCGTGGCTGCCGCACGGGGTCCACGGCGCCAGCCGCACGTTCGACGCGAGCGCGTACGACTGGGGCGACGGCGAGTGGCGCGGCACGCGCGAGGGGCGCGGCGTCCTCGGCGGTGTCGTCTACGAGCTGCACATCGGGACCTTCACGCCCGAGGGCACCTTCGATGCCGCCATCGCCCACCTCGCGCACCTCGTCGACCTCGGTGTCGACGTCGTCGAGGTCATGCCGGTCGCCGCGTTCGGCGGCAGCCACGGCTGGGGGTACGACGGCGTGGCACCGTATGCCGTGCAGCAGGCGTACGGCGGTCCCGCGGCCTTCCAGCGGTTCGTCGACGCGTGCCACGCGCAGGGCCTCGGCGTCTGCCTCGACGTCGTCTACAACCACCTCGGACCCACCGGCAACTACCTCGCGGAGTTCGGGCCCTACTTCACCGACACGCACACCACCCCGTGGGGGCCGGCCGTCAACCTCGACGCCGACGGCAGCCACGAGGTGCGGCGCTGGGTCGTCGACAACGCGCTGCGGTGGTTCCGGGACTTCCACGTCGACGCGCTGCGGCTCGACGCGGTCCACGAGCTGCGCGACGAGTCGCAGCCGCACATCCTCGCGCAGCTCTCCGACGAGACCGCTGCCCTGGCCGCGGAGCTGGGCCGCCCCCTGGACCTCATCGCCGAGAGCGACCTCAACGACGCCGTCATGGTGACCCCGACGAGCGAGGGGGGACGCGGCATGACGGCCCAGTGGGACGACGACATCCACCACGCGCTGCACGTGGCCCTCACCGGCGAGCGGCAGGGCTACTACGCGGACTTCGCCGGGGGCACCGAGGCGTGGCCCGACGGCGGGCCGCTGTCCGTGCTGGCCAAGACGCTGACCGACGCGTTCCTCCACGACGGCCGGATGTCGACCTTCCGCGGCGAGGTCTGGGGTGCGCCCGTGGACCCGAAGGCCCGCTCGGGTCACCAGTTCCTGGCCTACCTGCAGACCCACGACCAGGTCGGCAACCGCGCCACCGGTGACCGCATCAGCGACCAGATCTCGCCCGGGCAGCAGGCAGTCGGCGCCGCCCTCTACCTCCTCTCGCCGTTCACGGCCATGGTCTTCATGGGGGAGGAGTGGAGGGCCAGCACGCCCTTCGCCTTCTTCACCTCCTTCGAGGAGGAGTGGCTCGCCGAGGCGGTGCGCTCAGGCCGCCGTGCCGAGTTCGCCGCCCACGGGTGGGATGAGGCCGACGTGCCCGACCCGCAGGACCCGGCGACCCGGGCCCACAGCGTGCTCGACTGGCAGGAGCCCTACGCGCCCGGCCACAACGAGATGCTGCACTTCTACCGACAGCTGATCCGGGTGCGGCGCACCCAACCGGACGTGGCCTCCGGCGACCTGCAGGCGACATCGGTGCGGTTCGACGAGGACGCCCGGTGGATCGTGCTGTCGCGCGGCTCGGTGCACGTCGTCGCCAACCTCGCCGGACGCTCGCAGATGGTGCCGTTCGAGGGAGAGGTCGAGCACGTGCTCGCCTCGTGGGGGCGCGCCCCGATCGTCGATGCGAGCGGCGTGCTGCTCGACGGCCACGACGTCGCCGTGCTGCGCACCGTCTGAGCGTCAGGACTGCTTGACGCGCACCATGCCCTCCTGGGCGGTGGTCGCGACGAGGGTGCCGTCCTGGCGGTAGATCTGGCCGACGGAGAGGCCGCGCCCGCTCTCGGCGGACGGCGACTGCTGTGCGTAGAGCAGCCAGTCGTCCGCCCGGGCGTCCCGGTGGAACCACATCGAGTGGTCGAGACTGGCCACGCGCAGGCGGGGGTCGGTCCAGACCAGGCCGTGGCGGCGCAGCACCGGCTCGAGCAGCGAGTAGTCGCTGGAGTAGGCGAGCACGGCGGCGTGCAGCAGCGGGTCGTCGGGCAGCCGGTCCACGGCGCGCATCCAGACGTGGTTCGTGGCCACCTGCTCGGGTCCGGCGTCGAGGAACATGTTGCTCTCGACCGGACGCAGCTCGATGGGCCGGGACTCGGCGATGTGCCGGGCGCCCGGGTGGTCCATGCCGCGGAAGGCGTCTGCCAAGGAGGCCAGCCCCTCGGGGCCTGGCACCCGGGGCATCGTCTCCTGGTGGTCCAGGCCGCCGGCGCGCTGCTGGAACGAGCAGACCATCGACATGATCGGCGCGCCCTTCTGCACGGCGTGGACCCGGCGGGTCGAGAAGGAGTTGCCGTCGCGCATCTCCTCGACGGCGAAGCGGATCGGCAGCGTGTCATCGCCCGGTCGCATGAAGTAGCCGTGCAGCGAGTGGATCGGCCGGGCGGCCCCCGTCTCGCTGACGTCCTGCACGGTGATGCCCGCGGCCATGACGCACTGGGCGAGGACCTGTCCGCCGAAGACGCGTCCGTGCGGCATCTTCTGGCTACGGCCCTCGAAGACCCTCGCCGACGCCGCGCCGATCGACTCGGCCGCGTCGTTGCCCTGCACGTCGGTGACGGAGATGTGGGCGGTGCCGACGTCGCGGAGCGTGAGCACCTCGAGGAGGTCCTCGAGCGGGGGCAGCGGGCTCGCCTGAGCGGGGGCGTCAGCAGTCACGAGTCGACCCTAGTGGGCCTGTGGCGTGGCGGCACCCACCCTCTCGCGTCCCCTCCTGCCCTCCCTTCGGCCGGACTCACGCCGCAGCGGCACGTGGGGCGCGTCGGGCCAGTCGCGCCGACTGACGGGGCGCCGGCGCCCCGCTGCTCCGAGGCCAGATCGTCGCCGCGTGGTGCCGCCTCAGCCCTCCATGGCCAGGGCCATCGGCAGGACGGCGGGGGCACCGGCCTCCCGCAGCAGCCCGGCGCAGACGGTGAGGGTCCAGCGGGAGTCGCTGAGGTCGTCGACGAGGAGCACCGGGCCGGGGAGGCCCTCGAGCGCGACGGCCAGCTCGGGGCCGACCTGGAGGCGCCCCCACACGTTGGCCAGCCGGAAGGCGCTGTTGCCGCCCGGTTCGCCGACCGGCCCGCCCTCGACGAGGTCCAGCGCCCCGAGGTAGGGCAGCCGGCCGAGCTGCCCGAGGCCGGCGGCGAGCGAGCCGACGAGGGCGGGATGCCGCCGAGAGGGCACCGAGACGATGGCAGCCGGGCGCTGCGCCCAGCCCCATCCCGCCAGCACCTCGACGCAGGCCCGCAGCACCTCTGAGGGGATCTCGCGGTCGGGGCCACGCAGCAGCTCGCGGAGCCGTTGGCCCCACCCGAGGTCGCTCAGGCGCGCCACGGCCCGGCCCTCGTCCATGGACACGGACGCAGCGATGCGCCCCTTGAGCGGGACGCCGAGGCGATCCATGCCCGACGGCCACTGTGCTCGGGGCTCGAGGGCCACCCCGGGACGCTCCAGCCGCGAGCGGGCCGTGTTGACGGCCGCCTCGGGGATCGTCGCGTCGAACCACGCCCCGGCGCAGCGGTCACAGCGACCGCACGGCTGTGCCGAGTCGTCGTCGAGCGTCTCCTGGAGGAAAGCCATGCGGCAGCGGTCGGTGCGTTCGTAGTCGACCATCAGCTGCTGCTCGCGCTCGCGCGCCTCGGTGACGCGGCCATAGCGCTCGGCGTCGTAGGTCCACGGCTCACCCGTGGCGGTCCAGCCGCCAGGGACCCGGCGCACCGCGCCGTCGACGTCGAGCACCTTGAGGAGCAGCTCCAGCCGGGTGCGGCGCACGTCGACGATGGTCTCGAGGGCGACCGTGGACAGAGGCTTGGGCGACTCGGACAGGGCACGGACGACGGCGTCCGCCTGGTCCTGGCGGGGCATCGACGCGGACGCGAAATAGCGCCAGATGTCCTTGTCCTCCGGGCCGGGCATGAGCAGCACGTCGGCGCGCTCGGTCGCACGTCCGGCGCGACCCACCTGCTGGTAGTAGGCGACGGGGGACGACGGTGCCCCGAGGTGCAGCACGAACCCGAGGTCGGGCTTGTCGAACCCCATGCCCAGGGCCGACGTGGCGACCAGCGCCTTGACCTGGTTGTCGCGCAGCGCCTCCTCGAGGCGAATCCGCTCGCTCGGCTCGGTGCGCCCGGTGTAGGCGGCCACCTGGTGGCCGGCCTCGCGCAGGGCCACCGCGACGTCCTCAGCGGCGGCGACGGTGAGCGCGTAGACGATGCCCGACCCCGGCAGCTCGTCGAGGTGGGCGATCAACCAGGCCAGCCGCTGCTCGGGAGCCGCGAGCGGCAGCACCCCGAGGCGCAGGGACGCCCGGGCCAGCGGGCCGCGCAGCGTCAGCACCTCGCGGCCGCCGGACCCGAGCTGCTCCACCACGTCGGTGACCACACGGGCGTTGGCGGTGGCGGTGGTGGCGAGCACGGGCGTGCGCTCGGGCAGCGTCGTGAGCAGGTCGCGGATGCGGCGGTAGTCGGGGCGGAAGTCGTGGCCCCAGTCGCTGATGCAGTGGGCCTCGTCGACCACGAGCAGCCCGCACGTCTCGGCGAGGGTCGGCAGCTGCTCGTCGCGGAACCGCGGGTTGTTGAGCCGCTCGGGGCTCACGAGCAGCACGTCGACCTCGCCGCGCGCCAGCGCGCCGGACACCGCGCCCCACTCGTCGGCGTTGGTGGAGTTGAGGGTGACGGCCTTGATGCCGGCGCGCTCGGCTGCAGCGATCTGGTCGCGCATCAGCGCCAGCAGCGGACTGACGATGACGGTGGGGCCCGCGCCCTCGGCGCGGCGCAGCGCCGTCGCGACGAAGTACACAGCCGACTTGCCCCACCCGGTGCGCTGCACGACCAGCACGCGGCGGCGTCCCGCGACGAGCTCGTTGATCGCCTCGAGCTGGCCGTCGCGGAAGTCGATGTCGTCGCGTCCCACGAGTCGGCGGAGCGCGGTCGTCGCGCGCTCGTGCAGCCCGGGGTCGACGTCGCCTACGGGGGCGACGGGGGCGACGGCAGGTGAGGTGGGGGTGGAGGGCATGGGACCCAACGTACGCGGCCCCACCGACCGCACCGACCGGCATACGTCCTCTGTGGACGACCCCGGCGGCCGGGGAGGGGGTGTGGACGACCACGGGCGGGCCGGGCTGCGAGGATGGCGCCATGAGTGAGACCTCGGACGCCACCGGAAGCCCGCAGGAGGACGGCAGCGCGCGGGTCGGCCCCTATGCCGCGCACGTGGCGCTGCGGTGGTCGGACATGGACGCCTACGCCCACATCAACAACGTGCAGTTCCTGAGGCTGCTGGAGGACGCCCGTGTCATCGCCTTCCGCGACTGGTTCGACGGCGGGGGAGCGGGCGACAAGTCGCTGCTCGACGAGGGCGTGCTGGTCTCGCGGCACGAGATCGAGTACCGCCGGCCCCTGGGCTTCCGGCACGCGCCCGTCGAGGTCCAGATGTGGGTCTCCCGCGTGGGCGGGGCAGGGTTCGACGTCGCCTACATCGTCACCGACCCGGACGGGATGGGCGATGTCGGCGGTGACAGCGAGCGACCCGTCTATGCCGTCGCGGAGACCGAGCTCGCCCTCTACGACTTCTCGAGTGCCTCGCCGCGGCGCATGCGTCCCGAGGAGCGCGACGCGCTGCGGACACACGTCGGAGAGCCGGCCCCCTTCCGCAGGCGGCGCCGGTGACCGGCACGGCGCACATCGACTTCGGTGACCCACGCGGGCTGGCGGACCTCGGCACCTTCCTCGCGCGTGCCGGCAGGGCCAACGCGGGCGGCGCTGTGCGCCTGCAGGTGGTCGGCGGGCTGCTCGTCGCGACGGTGGCGGTGATCGAGGGCAGCGGCCTGCTCGGCGAGGGCACGGTCCTCGGCATGCGCGTCGTCCGGGTGACGCAGGCCCAGCCCCTGGACACGACGGTCTCGTTCGCCTCCGTCAACGACCGGCTGGCCCATGAGGCCGAGGGTGCCGTGCTCAACGTGCCGCCGACGACCGTCCGCGCGCCGTGGAGCGGGCTGACACCGCCGCGCGACGGTTGGGAGCCCGTCGGTCAGCTCGACGGCGCGGAGGTGAACTCCATTGCGCGCGAAGGCATCTCGCAGGTCGCCGAAGGGACACCCGAAGGAGCCGGCAGCCAGGCGGTCGAGACGCTGCGCCGGCGGGTGTGGGCGCGGATGAGCGAGACCGTGCCTCCCGTGCCGGCCGGGCTCGCGTTCGGAGCCCATGTGCTGGGCTTCGCCGTGGCCGGCGAGCCGGCTTCGGTCGCAGCGCACGGGCGCTGGACCCGTCTGAGCACGTCACGAGGACACGTGCTGGCCCGCTGAACCCATTGCGTATGCCGTCCGCCGGCGTGCGATGGATATGTGACCCCGGACGTCGGTCGAGTAGTGCGAGAAGAACGGGGAGTCAGCCTCGACCGGTCCAGGAACCCCGCGAGACGAGCACGTCCTTGAGGACGTCGATCCGGTCGCTCACCAGGCCGTCGACGCCGAGGTCGAGCAGCCGGTGCATCTCGGCGGCGTCGTCGATCGTCCAGACGTGCACCTGCTTGCCGTAGCGGTGGGCTGCCGCCAGCAGGCGCGCGGTGACCACCGGCACGGTGCGGCCACGGACCACGATCGACACCGGCACCTGGAACACGTCGGCGGGGGTGCGCAGCAGAGCGGTGAGCGCCCGTGGTGCGAAGCGGGCCAGTGCGGTGCCGACCTGTGCCGCTGCCGTCGTGACACGTCCTCGTGACAGCCGGCGGAACTCGGAGATGCTGCGCTGCGAGAAGGAGCCCACGCAGACCTGGTCGTGCAGCCCGCGCTCCTCGACCAGGCGCCACAGCGGCTCGGCCGTCCCCGGCGCCTTGAGGTCGATGTTGAGCCGCACGTCCGGCCACGCCTCGAGCACGTCGGTGAGAAGCGGCACGCGCTCACCGGTGCCGATCCGCGCCCGGGACACCTCGGCCCACGGGAGGTCGCGGATGTGTCCGCGCCGGTCGGTGACGCGGTCGAGGACGGTGTCGTGGAACGCGACAAGCCGCCCGTCGCGGGTGACGTGGACGTCGGTCTCGAGATGCGTGTAGCCCATCGCGATGGCGTTCCCGAAGGCTGTCATCGTGTTCTCGAGGCCGATGTTGGGCGGGTAGAGCGAGCCGCCACGGTGCGCCAGCGCCACCGGGGTCCGGTCGAGATAGGGCCGCGTCGTCACCACATGCGCGAGCGTATCCGGCTCGTCAGCCCAGGTCCGGGAGGCGGTCCAGCGCCTCTGCCGCCACACGCCGCCCGAGCTCCGTGAGGTCGAACCAGACGAACTCGAATCGTGGGTCCACATCGCTGTCCGACCACAGTGCGGTCACCCGCGCCAGCTGGTCATCCACTGAGCCCGACCACGGTCGGTGCTCCTCGTCGACGATGTCGCCGGCGACAGCGTGGCCCTCCAGCAGCAGGCGACGAGCCAGGGCGACGGCCTCGGACCGGTACTGCTCCTCCGTCATGGGACCGTAGTAGCGGGCCAGGTCGAAGAAGTCGGCCGGCTGCAGCCAGTCGTCCAGGCCTCGACTCACCAGCAGGTCGTACACGGTGTCCGCATCGAGCCGAAGCTCAATGCTGCGCTGGTTCAGCCATGGGGGCTTCGAACGATCGCCAACGGCTTCTGCGTCCTGGGCTTCTGCCACGATTTGCCTTCTCCTTCGCGAGCCAGGACCTGAGCCACGACGCGGACTCCCTCGTCGGTGGGGGCGAGGGCTGCTACTTGAAAAGGCCAAAGCTCGGGATCCGAAGCGGCCTGCCACTCCTTGTCGATCCGAGCAATCGCCTCTTCACGCGTGCAGTCCCATGCACGGAATTGCCCCTCGGTCACGTCCCCGGCTGCGACGAGGCCGTCACCAATGAGCCTGGCCACGACCGTCATCGAGGCTGCGTGGAGGTCTGGAGAACCGACGTGGTTCAGCTCCCGAACCGTGGATCGAAGGTATCCCAGATCGATCCAGTCGTAGATCGTCGAGACGAGCAGCTCTTCTTCGACGGAACGCTGCGGCTCTTGCGGAGTCACTGGATGTGGACCTTTCTGATCTGGTCGTCGGGATAGTGCACGTCGATCGTTGCACCACCACTGAGGGAGCGGGATCGCATGCCAACTCGAACGCCGTCAGCACGCTCGAACCAAACCCCGTCGTAGTGGGGCAGATCGCGAGCCATTGCTCCGTCGGTGAGCCGGTCGAACAGGGCATGCAGAGAACGCTGGTCGGGAACGGTGCGCACTCCTCGTGACTTGCCCTTGGGCAGCTCTTCGAGCTCCGGCAGGCGAACGCGTCGACCGTCTGTCACCGCGTGCCGATCCGGTGTTTCGCTGCGGTCCTTCAGGCGGTCCATCGCCGAGCTGCCAAGAGACTGCATTGTCTCGTCGCGGAAGGCCACCAATGCCGCTTCCCGCTCAGCTCGGCGCGCCTGGCGCAGCTGCTCGGCGGTGGGGAGGGTGGGCGCGCGTCGCGCGCCGGCAGCCAGGTTGGTGCCCACATCGGTGCGACCGCTGGTCAGGGCTGCGATGCGTGCCGCGAGCTCGGCGCGCCGGGAGTCGTTGCGCTCGGTCTGCGCCAGCTCCACGTCCGAGCGGACGAGCGAGATCACCAGGTCGTCGGCGGCCGTTCGTGTCGTGCCGCCGTCGAGATAAATCTGCACCGTCGAGACCAGCCCCGCGACGTCGCCGCTGCGGATCGTCGCGATGACGTGCCCGGCCTCGGCGAGCCCCTGGAGTGCTGATCGGTTGAGGTCGTCCTGTCGATGTGCCAGCGCGACCAGCTCGGCCGACGCGGCCTGGTCGAAGAAGCCGATCCGGGTGACGTCACGCCGCCCGTCCCCGCCCGCCGCCACCGAGGCCCGGGTTGCCTGCAGCTCGTTGTCGACGAGGCGCTCGTAGGCAGCGCCGGGGTCCTTGGCGTGCAGGCCCATGCCGGTGTCCGCGGCCAACGCGCCGACGATCCCCGTCAGCTCCGCGCTTTCGAGCCAGGGCTGCCTCCCGTCGGACGTCGCGGCGTAGTAGCGGACAGCTCCAGCGTCAGCCGAGTCAGGTTGGGACAGAGCGGCATCGACGTTCTCTCGCATCGCCGACAGCCAGTCGGCGACCTCACCTTCCAGGGGAGCAGTGGCGTGCGTGTAGATCCGCGTGGTCGAGGCGTCTCGCATGGCATGGGCGCTCGTGCGCGACAGCTCGAGCATCACCCTGGTCCGTGTCTGCGCGGCGCCGGCGGACGCGTCGCTCGCGACGCTCGGCAGGAGACGGACGAGGTCGGCATCGGTGGCCAGGTGCAGGTCCGGATGGCTGGCGGTGCCGGTCGCCTCGACCGTGACCCACCGACGCACGAGGTGCTCACCGACCGTCAGGCGGTCGCCGCGCGAGTTCGCGAGCGCCCCTGCCGCGACCACCGAGTCGGGCAGCGGCTCTGCCAGCAGCGCCGCCTGCTCGTCCGGGTCGTCACCCACGTGGTCCAGCAGGACGTGGAGGGCGTCGCCGGTGCGCGACGCGTCGTCGAACCACGACGCGAAGACGTCGTTCCCATCGGCGCGGAGCGTCGTGCCGTGCTGCTGCCGCCCGTCCGGGTCTCGGGTCTCGGCGATCTCGGCCGTGGCCGCGCCCGCGGCGGCTCGCCGCGCCAGCCGAGCCGGCAGCCGACGGTCGTCGCCGCCGGCGCGCGCCCCGGACAACAGCTGCCCCAGGAGCCAGGCGCCCGACGCCCGGCCGCCGTCACCGTCTCCGTGCACCTGTGCGACACCGGCAACGACGTCGTCCGACAGGAGCGCGGCGCCCGATGCGAGCTGGGCTCGGGTGCGCGGATCGGTGCCCACCGGAGCGGACGTGCTCGTCGCCGTCACCAGGAGTGAGCCGAACCCGCCGAGCAGCCGGCGGACGGCGTCGACGTGGGCACCGGATCCGTTCCGGGTCACGCCCGCTGCCACCAGCACCCGAGCCAGTCCGTCGGCTCCCAGCTCGGAGAGGAGGGCCTGTGCGTAGACCGGGTCGTGGGCTCGTGCCGCGACCCGCGCGGCGAGCTGGGCCACCTCCTCGTCGTCGACCGCCCCGCCAGTGGCCGCACTCGCCGCGACGGCCTGCCGTAGCAGTGTGCTGTCCGTCAGGGCAGCCTCGTGCGACGCGCGCACCGCGACGGCGCCGTCGGCGAACCAGAGGCCGCCCGTGACGGCTGAGCGCACCGCGGCACCGGTAGGCGTGACGCCGGACGGGTAGGTCTCGGCGGTCACGCCGACGACGAGCCCGGCGCAGCGTCGCCCGGACGCGCGCAACTCGTCGAGCACCTCCTCGTGGCTCCGGCTGAGCCGGGCGCGGCCGTACTCTTGCTCCGCTCGCGCTCGTTCGAGCCCCAACGCGCGCACGGAGCCGGTGGGGTCGGGCAGCGCGGCCAGCCGCAGGCTCGCGCGCGCCAGCTCCGCGTCAAGCTCGTCCCACTGGCGCTGCAGCGAGCGGACGCGCGCGGTCGCGAGCTCGAGCACGGCTGCATACGTCCTCAGTGAGCGGGCGGTCGTCAAGAGCCCGTCCACCACCAGTCGGGAACGACGCCCCAGTTCGCTGCCTCGCAGCGTGCTGCAGTGGCCGCCGCCCCCGTCCACACGGCGCCGAGCCGGGCGGCGAGTGTGCCCTGCACCGTCGCGGTGGCCCCCGCCCGTGCTGCGGCGCGGTCCAGGGATCCCGCGGCCCTCCGCAGCGACTGCGCGTCACCCGAGGGCCGGGGGAGCGCGACCTCCCCCGGAATGACGGCTGCCGGGTTCCCGGCCTCCGGCGACCGGCTCATCGGGCGTCCGACGGCGCTGACAGGTTCGATCCCGACGGGCCGGCGGTGGCGACCTGGGCAAGGGCGCTGGTCACGAACAGATCGACCGACCGGGCCTCCAGCGTCGACCGGTCGAGTCGGTCGCCCAACGCGTTCGCCGCGTCGGCGACCGCGTCGAGGGCATACGCGTGAACGGCGCGGAAGCGCTCCAGCGCGAACCGGATGCCGTCGCCCTCGCGACCGGCGGCCGCCATCGCGGCCGCTGCCGCCGCCGCGACCGCCGACGCGCACTCACGCAGTTGGACCGGGTCCTCGGCGAGCGCGAGGCGCTCCCGGGACACCCCGTCGGTGTCGATGGAGTAGCGCGTCATGCCCCGACGCTAGGAGAGCCGGCGCCCAAGCATCGTCCGTCATCCACAGGCGTATCCCGTGCGCGTATGCGTGAAGCCCCCGTCCGGGTGGACGGGGGCTTCACGCGGGTGAGCAGTCCCAGACCGCTCGAATCCAGACCGCTCGAAAGGTCAGGACCAGCGGGCCCAGACCGTCGTGTCCGTGGGCACGAGGCCGTCCTCGAGCGGGCCGGAGGACACGATGACCTCAGCCCCCTCGGGAAGGGCCACGGACTCCGTGCCGAGGTTGGTCACGACCAGCACCCGGTCCCGTGAGGAGGCGCCGTTGGCCAGCGCGACGACGTCACCGGCATACCCCTCGACCCAGGTGAGCGAGCCCGTCCCGAGGGAGAGCTCACGACGGGCGGCGAGCAGGGAGCGGTAGAGCTCGAGGGTCGAGCCCGGCACGCCCTCCTGGCGGTCGACCGCGTACTCCGCGTAGACCGACGGCTGCGGGAGCCACGTGTTCGCGCTCGGGCCGAAGCCGAGCGAGGGCCCCTCGGCGGACCACGGGATCGGGACCCGGCAGCCGTCCCGGCCGGTCTCGACGCCGTCGGTGCGCGCGAACGTCGGGTCCTGGCGGAACTGCGCCGGCATGTCGGTCGAGTCCGGAAGGCCGAGCTCCTCGCCCTGGTAGATGTACGCACCGCCGGGCAGCGCGAGCATGAGCGCCGTGGCGGCGCGGGCGCGACGCAGGCCGAGCGCGCGGTCGGGCTGCGGGTCCGTCGCCGAGATGCCGTTCATCCGCGGCGTCCCGGGCGCGTAGCCCAGCCGCGAGGCGTGACGCACGACGTCGTGGTTCGACAGCACCCACGTGGACGGCGCGCCGACCGAGTCCGCGGCGCGCAGCGACGAGGTGATGACCGCGCGCAGGTCCTCGGCCACCCACGAGGTGGTCAGGAAGTCGAAGTTGAACGCCTGGTGCATCTCGTCGGAGCGGACGTACTTGACGGCGCGCTCCTGCGGCTCGACCCAGGCCTCCGCGCAGAGGATGCGGTCGGGCGTGCCGTAGGACTCGAGGATCTTGCGCCAGGCGCGGTAGATCTCGTGGACGCCGTCCTGGTCCCACATCGGGCTGCGCTTCGTGTGGTCGATGCGCGGCGCCTCCTCCTGGCGGACCGTGGCGGTCGCGTCGTCGTCGGACTCGGCGTGCCCGAGCATGACGGTGCGCTCCTCCTCGGTGTCGGGCAGGCCCTGCTCCTTGATCAGGCCGTGGGCCACGTCGACGCGGAAGCCGTCGACGCCGCGGTCCAGCCAGAAACGGAGGATCGACTCGAACTCGGCGCGCACCTCCGGGTGCTCCCAGTTGAAGTCGGGCTGCTTGGGGTCGAAGAGGTGCAGGTACCACTGCCCCGGTGCGCCGTCGACCTCGGTGACCCGGGTCCAGGCGGCGCCGCCGAAGACGGACTGCCAGTTGTTGGGCGGCAGCTCGCCGTGCTCGCCGCGGCCCTCGCGGAACATGTAGCGGTCGCGCTCGGCGCTGCCGGGCCCGGCGGCGAGGGCGGCCTGGAACCAGGCGTGCTCGTCGGAGGAGTGGTTGGGCACCATGTCGACGATGACCTTGAGGCCGAGCTCGTGCGCGCGGGCGATCATCGCGTCGGCGTCGGCGAGCGAGCCGAAGATCGGGTCGATGTCGCGGTAGTCGGCGACGTCGTAGCCCGCGTCGGCCTGCGGCGAGGTGTAGAACGGCGAGAGCCAGAGCGCGTCGACGCCGAGCGCCCGCAGGTGCGGCAGCCTCGCGGTGATGCCGGGCAGGTCGCCGATGCCGTCGCCGTCGCCGTCGGCCCAGGAGCGGGGGTAGATCTGGTAGATCACGGCCTGGCGCCACCAGGCGGCGTCGGGGCTGTCGGCGGCGTGCACGGCGGTCGCTTCCTCGCGGATCTGCGCGGCCTGCGCCGGGTCGTTCAAGGTCTGAGTTGCTGAGAGCGTCACGGGCCACCATCGTTCCTCATCGCGGCGAAAACTCAAAGCAAGTTCTGCAACTTCTTGCAGTGCGTTGCGACAGTGCCCGTGCCGGACCTGGTCAGGAGGCCGCCGCTACCGTCGGGGCGTGACCACCTTCGTGACCGCCGCCTACTGCCTGCTGCGTGACGGGCAGCTGCTGACCGTCCGCAAGGCGGGCTCGCATCGCTTCATGCTGCCCGGCGGCAAGATCGACCCCGGGGAGACGGCTGCGGAGGCAGCCGTGCGGGAGGTGAGGGAGGAGGTCGGGCTCGACGTGGCGGGCACGGGGCGGCTGCTCGGACGGTTCCACGACCTGGCCGCCAACGAGGCCGACGCCTGGGTCGACCTCACCGTCTTCGTCGCCGAGCTCGAGCACGGCGTCTCGCCGGAACCGCTCGCGGAGATCGCCGAGCAGCGCTGGCTGGGTCTCGAGGGCGAGCTGCCCGACGACCTGGCACCGGTCCTGGTCAACCACGTGGTGCCCCGGCTGCGTGCCCACCTCGAGAGGCGCTGAGGCGCAGGGCCGCCGCTCAGAAGGTGCCGTCGGGCGCCGGGGCGTTGACGAGGGAGTATGCCGCCCGCGTGAGGTAGTCGCGGAGCCGGTCGTCGTTCTCGGGGGAGAGCTCGAGCGTGTCGACGGCGTTCATCATGTGCAGCATCCAGCGGTCGCGCATGTCGGGGGTCACCTGGAACGGCACGTGGCGCATGCGCAGGCGCGGGTGCCCCCGCTGCTCGGAGTAGGTGGTGGGACCGCCCCAGTACTGCTCGAGGAACATCCGCAGCCGCTCCTGCGCGGGGCCGAGGTCCTCCTCGGGGTAGAGCGCCCGCAGCGGCTCGTCCTCGGCGACGCCGCGGTAGAACTCCGCCACCAGCTTGCGGAAGGTCTCGTGGCCGCCGAAGTCGTCGTAGTAGGTCACCGGCACAGTCTCCCAGAGCGAGGGACCGGCTCCCGGCCAGGGCGGCACCCGGGCCCCATCAGGCCGTACCGGGCGACGTGGTGGGCGGCCCCCGTCACTGCGGTGTGCCGCCGCCGTAGGGCGGCATCACCGGGAGCGGGCTGCGCACGCCGGCCCGGTCCAGCGCCACCTTGATGCGCTCGCGCATGTCGCGCTGGACGCCGAACTGCCCGTTGGCCACCGTCTTGGCGGTGACCCGGATCGTGACGGCGCCGTTGGCGATCGACTCGACGCCCGCGACCGTCGGCTCCTCGAGGAGGATGTCCTTGTACGCCTCGTCGTCGTCCATGGCACCGACGACCTCGCGGATCGTCGCGATGGCCTTCTCGACGTCCTGGTCGTAGGCGATCGGGATGTCGACCATGGCCGTGGACCATCCCTGCGTCTTGTTGCCGATGCGCACGATCTCCCCGTTGCGCACGTACCACGTCATGCCGGTGCCGTCGCGCAGCTGCGTGACCCGCAGCGAGACGTTCTCGACGGTCCCCACGACCTCGCCCGTGTCGATGACGTCACCGACGCCGTACTGGTCCTCGACGATCATGAAGACGCCCGAGAGGAAGTCCTTGACCAGGCTCTGGGCCCCGAAGGCGAGCGCGACGCCGCCGACGCCCGCCGAGGTGAGGATCGGGGTCAGTGGGATGCCGACGAGGGACATGACGGTCAACGCGGTGATGCCGAAGACGACGAAGGTCGTGATGCTCTTGAGCAGCGCGCCCATGGTGTGGGTGCGCTGCACGTGCCGGGCGGTGGCCGCACCCACCGAGCTGGGGGTGCGCCGGTTGGTCGAGAGGATGCCGGCGAGGCGCTCGGCCCGCTTGGAGGCTGCGGTGGCGACGACCCGGTTGATGACCCGGTGCAGCGCCCAGACGGCGACGAAGCCGATGACGATCGTGACGATCACGAGCAGGGGTGTGCCCACGAGCCAGTCGGCGACCCCGCTCCAGGAGAGCTCGCGCAGCTGGGACATCGACAGGTTCACGGGCAGCTCCGGCGAGGGGGAGGGGCTCGGTGGGGGCGTCGGGCCGGCTGTCGTCGGTGGCATAAGGGCGTTCAGGGACGTCAGGACGTGCTTCACAGGCTCTCGAAAGTTCTCGGACGTGGCGTCGGGAAGGGATACCCCGCGGGGCTCGGCGGGGCCGGGTGCCGGGGGCCGGCGGTGGTGCGCCGGCCCCCGGGCGGGCATCAGCCGCGGCGGTCGCGCTCCTGGGCGACGAGCGCCCGCGCGATGGTGTCGCGGTTCTCGGCCACCGTGCGCACCAGGCCCGGGGCCGCGTCGGCGTGCGCGGCGAGCCACGCGTCCGAGGCGTCCTTGAGCTGCTGGTTCGCCAGCGCGAACGGGTAGAAGCCACCGACGACGCGCTCGCCGATGGCGACGCTCCGGGCGGCCCACGCGTCGACGAGCATCGCGTGGTACTCCTCGACGTACGGCTCGAGCAGCGACAGGTCGGTGCTGCGGCGGAAGCCGGCACTGATCGCCTCGACCATCTGGTTCGACAGGTCGTTGCGCTCGACGGCCTTGGCCCACGCGTCGGCCTTCGCCTCGGCCGTGGGACGGGCCGCGAGCGCCTCGGCGGCGCGCTCCTTGCCGGTGGAGGTCGGGTCGCGGTCGAGCTCGCCCGCGATCTCGAGCTCGTCGGCCGCACCGAGCGCCGCGAGTGCCTTGGTGAAGGTCCACCGCAGCTCGGTGTCGACCGTGAGGCCGGTGAGCGACTCGTCACCGGCGAGCAGCGCCCGCAGGCGTGCCTCGTCGGCCGGGTCGGCCGTCGTGCCGGCCCACGCCTCGACGAGCTGGAACTGCGCGTCGCTGCCTGCCTCGGCCGACTCGGCGAGCGACCGCAGCGACGACGAGAGCAGTGCCGAGACCTCGGCGCGGTGCTCGGGGGCGGTGTAGAGCCGGGCTGCCGTGGAGACCTGGCCCAGCAGCACCCGCAGGAGCGTGGAGTCGGTCTCACCGGGCAGCGACTCGAGCACGAAGCGCACGAAGTCGCGGGCCGGCATCTCGCCGTCGCGGGTCATGTCCCACGTGGCGCCGAGGACGAGCGAGCGCGGCAGCGAGTCCTGGAACCCGCGCGGCAGCTTGAGCGCCGTGGCGAGGGAGCGCTCGTCGAGGCGGATCTTGCCGTAGGCGAGGTCGTCGTCGTTGAGGAGCAGCAGGTCGGGCTGCTCCTGGCCGACGAGCTCGGCGATGTCGGTGCGCTCGCCGGCGATGTCGACCTCGTCGTAGCCGATGCGCTCGAGCACGTCGCCCTCACCTGCGGCACCCGACCGGACGGCATACCGCCCGATGCCGATGCGGTGCGGACGCAGCGTCGGGTGCTCCGACGTCGCGGACTGGGTGATGGCGAAGGAGCTGTAGCGGCCCTCGCCGTCGACCTCGAAGACGGGGCGCAGCGTGTTGACGCCGGCCGTCTCGAGCCACAGCTTGCTCCACTCGGTCAGCTCGCGGCCGGAGGACTTCTCGAGCTCGCCGAGCAGGTCGGCGAGGGTCGTGTTGCCCCAGGCGTGCTTCTTGAAGTACTCACGGAGCGCGGCCACGAAGGGCTCACGGCCGACGTACGCGACGAGCTGCTTGAGCACGGACGCGCCCTTGGCGTACGTGATGCCGTCGAAGTTGACCTCGACGTCCTCGAGGTGGCGCATGTCGGCGGCGATGGGGTGCGTCGAGGAGAGCTGGTCCTGGGTGTAGGCCCACGCCTTCTCGGCCGTGCCGAACGTCGTCCACGCGCTCGTCCACTCGGTGGCCTCGGCCTGGCACGTCGTCGAGGCCCACTCGGCGAAGGACTCGTTGAGCCAGAGGTCGTCCCACCACTTCATCGTCACGAGGTTGCCGAACCACATGTGGGCCAGCTCGTGCAGGATCGTGAGGGCCCGGCGCTCGATCTTGGCTTCGGAGACCTTGGAGCGGAAGACGTAGACCTCGACGAAGGTCACTGCGCCGGCATTCTCCATCGCGCCCATGTTGTACTCGGGCGTGAAGATCTGGTCGTACTTCTCGAAGGGGTAGGGCTGGTCGAACTCGTTCTCGAAGAACGCGAAGCCCTTCTTCGTGCAGTCGAAGATGTTGTCGGCGTCGAGGTACTGCGTCAGCGACTTGCGGCAGAAGACGCCCAGCGGCACGACGCCGTTGCGGGTCTCGACCTCGTCGCGGACCTCGTCGTACGGTCCGGCGATGAGCGCCGTGATGTACGAGGAGATGCGCTTGGTGGGCTCGAAAGACCAGGTGGCGCGCTCGACGCCGTCGGCGACACCGGCCGGCTGTGGCTCGGGCGTGGGGGAGTTGCTGATGACCTTCCAGTGCGCGGGCGCGGTCACTGTGAAGCGGAAGGACGCCTTGAGGTCGGGCTGCTCGAACACGCTGTACATGCGCCGGGAGTCGGGCACCTCGAACTGCGTGTAGAGGTAGACCTCGTTGTCCACCGGGTCGACGAAGCGGTGCAGGCCCTCGCCGGTGTTGGTGTAGCGGCCGGTGGCGTCGACCGTCAGCTCGTTCTCGGCCGCCAGGCCGGGCAGGGCGATGCGCGAGTCCGCGAACACCTCGGCCGGGTCGAGGTCGGTGCCGTTGAGGGTGACCCGCTCGACGGAGTCGGCGATCAGGTCGATGAAGGAGTCGGCGCCCTCCTCGGAGCAGCTGAACCGCACGGTGGTCACCGTGTGGAAGTTCTCCGGACCCGTCGTGAGGTCGAGGCGGACGTCGTAGGAGTCGACGCGCAGGATGCTGGCGCGGGCCGCCGCCTCGTCGCGGGTCAGGTTCTTGCCGGGCACGTAGGGACCTCCTGGGAAGGGTGCTGTGGGCGCGACGCAGCATCGGTCGGACGGCGTCGTCGCGGGCCATCCTCGCACGGAAGACCGTGCGGCCCACCAACGGATTTGCCCCGTCTTCGACAGTCGGGGGTCAGTGCCATGATGGGCGGCATGGCCGATGCGAACGACACCCAGAAGACCAGCCGTGACGCCGTCGAGATGTGGTTCGACCCCATGTGCCCCTGGGCGTGGATGACCTCGCGCTGGCTCATGGAGGTCGAGAAGCTGCGCGAGATCGAGGTGACCTGGTCGGTGATGAGCCTCGCGGTGCTCAACGAGCACCGCCACGACCTCGATGCCGCCTACCGGGCCCGCATGGACGAGGCGTGGGGACCGGTGCGGGTCATCATCGCCGCCGCCGAGGCGCACGGCCCGTCCGTCATCAAGCCGCTCTACGACGCCATGGGCACGCGCATCCACCTGCGCCGGATGAACGACTTCGACCAGGTGGTGGCCGAGTCGCTCGAGGAGGTCGGGCTCCCGGCGGCGCTGGCCAAAGAGGCCCACCACAAGAAGTTCGACGCCGCCCTGCACCGCAGCCACAAGCGCGGCATCAGCCTCGTCGGCACCGACGTGGGCACCCCGATCATCGCCGTCAACGGCGTGGCGTTCTTCGGTCCGGTGGTGACACCGGCTCCGAAGGGAGAAGATGCAGCACGCCTGTGGGATGGCTGTGTTCTCGTCGCCGGGACCCCCGGCTTCTTCGAGCTCAAGCGCAGCCGCACCGAGGGCCCCATCTTCGACTGACCCACTCGCTGACCCACCCACCACCCGGGCAAGGCACCCGAAGCAAGGACGGACATGCGCATCCACATCGGCGGCGACCACGCGGCATACGACCTCCACCAGACCCTCGTCACGCACCTGCGCGAGGCCGGGCACGAGGTCGTCGACCACGGCCCCTTCTCCTACGACGCCCAGGACGACTACCCGGTCTACGTCCTGCGCGCAGCCGAGGCCGTCGCTGCCGACGACGGCTCGCTCGGTGTCGTCCTCGGCGGCTCCGGCAACGGCGAGCAGATCGCCGCCAACAAGGTGAGCGGCATCCGGGCCGCGCTCGCCTACAGCGCCGAGCTCGCCAGCCTGGCCAGGGAGCACAACAACGCCCAGATCGTCTCGATCGGCGCCCGGTTCACGACCGACGAGGTCGCGAGGCAGATCGTCGACACCTTCGTGGCGACGAGCTTCACCGAGGAGGCGCGGCACTCCCGGCGTCTCGGTATGGTCTCCGCATACGAGAGCACAGGGGAGCTTCCGGCCTTGCCCGACACGGACGGCGCGCGCTGACCCGTCGTCACCTTGTCAGTCCGCTTCAATCGCCGCGAGGGAGGCCAGTGGCCCTGAACGAGAGCGTCGTCTCTCGCCGTTCGCGCTACGCTCCCGGGCCGGTTCGACGTCTTCGACGGCTGGGGACCTGGCTCGTCCGTGCCCCCTGGGCCATGGTGAGCGGCTTCCTCGTGCTCGCCCTGATCGCGACGGCGGCCATCCTCCGGTGGCCCGCCGACGTGCCGTGGGGCGTCTACGGACTGATCGTGGTTGCCTCCGGGCTCTTCCTCGAACCGCGACACCTCCTCGTGGTCTACATCGGACTCTTCCTCGCCCTGGCGAGCACCGGAGCCATGCTCGCCGAGGGCAAGGTCGCCACCACCGGCGCCCAGGTCGTCACCGTCGCCATGATGCTGCTGATGCTCTGGCTCTCGCACGCCCGGGCGCAGGTCGGCGTCGTGGGAGTCAGCGGCGAGTCCATGCTCGTCGACATGCGCGACCGGCTGCGCGCCCAGGGGGAGCTGCCGCCGCTGCCGCCGTCCTGGCAGGCCGAGGTCGCCCTCGAGTCCGCCTACGGTGACGGCTTCGCCGGTGACTTCGTCGTCGCCAGCCGCTCCACCGACGGGCGCACGCTCGAGATCGCGCTCGTCGACGTCTCCGGCAAAGGACGCGATGCCGGCACACGCTCGCTGCTCCTCTCCGGCGCGCTGGGAGGCCTGCTGGGCGAGATGAGCGAGGACAGCTTCCTCCAGTCCGCCAACAACCACCTCCTGCGCCTGCGGTGGCACGAGGGCTTCGCCACGGCGGTGCACGTCGCGCTCGACCTCGAGACCGGCGACTTCACGATCGGCTACGCCGGACACCCAGCGGCGGCACAGTTCGCCGCCGGGTCCGGCCGCTGGCGCATGCTCGCCGGCGGCCGGGGGCCGTTGCTCGGCGTCATCGACCACGCCGTCTACCCCCGCGAGCTCGGCACCCTGCGCCGCGGCGACGCCCTCGTCCTCTACAGCGACGGGGTCATCGAGTCGCCCGACAAGACACTCGGCGACGGCATCGACCGCATGCTCGGGCGCGCAGAGTCGTTCGTGCGCACGGGCTTCGAGGGCCTCGCCCAGCGCCTCTGCGACCAAGCGGCTGCCGGGCTGGGCGACGACCGCGCAGTCGTCACCATCTGGCGCACCTGAGCCGTCCGCTCCCACGCCGTCGGGTCGGCGTGGTGCGGGAGGCTCACTACGATGCCGGGGTGAGTGACCAGCCCAACCACCCCGCCTCCACGACCGCGACCGCGCCGTTCGACCCCGCTGACCGCAAGCCGCACGTCGTGCCCGAGCTGCCCCCGGGCGTCACGCCGGCCCGGGTGCGGTCCTTCGTGCGCCGGGGCCGGCTCTCGTCCCTCACCAAGGACCGCGTCGAGCGGCTCGCGCCCACGCGTGCCCTGCCCGAGGGGAGGTTCGACGCCGCCGCCGTCTTCGGCCGGCGCGCCCCCGTCGTCCTCGAGATCGGCTGCGGCCACGGCCACGCCGCCATCGCGTATGCCGCAGCCTTCCCCGGGCACGACATCGTGGCCATGGACGTGCACACCCCGGGTGTCGCCCGGATGCTCGCGAACGCCGACGAGGCGGGGGTGCCCAACCTGCGCATCGAGATCGGCGACGCCGTGCTCTTCCTCGAGGAGCGCGTCGACGACGCCACCTTCGACGCGGTGCACCTCTTCTTCCCCGACCCGTGGCGCAAGAAGAAGCACACCAAGCGACGCTTCGTCAGCCCCAGCAACCTCGACCTGCTCGCGCGCGTCCTGAAGCCGGGTGGCCACGTGCTCGTCGCCACCGACCAGGACTTCTACGCAGAGCACGTCCTCAAGGAGGTGGCGGCCCATCCGCGTTTCGAGGCGCAGCGGACCGAGAGGCCGCAGTGGCGGCCGCGGAACGGCTTCGAGGCCAAGGGGATCGCGGCCGGCCGCACCATCAACGAGCTGCGCCTCGACCTACTCTAGCCGGGAACCTGAATGGTCCGACTCGTTCGGCTCTGTGCCTCGGGGGTGACAGGACGCCGGCCTCGCTGACCCGGCTCGTTCCTCGCCGTGCCTGCTCGGCCTCCCGGCATCCTGTGCGCCCCGACGCAGCGAAGCGGGAAGGAGCGCCGACTCCGTCGGCTTCCTTCCCCGCTTCGCGAAGTCGGGGTGACAGGATTTGAACCTGCGGCCCTTGCGTCCCAAACGCAATGCGCTACCAAGCTGCGCCACACCCCGTGGCGTCGGAATCGTAGCCCACCCCCGGGCAGCCCGAGGCTGCCGCGCCCCGTACGGGGAGGCGATTCGGCGGAGCGGACGCGAACCAGTAGGCTTGCGCCTCGGATCGCCGGCCCTGCCGGCACCCTGCGGGCGTAGCTCAATGGTAGAGCCTCAGTCTTCCAAACTGATTACGCGAGTTCGATTCTCGTCGCCCGCTCCACAAACTCGCTGGACCCGGGGCCGCGGCCTTCCTACCGTGAGCCGCATGTTCCGCCCCGACCTCCAGGACGCGCTGCGCGACCGCGACGCCGTGCTCCGCTCGTTCCTCGCCCCCGACGGCACGCTCACCGCGATTCCCACGAAGATCCGCAAGCGGCTCGTCGTCCTCGACCTGCTGGCCCAGCAGTTCGAGCCGGGGGAGCGCTACGACGAGACGCAGGTCAACAACCGGCTCCGGGCCTTCCACCCCGACGTCGCGGCACTGCGCCGCTACCTCGTCGAGGAGGGCTTCCTCGACCGCGCCGACGGGCAGTACTGGCGCGCGGGCGGCACGATCGACTGACCGCGCCACCCGGCACACGGCATACGACCGAGGGCGGCCGTATGCCGTGCGGCCGGGTCAGCGGAAGCCGAGCGACTCGCTCAGCCAGCTCTCGGCGCCGTCGGCCTCGAGGCCCGCCTCGACGGCGGCGGCCGTGCGCGGGGACGGCCACCCGTGCACCCAGAACAGGGCCAGCCCGCCGGGGAGTGCGATGAGCAGCGGCAGCCACGAGTGCGGCTCGAACACGAACGAGCACGCGAACGCCACGAGCACCGGCGCCTCCGCGAGCGCGGTGCGCAGCGTCGTCGTCGAGGTGAAGTAGCGCAGGCTGGTCGCCTCCGCGTTCTCGCGGGGGAGGCCGTGCGGGAGGGACGGCACGGCATACCCCACCCACCGGATGAGCGCCGCGGAGCCCACGAGCGTCGCCAGCACCAGCGCGACCGCCCACACCGACGGCACGGCCACCGACGGGTCCACGAGGATCCGCACGGCGCTGAGCATCAGCGCTCCCACCCCGACCGCGACGGACACGAGCTGGATCGGCCGGAGGGTGGCGCGCTCCGGTGTGGCGAAGGGGCCGGGCAGGCTGCTCATGGGCCCCGAGCATAGGCCGCGGGCAGACACCGGCCGTCCGCGCATTTCAGCCATCAGGCGCGGGCCTATAGCATGGTGCGCTGGCCCGTCCGTTCACCGTCGACGACCACGTCGGCACCACCCAATGGAGTAACCCGTAGTGAAGAGTGCGCTCGAGACCCTCAGCCCGACCCGGGTCAAGATGACCGTCGAGGTCCCGTTCGAGGAGCTCAAGCCGAGCCTCGACGCGGCCATCAAGCACATCGGTGAGCACATCCAGGTGCCCGGCTTCCGCAAGGGCAAGGTGCCTGCTCGCATCATCGAGCAGCGCGTCGGCCGCGCCGCCGTGCTCGAGGAGGCCGTCAACAACGCCCTCCCGACCTTCTACGGCCAGGCCCTCGAGGAGAACGCCGTCCGCCCGCTCGGCCAGCCCGAGATCACCGACCTGCAGGTGCCGGCCAGCGACGGCCAGGACTTCGTCTTCACCGCCGAGGTCGACAAGCGCCCCGAGATCGAGCTGCCCGACTTCGGCGACATCGAGCTGACCGTCGACGAGGCCACCGTCTCCGACGAGGACGTCACCAAGCGCCTCGACGACCTGCGCGCCCGCTTCGGCACCCTCAAGGGCGTCGACCGCGCCGTGCAGGACGGCGACTTCGTCTCCATCGACCTGTCCGCCGAGATCGACGGCGAGCAGATCGACGAGGTCACCGGCGTCTCCTACGAGGTCGGCAGCAAGAACATGCTCGACGGCCTCGACGAGGCCCTCGTCGGCATGACCGCCGACGAGACCAAGCAGTTCACCGCGCCGCTGGCCGGCGGCGAGCAGCAGGGCCAGGACGCCAACTGCACCGTCACCGTGACCGCCGTCAAGGAGCGCGAGCTGCCCGAGCTCGACGACGAGTTCGCCCAGCTGGCGTCGGAGTTCGACACGCTCGACGAGCTCAAGGCCGACCTCACGGCCAAGGCCGAGATCGACGCCAAGTTCGCCCAGGGCGTCGCGGCCCGCGACAAGCTCCTCGAGGCCATCCTCGAGAAGGTCGAGGTGCCGATCCCCGAGAGCATCGTCGAGGCAGAGGTGCACAGCCACCTCGAGGGCGAGGGTCGCCTCGAGGACGACGAGCACCGCGCCGAGGTCGACGAGAGCACCCGCAAGGGCCTCAAGACCCAGCTCGTCCTCGACGCCATCGCCGAGAAGGAAGAGGTCCAGGTCGAGCAGCAGGAGCTCATCGAGTTCCTCGTCATGAGCTCGCAGCAGTACGGCATGGACCCCAACCAGTTCGCGCAGTCGCTCGACCAGGAGGGCCAGATCCCCGCCATGGTCGCCGAGGTCGCGCGCCGCAAGGCGCTCGCCACGGTCCTCGAGAAGGTGGCCGTCAAGGACACCGCCGGCAACGTCGTCGACCTCAACGAGGCCGTCCCCGGCACCGAGGGCGACGAGGACGAGTCTGCTGAGGACGTCGCCGACGAGGCCGCCGCCGAGGCCGCCGCCGAGGTCGCCGACGAGAAGGCCGACGCCTGACCGTCCGCCACTCCGAAATGCCATGAGGCCGGCTCCCGCTCGGGAGCCGGCCTCGTTGCGTACGCGGTGTGGCGGGTTGCCGCTCGTGCCCGCCGGGTAGGGGACCTGACGTCGCCGCAACGACGACTCACGCACGACGAGCAAGGAGCCACGGATGAGCAACACCGACGAGTCGGGCCCCGGCATGGCGGACTCCGACATCAACAGCACCCACCCCGACGGCTCGGGCAGCGTCGACACCCAGAGCGCCGTCGAGCAGGCTTCCGGCGACGACGCCGGTCGCGGCAACCTCGACGGCAGCACGCCCACGGCCGAGCCGCGGGACCGCTCCCTGGACCAGGCCGGCAGCGAGACGGGCACCGAGACCGGTGGCAACGGCTCGTTCGACCAGGCCGGCTCGGGCTCGAACGGTGCCGAGTCGGACGCCGTGGACGCGGGGCAGGACAACGGCCTGAACGAGTGACCGCGCCCGACCACGGACCCCGCCTGACGGCATACGCAGGCGGGGTCCCGCGCGCGGACGGGTGACTGAGTCGCGTCGACTCAGGTTTGTGCGCTCACGGCGAACACGGCGCGGTTCGGGAAATCAGCCCGAGGGGTCGGGCGTTAGGGTCAGTGACGAGCCAGCCGGCGCCTCCCACAGGGGCAGAGGCTGGATTACTTCGACGATGGAGACATGGTGATTTCGGAGACCTCCGCCAACGGCAACGGCATGCCGGGTGGTCTGGACGACCACATCTACAACCGCCTGCTCAAGGAGCGGATCATCTTCCTCGGGTCCGACGTCCGCGACGACAACGCGAACGCCATCGCCGCGCAGCTGCTGCTGCTCTCGGCCGAGGACCCCGAGAAGGACATCTGGCTCTACATCAACAGCCCCGGCGGGTCGATCTCGGCCGGCATGGCCATCTTCGACACGATGAACTGGATCCCCAACGACGTCGCGACCGTCGCCATGGGCATGGCCGCCTCGATGGGCCAGTTCCTCCTCTCGGCCGGCACCAAGGGCAAGCGCTACGCCACGCCCCACGCCCGCGTCATGATGCACCAGCCCTCGGGCGGCATCGGCGGCACGGCCACCGACATCAAGATCCAGGCCGAGCAGATGCTCTACGTCAAGAAGCAGATGGCGCAGCTCATCGCCGAGCACACCGGTCAGACCGTCGACCAGATCGAGAAGGACTCCGACCGCGACCGCTGGTTCAGCGCGGAGGAGGCCAAGGAGTACGGCTTCGTCGACCACGTCTTCAGCCGGTCCGACCAGGCGGTCGAGGGCAAGGGCGTCGGTTCCGCCGACGCCAAGAGCGACAACTGAACGCCGGCCTGAACAGGACTTGGAGAGCACACGCATGAACATCGAACCCACCAACCGCCTCGCGGTGCCCGCTCCGTCGAGCCGCTACATCCTGCCGCAGTTCGAGGAGCGCACCTCCTACGGCATGAAGCGGTCCGACCCCTACAACAAGCTCTTCGAGGACCGCATCATCTTCCTCGGCGTGCAGGTCGACGACGCCTCGGCCGACGACATCATCGCCCAGCTGCTCGTGCTGGAGTCGCTCGACCCCGACCGCGACATCCTGATGTAC
This sequence comes from Terrabacter sp. NPDC080008, assembly GCF_040702505.1. Lineage (NCBI taxonomy): Bacteria > Bacillati > Actinomycetota > Actinomycetes > Micrococcales > Intrasporangiaceae > Terrabacter > Terrabacter sp. NPDC080008. Next base: position 206,991 of record NZ_JBFBLC010000006.1, read on the forward strand.
ATCAACAGCCCCGGCGGCTCGTTCACCGCGATGACGGCGATCTACGACACGATGCAGTTCGTCCGGCCCGACATCCAGACGTTCGTCATCGGCCAGGCCGCCTCGGCCGCTGCGGTGCTCCTCGGCGCCGGCGCGCCCGGCAAGCGCTTCGCCCTGCCGAACTCGCGCATCCTCATCCACCAGCCGGCGCTCTCGGGCGGCGACTACGGCCAGGCCTCCGACATCGAGATCCAGGCCAACGAGGTGCTGCGCATGCGCACCTGGCTCGAGGACACGCTGGCGCACCACACGGGCCGCACCTCCGAGCAGGTCCGCAACGACATCGAGCGCGACAAGATACTCTCCGCCGAGGACGCCAAGGACTACGGCCTCATCGACCAGGTCCTCGCCTCGCGCAAGGCCTCGCTGGAGGTCTGACCTCCCGCTCGTCTGCCGAGCACGTATGCCGCTGGGCCGGGTTCCGCTGGGACCCGGCCCTCGGCGTACCTGCTTGGATGGGGTGGACCCGACACCGAACGTGGAGGCACCGTCATGGCACGGGCGCAGTTCGAGCAGGCCGCGGAGGCCGTCAAGCAGCTGACGACCGACCCGGGCAACGAGGCGAAGCTGCGCCTCTACGGGCTCTACAAACAGGCGACCGAGGGCGACGTGTCCGGCTCGCGTCCGGGGTTCACCAACCCGGTGGGTCGCCAGAAGTTCGACGCGTGGGCCGCGTTCAAGGGGACCTCGTCCGAGGCGGCCCAGGAGCAGTACGTCGCCCTCGTCAACGACCTCACCGCCCGCTGACCCAGGCAGGCCCCACCGGCCCTTCCGCGTCTCGACCAGGAGCGACCCGCTGACCGGACGGCAGGAGGTGCAGCTTCCCGACGGAGTGACGGCCTGGGACCTGCGCTCGGGTCGATACCGTCGGCTGCTGCACGGCGTCTACGGCAGCGGCCTGAAGTCACACCGGCCGAAGCCCGGCCAGCGCGGTACGCACGTGCGCGGCCTCCCGGTGACGACACCGGCTCGACCTTCGTGGACCTGAGCGACGAGCTCGGGCTCGTCGACCTCGTGGTGCTGGGCGACTCATTCGTCCCGGCTGAGCTGGTGACCCCAGGGCAGCTTGTCGCGGCGGCCGAGGCCTACCGGGGCAAGGCTCGCCGGCTGGCGCGACGGGCGGCGGCACTCGTCCGGGCTGAGGTGGACTCTCCGATGGAGACCCGCCTCCGTATGCTCATGGTGCTGGCGGGGCTGCCGGAGCCTGTGGACAACCACAAGGTCTGCTGGCCCGACGGGCGGGTGCGGTGGCGTTTCGACCTGTCCGTCCCCGCAAGCGGGCTCGTCATCGAGTACGACGGGCGCCAGCACGCGGAGTCGGACGAGCAGTGGGATCACGACATCGACAGACGCGAGTGGATGGACGGCCACGACATCCGGCTCGTCGTGGTCCGGTCGAAGGACATCTACCGGACCCCAGCCGGGACGCTGGGTCGGATCGTCACGGCCATGCGAGCCAGGGACATGCGCGTTCCGCGTCTCTCGGAGGAGTGGCGCCAGCACTTCCCCAGCCTTCCCGAGGACCTGGCGGTGCCAGCGTGATGGGCGTCGATGCGGCGCCACGTGGCGGAGTGTTGCGGCGGAGAAGACGCCCGCACCTCAGCAGGGCGCCATCTGGCGGCTTTTGTGGTCGCACCGGGGGTGGTGCCCACGACAGCGCCGAGTCGGCTGGAACGGCGTTCAAGTGACACGCCGGTCGTTTGTCAGCCATCAGCGGACAAACGGCGTTGCGCGAGCGGGGGCCCCTCCCTCCGTCGTCTAATAGGAGTCGGCCCCAGTCGGGGTCGGCCGGGTGCATCTCGCGTTCGGCGCCGACGAACCAGGAGCGAATCGGTGGCACGCATCGGAGAAGGCGGAGACCTCCTCAAGTGCTCTTTCTGCGGAAAGAGCCAGAAGCAGGTCAAGAAGCTCATCGCCGGCCCGGGCGTGTACATCTGCGACGAGTGCATCGACCTCTGCAACGAGATCATCGAGGAGGAGCTCGCCGAGAGCAGCGAGCTGGGCCTCGACCACCTGCCGAAGCCGCGCGAGATCTTCGCCTTCCTCGAGAACTACGTCATCGGCCAGGACGTCGCCAAGAAGTCCCTCGCCGTCGCCGTCTACAACCACTACAAGCGCATCCAGGCCGGTGAGGGCGTCAAGCGCGACGACGACCACGTCGACATCGCGAAGTCAAACATCCTGCTCATCGGCCCCACGGGCTCCGGCAAGACCTACCTCGCCCAGACGCTGGCCAAGATGCTCAACGTCCCGTTCGCCATCGCCGACGCGACGGCGCTGACCGAGGCCGGCTACGTCGGCGAGGACGTCGAGAACATCCTGCTCAAGCTCATCCAGGCCGCCGACTACGACGTCAAGAAGGCCGAGACGGGCATCATCTACATCGACGAGGTCGACAAGATCGCCCGCAAGAGCGAGAACCCGTCGATCACGCGCGACGTCTCCGGTGAGGGCGTGCAGCAGGCGCTGCTGAAGATCCTCGAGGGCACCACCGCGTCGGTGCCCCCGCAGGGTGGCCGCAAGCACCCGCACCAGGAGTTCATCCAGATCGACACGACCAACGTGCTCTTCATCGTCGGCGGCGCCTTCGCCGGCCTCGAGAAGATCATCGAGTCGCGCTCGGGCCGCAAGGGCCTCGGCTTCGGCCAGCCCCTGCACAACCCCAAGGACCAGGGCGACAGCTTCTCCGACGTCATGCCCGAGGACCTGCTCAAGTTCGGTCTCATCCCGGAGTTCATCGGCCGACTCCCGGTCCTGACGACGCTCGCGCCGCTCGACCAGCAGGCCCTCGTCAACATCCTCACGGTGCCGCGCAACGCGCTCGTCAAGCAGTACCAGAAGATGTTCGAGATCGACGGCGTCGACCTCGAGTTCACCGACGACGCCGTCGCGGCCGTCGCGGACCAGGCTCTGCTGCGCGGCACCGGTGCCCGCGGTTTGCGCGCCATCATGGAGGAGGTCCTCCTCCCCGTGATGTTCGACGTGCCCAGCGACGACGAGATCGCGCGGGTCGTCGTGACCCGCGAGGTCGTCCTCGACAACGTCAACCCGACGATCGTGCGCCGCGAGGCCGAGCCCCGCGCCCGTCGCCCTCGCAAGGAGTCCGCCTGAGCGCGTGGGGCGCACGCCCCACGCATGCTGACGCCCGCACCGTGAGCGCCGCCTGACCGTGGCCGAGCCCTTCCGGCTCGTGGCCGGTGACCGCGCCCCCGTGCAGCAGACCGACACCACCTGTGGGTCGGCGTCGCTCACCGTGGCGCGCATGCTGGCCGACCCCGCCTTCGCGCGGTGGGTGCGGGACGGCATACCGACTGACGGCACACCGGGGGACGCCCGCGACGCGACGAGCCGCGATCCCGCCACGGCCCCCCAGCGGTTCGCCGCGTACGAGCAGGTGGTCATGGCTCGCACCAACGGCCTCGTCGACGCCGGCCGACACCTGCAGCTGCCGTGGCCCAAGGCACTCGGCACGCCGCCGTGGGGCGCCCGCCACGAGCTCGAGCACGGGGCCGCCGAGCCCGGCGGCGACTACCGCGTTGCGTGGCTCCGACACCTCGGCCGGCCCGGCCTGGAGCGTGCGTATGCCGCCCTCCGCAGCCGGGTGCGCCCCGGCCGCCCGTCGCTGCTCTACGTCGGGAACGCCTGGCTGCCGCGGCACGTCGTGCTCGTGATGCCGCCGACCGGACCGCACGCGCTCGACGTCTACGAGCCCTCGGCCGGGCAGGTGGTGGACCTGCAGCCGCGGCCCTTCGCGGAGCGACGCCTGGGCGTAACCGGTTGGGAGCACCCGTGGGCCGTGGTCTGGGACGTCTCCGGTCCCTGAGGCGCGAGCCTCACTCCCGGTCGACCGGCGGGCTCGTGCGCACCAGCCAGAGCCCGAGCGCGACCCCCACGAGCCCGAGGACGGACGCCAGGGGCGCCGGGCCCAGCGCACGGCCTGCCAGTGTCCCGGCCAGGACCGCCACCGGCACGGCTGCCAGCAGGGCCACCGCGGCGTGGCGCACCCATCGCGTGACCGTGCGGGCCGTGAACGACCCGGCCGGCGGGGAGGAGGCGGCCGCCGCAGTCGCGGCGTGACCGATGACGCAACCGGCGGCTGCCGGCAGAGACCACCAGGAGAAGCTGCCGGCCGGGGTGAGCGTGAACCACCCGTAGAGCATGAGCCCCCAGTAGACCAGGGGCGCCGCGGACCCGGCCCAGCCGATCGTGACGAGCGGCAGCAGGGCGAGCGCCCACCAGGGGGCGGAGAAGCCCCCCGCGGCGAGGTAGAGCGCCGCCAGGAAGAGCAGCACCGCGCCCATGGCCGCCGCGGCGGCCCCCAGCTGGCCCAGCGACCACTCGGGTCCCGCCCCGAAGTGCAACGTTCGACGGACCGGCGGCTCGCCGCCCGCGGCGGTCGCAGGGCCGTGCCCCGTCGTCTCCGCCCCCGCCGCCCCCGCCGACCGCGGCGACCCCGCGGGGCCCACCGGTTCCACAGGTCCCACCGAGCTCACCGTCTCGTCACCCGGGGAGCAGAGGCGCGGCGGGCGATGTCGCGCAGCACGAGGTCGAGCGAACCGGGTCCCCGCCACGGCACCACGGGCACGCCGCGCAGGCGCAGGCTGTGCACCTCGGCGTCACGCGAGAGCAGCCGGATGCGCCAGGCGAGCGACTGGTAGACGTTGGTCCGGTCGGTGACGAGGTGCTCGGGGAAGGTGTCGACCACCACGACCGTCATGCCGCGAGCAGCCAACCGGTGCGCCAGACCCACCATGGTCGGCTCGATGAGCGGGGACAGGACGAGGCACAGCGCCATCGGGTCCATACCGCGCAGCGCGAACTCACCGGTGTCCCGCCGGTCGGTGGCAGGGGAGATCGCTGCGAGGGTGTCGAGCACCCGCCTCAGGTGGTTGGTCCCGGAGCCGACGCCGAGGGTCGGCACTTCGGCGGCCCCGACCGTGCGCAGGGTGAGGCGGTCGTTGCTGCGCAGGAAGTGCTCGCTGATGGCGCCGGCGGCGCGCACGGTGACGTCGAGGCTCGTGGGCCGCCCGTCGATGCCCTCCCGAGGTCCCACGTCGCTGAAGCAGTCGACGAGCAGGACGACGTGGGCGTCCTCGTCGGTGAAGGTCGAGGTGACGTGCAGGGCGCCGGTGCGCGTGGACACGGGCCAGTGGATCCGCCGCAGCCGGTCACCCGGGTGGAAGGGCCGGATGGAGCTGAACTCCGAGCCCGACCCCGGCCTGCTGGACCGGTTCAGCCCGACGATGCCGCGCGGGTGCGGCGTGGGAGCCTTGGCATCGAACGCGGCCGGCAGCGGGAGGGTGGCGGTCTCGAGGTCGGGCAGGTCGACCGGGCCGGCGCGGAAGGCCCCCCACGTGCTGGCGAGCGCGATGCTGACGGTGCCGACCCGTCGCCGCCCCCACCGGGTGCTGCGCAGCCCCAGCGAGGCGCCGCCGTCCTCGAGCGGGACGATGCCGCTCGAGGGCTTGCGATCGACCCACGGGGCCTGGGCGACCGTCACGACCCCGTGGACGTCGTCGAGTGCCGGCTCGATGGTGACGTGCAGTCCGGACACTGCACCCTCGCGCAGGGTCGTGTCACCGAGTCGGGCCGTGCCCGTGACCTCACGGCGCGGGCGTGCCAGCTGGCCCCAGGCCGCAGCGACCGCGAGCGGCGTGATGATCACGAGCAGGTCCGCGCGCCGACCGAGGACGGCGGCGATCGCGCCGGCCGCGGCCAGGATGATGGCTCGCTGGTGCGCCGCCGTCGGCTCCCATCCGCCGAGAGCGCGGCTGACGGACTGTCGCGGACGCCAGGACGGCACGACCGCTCAGCCTCCCGCCGGGCCGGAGCCGTGGCCTGGGCCCGCAGCCGGGCGCGCAGCCGGGCGCGCCGTCGAGCCCGATGTCGCAACCGCCGCCGAGGTCGCTGCCGCATCGGCGCCCAGGTGCTCGCGCGCGGACGGTGTCGCCACCGTGCGCAGCAGGCTCTCAGCGACGCTGCGACCCGAGGCGTTGCTCATCCAGAGCTCCGGCTTGACGGTGATCCGGTGCGCCAGGACGGGGACGGCGACGGCCTTGACGTCTTCGGGGGTCACGTAGTCGCGACCGTCGACGACGGCATACGCCCGCGCGCACAGCAGCAGCCCGAGCGCGCCGCGCGGGGAGGCGCCCATGAGCACGTCGCCGTGGGCACGGCTGGCGGCCGCCAGCGCGACGCAGTAGCGCCCGACCGACTCGTCGACGGCGGTCGCCTCGACCGCGGCCTGCATGGCCAGGAGCTGGTCGGCGTCGACGATGCGCTCGAGCTGCTGCTCCTCGCGCTGCCGTGCCATGCGGCTGGAGAGGATCTCCCACTCCTCGTCGAGCGTCGGGTAGCCGAAGGAGATGCGCATGAGGAAGCGGTCGAGCTGGGCCTCGGGCAGCGGGTAGGTGCCTTCGTATTCGACGGGGTTCGCCGTGGCGAGCACGTGGAAGGGGCGCGGCAGCGGGAAGGTGCGTCCCTCGACCGTCACCTGCTTCTCCTGCATCGCCTCGAGCAGCGCCGCCTGCGTCTTCGGCGGCGTGCGGTTGATCTCGTCGGCGAGCAGCAGGCCGGTGAAGAGCGGGCCGGCGCGGAACTCGAACTCACCCACCCGCTGGTCGTAGACGAACGAGCCGGTGATGTCGCCCGGCAGCAGGTCGGGCGTGAACTGCGCCCGCTTGAAGTCCAGCCCGAGCGTCTGCGCGAAGCTGCGGGCGGCCAGCGTCTTGCCGAGGCCGGGGTAGTCCTCGAGGAGGACGTGGCCACCGGCGAGGATGCCGGCGAGCACGAGCCGAAGGGGCTCCCGCTTGCCCACGACGGCGCGGTCGACCTCGTCGAGGACGGCGCTGCTCAGCTCGCTCACCTGGCGAAGGCTCATCTGCGTCGGGTGCGTCATGCGTTACCACTGCTCGATTCGTCGGAGGATGGGGTCGAGGACGTCGGGTCGGTAGAGGTCGGGCGGAGGCAGGCCGACGAGCAGGTCCCACAGCTCCGGCGGGGTCGCCGACTGCGCCCAGACCGGCTCCTCCTCGGCGACGATCCCGTGCCGGGCGAAGAGCCGTTCGCGGATGAGGACCTGCAGCTGCACGTGCAGGTCGTGCACGACGCTCTCGCGTCCCTCGCGCCGCGTGTCGGCGGCCTCGAGGCGGCCGGCGAGGTTGGCGACGCGGAAGTCGTTCCCGCGCCGCTGGCCACCGAAGTCGCCGTCGACGAGCGGCCACACGGTCAGGTGGTGCGGTGCGGTGTGGTCCAGCAGGTGCCACACCAGCGCGGCCGCGGCGAGCAGGATCGCGAGGAGCACGGGCACGTCGGGCGCCAGGCCCAGCACGGCCGTGAGCAGCGACAGCCCGACCCAGGTCAGCACGAGCCCGACGAGGCGGCGCCGCCACGGGCGGAGCGCTTCGACGATCGCGGCCAGGCGCGTGGGCTCGCCTCGCAGGACCCCGGGAGGGAGCGGCCGAGGGCGTATGCCGCCCGGCTGGCCGCTCATGCGCCCTCCCCACCGTCGTGGCGGGCCTTCGAGCCGGCCTCGACCGGCGTGTTCGCGGCCTGCTCGGCGGCGAGCTGCGCGCGTTCGGCGGCCTGCCGAGCCGCGACGCGCTCGAGGTCGGCGATGAGGACGCCGAGGTCGTCGAGGGCGCGCCGGCGGTGGCTCTCGCCGAGCTCGTGCACCGAGAAGCGCGCCTCGCGGAAGAGCGCGGCGAGGTCCTCGAGCCGTTCGGAGTCGACGGGCCACACCCGGATGACGCGGTGCGTGTACTCGCTGGAGGTCTCCGCCGGCAGGCGGGGCAGTCCCGTGGCGGCGGCCGAGCTCTCGAGGCCCAGCCAGGCGGCGACGATGGCGTTGCGCGGCTCACCCGTCTCGAGGTCGCGCAACCGGTCGCGGGCGGCCTCCAGCAGCTCGGACGGCACGAGCGGGATGGCGAAGTCCGGCTCCTCCCGCCGTTCGAGCCGCGGTCGGCGCCGCAGCAGCGAGCGCACCAGCAGGGCCAGCCCGAGGAGCAGGATCAGCACCGTCACGACGAGGATCACCTGCACGAGCACGACGAGCAGGGGCGACGGGTCGAAGACCGTCGGCTCCCCGGACGCCGTGGCAGTCGGTGTGCTGCTGGAGGGCGGCAGCGAGGTGAAGGTCGGCAGCGGCAGTCGCGTGTCGGGGGGGACGGGCCGGGTCATCAGGGGGACGGGCTGGGTGGAGGCGGCCACGACGAGGGCGGCCATGACGATGGCGCCCGCGGCGATGGTCGCGCCAAGCCCCCGTCTCGACATGCGAGGACCCTATGCCAGCGAGGTCGCCGACAGCGGGATTGCCGGGCGATCGTTGCCGTCCCGCGATGTCGGGACGGCAACGATCGGCAACGGGTCGGCTGCGACCGGTCCCTCGGCCCTCGGGCGGACCGGGGGACGGGTACATCAAGCCTGGGCGGGGGCCTTCTCGACGGGGACGAGCTCGGCGTCACGCACCTCGACGGCCTCGCCCTCGGCATACGCCAGCTCGCTGATGCGGCCCGTCGCGCGCAGGTCCGCCTCGGCCGCCTGCACGTGCGCGACCGAGGAGGCGGGGGCCACGAGGGTCATGGTGCGCACCTCGGCGCGCATGCCCACCTTGGCCTCGGACTTGACCTTGCGCACCCCGGCCAGGGCCGCGCCGACGGACGCGAGCAGCCCAGCGTCGCCGCCGGAGGGCAGCTCGTCGCGGGTGGGCCACGACTGGCGGTGCACCGAGCCCTGCCCGAACCACGACCAGACCTCCTCGGTGGCGTAGGGCAGGAACGGCGCGAGCAGGCGCAGCAGCGTCTCGAGCGCGAGGCGCAGCGCGGCGCGGGCACTCGCGGCACCCTCGGCGCCCTGGCCGCCGTAGGCCCGGTCCTTGACGAGCTCGAGGTAGTCGTCGCAGAACGTCCAGAAGAAGGTCTCGGTGGCCTCCAGCGAGCGGGTGTAGTCCCACGCCTCGAAGCCGGCGGTCGCCTTGTCGACGACGTCGCCGAGGGCGGCGAGCATAGCCAGGTCGAGCGGGTTGGTCACGGCAGCCGACAGCTCGCCGTCGACGTCGCCGAAGGAGAGGGCGAACTTGCTCGCGTTGAGCACCTTGATGGCGAGCCGACGGCCGACCTTCATCTGCCCGGTGTCGTAGGCGGCGTCGGTGCCCAGGCGGCCGGAGGCGGCCCAGTAGCGCACGGCGTCGGCACCGTTGGCCTTGACGACGTCCTCGGGCGTCTCGGCGTTGCCCTTGGACTTGCTCATCTTCTTGCGGTCGGGGTCGAGGATCCAGCCGCTGATGGCGGCATTGGTCCACGGAACCGAGCCGTGCTCGTAGTGCGCGCGCACGACCGTGGCGAAGAGCCAGGTGCGGATGATGTCGTGGGCCTGCGGGCGCAGGTCCATCGGGAAGACCGCCTCGAACAGCTCGGGGTCGTTGCGCAGGCTCTCGCCCTCGCCGACGGGCCAGCCGGCGGCGATCTGCGGCGACAGCGACGAGGTGGCCCACGTGTCCATGACGTCGGGGTCGGCGACGAAGCCGCCGGGGACGCCGCGCTGCTCCTCCGTGTAGCCCTCGGGCACGTCGGCCTGCGGGTCGACCGGGAGCGCCGACACCGGGGGAGTGATGGGGTGGTCGTAGTCGGCCTCGCCGTCCGCGTCGAGCGGGTACCAGACCGGGAAGGGCACGCCGAAGAAGCGCTGGCGCGAGATGAGCCAGTCGCCGTTGAGCCCGTCGACCCAGTTCGTGTAGCGCGAGCGCATGAAGGACGGGTGGAAGTCGATCTCGCCGCCGCGGGCCACGAGGGAAGCGCGCAGCTCGGCGTCGCGGCCGCCGTTGCGGATGTACCACTGGCGCGAGGTCACGATCTCGAGGGGCTTGTCGCCCTTCTCGTAGAAGTTGGCCTTGCGCTGGGTCTTCTGCGGCTCGCCATCGAGGTCGCCGGACTCGCGCAGCGCCGCGACGACGGCCTCGCGGGCGCTGAACGTCGTCTTGGTGGCGAGCTGCTCGGCGTAGAGGGCCTCGCCCGGGCCGCCCACGAGCCACTCGGGCGTCTCCGCCTGCAGGCGCCCGTTGCGGGTGATGAGCGAGCGGATCGGCAGCTGCAGCTCACGCCACCAGATGACGTCGGTGAGGTCACCGAAGGTGCAGCACATGGCGATGCCGGCGCCCTTGTCCATCTCGGCGGCGCGGTGGGCCAGCACCGGCACCTCGACCCCGAAGAGCGGCGAGGTGACCGTCGTGCCGAAGAGCGGCTGGTAGCGCTCGTCGTCGGGGTGCGCGATGAGCGCGACGACCGACGGGATGAGCTCCGGACGGGTCGTCTCGATGTGGACCGGCTCGCCGCCGTCCCGGTGGAAGGCGACCCGGTGGTACGCGCCGGGGTAGTCGCGTGCCTCGAGCTCGGCCTGCGCGACGGCCGTCTGGAACGTGACGTCCCACAGGCCCGGCGCCTCGCTCTGGTAGGCCTCGCCGCGCTCGAGGTTGTGCAGGAACGCCTGCTGCGCCACGGCGCGCGAGCGCGCGTCGATGGTCCGGTAGGAGATGTTCCAGTCGAGGCTGAAGCCCAGTCGGCGGAAGAGCGACTCGAAGGTCACCTCGTCCTTGACCGTGAGCACGTCGCACAGCTCGATGAAGTTCCTGCGGCTGATCGGGCGCTGGTCGGCGGCCTTGATCGCCTTGCCCTTGGCGTCCACGCCCTCCTCGAACGGCGGCGTGAAGCCCGCTTCGTAGGGCAGGCTCGCGTCGCCGCGCACGCCGTAGTAGTTCTGCACGCGGCGCTCGGTGGGCAGGCCGTTGTCGTCCCAGCCGATGGGGTAGAAGACCTCGAGACCCTGCATCCGCTTGTAGCGGGCCATGCAGTCGGTGTGCGTGTAGCTGAAGACGTGCCCGACGTGAAGGCTCCCGCTCGCGGTCGGCGGCGGCGTGTCGATGGCGAAGATCTGCTCACGGGGGAGCGTCAGGGCCCGCTCGCGGTCGAAGGCGTAGGTGCCCTGGTCGGCCCATACCTGCATCCACTTCTCCTCGAGGCCGTCGAGCGTGGGCCGCTCGGGGATCCGCGAGGTCGTGGTGTCAGGTGCGTCAGTCATGCGCCAATCCTTCCATGCGTCGCTGGGTGCCCTCGACCGGCTTTCACCGGCGCACGCGACGTGCCGAAAGGGGGCGTATGCCGTGTCGCCGGCTGCCGGGGAGCGGCGACGTGACGGGGCGGGGCGGCATACGGCAGGGCGGTTGCCGCATCGATGTGCCGAAGCCCGGCGACGCACGGCAGAGTGTCCCCATGGAGCCCGTCTACTCGTCCGTCATCGGATTCGCCCGCGCGGTGTTCGCGATGCAGGGCCTGAAGTTCACCATCGCCGGGGACGAGAACGTGCCGCGCGCCGGAGGAGCGGTGATGACGGTCAACCACACCGGCTACATGGACTTCGCGTATGCGGGGCTGGCGGCCCAGCGCTCGGGCCGGCTCGTCCGGTTCATGGCCAAGGACGGCGTCTTCTCCCACCCCGTCAGCGGCCCGCTCATGCGCGGCATGCACCACATCCCGGTCGACCGCACCGCGGGCGCCGCGTCGTATGCCGCCGCCGTCGACGCACTGCGTGCAGGGCAGATCGTCGGGGTCTTCCCCGAGGCGACGATCTCGCGCTCCTTCGAGCTCAAGGAGTTCAAGACCGGCGCGGCGCGCATGGCGGTCGAGGCGGGCGTGCCGATCCTGCCCGTCGTCATCTGGGGCTCCCAGCGGGTGTGGACCAAGGGGCATCCGCGCCACCTCGGCCGGACGAACGTGCCGATCATCATCCACGTGGGCGAGCCCATTCCCGTGGCTGCCGACGCGGACCCGGTCGCGGTGACGGAGCAGTACAAGGCGGTCATGGCCGACCTGCTCGACGTCGCTCGGGCGGCATACGAGCCGTTGACCGGACCCGACCTGAAGTACCTGCCGGCCAGCCTGGGCGGCACGGCGCCGACGCTGGCGGAAGCCACTCGCCTCGACGAGGCGGAGGCGGCCGAGCGGCAGCGGCGCGCCGACGAGGAGCGTGGCCGAGGAGTACGGCCCGGCGGCCCGGTGCCGCCCGGTCCCCGGTAGGGCCCCCGCGAGCCAGCGGCTACCCTTCCGGCATGGCTCGTCAGGCACGTCAGCGCGTCCCGGAGGGGCCCGCCCCGGATCCCGCCGTCCAGAAGCTCCGCATCCGCTACACGAAGCGGGGACGGCTGCGGTTCACCTCGAGCCGCGACTTCCAGCGGGCTCTCGAGCGGGCCCTGCGCCGTGCGGACGTCCCGATGGCCTTCTCGGCCGGCTTCCACCCGCACCCCAAGATCAGCTACGCCAACGCGGCGGCGACGGGGACGGCCAGTGAGGCGGAGTACTTCGAGATCTCGGTGACGCAGCGCGTCGAGCCGGAGTCGGTCCGGGCGGCCCTGGACGAGGCGCTGCCGGAGGGCATCGACATCCTCCAGGTCGTGGAGGCGGCGCCCGGTGCCCTCGCGGACCGGCTCGAGGCGAGCGACTGGGTCCTCGAGTTCGCGGGCATGTCCCGGGAGGTCGTGGCCTCGGCAGTCGGGCGTCTCCTGGAGCGCGACACGGCCGAGGTGACACGCCTGACCAAGAGCGGCCCGCGCACCTTCGACGTGCGTGGCTGCATCGTGTCGGCCCGCGTGCTGGAGCCCGGCGAGGCCGTCCCGGGCGTGGACGCGTCCGCCGGAGTGGCGCCGGACTGTGCGATACTGCGCATGGTCGTACGGCACACCACACCTGCTGTACGCCCCGACGACATTCTGACCGCGCTGCGTGAGATCGCCGACCTGCAGCCTCCGCGCCCCCCACTGGTGACGCGACTGGCGCAGGGACCGCTCGACACCGCAACCGCGAGGGTGACCGACCCGCTGGAATGGCCTGCCAGGTCATGACGACGAACCGGTTGCCGACCAGGGTGCCGACGGCATCCGAGGACGGGGCCGCGCCCAGCGCGAACCGGCTTCGGGTGTAGCGAGACGACTTCCGTCCCGTCGCACACGCGGCGCGACGACTCCAACCGCACTCGTGCGGTGTCGACGGCCCCGGCCGCGTGTGGGTCGCACCGCACCTGACGGGAGGTTGCCTGATGGCATCCAACGACACCACCTCCGGCGACGAAGCCACACTGTTCTCCGGCGAGCAGGGCACCCAGGCACCCGATGACGGCGCCGCGCCGGCACCGCGCCGGCGAGCGAGCCGGCGGGTGACGAAGAAGGCGTCTGCGCCGGCGCCGGCGAACGACGCCCCGTCGGAGGCCTCCGACGCCGCGCCCGAGGCGCCGGGCACCGACAGCGTGATGGGGCACGCCACCGACCAGTCCGGCGAGCAGAGCGCCGAGGCTGCGCCCGAACCCAAGCGGCCGGCACGCAAGCGCGCCGCCCGCAAGAAGGCCGAGCCGGTCGAGACGGCGCCCGAGGGTGCCGCCGCGAGCGATGCAGAGGGCGCGACTGAGGGCGCGACGGAGGGCGCGACGAGCTCGCGCCGGGCCACCAAGCGCGGCTCACGCGCGAAGGCCGACCGGGCTACCGCCGCCGTCGAGGAGCTCGTGGCCGATGTCCGTTCCGGCGAGAGCCCGACCGGTGACGAGGGCGCCGCAGCCCCTGACGGGACAGCCGCAGCCCAGCCCTCCGCCGTCGTGGACCCCGATGCACTGCCGGAGCCCGAGGCCGACGAGACCGACGAGACGGCCGAGGCCGCCGACGAGCCGCGTGCCGTCGTGCCGAGCTTCAGCGTCCTCTTCCAGGCTCCCGACGCCTCCAAGGCCGTCCCGTCCCGCCGCCGTCGCGGCGCCCCGGCGCCCGCCGAGAACCCCGCCGACAACCTTGCTGACGAGCCGGCCGAGCAGGCCGCGGCGCCGGTCGAGGAGCGCCCGCGCCTCGACGAGGAGCCGAGCGAGGGCGACAACCGCTCCGACCAGGGCAACGACGACTTCGACGAGGAGAGCGGCCCGCGCCGCTCACGCCGGCGTCGCGGCGGCAAGGGCCGGCGCGGACGCGGCAACGACGACGAGGAGCTGCAGGAGCAGGGCTCCGACTCCGGCGAGGCCCGTGAGACCAGGCAGTCCGACACCCGCCGTTCCGGCGGTGCCGAGCGTGACGCCGACCATGACGCCGAGCGTGACGCGGAGGTCGACACCGACGCGGACTCCGACACCGAGTCCGACGACGGCAGCGGCTCGAGCCGCCGCCGCCGTCGCCGCCGTCGTGCAGGCTCGGCGACGGAGACCGCCGACGAGTCGCCGAACGTGTCGGTCCGGGTGCGCCAGCCGCGCGCCCAGAACGACGAGCCGGTCGCCGTGAAGGGCTCGACCCGCCTCGAGGCCAAGAAGCAGCGCCGCCGCGAGGGCCGTGAGGCCGGGCGCCGTCGCACCATCATCACCGAGGCGGAGTTCCTCGCCCGGCGCGAGGCCGTCGACCGCGTCATGGTCGTGCGCAACAAGGACGGCCGCACCCAGATGGGCGTGCTCGAGGACGGTGTCCTCGTCGAGCACTACATCGACCAGGCCACCACCGTCTCGATGGCCGGCAACATCTACCTCGGCCGGGTCCAGAACGTCCTGCCCTCCATGGAGGCGGCGTTCGTCGACATCGGCAAGGGCCGCAACGCCGTGCTGTACGCCGGCGAGGTCAACTGGGACGCGGCGGGCCTCGAGGCCAACCAGCCCAAGCGCATCGAGCACGCGCTCAGCTCGGGCCAGACGGTGCTCGTGCAGGTGACGAAGGACCCCATCGGCCACAAGGGTGCCCGCCTGACCTCGCAGATCTCGCTGCCGGGCCGCTACCTCGTGTACGTGCCCAACAGCTCGATGACCGGGATCAGCCGCAAGCTGCCCGACACAGAGCGCGCCCGCCTCAAGAAGATCCTGCGCGAGGTCGTGCCGGACAGCGCCGGCGTCATCGTGCGCACGGCGGCGGAGGGGGCCAGCGAGGAGGAGCTGCGCGCCGACGTCGAGCGCCTCACGCGTACGTGGGAGGACATCCAGGCCAAGGCCGAGGCGGCCTCGTCGCCTCGTGCCGGCAAGAGCAAGGGCAAGAAGAAGAACGGCGGCTCGGGCTCGGCGAGCGGCGGCCAGGCGCCGATGCTGCTGCACGGCGAGCCGGACCTGACGGTCCGGGTCATCCGCGACGTCTTCAACGAGGACTTCAAGCAGCTCGTCGTGGCCGGCGAGCAGGCGTGGAACGAGATCCACCCCTACATCTCGTCCGTGGCCCCCGACCTCGCCGACCGCGTCACCAAGTGGACCTCCGACGAGGACCTCTTCACGCACCACCGCGTCGACGAGCAGCTGTCCAAGGCGATGGACCGGAAGGTCTGGCTGCCCAGCGGTGGCTCGCTCGTCATCGACCGCACCGAGGCGATGACGGTCGTCGACGTCAACACCGGCAAGTTCGTCGGCTCGGGCGGCAACCTCGAGGAGACGGTCACCAAGAACAACATCGAGGCGGCCGAGGAGATCGTGCGCCAGCTGCGGCTGCGCGACATCGGCGGCATCATCGTGATCGACTTCATCGACATGGTGCTCGAGAGCAACCGCGAGCTCGTCGTGCGCCGCCTGCTCGAGTGCCTCGGCCGCGACCGCACCAAGCACCAGGTCGCCGAGGTGACCTCGCTCGGTCTCGTGCAGATGACGCGCAAGCGCGTCGGGTCGGGCCTCATCGAGGTCTTCTCCGAGACGTGCGAGCACTGCAACGGGCGCGGCTTCATCATCCACACCGACCCCGTCGACAAGGGCGCCCACCCGCAGGAGGCCGGCCAGCCGGAGAGCGGTGGCAGCCGCCGTCGGGGGCGCGGCCAGGGCGGGAACGGCAACGGCAACAACGCCGGCGGTGGTGGCCAGGCAGCTCAGGCAGCTCAGGCGAGCGAACCCAAGGGCGGTCCCACCGCGGCCCAGATCGCGGCAGCGGCCCACGCCGCGGCCCTGAAGAGCGCCTCCGGCCAGCCGGCCGGGGAGGCTGCAGCCGAGGCGGTCGCCGAGGTGCAGGCCAAGGCCGCGGGCGATGGCTCCTCCGAGGAGCAGGCGAGCGGGAGCTCCCCGCGCTCCTTCCCCGAGGACACCGGCCCGTGGTCGGGCGACGACGCCCACGCCACCGACCCCGGTGACGGGCAGGCCACCCAGGGTGGCGCGCACGTCGAGCTCGAGTCGGACGACGCGGCGCCGGCCACGCCCGAGCGCACCGAGGTGACCGTCGAGAGCACCGGCGGCGCCCCGGTCGAGGCGCAACTGGAGGTCCAGTCCGCGCCCCGCGGCCGTCGTCGTCGAGGACGCGTCGTGGCCCCCGCCGGACCGCCGCGTGCCCACACCGACTCCGGTGCCGACGGGACCAGCCCGCAGGACGTGTGACTCGGTTTGGAGCTGGCAGCTCCGAGCCGGTAATCTTGCTCCTTGGTGCGCCCACCGGGCCCGTGTTGACGGGCCGGTGCCGAAAGCGGCGCGACCAACCCTGATGAAAGTGAGTTTCACTGTGTACGCGATTGTTCGCGCTGGCGGTCGCCAGGAGAAGGTGTCGGTGGGCGATGTCCTGCTCGTCGACAAGGTGACGGGTCAGCCCGGCGATGCCATCGAGCTCACGCCGCTGCTCCTCGTGGACGGGACCACGGTCACGTCCGACGCCGACAAGCTGTCCAAGGTGTCGGTGAAGGCCGAGGTCGTCAAGGCCGCCAAGGGCCCCAAGATCACGATCATGAAGTACAAGAACAAGACCGGCTACCGCAAGCGTCAGGGCCACCGTCAGCCGCTGACCCAGGTCAAGATCACTGACATCACCGCGTGATCGACGCCTGACGGCTCGGCACAGAACGTCCTCAAGGAGTAACTGACATGGCACACAAGAAGGGTGCGTCCTCGACCCGCAACGGTCGCGACTCGAACGCACAGTTCCTCGGCGTCAAGCGTTTCGGTGGCCAGAAGGTCAACGCGGGCGAGATCCTCGTCCGTCAGCGCGGCACGCACTTCCACCCGGGTGAGGGCGTGGGTCGCGGTGGCGACGACACGCTGTTCGCCCTCGTCGCCGGCGCCGTGAAGTTCGGCACCAAGCGCGGCCGCAAGACGGTCAACATCGAGCAGCCGGAGACGGCCGCCGCTGAGTGATCCTCGGATCACGCACTGAGCATTCTCTGGAAGGGCGGGCCCGAGCGGCCCGCCCTTCCGCCTTTCCCCGGCCACGCCGCATTCCGGAATTATGTGGCAGTCCCTCGCAAGCTCGCGAGTGCCACCTCCCCGGCTCCAGCCTCCGTATGCCGCCCGCCCCCCTGATCTGGAAGAGTGACCCCCCATGGCAGTGACCTTCGTCGACCGCGTGGTGCTGCACCTCAGCGCAGGAGCGGGGGGCCACGGCGTGGCCTCCGTCAAGCGTGAGAAGTTCAAGCCACTCGGCGGCCCCGACGGTGGCAACGGCGGCCGGGGCGGCTCGGTCATCCTGCGCGTCGACCCGTCGGCGACCACGCTGCTCGACTACCACCGCCACCCGCACCGCAAGGCCGGCAACGGCGCGCCGGGCGCCGGTGACGAGCGCAACGGTGCCGACGGCGACGACCTCGTGCTCCCCGTGCCGCAGGGGACGGTCGTCAAGGACCGCTCCGGGCAGATCATCGTCGACCTCGTCGCGATGGGCACCGAGCACGTGATCGCGGCCGGCGGCCGCGGAGGGCTGGGCAACAAGGCCCTCTCGAGCGCGCGGCGCAAGGCTCCCGGCTTCGCCCTGCTCGGCGAGCCCGGTGAGGACGTCGAGGTCGTGCTCGAGCTCAAGTCGCTCGCCGACGTCGCCCTGATCGGCTTCCCGAGCGCCGGCAAGTCCTCGCTCGTGTCGGTGCTCTCGGCCGCGAAGCCGAAGATCGCCGACTACCCCTTCACCACCCTGGTGCCCAACCTCGGCGTCGTGACGGCCGGAACGAGCCGCTTCACGATCGCAGACGTGCCCGGCCTCATCCCGGGTGCCCACGAGGGACGCGGCCTGGGCCTGGAGTTCCTGCGCCACGTCGAGCGCTGCTCGGTGCTCGTCCACGTCATCGACTGCGCGACGCTCGAGCCCGGCCGCGACCCGATGACCGACCTCGACGTCATCGAGAACGAGCTGTCCCTCTACGTCCCCGACGCCGACCTCGGTGGCCGGCCGCTCGCCGAGCGCACCCGCATCGTCGTGCTCAACAAGGCGGACGTCCCCGAGGCGCGCGAGCTCGCCGAGATGGTCAAGCCCGACCTCGAGGCGCGCGGCCTGGAGGTCTTCATCGTCTCGGCCGTCGCCCACCAGGGCCTGCGCGAGCTGACCTTCGCGATGGCGCGGCACGTGGAGGAGGCGCGCAAGGAGATCGAGGCCGAGGCCGCGATGCCCAAGCGCGTGGTGCTCCGGCCGCGTTCGGTCGACGACAAGGGGTTCACGGTCACGCGTGAGGAGGGCCCGGACGGCGTCTTCTACCGCGTCACCGGTGACCGGCCCGTCCGCTGGGTGCGCCAGACCGACTTCAGCAACGACGAGGCCGTCGGCTACCTCGCCGACCGCCTGGGCCGCCTCGGCGTCGAGGAGGAGCTGTTCAAGGTGGGCGCCGTCGCGGGCGACACCGTCGTCATCGGAGCCACCGAGGACGCCGTGGTCTTCGACTGGGAGCCGACTCTGCAGGCCGGGGCCGAGCTGCTCGGCTCCCGCGGCACCGACCTGCGACTGTCCGAGTCGTCCCGACCGACCCGCGACGAGAAGCGCGAGGCCCAGCGCGACCGGTATGCCGCGCGGGCCGCCACGCAGGACGAGCTCGAGGCAGAGCGCCGGTCGGGGCTGTGGCACGTCGCCGCCGACGAGGACGACGCCTGACGGACCGATCGACCCACTCGACGTGTCGGGAGGGTGCGGCTCGCGCGGGGGCAACCTTTCTCGTGTCGCCCCACACGTGGGAGTGCGCAGGTGCCCGCGCGGGCCGCTACCTGTCCGGCGGGCTCTGAGCTGCTCGACCGGCCTGCCCGGGCCGGCGGCTCAGAGCAGGACGAGGTCGTCGCGGTGGATGACCTCGCGCTCGTACTCCGGGCCGAGGTCGCGGGCGAGCTCCCGGGTGGAGCGCCCGAGCAGCGCCGGCAGCTCGGACGCGCTGTAGTTGACGAGACCCCGGGCGACGGGGGTGCCGTCGGGACCGCACACGTCGACGGGGTCACCGTCGTGGAAGCTGCCCTCGACGGCCGTGATGCCGGCCGGGAGCAGCGACTTCTGCCGGTGCACGAGGGCGGACACGGCGCCCTCGTCGACGATGAGCCGCCCGCGCGCGGTGGTGGCGTGCTCGAGCCAGAGACGCCGCGAGCGGCCACGGACGCCGACGGGCAGGAACGTGGTCCCGACGTCCTCGCCGGCGAGCACCTGGATGACGCGGTCGGCGGCCGTCACGACGGTCACCACGCCGGCGGCGGTGGCGATGCGGGCGGCTTCCACCTTCGTGGCCATGCCACCGGTGCCGACCTTCGAGCCGCTGCCGCCCACCTCCACGTCGACCAGGTCCTTCGGGCCGCGCACGATGGGTATGCGGCGTGCCCCGGGCCGGTTCGGCGGCGCGTCGTAGAGCGCGTCGACGTCCGAGAGCAGCACGAGCGCGTCCGCGTCGACGAGGTGGGCGACGAGGGCGGCCAAGCGGTCGTTGTCGCCGAAGCGGATCTCGCTCGTCGCCACGGTGTCGTTCTCGTTGACGATGGGCAGGACGCCGAGGTCGAGGAGCCGTTCGAGGGTGCGGCGAGCGTTGGCGTAGTGGGTGCGGCGGGTCACGTCGTCGGCCGTCAGCAGCACCTGGCCGACCGTGATCTTGTGCAGCCCGAACGCGTGGGTGTAGGCCGCGAGCAGCGCCCCCTGCCCGACCGAGGCAGCGGCCTGCTGAGTGGCGAGGTCGCGAGGTCGTGACGGCAGCTCGAGTGGGTGCAGCCCGGCCGCGATCGCCCCCGAGCTGACGAGCACGATCTCGGTGCCGTCGAGGTGCTTGCGCGCCAGCGCGTTGGCCAACGCCATGAGACGGGCGAGGTCGATGCCCCCGTCGACCCCGGTGAGCGAGCTGGAGCCCACCTTGACGACGAGGCGCCGGGCGCTGCGGATCACCGATTCGGACGACACACCCGAGACTGTAGTGAGGCCGGATGGTGGCCGCAGACGCGTCCACGCCGCTCGATCGGGAGCACCGGCCGGCGCCGGCGGCGGGGGCGCACGGTTGACAGTCATGGGCTCGCGATGTGCAATATATTGCATGCCGATTCCGCGCGAGGCGTTCCCGCCACGCCCCCTGCTGCGGGACGACGTCCACCGGCGGTTGCGGGACGCCATCGTCGACGGCACCCTGACGCCGGGGGAGCGGCTGAGGGACCAGGACCTCGCCGCGTGGCTCGGCGTGAGCCGCACTCCCGTGCGCGAGGCGCTGCTGCGACTGGCGCAGGCGGGCCTGGTGCACGCAGCTCCCGGTCGCTCGACCACCGTCTCGAGCCTCGACGCCCGAGCGATCCGTGACGCGCAGGCCGTCGTCGCGTCGATGCACCGCTTGGCGGTCGAGCAGGCGGTACCGCAGCTCGGGCCCGCCGACCTCGACGCCATGCGGGCGGCCAACGAGCGGTTCGCCGACGCGATGCGCCGGGGTGACTCCGAGGGGGCGGTCGCGGCCGACGACGCGTTCCACGCCGTCGCCGTCCGGGCGGCCGCCAACGCCGCGATCGAGAGCGTCCTCGACCAGTTCACGCCGGTGCTGCGCCGACTCGAGCGACTCCGGTTCGCCTCCTTGTCGGGCCGCGCGTCCGTATCCCTGCACGAGCGGATCATCACGCTCTGCGCGGCCGGCGACACCGCCGCAGCCGCAGCGGCCGCCCACGAGACGTGGGAGACCCTCCGGCCCCTCATCGAGACCCTCGAGTCCGAGACCTCCTGACCTCTGTTCCTCTCGACCCGCCCCACCCCGAGCCGCCACCACCGCAAGGAGAGCCATCCCCATGTCGATCCACGACTTCGAGCGCTACCCCCTGACCTTCGGACCGAGCCCCGTGCACCGCCTGGACCGGCTCACCGAGCACCTCGGAGGTGCAGCAGTGTGGGCCAAGCGCGAGGACGTCAACAGCGGGCTGGCCTTCGGCGGCAACAAGACCCGCAAGCTCGAGTACATCGTCCCGGACGTGCTCGCCAGCGGCGCTGACACGCTCGTCTCGATCGGCGGCTACCAGAGCAACCACACGCGTCAGGTGGCCGCCGTCGCAGCCAGGCTGGGCCTGAAGTGCCGGCTCGTCCAGGAGCGCTGGGTCGACTGGGACGACCCGGTCAACGACCGGGTGGGCAACATCCTGCTGTCGCGGATCATGGGTGCCGACGTGCGCCTCGACCCCCACGGCTTCGACATCGGCATCCGGCCGTCGTGGGAGGAGGCGATCGCCGAGGTGGAGGCCTCCGGCGCGCGCCCGTACGCCATCCCGGCGGGCGCGTCGGAGCACCGTCTCGGGGGACTCGGCTTCGCCAACTGGGCCTACGAGGTCGCCGAGCAGGAGGAGGCGCTCGGCGTCTTCTTCGACACCATCGTCGTGTGCACCGTGACCGGGTCGACGCACGCCGGCATGATCGCCGGCTTCGCCGCCCTCGAGGACGCCGGCGGCCGTCCGCGCCGGGTGATCGGCATCGACGCCTCCGCGACGATCGAGAAGACCCGGAACCAAGTGGCACGAATCGCAGGGAACACGGCTTCCCTCATCGGCCTCGGACGCGACCTCCGCGACGACGAGGTGACGGTCCTCGAGGGGTGGGCCGGTGACCTCTACGGGGTGCCGGTCGAGTCGACGGTCGACGCCATCCGGCTCTCGGGCAGCCTCGAGGGCATGATCATCGACCCCGTCTACGAGGGGAAGTCCATGGCCGGGCTGGTCGAGCTCGTCTCCACGGGGGAGATCCCGGCGGACTCCACCGTCCTCTACGCCCACCTCGGCGGGCAGCCGGCGCTCAACGCGTACAGCAGCGTCTTCTCCTGACGGCACGGCGCCACGGGTCCCACGGGGCGGAAGGCGCGACGCCGACGTCGCCGCACGGACCTACGCTGGGAGCATGGAACGCACGATCGACCCTGCCGTCGTCGAGCAGGTGACGGGACTGGCCCGGCAGGCCCGGGTCGCGGCCCGACGGCTCGCCCTGATGACCCGTGCCGAGAAGGACGCGGCCCTGCTCCAGCTCGCCGACGCCGTCGAGGCGGCCGCGGCGTCGGTGGTCCGGGCCAACGCGGAGGACCTCGAGCGGGGGCGCGCCGCGGGGATGAACGAGAGCCTGCAGGACCGGCTGCGCCTCGACGAGGCTCGGGTGGCCGCCGTGGCCCAGGCGCTGCGTGATGTCGCGGCGCTGCCCGACCCGGTCGGTGAGGTGGTGCGCGGCTCGACGCTCCCGAACGGGCTGCAGATCCGGCAGGTGCGGGTGCCGATGGGCGTCATCGGGATGATCTACGAGGCGCGCCCCAACGTGACGGTCGACGCTGCGGGACTGGCCTTGAAGTCGGGCAACGCGGTGCTGCTGCGGGGCGGCTCTGCCGCCGCCAGCAGCAACCACGCCCTCGTCACCGCCCTGCGCGACTCGCTGGCGGCCCAGGGGCTGCCCGTCGACGCGATCACGCTGCTCGAGGAGGGTGGCCGCGATGCCGCCCGGGCCCTGATGACGGCGCGCGGCCTCGTCGACCTCGTCATCCCGCGCGGCGGCGCCGACCTCATCCAGACGGTCGTGCGCGAGTCCACGGTGCCGGTCATCGAGACCGGCGTGGGCGTGTGCCACGTCTACGTCGACAGGGCCGCCGACCTCTCCAAGGCGCAGGCGATCACCCTCAACGCCAAGACCCAGCGGCCCAGCGTGTGCAACGCCGCCGAGTCGCTCCTCGTCCACCGCGACGTCGCCCCCGACTTCCTGCCGAAGGTGCTGACCGACCTGGCCGGCGCCGGCGTGCGGCTGCACGTGGCACCCGAGGTCACCGAGTACGCCGAGGCGGCCGGGGCGGCATACGACCTCGCGAACGAGGACGACTTCGGCACCGAGTGGCACGGGCTGGAGATGAGCGTGGCCGTCGTGGACGACCTCGACGAGGCCATGGACCGCATCCGGCGCTACGGCACCGGGCACACCGAGGCCATCGTCACGGAGGACCGCGCAGCCGCTCGGCGCTTCACCGCCGAGGTCGATGCGGCCGCCGTCATGGTGAACGCGAGCACCCGCTTCACCGACGGCGGCGAGTTCGGCTTCGGCGCCGAGATCGGCATCTCGACCCAGAAGCTGCACGCCCGCGGACCGATGGCGCTGCCCGAGCTGACGACGACCAAGTGGGTCGTGGAGGGCGACGGACACACCCGCTGAGACCCGGCACGGCCCGGCGTCGGACGGGTGGCAAGATGACGCAGCATGGAAGGCACCGAGGTCCGCAAGCTCGCAGAGCTGGAGGACGACCACTGGTGGTATCGCGAGCGGCGTCACCTGCTGGCCAAGGCCATCACGGGACTGACGCCGGGTCTCGCCCTCGACATCGGTGCGGCCGGAGGCGGCAACACCCGCGTCCTGCGTGAGCACGGCTGGGACGCCGTCGCCCTCGAGTACGGCGCCGAGGGTGCAGAGGTCGCGCGCACACGGGGACTGGCCACGGTGCGCGCCGACGCGACGCGCCTGCCGCTCGCGGACGCCTCGCTCGACCTCGTCGTCGCCTTCGACCTGCTCGAGCACCTGCGCGATGACGACGCCGCGGTGGCGGAGGTGCACCGCGTCCTCAAGCCGACCGGCACCTACCTCGTGGCCGTCCCGGCCGACCCGCGCCTGTGGTCCGGCCACGACGAGGCGGTCGACCACGTGCGGCGCTACACGCGCGACGGCCTGCTCGAGCTGCTGCAGCGAGGCGGTTTCGCGGTCACCGACGTGCGGTCGTGGAACGTCCTGCTGCGCCCGCTCGTGGCCCTGCGCCGACGCAGCACGTCGGGGTCCGACCTCGACGGCCTGCACCCCCTGGTCAACCTGGGCCTGCGGACGATCATCACCGCCGAGCGCTACCTGCCGCTCGGAGACCTGCCGGGCGTCAGCCTGCTGGTGCGGGCTCAGCCGCGCAGCTGACTCGACTCCGGCTCGCCCAGGTGCGCGGTCTGCGGCTGCACGGTCGCGCCGTCGATCCCCCCGAGCTCGTCGAACCCGCCGAGCGCGTCGGTGCGGAGCGACTCGGTGTGCGGGTGGGCCGGCAGCGGCGTGTCGGTGGGACCGCGGTCGCCCGCGTCGGCCGTCATCGAGTCGTAGGCGATGAAGTAGGCGGGACGGCCCTGCATCTGTCCGTACATCCGGCCGATGTACTCGCCGAGGATGCCGACGCAGACCAGCTGCACCGCGCCCACCCCGGCCACGATGGCCACCGTCGAGGTCCAGCCGGCGACGGTGTGGCCAGCCGACCGCGCGATCAGCGTGTAGAGCACGAGCAGGACCGCGACCACCGCGCCGCCGAAGCCCGCGAAGGTCGCGAGGCGCAGGGGAGCGGTGGAGAAGCCGGTCAGCGAGTCGAGCGAGAGCTTGACCATCTTCATCAGCGGGTACTTCGAGTCACCGGCCGCGCGCTGCTCCCGCTTGTACTCGACCGTGTCCGACGGGAAGTTGAGCGCCGGGACGATGAAGCGCAGCACCCGGTTGTGCTCGGGGAGGCTGTTGACCGCATCGACCGTCGCGCGTGACATCAGGCGGTAGTCGCCGGCGTCGGCGTGCGCCGACGTCTGGGACATCAGGCCGATGAGGCGGTAGAACGCCTGCGCCGACACGCGCTTGAACCACGTGTCGGTGGAGCGGTCGTTGCGCACCCCGTAGACGACATCGACGCCGTCGGTGCGGGCTGCCGCGAGCATCTGCGGGATGATCTCCGGCGGGTCCTGCAGGTCGGCGTCGAGTGTCACGACGTAGTCGCCCAGGGCGCTGGCCAGGCCCGCGGAGATCGCGGCCTGGTGCCCGGCGTTGGCGCGCAGGCGCACGACGCGCAGCTGCGCCCACTCGCGGTGGTAGCGCTGCAGGAGCGCCGCCGTCAGGTCCTTGCTGCCGTCGTCGACCGCGACGACCTCGTAGGTGGTGCCCATGCCGTCGAGGAGCGGACGCAGACGCTGGACGAGCAGCGGCAGCACCTCCTCCTCGTTGTACATCGGGATCACCACGGACAGCTCAGGCACCATGCGTCCTAGCCTACGGCCGCCCATGGGCCGCGGCTGTCGCGTCGCTGGGGCGTGGCTGTGCCCGGGTCGGTAGGGTGCGCGGGTGGGGGAGCCGAGCCCGGAGCAGTGGACGCCGGCACGCGCTGGGCCGAGGCGCGGGACCGCACCTGACGGCATACGGCATACGACCTCGAGGCGCGCTGGTCAGCCCGACGGCATGCGGCACGGCAGCCTGCGGGCACGCGCTGCGTGTGTCGGCCCCCGTGCGCGCTAGGCTGACCGCATGTCTGATCGCGCCGTCTCGCTCATCACCCAGGGGGAGGAAGCCGCTCGCGAGCTTCCCATGCCGGTGATCGCCTACTTCTTCATCACCTTCGCGCTCTTCCTCGTGGCGCTCGCCGTCACGTGGAGCTTCCGCAACACCGCGTACAAGGTGCAGGCGCCGCGCCCGTCCCGGCCCGCCGCGGGCTCGCAGGAGGTCACGCACGAGGGCACGAGCGGGACCGGCGGGGCGCACCGCTGACCATGCGCCTCGGCGTCATGGGTGGGACGTTCGACCCGATCCACCACGGCCACCTCGTGGCCGCCAGCGAGGTGCAGGCACGCTTCGGGCTCGACGAGGTCGTCTTCGTCCCCACGGGACAGCCGTGGCAGAAGGCGGACCGCCACGTCTCCGCCGCCGAGGACCGCTACCTCATGACCGTCATCGCGACGGCCTCCAACCCGCGCTTCACCGTCAGCCGGGTCGACATCGAGCGGCCCGGGCCGACGTTCACCATCGACACGCTGCGCGACATCAGGGCCGAACGGCCCGACGACGAGCTCTTCTTCATCACCGGCGCCGACGCGCTCGCGGAGATCCTGTCCTGGAAGGACGTCGAGCACCTCTTCCAGCTCGCTCACTTCGTCGGCGTCACCCGCCCCGGCCACGAGCTGTCCGACAAGGGCCTGCCGGAGGACCGCGTCACGCTGCAGGAGGTGCCCGCCATGGCGATCAGCTCCACCGACTGCCGCGCCCGCGTCGCCGGCGGCGAGCCGGTCTGGTACCTCGTGCCCGACGGCGTCGTGCAGTACATCAACAAGTACCACCTCTACTCGGGACCGCAGGGTGGTCCCGTCCGTGTGCAGTCGTCGGGAGAGGTGCGCGGCGCAGACGCCCGCACCCTCTCGTCCTAAGGAGATTCGTGACCGCAGCAGACCATTCGATCCAGCTCGCCAAGGTGGCCGCCGTCGCGGCGGAGGAGAAGCTCGCCGAGAAGGTGCTCGCCATCGACGTGAGCGACCAGATGCCGCTCACCGACGTCTTCGTCATCGCCTCGGCCCCCTCCGAGCGGCAGGTCGGCGCCATCGTCGACGAGGTCGAGGACCGGCTGCGCGAGCAGGGCAGCAAGCCCGTGCGCCGCGAGGGTGAGCGCGAGGGCCGCTGGGTGCTCATCGACTTCGGCGACATCATCGTGCACGTGCAGCACGAGGAGGAGCGCGAGTACTACGCGCTCGAGCGGCTCTGGAAGGACTGCCCGGAGATCGACCTGACGGCGGTCGCGGCTCCCGCACGCCCGGACGTCGACGGCGCCGAGGTCCGCGAGGCGTGACCTCCCCGGGGACGGCAGGCGCCGAGGGGCCACGTCGCATCGTCCTCGTCCGGCACGCGCAGACGGTCGACAACGCCGCCCGGGTGTGGCAGGGACACAAGGACACCGAGCTGTCGGCGCGCGGGCACGAGCAGGTGGCCGCCGCAGCCCCACACCTGGCTGCGTACGCACCGGCGCTCATCGTCTCGAGCGACCTGCAGCGTGCGTCGACGACTGCCGAGGCGATCTCCCGGCTGACCGGTGTCGACGTCAGGCTCGACGAGCGGCTCCGCGAGGTGCACGTGGGCGAGTGGCAGGGGCTGCACGCAGACGACGTGCGCGAGCGCTACCCCGACCTCGTCGCCGCCCTCGACCGTGGTGAGGACGTGCCGCGCGGGGTGACCGGCGAGAGCCGGGCCCAGGTGGCCGAGCGCGCGGGCGCGGCGCTGCGCGACATCGCGGGGCAGCTGGAGCCCGGCCGGACGGCCGTCGTCGTGGCCCACGGCGTCTCGGCGCGGGTGGCCGCGGCCGACCTCGTCGGGCTCGACCAGGACGTGTCCGACGCCGTGTTCCGGGGCCTGGACAACTGCCACTGGATCGAGCTCGTCGAGAGCGGCAAGAGCTACTCGGAGCGGGTGCGGTGGCGGATCAGCGGCTGGAACCTGGGGCCGTGGAACGTCTGACGTGACAGTGCCGCCCCGATTTGGGCTCTCGGCGAGAGACCGGCTATGGTTACGCAGTCGCTTCGACGAGGTGACACCCGCAAGGGGCTGTGGCGCAGCTGGTAGCGCACCTGCATGGCATGCAGGGGGTCAGGGGTTCGAGTCCCCTCAGCTCCACCAGAATCAGAAGGGCCGGACGTCTCGTCCGGCCCTTCTGCCGTTCTCGGCGGTGGGGCGGCCGTGGTCGGGCGGCCGTACACGGGGGTGCCGTGTTCAGCCCTGGGCACGCGCTTGCGGCAGCTGACCGCCCGGGCGGCGCCCGTGCTCGAGCACCCGGCGGTAGACGCGCTCGTAGGAGGCCGCCATCGCATCGAGGCTGAAGCGCTCGCTGACGCGTCGGCGGCAGTCCGAGGGCTCGATCTGCTCGCAGTCGCCGATGGCCCGGGCCAGCTGCTCCGGACGGTCGACGACGAAGCCGGTGCGACCGTGGGCGACCACCTCGGGCGCGGAGCCGTTGGACAGGGCCACCACCGGGGTGCCGCAGGCCATGGCCTCGACCATGACCAGCCCGAAGGGCTCCTCCCAGCGGATCGGGAAGACGAGGCAGCGCGCGCCGGCGAGCAGCCGCCGCTTCAGCACGGCGTCCGCGATGCCGATGTCCACCGCGTCACGCCCGAGCAGCGGCGCGACCCGGGTGCGGTAGTACTCGTTCTCGATCGGCTCGGTCCGCTTGCCCGCGAGGATGATGCGCACCCCCGCTCGGCGCGCGGCCTCGATGGCGAGGTGCGGCGCCTTCTGCGGGTGGAACCGGCCGAGGAAGAGGACGTAGTCGTCCTTGCGGTCGCGGTAGGGAAAGCTCTGGACGTCGATGCCGTTGGGGACGGTCGCGACCCAGTTGAGGCCCGGCTCGCTGGCGCGCTGGGCGTGCGAGATCGCCACGAGGCCGACGGCGGTGCCGAGGGGGCGGTAGACGTCTGCGAGCTCGGCCGTCGCGCCGTGGACGGTCACGAGCGTGGGTAGCAACCGACCCGGCGCCGTGAGCGGTCCGGCGATGGTGTGGTCGTGGACGAGGTCGACCTGGCGGGAGCGGAGCATGCCGAAGACCCGCGCGGCGTTGACGACCTCCGGGATCGCCTCGCCGAGCCGGGCGGTCTGGGTGTGCTCGCTCGTGCGCACGAACTCCTGCGCGGACGTGCCACGCGCGCCCGCGGCGAAGAGCGTCACGTGGTGCCCGCGCGAGACCAGACGGTCGACGAGCCCGGCGACGATCGCCTCGGTGCCCCCGTAGGCGTGCGGTGGCACCGTGTAGTACGGCGGAGCCACCATGGCGATGCGTAGCGAGCGAGGCTGCACCAGATGCTGTGTGCCCCCGGACAGGGCTTTCGTCGTCAGTGTGCTCACCCCCAGGCCGCATCCGCCACGTCGTCCTCGGTGCGCCCCTCCCTTCCAGTATCGCCGCGGCCGGTGCGCGTCGGGGTCGAACCCGGGTCTAACGCGGTTCGGACCGGCGAGACGTCGGTCACCCAAGGCCGGGCGAGGGCCTCAGAACCTCGCCGTCCGCGCCGCCTCGGGCGCCCCGGCGGGCACCGGCTCGCGGTGGCGTTCCGTCGGTGGGTGCTCGCTCCTGGCGGGCCGCAGCTGCAACGCCCCGGAGAGCCCGCTTGCGCGCCAGGCCTCGCGCTCCAGCTGGACTTCGAGCAGCTCGCCGCCGACGTGCAGCTGCTCGACCGAGAGCGGCAGGAGCGCCTCGGGCACCTGCGGGTCGAGGCCCACCGTGCCGGACGGCGCGTCCACCTCGAGCCCCAGCATCGAGCGCAAGAGCAGCATGGGCGTCGCTGCCGCCCAGGCCTGTGGAGAGCACGAGGTGGGGTAGGGGACCGGGACCTCGAACTCGTCCCTGCCGAAGCCGCAGAACAGCTCGGGCAGGTGGCCGTCGAAGCCGTCCGCCGCATCCAGCAGCGCCAGGGCGATGCGGTTGGCCTCCGAGACGAATCCGTAGCGCCGCAGCCCCGCGGCGACGATCGCGTTGTCGTGGGGCCACACGGAGCCGTTGTGGTAGCTCATCGGGTTGTAGGCGCCGGCTGCCGAGGAGAGCGTCCGCACGCCGAAGCCGCTGAACATCTCGGGTGACATCAGGGCCGCGGCGGTGTCGCGGGCGTGCTCCTTCGCGACGATGCCGGTCCAGAGGCAGTGGCCCATGTTGGAGCCCAGGGCGTCGACGGGTCGCTTGTCGGCGTCGAGCGCGAGCGCGTAGTGGCCGCGCTTCGGCAGCCAGAACTGCTCGTTGAACCGTTGGCGCAGGGTCGCAGCGCGCTCGCGGAGGTGGCGGGCCCGCTCGTCGTCACGGGCGGCCTCGGCGAAGCGCGCTCCGGCCAGGTAGGCGGCATACGCGTACCCCTGCACCTCGGCGAGCGCGAGCGGTGCACCCGCGAGCGCGCCGGAGTCGTAGGTGATGCCGTCGAAGGAGTCCTTCCAGCCCTGGTTGACCAGGCCGCGCTCGGAGGCCCGCGCGTACTCGACGAACCCGTCCCCGTCTGCGTCGCCGTAGTCCTCGATCCAGCTGAGCGCGCGGTCGACGTGGCGCCGCAGAGCCGCCAGCTCGGCCCCGGACGTGCCCCAGCGGTGCAGCTCGCCGGCGAGCATGACGAACAGGGGTGTCGCGTCGGCCGTCCCGTAGTAGACGGTGTCCTCGTCGGCGCCCGGCTCCTCGGTGAGCCCCGAGCGCACCTCGTGCAGGATGCGGCCGGGCTCCTCCTCCGTGCGGGGGTCCACGACGCGGCCCTGGTGCTCGGCGAGCGCCTCGAGCGTGCCCCTGGCGACGCGCGGGTCGAGCGGGAGCAGCATCCAGGCCGTCAGGAGCGAGTCCCGGCCGAAGAGCGTCATGAACCACGGGGCGCCGGCCGCGAGGAGCACCCGCCGCGGGTGGTTGGGGTCGTCGATCCTCAACCCGGCGAGGTCGTGGATGCTGTTGCCCACGAGGGCGTCGAGGCGCGCCCCGGCAGAGCGGACGACGGGGCTGCGCTCGCGCCAGCGTCGGTGCTCCCTCGCCGGCGCGCTCTCGAGCCGCGCGACGCCGGGGTGGTAGGGCGTGGGCAACGGCACGTCGCGGAACCACGGCACCACTCGGACGGTGACGGTGGCCGTGTCCCGGCCTGCGAGGCCCAGCCGCCACACGAGACCATGGCGGAACACGGTGTGGCCCCCCGAGCCGGTGATCTCCACCCCGCGGGGGTCGGCGCCCTGGAGCGTGAGGCGCAGGGACGTGGCGTCGATGCTCGAGACAATGTCCTCGACGCGCTGCCGGTCGAGGTGTCCCTCCTTGACGTCGAAGAGCCCGGCGAAGTCCGTGTCCGCGGTGAGGGTCAGGGCCACCGTGACGCCGTCGCTGCTGAGGTTCTCGACCGTGATGTCCTCGACCATGCCGCTGCCGACGTAGCGGCGCCGGACGACGAGCAGCGTGCTGTCGGCCAGGCCGTGCCGCGGCCGGCGCCGGGTCACGAACGTCGCCGCGTGCGGGCCGAGCGGCTGGACCGTCAGCGGCTCGAGCGACTCGCCGTCGATGCGCAGCTCGAAGTGGTCGAGGAAGCGGGTGTCCTTGACGACGAGCCCGTGGCTCGAGCCGGCCCCGATGTCGCCCGAGGAGTCCGACACGCAGAAGGATCGGCCCTGCACGAGCGACACCTGCGACACGTTGCCCGAACTCGGTGGCCCGCCGGTGAACGCCCAGCCCTCGGTCATGTCTCCAGACGAACGCTCCCGCGGCGGCACTGTCAAGGGGCGTCACAGCACCGTGCCCTTCCGGTGACCCGGGGCCGGGGTACGCTCGGGGTGGGCTCCTCCGACGGGCGCCCGCGGACGAGGGAGCCGTACCCGCCTCGCGACAAGACGGCCAGATCGGAACTGCCGTGCACTGGCTCGTCCTCGTCCTGTCCGGAGCCATGGAGGCCCTCTGGGCCACCGCGCTGGCCGCCTCGGACCGCTTCCGCCGCCCGCGCCCCACTGCTCTCTTCGCGGTCACGTTGACCCTCAGCATGCTCGGCCTCGCGTGGGCCATGACGGCCCTACCGGCAGGCACGGCGTATGCGGTGTGGGTCGGGATCGGCGCCGTGGGCACCGTCCTGCTCGCCGTCGCACGCGGGGAGGAGCGCCTCGGCGCCCCTCGCGCGGCCCTGCTCGTCGTGCTCGTGGGGTGTGTCGCCGGCCTCAAGGCGGTGGCGTGATGCCCTGGGTCGTGCTGCTCGGCAGCGCGGTCCTCGAGGCCGTGTGGGCCTCGGCGCTGTCCGCCTCCGAGGGCCTGTCCCAGCCGGTCCCCGCAGTCATCTTCCTGGTGGCCGGGGCGCTCAGCATGGTCGGGCTCGCGCACGCTGTGCGCACCATCCCGATCGGGACGGCGTATGCCGTGTGGACCGGTCTGGGGGCGGCGCTGACGGTGACGTGGGCGATGGCCACCGGGGGAGAGGCCTTCTCGGTCGTCAAGGTGCTGCTGCTCGCCGGGATCGTGGCCTCGGTCATCGGCCTGAAGGCCGTCGGTCACGAGGCGGGGGCTGCGACGCCTGACGACCGATCTGGGTGATTCCTCCGTTCGAGGTGCCGATGTCACACCCGCCGGTCATGATAGGCCCGCCCGGGACACCCGTCCCGGGCACGGACCACCAAGGAGCTCTCACGTGCCCATGACCAAGACCCGGTCCCTCGCCCTCGCCACCGCACTGACGCTGACCCTCGGCGTCGGCATCGGCGCGGGAACCGGAGCCGCCAGCGCGGCGACGAGCGTCGCCACCCCCGCAGCCACGTCGGCCACCTCCACCTCGTTCGTGGCGCCCAACGGCTACACCTACGACTTCGCCAACGCCACGACCAACGACCCGAAGGCTGCGGCCGCCCTGGCCAAGGTCCGCGCCGCGCTGCCCTCCGACTGGCGCAGCCGGCAGGCTGCGGTGGCCAAGCGACTGAAGGTCGAGCCGTCCTCCGCCCGGGAGGCGCTCGAGCGAGCCATCGACCCGACGCAGTACCAGTGCTCGCCGACGGCACTGGACGCCTACGTCGACCAGATCCTCTCCGGCATCGACTACTCCAACCTGTTCTTCCTCGCCACGACCGGCGCGCTCGACGTGCCCACCTACGACTCGCTCCTCTTCGGTTCGCCGACCGACCCGCGCTACGCCCTGCCAGCCGCCTACCGCAACGAGCTGACGAGCGCCTTCCGCAAGGCCCAGGGCTTCTGGGACATCGACGGCAGCAACATCCAGCTCATGGCGATGCACGGCGACGTCCTGCGCGACCAGGCGCGCCTCACCCGCACCCTCGCCGTGATGTACGAGGTTCCCGAGTCGCAGGTCGCCGGGCTCGCCCAGGCCATCGGCGAGGTCGTGGCGTCCGACCCCGGCCTGCAGAAGGGCGCCAACCCGATCTTCACCCTCAACGCGTTCGCGTTCAGCGCCGAGGGCGACCCCGACCCCGTGGTCGCAGGGGTGCCCGACAAGCTGATCTTCGGTGACGGCATCCTGGCCGCCCTCGAGGCGATCGGTGTCGGCGACGTCGGCCCTCGCGCGGTGCTCGGCCACGAGTACGGCCACCACGTGCAGTACGACAAGGACCTGTTCAACTCGCCGCTCACCGGTCCCGAGGCCACTCGCCGGACCGAGCTGATGGCTGACGCGTTCGGCACGTACTTCGTCACCCACAAGCGGGGGCTGGCCCTCAACAGCGCCCGGGTCCTGCAGGCCGAGCGGTCGTTCTACGCGGTCGGTGACTGCAGCTTCACCAGCGCCGGCCACCACGGCACGCCGAACCAGCGCCTGAAGGCCTCGACCTGGGGCTTCTCCGTCGCCGACAGCGCACAGAAGCAGGGGCACATCCTGCCGTCGCTGACCCTGGACGCACAGTTCGAGGCGAAGCTGCCCGAGTTCGTCGCACCGGACGCCTGACCCGGACCACCCATGGGCGCTATGGTCGCGCCCATGGGTGGCTGGTGGCTCGAGGCGATCGGCTGGGCCGGCTCCGCCGTGCTCGTGTGGTCGCTGCTGCAGACCCAGCTGCGCCGCCTGCGGGTGCTCAACCTCGTGGGCTGCCTCGTCCTCATCGCCTACAACACCGCCGTCCACGTCTGGCCCATGGTGGGCCTCAACGTCGTCCTGGCCGGGATCAACGTCTTCCACCTGGTGCGAATGGCTCGCGAGAAGCACGACGCCGACGCCTATGAGGTCCTCGAGGTCTCCGGGGAGGACACCTACCTCAGGCACGTGCTGCGCGTGCACGAGGCCGACATCCGGCGCTTCAACCCGCAGTTCGTGCACGACCCGTTCGCCGGCTCGCTGTCCTACCTGGTCCTGCGCGGCGACGAGACCGTCGGCGTGGTCCTCATGCGTGACCTCGGCGCAGGCACGGCCCAGCTGCTGCTCGACTGGGTGACGCCCAGGCACCGGGACCTGACGCCGGGGGAGTTCATCTTCGGGCCGGCGGGGCCGTTCCGGATGCGCGGCTTCCGGCGCGTCCTGACGCCGCCGGACATGATCGAGCCCTACTACGAGAAGCTCGGATTCCGTCGCGCGGGCGACGCCTACGTGCTGTGACCCGGGGACGGGGCCGGACGGCATACGTGCTCGGGCCGAGTCGGGTGATCCCTCGCACGCTCGCCCGCCCCGCTCCCGCGCCACACCTACGCTGGAGGTAGGGAGCCGTGTGGGCCCGCCGCACGGCGGCCCGTGAAGGAGCGGTGAGCACCATGACCGCGAACCAGAGTCCGGTCGAACCCCGACACGACGTGCCCGACCCGACGGTCGACCGCACGCTGCCCGAAGAGGACGTGCTGCGCGGCAGAGCGGTGGGCCGGCTCAAGAAGAAGGCCGACTTCCGCATGCACCTGCTGATCTACGTGCTGGTCAACGCCGCGCTGGTGGTGATCTGGGCGATCACGGGCTCGGGCTTCTTCTGGCCCGCGTTCTTCATCGTCGGATGGGGCATCGGCGTGGTGGCGAACGCCGCCGACGCCTACCTGGTGACCACGCCGACCGAGCAGCAGATCACCGAGGAGATGGAGCGGCTGAGAGGCCGGTGAGCCCGACTACTGCCGCTCGTGCACGTCGGGACGGGTCGAGGCCGGCGGCCCCTCGTCGCCGCCGGCTGGGGCTGGTCCGGTCGGTTCCGCCCGCCCGGCCAGCGCGATGCAGCCACCCAGGGTGACGACGAACGACGCGACGGCCAGTGGCGCCCGGCCGGCCAGGACGCGGTCACCGAGGACGAGCAGGCCCACGAGGGCCGGCACCACCGTCTCGGTGGCGAACGTCAGGGCGGCCACCGTGGTCACCCGGCCGCGGCTCAGGGCCAGGCCGTAGGCGACGGTGGCGAGTGCGGCGTGTGCCAGCAGGCCCCACGCCAAGGCGCTCGTCACCAGGTGCCACGGTGGTGACGGCACCACGAGCAGGCGCGCTGCGACGCCGACGCCGCCGAAGCCGAGGCCCGCAGCGACACTGAGCAGGACGGCGCCGCGCCGGTGGTCCCGGTCCCGGTAGCCGATGCCCACCAGGGCCGCGACGAGGCCGGCGGTGACGAGCAGCCACGACGACGCGGACGTCGGGGTCTGCGCGGCAGGCCCCTCCGCAGCGGCGAACGCCAGTCCGGTCAGACCCGCGGCGACGGCGACCAGCGCGATGACCTCACCGGCCCCGAGGCGCACGTGGAGCACGAGCACCGACAGCAGGGCCGTCACCGCCACGGACGACGCGACGGCGGACTCGACGAGGAACAGGGGCAACGTCCGCAGGGCGGCCACCGACGCGAGGAAGCCGATGCCGTCGAGAGCCAGCCCGACGCCATACGGCCACCCGGCACTGATGCGCGCGGTCAGGGAGGTTCCTGCGGGTACCGCCGCGATGCGGCGCACGCCGATGGCCTGCAGCACCGTCGCGGCGCCGTAGGCGACAGCGGCGAGGAGGGCGCCGAGAAGCCCGAGGCTCACTCGTGGGGCCCGCGGCGAGTCAGCCGGCTCGCTGGCACTTGCTCATGAAGCGGTCGGGGTCGACGACGGCGCGGTGGACCTCGCCCCTGGCGATCTCCTCGCCGTCCGTGTCCCGGACGGTGACGTGGCAGACCAGGCGCCGACCGTCGTTGATGGGCTCGGCGCACAGCACTGTGACAGCCGCGCCGACGGGGCTGCCCTTGATGTGCTCCATCCTCACCATGGTGCCGACTGTCGTGTGGTCGGCGTCGATGGTCTGCTTGCAGACCTGGAAGGCGGCGTTCTCGCACCAGGTGATGAGGCGCGGAGTGGCGAGGACGTCGAGATCGCCGGTTCCGACGTGAGCGGCGGTGTCGTCGGCGGAGACCGTGTGCTGGAACGTGCGCATGGGCATCTGACGAGTCTGTCAGACAACGGCGAGAGCGCCGACTCGTCTCACGACGCGCGTGACCCCCGTCACTCGAGAGCGCGCCCCGTCCCACACGAGAGCGCGCCCCGTCGCACACGAGAGCGCGCCCCGCCCCACACGAGAGCGCGTCCCGTCCCACACGAGAGCGCGTCCCGTCCCACACGAGAGCGCGTCCCGTCCCACACGAGAGCGCGCCCCGTCCCACACGAGAGCGCGCCCCGTCCCACACGGGAGCGCGCTTGTCCACATCCTCGAGCGCAGAAGGGGCCTTCTCCACATGTTCGTCGACCTGGGCTGACTTCGTCGCCGCCATCGCCGACTTTCGGGGTGTGAGAACTCTCGACTATCCGGTCCCTGTCGCCGACGAGGCGCTCTTGACTCGTTGCCGCGCCGCACGAGACACGATGCCGTCACACCTAGCCTTCTCCCACGTCACTGCGGCAAGGCTCCTGGGCCTGCCGCTGCCGTACGCCGTTGACGACGACAACCGCCTCCACGTCACTCGACCCATGGGGGAGCCTCAGACCAGGATCGAAGGAGTGGTCGGTCACCGCTTCGTTCACCCCCGGGCGCTCGATGAGGTCCACGGGCTCAGGGTCACCGCTCTCGCGGACACTTGGGTCGATCTGGGAGAGCTTGTCGGGAGAGGCAAACCGATGGGCCTCGATGACCTGATCATCCTGGGTGACGCGTGCGCTACCAAGCTTCGAGCGGTCGGCCCGCTTCGGGTGGCGCTGAGCCGCCGCATTCGGCCGCGGGGAAAGCGGACTCTCGTCGAGGCGTTGCGCGTGGTCCGGGTGGGCTCGATCTCGCCCATGGAGACCCTGGTTCGCATCATCTTCGTCCGAGCCGGCCTCCCCGAGCCTCTGCCGAACGAGCCGGTCTTCGCTTCGGACGGCTCGGGTCGTCTGCTCGGATTCGGCGATCTCGTCTGGCTCGTCGAGCGGCGTGGCAAGCCGCCCATCAAGGTCATCGGTGAGTATCAGGGGGAGCAGTTCCACTCGTCGCAGGAGCAACGTGACCACGACGGCGAGCGACGTGAGCAGTTCGAGGATGATGACGGATGGACGGTCCAGGAGATCTGGCGTTCTGACATGACGGGCAACCGGGCGCGCCGTGAGTTGGTCGAGAAGCTGGCCTGGTACCTGCAGGTTCCCTCCGAACTTCTGCACCTGGGCGACGTGGAGCCCAGGTTCTTCTCGGAGTATGCGGTGGAGCTCGCTATCCAGCGGGGCATGCGTCGTTGACCGCGTGACGCGGGGTGCGCTTTCGAGTGGGGCGGGGTTCGCTTTCGAGTGGGGGGCGCTGCGCTAACCTTGGGCCCATGGCTGGACTGCTGCTCCTTCCGCAGCCGCGTTGACGAAGGTCGGGACTCCCGACATCAACGCGGCTTCCCCTCCTGTGCGAGGGGTTTTCTTTTGCCCAGACGAGCAGCGACGAAAGAGAAGACGATGAGCGAGCAGACGAACGAGACCCCGTTCCGCTACACCGCCGCGATGGCGCAGCAGATCGAGACCGCCTGGCAGGACCGCTGGGAGGAGGAGGGCACGTTCAACGCCCCCAACCCGGCCGGGCCGTGGGCCGAGCCCGAGAAGGTCGCCGCTCGCGGTGAGAAGCTCGTCGTCCTCGACATGTTCCCCTACCCCTCCGGCGTCGGCCTGCACGTCGGCCACCCGCTCGGCTACATCGCCACCGACGTCTACAGCCGCTTCCACCGGATGCTCGGCAAGAACGTCCTGCACGCCCTCGGCTACGACGCCTTCGGCCTACCGGCAGAGCAGTACGCCGTCCAGACCGGCCAGCACCCTCGGAAGACCACCGAGGAGAACATGACGAACATGAAGCGCCAGCTGCGCCGTCTGGGGCTGGGCTTCGACAACCGCCGCACCTTCGCGACGATCGACGACGACTACTACCGCTGGACGCAGTGGATCTTCCTGCAGATCTGGGACTCCTGGTACGACAAGGACGCCGTGCGCGAGGACGGCGGCCGCGGGAAGGCGCGCCCGATCCGCGAGCTCGTCGAGGAGTTCGAGTCGGGCCGTCGCGCCGTCGTCGACGCCGAGGGCCGCGGCTGGGCCGACCTGTCCGCGACCGAGCGCGCGAAGGTGCTCGAGGGACACCGCCTCGCCTACACCGACGAGGCGCCGGTCAACTGGTGCCCCGGCCTGGGCACGGTGCTCTCCAACGAGGAGGTCACCAACGAGGGCCGCTCCGAGCGCGGCAACTTCCCTGTCTTCCGCCGCAACCTGAGCCAGTGGAAGATGCGCATCACCGCGTATGCCGACCGCCTGGCCGACGACCTCGACGGGGTCGACTGGCCGGAGAAGGTCAAGCTCATGCAGCGCAACTGGATCGGCCGGTCCAAGGGCGCCCGCATCACCTTCCCCGTCGTCACCGGCACGGGCGAGCGGGACGGCATCGACGTCTTCACGACGCGTCCCGACACGATCTTCGGCGCCACGTTCATGGTCATCGCGCCCGAGCACCCGCTTGTCGACGCGCTGGTCCCGGCCGGCGATTGGCCCGAGGGCACGCGGGACGCCTGGAAGGGTGCCGACGCCGACGCGAGCGCGACCCCGAAGGAGGCCGTGGCGGCATACCAGCTCGCGGCCTCGCGCAAGGGCGACGTCGAGCGCCAGACCGAGGGCAAGGACAAGACCGGTGTCTTCACCGGCTCCTGGGCCACGAATCCCGTTTCGGGAGAGCGGATCCCGGTCTTCGTCGCCGACTACGTCCTGATGGGCTACGGCACCGGCGCGATTATGGCCGTCCCCGGCCAGGACACCCGCGACTGGGAGTTCGCGGAGAAGTTCGACATCCCGATCGTCCGGACGGTGCAGCCGACTCAGGGCCACCCCGAGGACGAGCCGTTCCTCGGCGACGGCGTCGCGGTCAACAGCTCCAACGAGCGCATCACGCTCGACGGCCTGAACGTCGCCGGCGCCAAGGCGAAGATCATCGACTTCCTCGAGGCCGAGGGCATCGGCGCGGGCACGATCAGCTACCGCATCCGCGACTGGCTCTTCAGCCGGCAGCGCTACTGGGGCGAGCCGTTCCCGATCATGTTCGACGAGGACGGGGTGGCGTATGCCGTCCCCGACGACGAGCTGCCCCTGACCCTTCCCGACGTGCCCGACTACAGCCCGAAGACGTTTGACCCGGACGACGCGCAGAGCAGCCCCGAGCCGCCGCTGTCCCGCGTCCCCGAGTGGGTCGAGGTCGAGAAGGACCTCGGCGACGGCCGCGGCCTGCGCAAGTTCCGCCGCGAGACGAACACGATGCCCAACTGGGCCGGCTCGTGCTGGTACTACCTGCGCTACCTCGACCCGGTGAACCACGAGGCGT
Source organism: Terrabacter sp. NPDC080008 (assembly GCF_040702505.1). Taxonomy (NCBI): domain Bacteria; kingdom Bacillati; phylum Actinomycetota; class Actinomycetes; order Micrococcales; family Intrasporangiaceae; genus Terrabacter; species Terrabacter sp. NPDC080008. Next base: position 246,090 of record NZ_JBFBLC010000006.1, read on the forward strand.
TCGTCGACCCGGCCAACGAGGCGTACTGGCTGGCGCGGCACGACACCCCGGTCGAGGGCGCCCCGGCCGGCACCCGCGACCCAGGCGGCGTCGACCTCTACGTCGGCGGCGTCGAGCACGCGGTGCTGCACCTGCTCTACGCCCGCTTCTGGCACAAGGTGCTCTTCGACCTGGGCCACGTGCGCAGCGAGGAGCCGTTCCGGAAGTACTTCTCGCAGGGCTACATCCAGGCCTACGCCTACACCGACAGCCGCGGACAGTACGTCCCGGCCGCCGAGGTCGAGGAGCACCCGGGCAGCTCCGGCTCCGAGCCGACGTTCACCTGGCAGGGCCAACCCGTGAACCGCGAGTACGGCAAGATCGGCAAGTCGCTGAAGAACTCCGTCAGCCCCGACGAGATGTACGACGCGTACGGCGCCGACACCTTCCGCGTCTACGAGATGTCGATGGGCCCGCTCGAGCTGTCGAAGCCGTGGGAGATCCGCGCGGTGGTCGGCAGCCAGCGGTTCCTGCAGCGCCTGTGGCGCAACGTCGTCGACGAGGCGACCGGCGAGGTGCGGGTCGTCGACGCCCCGCTCGACCAGGCCCTGACGACGCAGCTGCACCAGACCATCGCCGGTGTCCGCGAGGACTTCGAGGGCCTGCGCTTCAACACCGCCATCGCCAAGCTCATCGAGCTCAACAACGCGGTGACGAAGCTCGACGCGCCGCCGCGCGAGGTCGTCGAGGCCATGGTGCTGATGCTCGCGCCGGTCGCCCCGCACATCGCCGAGGAGATGTGGCAGCGGCTCGGGCACGAGGGCGGGGTGGCGTATGCCGCCTTCCCCGTCAGCGACCCCGCCAAGATCGTGCAGGAGCAGGTCACCTGTGTCATCCAGATCAAGGGCAAGGTGCGCGACCGGGTCGAGGTGAGTCCCAACATCTCCGAGGACGAGCTGCGCGAGCTGGCGCTCGGACGCGAGAAGGTCAAGGCGGCGATCGACGGCGGCGTGCGCACCGTCATCGTGCGCGCGCCCAAGCTCGTCAACGTCGTCCCGCTCTGACGGCAGGCCACGGGCGCGGCCCGGCTCCCCGAGGGGCCGGGCCCGCGCCGGTAGGTTGGGCCACGAGCGTTGGCGACGGCGGAAGGAGCGCGACGTGACGGTCCGGATCGTCACCGACTCGACGGCATACCTCCCGGGTGACCTCGCGCGAACCCACGCCGTCGAGGTGGTCCCGCTCCACGTCGTCGTCGGTGGCAGCGACCATGTCGAGGGTCAGGACATCACCGCGGCGCAGGTCGCGGCCGCGCTGCGCGACTACACCATCGTCACGACCTCGCGGCCCACCCCGACGGTCTTCGCCGAGACCTACCGGCGCCTCGCCGATGAGGGTGCGACGGCCATCGTCTCGATCCACCTGTCGTCGCAGATGTCCGGCACGGTCGAGGCGGCACGACTGGCCGCGTCAGAGGCTCCCGTGCCCGTCGAGGTGGTCGACAGCGAGACGATCGGCATGGCCATGGGCTTCGCCGTCGTTGCCGCAGCCGAGGCGGCGAGCGGCGGCGCGGACGTGCCGGCCGTCCTCGGGGCGGTGCACGCCCGGCTCGGGCCCTCGGGCGTGCTCTTCTACGTCGACACCCTCGAGCACCTGCGCCGAGGTGGCCGCATCGGGGCGGCGTCGGCGCTGCTGGGCTCGGCCCTGTCGATCAAGCCGATCCTCGCGGTGCGGGGTGGACGCATCGTGCCGGTCGAGAAGGTGCGCACCTCGTCAAGGGCCGTGGCCCGGATCGAGGCCATGGTCGTCGACCAGGTGGGCAAGGGCGGACACGCTGTCGACATCGCGGTGCACCACCTCGACGCCGCCGCCCGGGCCGAGCAGATCGCGGCCCAGTTGCGCACCATCGTCCCGGGACGGCCGAGCGTGCTGGTGGTCGAGCTGGGAGCCGTCGTCGGGGCCCACGTCGGACCGGGGACGGTCGCGATCGCGGTGTCGCCGCGCCCGGGAGAGCCGTTGCCGGCCCCGGTGTCGGAGCCGTCGCCGAGCGAGGTCGCCGGGCCGTGACCCTCCAGACGGTGCTGGTGTGGACGGCTGGGGTCGGCGTCGCCTTCCTCATCGGCTCGATCAACCCCGCCACGATGATCGCGCGACTGCTCGGCAAGGACCTCGCCACGGCAGGCTCCGGCAACCCGGGCGCCACGAACGCCGGACGGGTCCTCGGCCGCAAGTGGGGCGTCGTCGTCGGGGTGCTCGACGTGCTCAAGGGCCTCGTGCCCACGTTCGTCGCGGGGCACCTCTTCGGGGCGCACGCCGCCTACGCCGTCGGTATCGCGGCCGTGCTCGGCCACATCTGGTCGCCCTTCCTCAAGGGACGCGGCGGCAAGGGCGTCGCGACCACGCTCGGGGCGATCCTCGGGGTGCACCCGTGGGTGGCGCTCGTCGTGGTCGTCGTCTTCGCCGTGGCCGTGGCGGCGACGCGCTGGGTCGCTGCCGGCTCGATCCTCGGGGCGGTCTCGATGCTGGTGCTGGCCGTGCTGATCTGGACCGGCCACGCCCCCGGCGACGTGTGGACCGGCTTGTGGCTCATGGCGATCGGCCTGCTCGTCCTGGCCCGGCACAAGAACAACGTCATCGGCTGGTGGCGCCAGCGCCACGTCGCCTGACCCGTCGTCTCACCCGCCCTGCCGGGTCCCTGCCGCACCGTTCCCGGCGCCACCGTTTCCCGCGCCGCCGCCCCCTCCTCCTCGGCCGGCGAAGCCGCCGCCTCCGAAGCCGCCGCCTCCGAAGCCGCGCAGACCCACGGTCTGGTTCGTGGGCAGCGCTGCCGTGACGTCGGCGAGCACGACGCGGTCACCCGGCGACAGTCCGCGCAGGACCTGGGCGTAGCCGCCACCCACAGCGCCCACGGTGACCGACTGCGTTGACGTGCCCGTGCTCCCGAGCACCTGCACCTGAGCCGTGCTCGCCTGCACCCCGGAGAGGGCTGAGACGGGCAACCGCACCGCGTCCGGAGCCTGGCTGACCGTGATCGCCACGGAGACGAGCGAGCCACTCGCCATCGACCGGCTCGGGCTCGGCACGACCACGGTGGCCGGATAGGACGGCGTGGTCGCGGTCGAGGAGGCGGGCAGCAGCGACACGCTGGAGACGGTGCCGTCGGTGCCCGTCACGTCGCCGGCCGGTGTGACGGTTGCCGCGAGGCCAGCGCGGACGAGGTCCATGTCGGCCAGCGGGACGGCGACGGTCACCTGCGCGGCGCCGGACCCCACGATGACGATGCCGGCCGACGTCGTCGACGCCTGTCCGACGGTGAGGTCGACCTGGCCGACGGTGCCTGCGATGGGCGCGTTCAACGTCGCGCCGGCGAGGTCGGCCTGCGCCTGGGTCACCGCGGCCTGGTCCTGGAGGATGGCGACCTGGTCGGCGGCGACGCGGGCAGCCGGGCTGCTGCTCGTGCCACCGGACCCGGCGCCCGCACCGGAACCGGAGCCGGTGCGTGCGGCGGCGCCTGCCGTGGCTTGACCGGTCGTGCCCGTCGAGGTGCCGTTCCGTGACGAGCTGGAGGTGGCCGTATGCGTCGTGCCCCCGTTCGCGCTTCCGGTCCCGCTGCCGCTGGCGAGGCTCCCTCGGCCGGAGCCCTTGGGGATGCTGCCGGAGCCGCTGGCCGTGCCGACGGAACCCCCGGAGGCGCCGGTGCCAGCCGCCGTCGGGCCGGAGCCCGAGCCGTGACCCGAGGACGAAGTGCCGGAGCCTGAGCCGTGACCCGAGGGCGCGGTGCCTGAGCCCTGGCCCGTGGTGGCCTGCACGATGCTGCTGATCGCCTGGGTGATACGTGCGGCGAGGGCCGTCATGGACTTCTCTGCCGCCTGCTGCGCCGTCGACACCGACGCCATCGAGTCCGCACACGTGCGCAGCTGTGCCGCAGTGGGAGCGGACCCGGTGCCGTTGGGCGAGGAACTGGTCGGGGAGCTCGTCGGGGTCCCGGTTGCTGTCTCTGTTCCCGTCGGGGTGCCGGTCCCCGGAGCGGAGGAGGGTGACGAGGTCGGAACCGGGGTCCCGGTGGGCGCAGCGGTCCCGGAGGGCAGAGCAGTGCCGGTCGGGACGGGGGTCGCGCTGGTCGTCGTGGTCGTCGGGGGCCGGGTGAACGCGGCAGGGTTGGCGCGGAGACCCGCGGCGCCGGCTCCCGAGTGTGACGCAGGCCCGGTCGGGCGCCCGTGACCCGACCCGACGCTGCCGGTGGGTCCGCCGGGGTGGCTGGAGCCGCCGACCGGTGAGGGGTCGAGCACGGGCGCGCAGGCCCGCTCCTCGGCGACAAGAGCCTGCTGGGCTTGCACGATGGCCGCCTGCATCGCCTTGGTGCTCAGCTGCGTTCCGGTGCCGCCACCGGGGGAGTGGCCGTGGGGGTTCGAGCCGGAGCTCCCGGTGCCGCCGGTGCCTCCCGTCGAACCGGAGCCGCCGGTGCTGGAGCCGCCCGAGTGCATCCCGGACGACGTGCCGCCGGCGGTCGACCCGGCACGGCTGCTGGTGAAGCCGGTCGAGGTGCCCCCGGTTGCCGACGTCGACCTGCCGGCGGAGCCACCACCAGCGCCCGCGCCGCCACCAGCGCCCGCTCCACCACCGGTGCCTGCGCCACCGGTCGATCCGCTCGACGCGCCCCCAGCCGCGCTCGTCGGCGAGGTGGTGGCGGCGTTCTGGTCGGAGATGAGCGAGGCCTGGTCCTGGGCGAGGGCAGCCTGGGCCGCCAGCAGGCTGGCCTTGAGGGCCGACGGGTCGATGGTGGCCAGTGCCTGCCCCGCCGAGACATGGTCGCCGACCGCGACGCGGATGCCGGTCACGGTGCCGCTCGCGGGGAACGCCGCGGTGACCTGGTCCACGCGCTGCGCGGTGCCGGTGAGGGTCAGCACCTGGTTGACGGCTCCGCGGCCCACCAGGGCCGTGCGGTAGTCGGCCGACGATCTCGAGCCCGCACTGGCCGAGGCGGTGTAGACGCCACCGGCGGCGAGCAGCACCGCGAGGAGCGAGCCGCCCGCGATGACCGGTCCGCGCCCGGCGCGGCGACCGTCAGGCATTGCCGGCTCCAGTCGGGGTAACCGAACCGCCGGGCCCCCGACCCCCGAAGCCGCGTCCGCCGAAGCCGCCCTGGCAGGTACCCCCGACCGGCGAGCTGACGGCGATGGACGTGGCCGTGAGCGCGCCGGTGTCATCCGTGCGGCCCTGGGCGCTCACGCATACGCCCACCTTGACGGCGGAGGCGTCGGCGCTCGCCAGGCGGGTGAAGACGGTCGAGGGGGAGTAGGTGACCGTGTAGGGAGCCATCGCCATGGCGCCGGGGCGTGCCACCGGCGCGACAGTGAACTGCCCCGAGCCGACGGTCGTGACCTTGCCGACCGGGCCGAAGGCACGGCGTCCCTGGCCTGCTGCGCCTGCGCCGCCTCCCGGCGTCGGTGTCGCAGTGGGCGCGCCGGAAGGCCGCCCGCCGGCACGACCGCCGAAGCCGCCGAACGCGCACGACCCGTTGACCGACGGCACGATCTCGACCGTGGCTGCGGCGATCGAGCCCGTCGAGCCCGTCGAGCCCGTCGAGCCCGTCGAGCCGCTCTGGGTGCCGCCCTGGGTGCCGCCCGACGAGCCCGCCGTCCCGCGCACCGGACGCGCCATGACGCACTCGCCCACCGTCACGGCGGACGCACCTGCACGTACCTGGCGCGTGAACCGGGTGGTGCTCGTCCACGTGACGGCCGTCTGCTGGGTGGCGCCTTGGACCTGTGCCGTCGTGCCGGTGACGGCGGCCACCAGTCCGGAGGCCCCGGGGAAGCGCCCGGGGCTGCCCGCGCCCGGCCCTCCGGACGACCCGGCCGGAGCCTGTGCCGTCGCAGGCGTCTGGTCCGAGCCGGACACCGACGCGGACTGGGCGGCGCTGCTGCACCCGGCAAGCCCGAGGGCGGCGACGGCGGCGACTGCGGCGATGGGGACGAGACTGGTGCGCTTCATGGACCTACTCACTTCTCAGGGCGTCGATGGGGGCGAGGCGGGCGGCGCGGTTGGCGGGGTAGACGCCGGCCGCGATGCCGATGACGAGGGAGACGAGCAGCGCACCGAGCGCTGCGGTGGCGGACAGGGCGACCGGTTGGCCGAGGACCTGCGGGAGGGACAGGGCCCCGACGACGCCGAGCCCGACACCGAGGACGCCCCCGACGAGTCCGAGCAGGCTTGCCTCCGTGAGGAACTGGCGCAGGATGACGCGTGGGGTGGCGCCGAGCGCCTTGCGCAGGCCGATCTCGCGGATCCGCTCCGTGACGGACACGAGCATGATGTTCATGACCCCGATGCCCCCGACGAGCAGCGAGATCGCCGCGATGCCGGCGAGGAGCACGGTCAGCGTGCGAGCGGTGCTCGTCGCCGTCTGCACCAGGGAAGCCTGGCTGCTGACCTGGAAGTCGGCGTTCGCGGCGGTGTCCCCGTGCGAGGTCAGCATCGCGTTGGTCGTCTCCTGGTAGGCGGCGGACAGGTCCTGCTGTCCGGCGGCCTCGAGGTAGATCGATGAGACGGAGGTCCCGCCCGAGGAGAAGTCGTCGGCGAAGGTCGTCGCCGGGATCACCACCTGGTCGTCCTGGTCGCCACCGACCGTCGAGCCGGCCGTGTTGAGCTCGCCGATGACCGTCAGCTGCACGCCGCCGACCGAGAGGGTCTCGCCGACGGGGGAGCGCATGCCGAAGAGCTGCTGGGCGGTCGTCGAGCCCACGACGGCAACCGGGGCCGCCGCGGACAGCTCCGCCTGGGTGAAGAACCGTCCGGAGTCCGTCGACCGGGCCCGCACGACCGGCCACTGGGGGGTGGTCCCGACGATGCTCGTCGTCCAGTTCTGGCCGTTGGCGACGACGCTCTGGGACGACGTCGAGACCGGGGCCACCGCGGCCACGTCGGGCACGACCTGCCGGTCGGAGAGCACCGCGGCGTCGGCGGTCGTGAGCGTCGTGGCCGAGCCGCGCCCGCCGCGCAGGCCGCCCACCTGGGTGGAGCTGCCCGGGGTGACGATGAGCAGGTTCGAGCCGAGCGCGTTGATCTGGCTCGCGACCTGGGCCTGCGCCCCCTGGCCGAGCCCCACGGTGAGCATCACGGCCGCTATGCCGATGAGGATGCCGAGCACCGTGAGCGCCGAACGCATCCGTCGCGTGCGGATCGCGTCGTATGCCGTCAGCAGCGTCTCGCTCCACGTCATGGCGCCGTCCCTACCGTCCCCGCCGTCCGCGTCGGCACGGGCCCGTCGTCGACCACGCGCCCGTCGTCGACCACGCGCCCGTCGAGGATGTGGATGGTGCGCCCCGCCTGCTCTGCGACGTCGGGCTCGTGCGTGATGAGCACGACCGTGCGGCCCTGCTCGTGCAGCTCCTGGAAGAGGGCCAGCACATCCGCGGTGGAGACCGAGTCGAGGTTGCCCGTCGGCTCGTCGGCGAGGATCAGGCTGGGGTCGGTCACGAGGGCGCGCGCGACCGACACGCGCTGCTGCTGGCCACCGCTCAGCTCGCCGGGCCGGTGGTCGACCCGCTCCGCGAGCCCGACGCGGCCCAGGGCCTCGATGGCGCGGGCGCGCCGCTCGGCACGGGGCACCCCGGCATACACGAGCGGGAGCTCCACGTTGCGCCACGCCGGCATGGCCGGCAGCAGGTTGAACTGCTGGAAGACGAACCCGATACGGCGGTTGCGCACGTCGGCGAGCTGGCGTTCCTCCATGCCGCTGACATCCTCACCGGCGAGGGCGTAGCGCCCGGTCGTCGGGACGTCCAGGCACCCGAGGATGTGCATGAGCGTGGACTTGCCCGAGCCGGACGGGCCCATCACCGCGACGTACTCACCCTCCTCGACGACGAGGTCGACACCTCGCAGCGCCTCGACGGCGAGGGATCCGCTGCGGTAGGTCTTGCCCACGCCGACGAGCTCGAGGATCGGTGCAGGACGGGCGCCCGAGCGAGCGTCGTCCTCGCGGTCGTTGTCGTCCGCCTCGTAGCCCGTGTAGAGGGGAAGCTGTGCCACGGCTCAGCCACCGTTCCTGGCGCCGCCGCCGAAACCGCCGCCCCCGCCACCGAAGCCGCCGCCCCCGCCACCGAAGCCGCCGCCTCCACCGCCGAAGCCGCCTCCACCACGCAGACCACCGCCACCGAAACCGCCTGTGTCCGAGCCCGTTCCGCCGCCGCCCCCGGAGCCGCGCGCTCCGGCGAACACCCCGGGCATGACCACCTGTGCCCCGTCCGACAGTCCGCTGGTCACCTCGGTGCGCGCACCGAAGATGCGCCCGACCGTGACGGGCGTGCTCACTTGCTGGCCGCCCTGCAGCACGGTGACGGTGGTGCGCCCACCGGAGCTGCTCAGGGCAGCCGTCGGCACGGTCAGCACGTCGTCGAGCTGCTTGACGATGATGGAGACGGTCGCGGCCGTGCCGGCATACAGCCCCTTCGGCGTGCCCGTGACGGCGATCGTCACGGGGAACTCGGACGTCCCGCTCGAGCTGGACGACGCGACGATGCCGATCGAGTCCACCGTCCCGAAGATCGTGGTCCGGGAGCCGTTGGGCAGGATCTGGGCCTGCAGCCCCTTCTTGAGGTTCGCCAGGTCGGCGCTCGCCACCTGGGTCTGCACGACCCAGGCGTCGGTGGAGATGACCGAGACGGCCGCTCCGCTCGAGGCCGTGGATGACGCCGACTGGCCACCGGACCCGGAGCTGCCTGGACCCGCTCCGCCGCCCGTGCCGCCGGAGGAGCCGCGGCCCGCCCCGCCCGAGGAGCCCGAGCCGCCAGAACTACCCGAGGCGCCAGATCCACCGGAGCCGGAGCCGGACCCCGCCACGGTGGCGCCGACCTTGACGCTGACCGCTGCGACGACTCCGTCGATCGGCGAGGTGAGCCGGGCCTGGGAGAGCGCCTGCTGCGCGGCCACGAGCTTGGCCTGCGCGGACGCCAGCTGCGCGTTGGCCGCAGCGATCTGGCTCGCTGAGCCGCTGGAGGCGGCGGCCGTGACCTGGGCCTGGGCCTGGGTGACGACAGCCTGGGCCAGCGTCACCTGGCTCTGGAGCGAGGTCGTGTCGATCGAGGCCAGGACCTCCCCCTTGCTCACGTGCTGGCCGACCTCGACGCCGACGCTGTCGACGGTGCCGGCGGACTGGAACGAGAGGTCGTCCTCGGTCGCCGGCTCGATCGTGCCACTCGCCGACACAGTCTGCTGGACCGTGCCGTGCGAGACCGTGAGCGTGCGCGGCTGCGCCTGCGCGCTGGGGCTCCGGTGACCCACGGCGTACGCCACGCCACCACCGGCCAGGACCACTGCGGCCACCACGACGGCGACCACCCTGCGGCTGCGCCAGCCCCTGCCCTGTCGTGCTCTGGCCATCTGCCCCGTACCGCCGTCCTCGCGCATCGCCTCACTGTCAGGCGCGAACGTAGGTCTCGAGGCTGGAAGAAGTGCCCGGCGTTGCTATCAGGACGCTATGTGTTCGCCACGAGACCCGCCGACGGGGCCACGCGGCATACGAGCGCGTGCCAGAAGGTGTCAGAAGACGATGGTGCGGCGTCCCGACAGGAAGACGCGGGACTCGGCGTGGTCGCGTACGGCGCGGGAGAGCACGCGACGTTCGACGTCACGGCCGATGGCCACGAGCCGCTCCGGCGACTCGGCGTGGGTGACCCGCACGACGTCCTGCTCGATGATGGGCCCCTCGTCGAGGTCGGCGGTGACGTAGTGCGCGGAGGCCCCGATGAGCTTGACGCCCCGGTCGTGGGCCTGGTGGTAGGGCTTGGCGCCCTTGAAGCCCGGCAGGAACGAGTGGTGGATGTTGATGGCCCGGCCCTCGAGCGCCGTGCACAGGTGGTCGCTGAGGATCTGCATGTAGCGGGCCAGCACGACGAGGCCGACCTGGTCGGCCTCGACCATCCGCAGCAGCTCGGCCTCAGCGTCGGCCTTGGTCTCGGCGGTGACCGGGATGACGGTGAACGGCAGCCCGAAGTACTCGACGAGCCCGCGGCAGTCCTCGTGGTTGCTGACGACGCCCACGATGTCGATCGGCAGGTCGCCGGACTTCCACCGGTGGAGCAGGTCGAGCAGGCAGTGGTCGAACTTGCTGACGAGGATGATGGTGCGGCAGTGCTCGTCCTCGGGACGGGCCGCCAGGTGGTGGTGCGCGATCGCCGGGCTGCGCCGGACCGCGTCCAGCACCTGCTCGACCTCGTGCGGCTCCGCATCGAACACGGTGCGCATGAAGAACAGGTCGGTGTCCTCGTCGGAGAACTGCTGGTTCTCGACGATGTTGGCCGACACGGCCAGCAGCGCTGCGGACACCGCGGCGACGATGCCGGGTCGGTCGTCGCAGGTGAGGGTCATGATGTGCCGGGCCATTGGGGCAGTCTGGCCCAGGGGTGGGCGCGGGGCTGAATCGACGCGCGGGACGTCTCGCACTCTGGCCGTCCACATCCCCTGGACGGCCGCCACGCTTGTCCCCAGCCCGGGGGTGCGGCCGCTCCGTGGGTGCCACTCCCTTCCTAACGTCGCCGTATGCCGTTTCGACGCTCCCCGCGACCACCCGACCTCGAGCGTGCGGCACGGGTTCTCGGGGGCGGGAACGTGTCTGCGTCGACGGGCGCCTCGCCGGCCGCGCGTGAGCGCTCGAAGCGGTCGGGAGGCTGGGTGCCGTCCCCACCCGGAGCGTCGTCCGGCGTGGCCGACGTGCTGGAGGTCCTCGACGGCTCCGACCCGTCCGATTCGCTCGAGCCCTCCGACCCTGACGACTGGTCCGACGAGTCTGCAGGCGAGAGCCGCGTGCAGCAGGGTGTCGGGCAGCTTCGGTCGGTCGTGCGCCGAGTGGCGCAGTCCGCGCCCGACGACGAGGTCTCCCTGCTCGACGCGGACCTGCGACGGGCCCGCCGGCCTGCACTGCTCACGGTGCCCGACGAGATCCGTTCCGGTCGACGTGGGGTCAGCAGTGCCGCCCTGGTGTCGCTGCTCGCCCTCGTGGTCGCCGTGGGGTGCGCCTTCCTGGTGCGCGTGCTGTGGGCCGAACGGTCGGCCGCCGCGGCGCAGACCGCGACGGGCGCTGCACCAACCGTCCAGGTCGTCGGCGGCACGGCGGCTGCGGCGAGAGTGCCAACTGCTGCGGCGGGCGCGGCGGGGGCGACCGCGTCCCAGTCCGCGGCCTCTGCCGGCGATCCGCGGGGTGTGGCCGGCGCACCGGGCGCCCCTGTCGGATCGGGTGCCACGGTCGTCGGGGGTGGGGAGGGTCCTGTCGTGGTCCATGTCGTGGGGCAGGTGAACCGACCGGGCGTGGTCCAGCTGCGGCAGGGTGCGCGTGTGGCCGATGCCATCACGGCGGCTGGTGGCACCCTGCGCGGAGCGGACCTCTCAGCTCTCAATCTCGCCCGGCTGGTCCAGGACGGCGAGCAGATCCGGGTGCCGAGACCCGGAGAAGCGCCCGTGGCGGCCGCCGGCGTGCCCGCCGGCGGCGGCACCGGGTCGGGCGGTGCATCAGGACCCGGCGGAACCGCAGGAGCCCCGGGGTCATCCGCCCTGGTCAGCCTCAACTCTGCCGATGTCGCAGCCCTCGACACGCTCCCGGGGGTCGGCCCTGTCCTGGCGCAGCGGATCGTCGACTGGCGCACCGAGCACGGCCGGTTCACCTCGATCGACGAGCTCGGTGAGGTGAGCGGGATCGGCGACAAGATGCTGGCGCAGCTCAGGCCGAAGGTGACGCTGTGACCCATCGGTCGGGCGAGGCGCCGGAACGAGAGCAGGCACCGCGAGGTCCCTCTCTCATCGTCCTGACCGGTCGGGAGACTCTCCGGAGGGTCCGGCCGCGGACGCCGCGGCGGCTGGACCTGCGGCTGCTGATTCCGGTCGTGCTCGCCTGGCCCGTCCTGGCCTTCGTCGGGCTGGTGGCTCCCATCGGCATGGTGGCGGGTGGCGCCTCCGTGGCGCTCGCGGCCGCAGTGCTCGCCGCGCGCCCTGACCGCCGCGCCGGGCTCGCCGGTGCGGACCGTCTGCGCGCGGTCGCGACGGCGTGCGCCGTGCTGGCCCTGTTGCTCGGGGCTGCCGCGGGGCACCGCGCCGTCCGTGGAGCCGGGCCGGTGGCCGACCTGGGAACGCAGCGGGCCGTGGTCACGGTGCAGGCTGTCGTCGCCGCCGAGCCGCGACTGGTGCAAGGCGGTGGTCATGGCAGCGAGGACGACCCGAGCCCAGGGCGACGGGTGTCGGTCGTGCGGCTCGACGTGTCCCAGGTGGTCGCTCGTGGCCGCACCACCGCGGTGACGAGCCCCGTGCTGGTCATCGGACAGGGCCCGCAGTGGGCGGGCCTGCACTGGCGCGACGAGATCGAGGCGGTGGTGCGTCTGGCGCCTGCAGAACCGGGCGACGACGTCGTCGCCACCGCAACGCCCAAAGGGGATGTGCGCATCGTCGCTGCACCCGGTGCGGTGTTCGAAGCGGCCGATGCCGTCCGCTCCCGGCTCCGCGCCGCCACTGCCGGCCTGTGGCCCGACGCGAGCGGGCTGGTGCCGGCGCTGGTCGTCGGCGACACGTCGAGCACCCCTGCTGATCTCACGGCGGCGATGCTCCAGACGGGACTGAGCCACCTGAGCGCCGTCTCGGGCAGCAACGTGACCTTCGTCCTCGCTGCCGTGATGTGGTTGTGCAGCCTCCTGGGGCTCTCCCGACGGTGGAGACCGGCCGTGGCGGCCGTGGCCCTGCTCGCCTTCGTGGTGCTGGCCCGCCCGGAGCCGAGCGTCGTCCGGGCTGCCGTGATGGGCCTCGTGGGCCTGCTCGCGCTGTCCACCTCGCGACGGCGAGCCGGCGTCCCGGCGCTCGCCGCCGCCATCGTGGTGCTGCTCGTGTGGGATCCCTGGCTCTCCAGGTCCTACGGCTTCGCGCTCTCGAGCGTCGCGACCCTGGGCCTGCTCGTCCTCGCGGCTCCCTGGGGGAGGGCCATCGCCCGCCGGCTTCCCCGACCGCTCAAGCCCTTCGGGCCGGTGCTGGCCATCCCGATCGCGGCGCAGGTGGTGTGTGCCCCGGTCGTCGTCCCCCTCCAGGGCAGCGTCTCGATCGTGGCGGTGCTCGCCAACCTCCTCGCCGCCCCGTTCGTGGCGCCCACGACCATCGTGGGCGTCGCCGTCGGGCTCGTGTCGGTGGTCTGGGTCACCGGGGCCAGCTGGCTCGCCTGGGGTGCGGCGCTCCCGGCCCAGGCCATCGCGGTCGTGGCGCGGTGGTGCGCCGCGCTCCCGCTGGGGAGCATCGACTGGGGTGACTCGGCGGCAGCCGCAGTCCTCCTCGCCGTGCTGACGGCCGCAGCTGTCCTCACCGCCCCGTGGGTCTGGCACCGGACCCGGCAACGGCCCACAGTGGCTGTCGCGGTCGTCGTGCTCGCCTCGGGTCTGGGCGCCCCGACGGCGGTGGTCGCTTGGCCCCCGCCCGGCTGGGCGCTCATCGCCTGTGACGTCGGGCAGGGCGACGGACTGGTCGCCGACAACGGCGCCGGGCACGTCGTCGTGGTCGACACCGGGCCGGACCCGGAGCCGATGCGGGCCTGCCTCGACCGGATCGGGGTCACGGCCGTGGACCTCCTCGTGCTCACGCACTACCACGCAGACCACGTCGGAGGGCTATCCGCGGTCCTTGAGCGCCCGGTCGCCGAGATCCGCGCCTCCCCGGTGCTCGAGCCGCCGGCCGAGGCCGCTCACGTGTCGAAGCTCGCGGCGGCTGCACACGTCCCCCTCGGCGAGCTGAGGGCCGGCGAAGGGCTCACCGTAGGCGGCATCAGCGCGGACGTGTGGTGGCCGGCTCGCCGCATCGAGGCCGGCTCGGTGCCCAACAACGGGTCTGTCGTCATGACCATGCACATCCGGGGCCTGACCGTGCTGCTCGCCGGAGACATCGAGCGGGAGGCCGCCGGACAGGTGCTCCACGAGACGCAGCTGGACCCGGGACGCTGGGGGAGCGTCGACGTGCTCAAGGTTGCCCACCACGGGTCGAGCAACCGCGACGACCGCCTGCTCGACCGCGTCGACGGGCGCCTTGCCCTCATCAGCGTCGGTCAGGACAACGACTACGGGCACCCCGCGCCGGCGACGATGAAGGCCTTGCACGACAGGGGATTCGAGGTGCACCGGACCGACCTCGAGGGCGACGTCGCCGTCGTGGCCGACAATGGCGACGTCCGGGCGGTCTCCAGGTGAGCGGCGAGCGTGTCGCTGGACGGTTGCCCGGCTCGCGCCTTGGGAGATGGCCCTGCCGTCAGGCGGGGTTGGCCGGTTCGGACGGGTCCACCGGAGCGTCCTCGGGCCCGGCCGGCGCGCGCCGTACCACGTCGTCGTCCCCGCCCTGTGGGCCGTCGCCATCAGGCACCTCGTCCTCGTGGCCGCTGCCGTCAGCGGCGAGCTGGAAGTCGGAGAAGTCGAAGCCGGGCGAGACGAGACAGCTGACCAGGGCGTCGGTGGCGACGGGCACGGTCCGCTGCCACACGCGCGCCGGCACGACGGCCTGGGCCACCTCGCCGCCCGACAGGTCGGGCCCGAGCCTCACCTGTGTCGTCTCGCCGGGGGCCGGACCGTCGCCGCCGAGCTCGAGCGTGACGGAGCCGTGGTGGGCGAGCCACACCTCGTCGGAGGACACCCGGTGCCACGCGGACGACTCACCGGCCGGCAGGAGGAAGAGGACGAGGGTGGCCGTCGCACGCTGCCGCCCGTCCGGGAGCGTGACCGTCTCGGGTGCCACCCACGTCTGGCGATACCACCCGCCCTCGGGATGGGGCTGCAGGTCCAGCAGGTCGGCGAGAGCGGGGCGCATGCGCCCATCATCGCCGACGTGCTCGAAGCCTTTTCAGCCGCGCACGTGGCGGTCGGCCGGCTTCGGCGGCCACGGGAAGAACCCGCTCGTGCGCCGCACGTAGTCGGCGTAGGCGGGGCGGCGGTCGCCGATGTCCTTCTCGAGCAGCTTCTTGCCGGTGCCCGCATAGAGGTTCCACACCATGGCCGCGGGGGAGAGCACCGTCAGCACACCCGGCCAGGCGCTGGCGGCGACGAGGAAGAGACCGGTCCAGACGCACGCGTCGCCGAAGTAGTTCGGGTGCCGCGTGTACCTCCACAGCCCGGTGTCGAGCACTTGGCCCCGGTTGGATTCGTCACTCCGAAATCGCGCGAGCTGCAGGTCGCCGACCGCCTCGAAGAAGAGCCCGACGGCCCATACCGCGACACCGACCCACAGCACCCACGCCAGGCCGCCGTCGACGAACATCGCGACCTGCACAGGCAGCGACACGAACCACATGATCAGACCCTGCGGCAGGTAGATGTGCAGCAGCGCGTACCGGTCCGGGCCGCCGTCGGCGCGGGCGAGCATCGCCTCGTATCGCGGATCCTCGCCCTTGCCGCGGGACCGGCTCCAGATGTGCGTGGCCAGCCGCAGCCCCCACAGCGCCGTCAGCACGAGCGCGAGCCACCGGCGCAGCCCGTCGCCGTGTCCCGCGCTCGTGACGACCGCGACGACGGCAATCGCGACGAAGCCCAGTCCCCACGTCACGTCGATGACGGCATGCCGACCGGCGCGGAGCGCCACGACGAAGGTAACGGCGAGGACGACCACCACGGTGACGGCGGTCAGCCCCAGCGTGCGGCCGAAGCCGCCACCGTCGAACCCCGCTCCGGTCTGCGCGGTCTCGACCGCGGCAGCCGCGGCGAGGTGCGCGGGAAGGGACACGGAGGTCACGCAGTCACCAGGCCCGTAAGGCCGGCATACCGCTGCGGCCGTCGGCCGTCGGCTTGACGGCGAGGATCTGGTCGACGCCCATACGGCCCTCCTCGAACGCGAGGGCGCCCCCGACGAGGTAGAGCCGCCAGACCCGGCCCACCTCCTCGCCGACCATGGCGACGACCTTGTCCCAGTTGGCCTCGAAGGTGTCGTACCAGGCGCCGACCGTCCACACGTAGTGCTCGCGCATCGCGTGGACGTCGCGCACCTCGAGGCCTGCCTGCTCGATGAGGTCCACGGTCTCGCCGACGGGGCGCATATGCATGTCGGGCGCGATGAACGCCTCGATGAACGGGCCGCCGCCCGGCCGGGTCGTGCGCGACATCTGCTGGATCAGAGCCCGGCCGCCGGGCCGCAGGAGGCGGTGGATCTGGCCGGTGAACGTCGGGTAGTTCCGCTTGCCGACGTGCTCGCCCATCTCGATCGAGGAGATGGTGTCGAAGGGCCCGTCCGGCACCTCGCGGTAGTCCTGCAGGCGGATCTCGACCCGCCCCTCGAGGCCGCGTTCGCGGATCCGCTCGTCGATGAACGCCTTCTGCTCGCTGGAGATCGTGACGCCGACGACCTGGGCACCGTAGTGCTCGGCCGCGTGCAGCGACAGCGACCCCCAGCCGCAGCCGATGTCGAGGTGCCGGCCGCCGGGCTCGATGCCGAGCTTGCGGCAGACGAGGTCGAGCTTGTCGCGCTGCGCGTCCTCGACGGTGTAACCGGCCTCGCGGCTCGTCCAGTAGCCGCAGGAGTAGGCCATGTGCGGGTCGAGGATCAGCGAGTAGAAGTCGTTGGAGAGGTTGTAGTGGTGCTCGATGGCGCTGCGGTCGCGGCGCTTGGAGTGCAGCCGCCCGCGCAGCCGCGCCTGGGAGGCCGGCGGCTCGGGCGGGAGCCCGACGACCCCGAGGTCGAGGGCCGTCCGTATGCCGTCCGCAGCAGCCCCTGCGAGCGTTCGCGCCGAGGGGCGTCCTCCGCTCAGGCCACGGGCGCTGGCCCACACGCGGCGGAACCCGTCGAGCAGGTCGCCCTCGACGTCGAGCTCGCTGGTGACGTAGGCCTGGGCCAGGCCGAGCTCGCCGGGGTGCCGAACGAGACGGCGCAGGGCGTCCGGGTCCCGCAGCACCACGGTCGGCGCCTCCGCCGGCCCGGCGACGGACCCGTCCCAGGCCTTGAGCCGCACCGGCAGCCGGCCACCGAACAGGGGCTCCACAACCGCCGCGAGCCGGGGGGCGATGCCGGAGGGTGAGGACGTGATGGTGGGGGCGGCGGCGGGTGCCTCGGGGCGCTCGTCGGTCAGGGTCATCTCGGTGGCCTCTCGTTCGGGGTCGACTCGGGATGGTTCGGTGCCCGACTCGTTTCGGATGGGTGCACCGCGAGAGTGCCCTTCAGGGAGATACCCCGACAGCTGCCTCCCTCCGTCGGTCGCCGGCCGCGACCAGCCCGTCGTGTCCCAGCACGGCCGCCCCCACGCCGCCGAAGTACATGTGCGGACCCGGATAGGCATGGGAGGCAAGGCCGCTCGCCTCGACGGCCGCGGCGATCTCCTCCGACGGCTCGTGCTCGATCCGCGGGGTGCCGTCGTCGAGGAAGTGCACGTGCAGGCGGGGTGCGTCGATGGAGTGCTGCAGGTCCTCGCCGCGCAGCAGGCCCCTGCCGAGCACCTGCATCAGCGCCGTCGTGATCCGGTCGGCCCCGGGAGACCCGACCGCGAGAGCCCCGCCGGTCGCGCTGCGGCCGGTCGTCGGCGCCATGTTGGAGGCCAGCCGGGTGCCGGGTGGCACCGCGTGCAGCCCGAGCCGGTTGAGCTCCGGCTCGCCGAGGGCATTGTTGAGCAGGATGCCCGTCCCGGGGATCACCATGCCGGCGCCGTAGCCGGCGGACATCGTGATGGCACAGGCGTTCCCGTGCTCGTCGACGGCCGACACGTGCGCGGTCGAAGCCGAGGTGGGAAGCCCCGCCAGGCCGTGGCGCTCGACCGCCTCGAGCAGGGCGTGGCCGTCGGCGTCGAGGTCCGTGGAGCGGTCGTGGACCGAGAGGCGGTAGGCGAGCACCGTCCGCTGGATGTCGATGACCTCGGCCCAGGTCCAGTGCTCGTGGCGGGCCAGCTGCCCGAGCATCGCCGCGAGCATGGGGCCGCCGACCGACGGAGGCGGGTTGAGGGCCACCTGGAAGGAGCCCAGCGTCCGCAGGACTGGCGTGCGCACCACCGCTTCGTATGCCGTGAGGTCGGCTTGGGTGACGAGGCCGCCGTGCGCGGCCATGCACTCCGCGAGGACCCGGCCCACCGCCCCGGTGGTGAACAGTGAGGCGCCTTGTGCGGCAAGCAGATCGAGGATGTCGGCGAGGTCCGGGTTGAGGGCCGTCTCGCCGGGTTCGAGCGGGCCGCCGTCGGCGCCGGTGACGAGCGCGTGGGCCTCGGGATCCTCGCCGAAGAGGGAGTCGCGCACGAGCCCGAGGTAGAGGGCGGCGGAGGCGCCCGTGCGGTAGCCCTCTCTGCAGGCACGGGCGGCGGGCTCCACGAGCCGGCCCCAGGGAAGGCTGCCGAAGCGGTCCCTGGCGAGCGAGAGTGCCTGCACCGCACCGGAGTTGGCGACGGAGCCGTGGCCGGCGCCGATGGTGATGCCGCCGCCGTAGTCGGTGCTGACCTGGCGCACGCCCCGGCCGAACGCGGCCGGGTCGAGACCGCGTCCGGGCATCTCGACGTTGCCGTCGACGACGACCGGGTCGCCACCGGCGGGCCAGATGCTGACGAAGGCGCCGCCCATGAGGCTGACGATCCCCGGCTCGGTGCTCATCGCGGTGACCGCGGCGGCCACCGCGGCGTCCACGGCGTTGCCGCCCTCGGCAGCGGCTTCGAGCCCGGCGGCCAGGGCGCTGGGCCCGGGGGCAGCGACGGCGACGCGAGTCACGAGTCGGCTCTGCCGCTCGCGTGGTACTCGGCGTTGGGCACGAAGCCGAGGGCCGTCGAGACCCGGTTGGTGAGGTTGAACATGCCGACCACCTGGACGAGCTCGAGCACCTGGTGGTCGTCGAGCCCGACGGCGCGCAGCGGTTGAAGGTCGGCCTCGGTGACCTCGGCCGGGTGCAGCGTGAGCTTCTCGGCGTAGGAGGCCATCGCATACTCCCGCTCGGGCAGTCCCGCCTGGCGCCAGTTGGAGGCGACGAGGTCTGCCGTGACAGCCTCGCCGGTGTACTCACGGAGCGCGGCGCCGTGGCTGACCTCGCAGTACGTGCAGCGGTTGACGCTGCTGACCACGACGGCGAGCAGTTCGCGATCGGCGTTGCTCAGGTGTCCCTCCTTGTTGACGAGGAGGTTGAAGTAGCCCCACCAGGCGAGGAACTGCTCGCCGTTGAGGGCCTGTGCCCGGAAGACGTTGGGCACGAAGCCGAAGGCCTCCTGCGCCTTGTCCCACAGGCGGCTCACGCCCTCGGGGACGTCGTCGCGCCCGGGCACGGGCAGGTAGGAGATGCGGTCGCGGTCACCCATGGGCCCACCGTATGCCGGGTGGTGCCGGCGCGCTCGCGCGTGACGCGGCGGGTCGACCCCGCGACGTGGTCGAGCCGTCCGGCCCGGTGTCAGGCCGTGGCGCCGGCGAGCTCGGCGGGGGAAACCGTGGGGTCGGCGCCAGCCGCCTCGCAGAGGGCGTCGAGCGCTGCCGCCACAGCGGGCACGCGCTGGAGGTCGGGAGTGGTCACCGCGAGGATCTGGCGGCGCGAGGCGGGCGAGAGCGGCAGCATCGCCACCTGGTCGTGCTTGGCGGCGTTGAGGATCAGGTCGGGGACGAGGGCCACCCCCAGCCCGGCGGTGACGAGGCCGAGCTGCGCGACGTAGTCCTCCGTCTCGAAGGCGACGTTGGGGCGGAAGCCCGCCGTGTCGGCGAGGGACAGCAGGTGGCCGCGACAGCGGGGACAGCCGGCGATCCACTCCTCGCTCGCGAAGTCACCGAGGGTCGCGGCCTCGTCGTGGGCGTGCGGGTGGCCGCCGGGGACGACGAGGCGCACCTCGTCGTCCATGAGGCGCCGCGTGACCAGGAGCGACAGGTCCTCCTCGAGCTCGCCGAGCTCGGCGCCCTCGTAGGCGAAGGCGACGGCCACGTCGCAGTCGCCGTTGCGCAGCGCGGCCAGCGACTCGGGCGGCTCGGCCTCGGTGAAGGTGACGGTGATGTCGGGGTGGCGTGCCTTGAGGATTGCCAAGGTGCGCGGCACGAGCGTCGCCGACGAGCTCGGGAAGGCCTGAAGTCGGACCCGTCCGGCACGCAGCCCGGCGATAGCGGTGATCTCCTCCTCGGCGGCGTCGAGGGCCGCGAGCACGCCCACGGCGTGCCGGGCCAGCACCTGGCCGGCCTCGGTGAGGCGGACCTGGCGCCCGTAGCGCTCGACGAGGACGGTGCCGGTGCGCTGCTCGAGGCGGCGGACCATCTGCGAGATGGCCGGCTGGGTGAAGCCCAGGGCGTTGGCGGCGCTGGTGAAGCTTCCCTCGTCGGCAATGGCCTTCATGACCCGCAGGCCGGCAGCATCGATCATGCACAAAGCATAACGGACGATTATGGAAGTAGGGCGGTGCCGCGCTTTTCGACCCGGCCGGGGGCAGACGTAGGCTGACGACGTGCAGCAGCCGAACGGCATACCCCCGCAGTCGACCGCCGCGACGGGCACGACCCGGCTGTCCACGACCCGGACCCTCCCGCTCGAGACCCACGACCTCGGCACCTTCGAGGACCTCGTCGACCTCGTCAGTGGCGGCGGGGTCGTCGTGCTGTCGGGGGCCGGTCTCTCGACGGAGTCGGGCATCCCCGACTATCGCGGCCCGGACGGGACCCGGCGGGTCGAGCCCATGACGTACGGCGAGTTCGCTGGCTCCAGCGAGGCGCGGCGGCGGTACTGGGCGCGCAGCTACATCGGCTGGCAGCGGTTCAATGCGGCCGAACCCAACGAGGGCCACCGCGTCGTCACCGACCTGCAGCAGGGCGGCTACGTGGGACCGGTCATCACGCAGAACGTCGACGGCCTGCACCAGGCGGCCGGTGCCACCGACGTCGTCGAGCTGCACGGCTCGCTCGATCGCGCCGTGTGCCTCACCTGCGGGGAGTACACCTCGCGCATCGGGCTGCACGAGCGAATGACACAGGCGAACCCCGGGTTCATGGAGCGCTTCGCCGAGGCGGCCACGGCCGTGGGCTCGCAGTGGGGAGAGCAGGTGCGCCCCGACGGTGACATCGTCCTGGCCGACGCCCTCGTGGAGTCCTTCCACGCGCCCCGCTGCCTCGTGTGCGGCCGCGACACCGTCAAGCCGGACGTCGTCTTCTTCGGTGAGTCGGTGCCCAAGGCGCTCGTCGAGCGGTGCTTCAGCCTCGTCGAGGCCGCCGGTGCCGTGCTCGTGCTGGGATCGTCGCTCTCGGTGATGAGCGGCTACCGGTTCGTGCGCCGGGCGCACCAGAGGGACGTGCCCGTCGCGATCGTGACCCGCTCGGCGACCCGCGGCGACGGCGAGGCGACCCTGCGCCTGCACGCCCCGCTCGGCCCCACCCTCACCCGACTGCGCAACGGGCTGGGGCACTGAGGCGTGCGCCGGCCGATCCTCGCCCGGGTCACTCGGCGGTCGGGCCCGCGGCGCGCGCCTCGGGCCCGTGCGCATCGCGCAGGTCCCACAGCTCCTTGGTCTGCACGCCCCAGTACGTGCCGAACAAGGCGATGATGATCACCTCCGAGACGAGGACGAGGTGGTCGAGGCCGGCCACGCTCACGGCGGTGAGCACGGCGGTGCCCAGGGCCACGGCGAGGGCCACGGCGAGGGTGATGTAGATCCGCTTGTAGACGGAGCCGCGACCGTCGGCCCGGCCCTGGTGACGCTCGTCGACGCGCAGGGCACTGAGTACCATGACGGCGATCACGCCGGCGACCATGGTGGCGGCCGCGATCCCGTGGCTGAGGGCGATGAAGCGGTCGCGCAGGGCGAGGAAGAGGACCAGCTCACCGAGCACGACCGCACCGCAGGCGATGCTCACCACGACCGAGCGCACGGTGCGTCGGGCGCGCGCGGCCGCCCGGCCGGGACGCTGGAGCCAGGCGACGACACCAGCCGCGAGGACGGCGACGACGAGCAGCGACCAGATGTTGTTGCGCACGGCGGCGGCGATCTCGGGTGCCGTCTGGGTGTATGCGTTGGGCCCGCACCGCCCGTCGGGCTCGGTCGGGACCAGGGCCACGACGAAGGCCATCAGGCCCGAGAAGTTGAGCAGCACGTCCTCCTCCGCCGAGTGCCCCTTGTAGGCGATGAGGTTGGCGCCGAGGGCGCAGAGGGCCCCGACGAAGATGCCGCGGGCAGGGGTGTAGTAGTACGCGCTGATGGAACCCAGCCAGCAGGAGTGCCCGGTCTCCCACCACCACTGGTAGCCGACCGACAGCAGCAGCATGAGGAGCAGCCCGATCATCGCCCCCCGCAGGTAGCGGTAGGTGAGGACGACGTCGCGCGTGCGCTCGTGGGCCATCGGGCGGCCTGGTCCGCGTCGCAGCCGCTCAGATGCGGCGCAGCACCGCGGTGACCTTGCCGAGGATCGTGGCGTGGTCGCCGTCGATGGGGGAGAAGTCGGGGTTGTGCGGCATGAGCCACACGTGGCCGTCCTTGCGCTTGAACGTCTTGACGGTCGCCTCGTTGTCGAGCATCGCAGCGACGACGTCACCGTTGTCGGCGTGCTGCTGCTGGCGCACGACGACCCAGTCACCGTCGCAGATCGCGGCCTCGACCATGGAGTCGCCGGTGACCTTGAGGAGGAAGAGCTCGCCCTCGCCGACGAGCTGGCGCGGCAGCGGGAAGACGTCCTCGACGACCTGCTCCGCGGTGATGGGCACCCCGGCGGCGATCTGCCCGAGCACCGGCACGTACGAGGCCTGCGGTCGGGCATCGCCCGAGTCGGTCTCGGTGTCGTACTGGTCGCCGCCTGGGCGGGCCGGCTCGCCGGACCCCGCGCGGTAGCCGAGGTCCTCGGCCTTTGCGTCGGGGGAGACGACCTCGAGGGCGCGCGGACGGTTCGGGTCGCGGCGCAGGTAGCCCTTGGCCACGAGGGCGTTGAGCTGGTGGGAGACGCTCGAGGGACTGGCCAGGCCCACGGCGTCGCCGATCTCTCGCATGCTCGGCGGGTAGCCACGCCGGTCGACGGAGTTGCGGATGACCTCGAGCACGCGCCGCTGGCGGACGGTCAGGCCGTCCCCGTTCTCGCGGTCGGGGAGCTCGGTCACGCCCATGGTGTTCCCTTCGTCGGCTCTCGTTCAGACCGCGGCTGACTCCCCGGATGTCGCTGTGTCGGGACCAGTGTCAGTGGTGGCTGCTGAGGTGTCTGATGTGAGCACAGACTACGAGTTTCGAACACAGTTGCCAAACATGTGTTCGATGCGTGTCTCGACTTCGTCGCCGAGGCGTGCTAGAAATCGTACAGACGTTCTATCGAACACATGTTCGCCGGATCACGAGCAAGGGGAGGTCACCATGAGCGCCGTCGTCGTCGAGGACGTTCGTCAGGCCGGTGTCGAGCGGAAGGCCCGGCGTCACGTCGAGCAGGGTGTCGGGCGGGGTGTCGAGCGGCACCTCGTGCTCGTTCCAACCGGCCGGGATGCAGTCCTCGCCCGCCGTGCCGGTGGCCGTGCGGCCGACGCGGAGCGCGTCTGCGGCGCCGCACCCACGATGCGGCTGACGCGTTTCGGCCGCCTCGTGCGCACTGTGCTCGTCGCCGGCGTCATCGCCGTTCTCGGCGTCGGTCTCGCGGGCCAGCTCGCCTCGGCCAGTGGGGATGCCCGCACGATCACCGTGCACGCGGGCCAGACCCTGTCCGGCATCGCAGTTCGCGAGCTTCCCGAGCTGTCCGTCACCGACGGCGTCGTCGAGCTGCAGGTCGCCAACGGCCTGAGCACGTCACAGATCCACGCGGGGCAGCAGCTCGTCATCCCCGCCCACTGACGGGCGCACGCCCGTCCCCCAGATCGGCCGCGTTGGCTCCACCTCTGCGGCTGGCGACTGCGGCGCTTCGACCCCGCCGTGGCCGCCCCCGGACGCCGCATCCCCTGCAGGGGGTGCGGCGTTCCTGGATCAGGCCTCGTCGATGTCGTGACCGCTGGCGTGATTGCTCTTGGGAGGGTTGTCGTGGTCGGTGTCGTTGCTGGTGTACCTGTTGGGGTCGCCGTCGTGGTCCTCGCCGGGCAGCTCGAACCACACGTTCGTGCCCTGCCCCTCGACGCCGCTGATCCCGATCAGGCCGCCGTGGGCCTCGATGATC
This sequence comes from Terrabacter sp. NPDC080008, assembly GCF_040702505.1. Classification (NCBI taxonomy): domain Bacteria; kingdom Bacillati; phylum Actinomycetota; class Actinomycetes; order Micrococcales; family Intrasporangiaceae; genus Terrabacter; species Terrabacter sp. NPDC080008. The sequence continues at coordinate 270,098 of NZ_JBFBLC010000006.1, forward strand.
CGCCTGACGGTTGCGAGCCCGATGCCGCTGCCCTCGACGGAGCTCTTCGCGTCCGGTGCCCGGTGGAAGAGCCCGAACACCGTCTCGCGGTCCTGTTCGGCGATCCCGATGCCGTTGTCGCGGACCTGGATGCGCCAGGACCCGCCCCGGCGTTCGGCGCTCACGTCGACGACCGGCGCGGCGTCCGGGCGGGCGTACTTGACGGCGTTCGAGACGAGGTTGAGCAGGACCGAGTACAGCTGTTGCCGGTCCACGGACACGGTCGGCAACCGGCCCGCACTCACGGTCGCCCCTGCGCTGCCCAGCGTCGGCGCGAGGTCCTCGAGCACCGAGGCGAGCACGTCGCCGAGATCCGTCGGGCTGCGCTGCAGCTGAGCGCCCACCAGTGCATACGCGAGCATCTGGTCGATCATCCCGGCCATCCGGGTGGCGGCACGGTGCGCCGTCGTCACCAGGCGCTGGGCCCACTTGTCGTCCTTGACCGAGTCCTCCTGCCCGAGCAGCTCGGTGCTGGCCATGATGGCGGTCAGGGGCGTCCGCAGGTCGTGGCTCACCTGGCCGGTGAAGACGGACAGCGCCTCGTTCGACCGGTGCAGCTCCTGCTGGGTGCGGGTCAGCGCCTCGAGCGAGCTCTCCAGGCGCCTGGTGCGCAGCCGCAGCTCAAGCACGTCCACGACCCGCTCGGCCACCGTGCCCAGCGCCTGCTCCTGCTCTGCATCGAGCTGGCGCGGATGCGAGTCGAAGACGCAGAGGCGTCCGATCGCCACTCCGTCCGGGGTCACGAGCGGCGCCGAGGCGTAGAAGCGGACGTCCCCGAGCCGTCCGGTGACGAAGGGGTTGTGGCGGAAGCGCTCGTCCAGTCGTGCATCGGGCACGACGACCCGGGCGGTGTGCTCGAGCACGGCCGCGCACATCGAGTCCTCACGGGTGCAGATCGAGGCGTCGAACCCCAGTGTGGCCACCTGGTGCTGGTGGGTCGCGCTGATGAGGTTGATCGCGGCTCGGGGCGCTCGACACACCTGTGCGGCGATCTCCACGAGCGCCTGCAGCTCCTTCTGGGGCGCGTTGCCGAGCACGTCGTAGTCCCGCAGCGCTGCCTCTCGACGCTGCCAGGAGCCGGCCGGCGGGTGCTTTGTCCGGGTCGTCACGGAAGGAAGCCTCGGACATCAGCGCTGCAGGGGCAAGCACCGGGCAGGTGCGAGCGTGCGGCGCGAGACGGCATACGTCCTCGGCTGCTCCGCAGCGATGCCCGGAGGCCGCACATGGGGGAGTGGTGGGCGCCCGGGGCCCCCAGATGTAGGGGTGGCGCGCGCCCGACACGCCGTCCGGAAAGAGAGCTCCACGGCGTTTGTGCAGGTCAGCGGCGCGACACGCGGGCACTTCGGCGATCTGCTTGCGGTGCAGGTCACAGCGCGCCTACAGTTACCCCAACATCTAGTAGTTACACAGATGTAAGACGTCCACATGTAGTCCCCAACTCGATGGGGGTTACGCACAGGTCATCCCCAACGTCGTCCCCAGGTCGTCCCCAGGCGTCACCGGTTCCACGAACTCCGGTGCAGCCCATGGACACCTGTGGGGAATCGTGCCGGATGGGTGGGCGTTCCGCGAACGTCCGAGCTGGGGAGAGGGAGGTGGCCAGGCGTGCACTGCCCGTTCTGCCGCCACACCGACTCGCGGGTCATCGACTCGCGAACGACCGACGACGGGGCCTGCATCCGTCGCCGTCGTCAGTGTCCCCAGTGCAGCCGCCGCTTCACCACGCTCGAGACCTCGAGTCTCAACGTGATCAAGCGGTCGGGTGCCTCCGAGCCGTTCAGTCGGTCCAAGGTGCTCTCCGGCGTGCGCAAGGCATGCCAGGGACGGCCCGTCAGCGAGGACGACCTGGCCCTTCTCGCCCAGAAGGTCGAGGAGGCGATCCGGTCGCAGGGCAACGCCGAGATCGAGGCGCACGAGGTCGGCATGGCCGTCCTGGAGCCGCTCCGAGAGCTCGACGAGGTCGCCTACCTCAGGTTCGCCAGCGTCTACCAGGCGTGGGAGAGCCTCGAGGACTTCGAGGGAGCCATCGCGCTCCTGCGAGCCGAGCGTGCCGCCCTGGGGGAGGAGCCCGCAGCTCCCTCGCAGGTCGACGGGCTCGGCGCCCAGCGGTAACACCCTCCACCCAGCCTCAAACCCTCGGCGCCATCGGCGCTCCAACGCCCACCGGGGCGCCCGAGCACTGTCGGTGCTCCACGCAAGACTCATTCCCAGCAGCAGATTCGGTCAGGGAGGCCGCACGACATGACGGAGATCGGTAACCGCAGCTCACGCTCGAAGGCTGGCGCCAAGGGCGTCAAGATCGAGCGCATCTACACCACGCCCGGCGTCCACCCGTACGACGAGGTGACGTGGGAGAAGCGCGACGTCGTCCAGCAGAACTGGAAGACGGGGGAGACGATCTTCGAGCAGCGCGGCGTCGAGTTCCCCGACTTCTGGTCGGTCAACGCCAGCACGATCGTGACCACGAAGTACTTCCGTGGCGCCGTGGGCACGGCCGCCCGCGAGACCTCGCTCAAGCAGCTCATCGACCGCGTCGTGCTGACCTACGTCGCCGCCGGCAAGAGCAACGGCTACTTCGCCTCGCCCGAGGACGCCGAGATCTTCGAGCACGAGCTCACCCACGCCCTGCTGCACCAGGTCTTCTCGTTCAACTCGCCCGTGTGGTTCAACGTCGGGACCAAGAGCCCGCAGCAGGTCTCCGCCTGCTTCATCCTCTCCGTCGACGACTCGATGGACTCGATCCTCAACTGGTACAAGGAGGAGGGAAAGATCTTCCAGGGCGGCTCCGGCGCCGGCCTCAACCTCTCCCGCATCCGCTCCTCCAAGGAGCTGCTCTCCTCCGGCGGCACGGCCTCGGGTCCCGTCTCCTTCATGCGCGGCGCCGACGCGTCGGCCGGCACGATCAAGTCCGGTGGTGCCACCCGTCGCGCCGCCAAGATGGTCGTGCTCGACGTCGACCACCCCGACATCGAGGAGTTCGTCGAGACCAAGGCGCGCGAGGAGGACAAGATCCGTGCGCTGCGCGACGCCGGCTTCGACATGGACCTCGGCGGCAAGGACATCGTCTCCGTCCAGTACCAGAACGCCAACAACTCGGTCCGCGTCAACGACGAGTTCATGAAGGCGGTCGAGGACGGCACGAAGTTCGGCCTGCGCTCGCGGCTCGACGGCTCCGTCATCGAGGAGGTCGACGCCCGCGACCTCTTCAGCAAGATCGCCAAGGCCGCCTGGGAGTGCGCCGACCCCGGCATCCAGTACGACGACACGATCAACGCCTGGCACACCAACCCGGAGACGGGCCGCATCACGGCCTCCAACCCGTGCTCCGAGTACATGTCGCTCGACAACTCCTCGTGCAACCTCGCCTCGCTCAACCTGCTGAAGTTCCTGCGCGACGACGACACGTTCGACGCCGTCACCTTCCAGAAGGTCGTCGAGCTCGTCATCACGGCGATGGACATCTCCATCTGCTTCGCGGACTTCCCGACGGAGCCGATCGGCGAGACCACGCGCAACTACCGCCAGCTCGGCATCGGCTACGCCAACCTCGGCGCGCTGCTCATGGCCACCGGCCACGGCTACGACTCCGAGGGTGGCCGCTCGCTCGCTGCCGCCATCACCTCGCTGCTGACGGGCGCCGCCTACAAGCGCTCCGCCGAGATGGCCGGTGTCGTCGGCGCCTACGCCGGCTACGCCCGCAACGCCGAGGCACACAAGCGCGTCATGCGCAAGCACCAGGCGGCCAACGACAACATCAAGACCCTCGACGCGATGGACTCCGACGTCCACAAGCTCGCGACGAAGGCGTGGGACGACGTCGTCAAGCTCGGTGAGAAGCACGGCTACCGCAACGCCCAGGCGTCGGTGCTGGCCCCCACCGGCACCATCGGCTTCATGATGGACTGCGACACGACCGGCATCGAGCCTGACTTCTCGCTCGTGAAGTTCAAGAAGCTCGTCGGCGGCGGCTCGATGCAGATCGTCAACCTCACGATCCCGCGGGCCCTGAAGAAGCTCGGCTACCAGCAGGAGTCGATCGAGGCCATCGTCGAGTACATCGCCGACAAGGGCCACGTCGTCGACGCGCCCGGCCTCAAGCCCGAGCACTACGAGGTCTTCGACACCGCGATGGGCCAGCGCGCCATCTCCCCGATGGGCCACGTGCGCATGATGGCCGCGACCCAGCCGTTCCTCTCCGGCGCCATCTCCAAGACGGTCAACCTGCCCGAGACGGCCACGGTCGAGGAGATCGAGGACGTCTACATGCAGGGCTGGAAGCTCGGCATCAAGGCCCTGGCGGTCTACCGCGACAACTGCAAGGTGGGCCAGCCCCTGTCCGACGGTGGCTCGACTGCCAAGGACAACAAGGCCGCCGCGGACGCTGCTGCCGCAGAGGTCAAGGTCGAGAAGGTCATCGAGTACCGCCCGGTGCGTCGCCGCCTGCCCAAGCGCCGCTCGTCCCAGACGACGTCGTTCGCCGTCGGTGGCGCCGAGGGCTACCTCACGGCCGGCACCTACGACGACCAGCAGCTCGGCGAGATCTTCCTCAAGTTCGGCAAGCAGGGCTCGACGCTCGCCGGCGTGATGGACGCCTTCTCGATCGCCGTGTCCATCGGCCTGCAGTACGGCGTGCCGCTCGAGACGTTCGTGGAGAAGTTCACGAACCTGCGCTTCGAGCCCGCCGGCCTGACCGACGACCCCGACGTCCGCATGGCGCAGTCGATCATGGACTACGTCTTCCGGCGCCTGGCTCTGGACTACCTCGACTTCGACACCCGTTCGTTCATGGGCATCCACACGGCTGCCGAGCGGGCCCGCCAGGTCGAGACCGGCTCCTACGAGGCCGTCGAGTCCGACGAGTCGGACGAGGACCTCGAGGAGGAGCTCGAGTCGCTGCAGCAGTCGGCCCCCGTGTCGAAGAAGGCTGAGCCCAAGGCCGACGAGACGTCCAAGACCGAGGTCCAGGGCGCTGCGGCCGAGGTCAAGTCGGGCGCCGGTGCCGCCTCGGTCCGTGAGGCCTCGGGTGACGTGCACAGCTCGGCCGAGCTGCTCGAGAAGTTCGGCGGCATCACGGCCGACGCGCCGATCTGCATGACCTGCGGCACCAAGATGCGTCCCGCCGGCTCCTGCTACGTCTGCGAGGGTTGCGGCAGTACCAGCGGCTGCAGCTGATCGCATCGGTGGCGGATGGCACGAGCGAGGCAGCGAGTGACATCCAACCGGCCAGCAGTCTTCCGGGCGACGCACTCGGGATGACCTGGCGCCGGTGATGAGGGCCCGACCCCACGAGGGGGTCGGGCCCTCGTCGTGTGCCCCGCTGCGATGGACCTAAGATGTTCTGTCAGAGAACAACCCTGCATCCCCGGTCTTTGGAAAGGCGTCATGCTGCTGGAACCGTCACGGCCCCGGGCCGTGCGTGAGCACCGGATGGCCGGCTGGTTCGCCGTCGGCACGGTGTGCTTCGGCGCCTTCATGGGCCAGCTCGACGCGAGCATCGTCACCTTGACCTTCCCGGCGCTGCAGACCGAGTTCCACGCACCGCTGGCCGCGGTCGAGTGGGTGTCCCTGTCGTACTTGCTGGCCCTGGTGGGTCTCGTGGCAGCGGCCGGGCGAGTGGCCGACGCCGCAGGCCGCAAGCTCGTCTACCTCGGAGGATTCGCCGTCTTCACGGCGGCTTCGGCCGCCTGCGCCCTGTCCCCGAGCCTCGGGTGGCTCATCGGCTTTCGCGTCGTGCAGGCTGTCGGTGCCGCGATGCTCCAGGCCAACAGCGTCGCCCTGGTGGTGACGAGCGTCCCTCGCGCCAAGATGCGCGCAGCGCTCGGCGTCCAGGCTGCGGCGCAGGCACTCGGCCTGGCGCTGGGCCCCGCCCTCGGCGGGCTCCTCGTCGCCTCGGTGGGCTGGCGGTGGGTCTTCTGGGTCAACGTGCCCGTCGGCATCGTCGCCATGGTCGCCGGCCGATACATGCTGCCGCGCACTCGGCAGCGCACAGGGCTCGGACGCTTCGACTGGCCGGGTCTCCTCCTGCTCGCGGGCGCAACCACGGTGTTCCTGGTGGGGCTGTCCGGCTTCTCGGGACTTCCGCTGCCAGCCTGGGCAGCTGCGGCGCTGGTCCTCGTCTCGGTCGCGTTACTTCTCGTTTTCGTGCTGCGCGAGCGTCGCGCCGCCAACCCGCTCGTGGACCTCGAGGCGCTACGGCCCCGAGCCGTCTCGGTCGGTCTGCTCGGGGCGCTGTGCGCCTACCTGGTGCTCTTCGGGCCTCTCGCCCTCTTCCCCCAGGTCCTCGGCGCCCACGGGTCGGGCGGCTTGGTCCTCACGGCCCTGCCTGCCGGGTTCGCCGTCGCGGCCGTCCTGGCGGAGCCCGTGCTCCCGCCACGCTGGAGCGCGCGTCGGCGCGGACTCATCGGGGGCGGGCTCTGCCTCGTGGCGCTGTCGGCGCTCGTCGCCCTCCCCACCCGGCCAGGATGGGCGGCGGGGTGGCTCCTCGCGCTCGGCCTGGGGTTGGGCCTGTTCATCCCGGCCAACAACTCGGCCATCATGGCCGCCTTTTCGCCCAGCACTGCCGGAAGCGGAGGCGGCCTCGTCAACATGGCCCGCAGCCTCGGCACGGCACTCGGTGTCGCGGTGGTGACCCTGTCGCTGCACCTGGCCGACACGAACGGCCTTGGCTCCGGATCCCAGTCGGGGGCACGGCCCGCCCTTCTCGCTCTTCTCGCCTTCGCCGCTGCGACGACGGCCACGGCAGGAGCCGCTCGCCGTTTCACGGAGCCACGGTGACCGGGGCCGCGGCCACCGGAGAAAGCGCCGAGCTTCACGAGCCGCCACGGACGGAGCTGGTGGTGGCCGACCTCGTCGCGCGTCTGCGCCGGGCGATGCGCCGGGCGGCGCGGGCGAGCGCCCCCGCCAACGCGCTGTCGGTGGCCCAGCTCGAGCTCCTGTCGTGTGTCGCCGAGAATCCCGGCATCCGCCCGAGCCGGCTGGCACGGGTGCTGCAGCTGGCCCCCAACTCCGTCACCACTCTCGTCAACGGGCTCGAGCGCGGGCACCTGCTCACGCGCGCGGGCGGCGGAGCGGACCGGCGCGCGGTGGCCCTCTCGTTGACGACGGCCGGGGAGGAAGCCGTACGCCGGTGGCAGGCGACGAATGCGGCGATCCTCGGTGACGCGCTGGGGCACCTGGACCCGGGACACCGAGACCTCCTGCAAGCGGCGATGCCCGCGCTGGACGCGCTCGTGCGAGCCATCGACGCCCGTGCCGACGTGTCGTCTCCGGGCCGCTCGCCGCGTTGATCCGGGGACGATCGGCGGGGATCGCTGGCGCGCTGATCAGCGAGACAGGCCGGGTGCACATCGCGAACGCGTGGGTATGAAGAGCGTGGTCGGTTCGCGCTCCACGGCATCGAGAGAACCGGGAGCACCGCACCGGCCGCACGCCCACTATCGACGGAGACTCACCGTGATCGTCCTCGCACTCGCCACCCCTCTGCTCGGCTTCGCGCTGCTCCTGTCCATGCAGCGCCTGGAGGAGCGCCTCATGTCGGCTCCGGCGCGCGTCTCCGGAGACTCCACCGACTGAATCCCCCCGTCAGGCCACCACGCTCGCAATGGCGAAGTAGTCCGCCGGCATGGGCGTGTGCAGCCGCCAGGTGATCCGTTCCCTGCCGGCGGATGTCGAGCACGCGGCGCAGGTCCTCTCAGACGGCGTGCTAGCGGCCTAGCGCTGTCAGTCCCACTCGAACGAGCCGAATCCGCCTCCGTCCGGCAAGACCAAGAAGGCCGGCAGCTTGCCGGGTCGGCAGCCGCGGGCACGGATGCCGAGCCGGCCGTGCGCATCCCGGGTGCAGACTGGTCGGGACGGGCACTGCCGCTCCGAGAGAGGACGGGCCATGGCGACCCCGAGTCCTGGTTACTCCATCACCGTCCGCGTCGAGGTGCCTGCGTCGGCCAACGCCACCGCCGCGCTCACCACCGCCGTCGCCTCGGCGGGCGGCGCCCTGACGGCACTGGACGTCGCTGAGAGCCGGACGGACCGGCTCGTCGTCGACGTCACCTGCGACACTAGGGACGAGGCGCACGGAGAGGCCATCACGGCTGCGATCTCCGGGGTGCCCGGCGCGGTCGTCCGCAAGGTCAGCGACCGGACGTTCCTGCTCCATCTCGGCGGCAAGATCGAGGTCAAGCCGAAGGTGCCGCTCAAGCACCGTGACGACCTCTCGCGGGCCTACACGCCGGGGGTGGCCCGGGTGTGCCGTGCCATCGCCGAGCACCCCGAGGACGCGCGGCGCCTGACGATCAAGCGCAACACGGTCGCCGTCGTCACCGACGGGTCGGCGGTGCTGGGGCTGGGCAACATCGGGCCCCTCGCAGCCCTGCCGGTCATGGAGGGCAAGGCAGCGCTGTTCAAGCAGTTCGGGGGAGTGGATGCCTGGCCCGTCTGCCTCGACACCCAGGACGCGGACGCGATCGTCGAGATCGTGCGTGCCGTCGCCCCCGTCTACGGCGGCATCAACCTCGAGGACATCTCCGCGCCGAGGTGCTTCGAGATCGAGGCGCGCCTGCGCGAGCTGCTCGACATCCCGGTCTTCCACGACGACCAGCACGGCACGGCCATCGTCGTCCTGGCCGCGCTGACCAACGCGCTTCGTGTCGTGGACAAGTCCATCGATGACGTCCGGATCGTCGTGTCGGGCGTCGGGGCGGCCGGCCACGCCATCATCCGCCTGCTGCTGACCCAGGGTGCCCGCGACATCGTCGCCTGCGGCCGGAGCGGGGCGGTGCACAGCGGCGAGGTGGCGATGGAGCCGTTCCGCCAGTGGATCGCGGACCACACCAACTCCCGGCACGAGACCGGGTCGCTGCGCGAGGTCCTCGTCGGCGCGGACGTCTTCATCGGGGTCTCAGCGCCGGACCTGTTGTCGGGCGGCGACATCGCGACCATGGCGCCGGACGCGGTCGTCTTCGCCCTTGCGAACCCGGTCCCCGAGGTGGACCCGCTGGCGGCGAGCGAGCACGCGGCCGTCGTTGCCACCGGGCGCTCGGACCATCCCAACCAGATCAACAACGTGCTCGTGTTCCCCGGCTTCTTCCGTGGCCTGCTCGACGCGCACGTCAGCGGCATCACCGATGCCATGATGGTCGCCGCCGCGCAGGCCCTCGCCGGGACCGTGGCGCCGAGCGAGCTCAACCCGAGCTTCATCATCCCCAGCGTGTTCGACACGAGCGTCGCGCCGGCCGTCGCCGAGGCGGTCCGCCGCGCCGCGGAACTATGACGTCGCGTACGTGTGCCGTCCCGGCGGGCAGCGGTGATGAGCCCGGTCAGGCGGCGTGACGCCCGCGGACTCCCGTGCGGACCACAGAGCCTGGGGGCACGGACTCGTCAGTGTCCACGCGTGCTCCGTCCCAGACGTGCGCCTCGGGACCGACCTTCGCGCGCGGACCGATCCGTGCGTCCCGCCCGACGACAGCTCCGGCGGCGACGTGCGCCCTGGTGCCGACGTTGGCGTTCGCGTGGATGACTGCCTCTCGGTCGATCCAGGCCCCGCCCGCGATGTGCGCACCCTCGCCCACGACCGCGCCCCGGTCGACGTAGGCGTGCTCGCCGACGTATGCCGTCGGGTCGACGTGGGCGTGCGACTCGACGAAACCACCACCGTTGACGTGGCGGGCGTAGCGCAGCATGGTGCCGTTGTCCTCTTCGAACTCCTCGTACTTCCTGCGCCTCATCGTGCACCCCCTCCGGGTTGGAGCGGGGGCACGTTGCCCACGCTCGTGACATGGCATCCAACGATCACGTGAACGTGAAGATTCCGGCCGACGGCCAACGTTGGACACCCTCTTTGGAGCAACGTTCGTACCCGCCCAGGTGGTTCCTGATTCACGCGTCTCACGACAAACCGGGCGCCTCTGGCGCATCGGGCGTGGCGGCATACGGTGGAAGGATGAACTTTCGATACCTCGGCAACAGCGGACTGAAGATCTCCGAGATCACCTATGGCAACTGGCTGACCCACGGCTCCCAGGTCGAGAACGACGTCGCGACCCAGTGCGTGCGGGCGGCGCTCGACGCCGGCATCAGCACCTTCGACACGGCCGACACGTATGCCAACACCAAGGCCGAGTCGGTGCTCGGCGAGGCCCTCAAGGGCGAGCGGCGTGAGAGCCTCGAGATCTTCACGAAGGTCTACTGGCCCACCGGGCCGGGCGGCAAGAACGACACCGGGCTCTCGCGCAAGCACATCATGGAGTCGATCAACGGCTCGCTGCAGCGGCTGCAGACCGACTACGTCGACCTCTACCAGGCGCACCGCTACGACACCGAGACGCCGCTCGAGGAGACGATGCAGGCCTTCGCCGACGTCGTGCGTCAGGGCAAGGCGCTCTACATCGGCGTCAGCGAGTGGACGGCCGACCAGATCCGTGAAGGCGTCTCTCTCGCAAAGGAGCTCGGCTTCCAATTGATCTCGAGCCAGCCGCAGTACTCCATGCTCTGGCGCGTCATCGAGGGCGAGGTCGTCCCGACGTGCGAGGAGCTGGGAGTCAGCCAGATCGTCTGGAGCCCGATCGCGCAGGGCGTGCTGACGGGCAAGTACCAGCCCGGCCAGCAGCCGCCGGAGGGCTCGCGCGCCGCCGACGAGAAGGGCGGCGCGGACATGATCAAGCGCTTCATGAACGACGACGTGCTGACGCGCGTGCAGAACCTCAAGCCCATTGCCGATGAGGCGGGCCTGTCGATGGCGCAGCTCGCCGTCGCCTGGGTGCTGCAGAACCCGAACGTCGCCGCTGCGCTCGTCGGTGCCTCGCGTCCGGAGCAGGTGGCCGAGAACGTCAAGGCGGCCGGTGTGAAGCTCGAGCCGGAGCTCATGAAGAAGATCGACGACGTCCTCGGCGACATCGTGGAGCGGGACCCGGGCAAGACGAGGGAGACCGCGCCCCAGCAGCGCGTCGCCTGACCACCTGCCGTATGCCGTCGGGCTACAAGCGTCGTCTCGTAGCCCGACGCGTCGGCCCCCGTCCGGTCGGGAGCGTGCTGCCACTCGTGGCGCCCAGGCGCGGCAGCACTCTCGTCGGGCACGGACGTCCGCGGCGGACCACTCCCGACGCGCCTACATCGCGGAAACGTCAGAACGGGGGGAGTGGTTCGGCTTCGCCGGACACCACCCGGCTCGAAGGTGCCGGCCGTGCGCGGTCGACCGGAAGTGCCGATGCTTCGTCGCGCAAGGGTTCGAGCCAGTCCCTGGGATAGGTGTCATAGACCCGACCGGCCTTGGTGCGCCATCGAACTCGGTCGCCTTCGCGCTGGACCGACCAGTGCCCGTGCGTGTGGACGTTGTGGTGGGCTCGGTGCTTGCTCGTCAGGTTGTCGACGGCGGTGGGTCCGTGTGGCCAGGGGATGTCGTGGTCGAGGTCGCACCTGGCCGCTGGCACCGTGCAACCCGGTGCCCGGCAGGTCCCGTCGACCGCCTCGACGTGCGCGCGCATGGCGGGCGTGGGTCGGTAGCCGCCTGTCTCGAGCTGCAGGGCGGCTCCGGTGACTGCGTCGACGGCCAGCCTTCGCCAGGTCGAGTCGTCGTGCAGCATGATCTGGCGGGCCTGGTCAGCCGCGATCCAGCCGTAGCCCGGCACCTCGCACGGCGCGTCGGTGAGCCCGAGGGCCGTCGAGAACGGCACGACCAGCGTGACGCAGGCCGCAGGCCTGCGCCCGAGGCGCGTAAACCATGGCACCTGCGACGCCGCCTCATGCCGCCCAGCGCTGTCTCGTCGGCCGCTGTCTCGTCGGCCGCTGTCTAGCGGGCCGCGGTCTAGCGGGCCGCTGTCCCGTGGGCCGCTGTCCCGTGGGCCGCTGTCTCGTCGGCGCGGGTCCCATATACCGCCATCGCCGGCACTCGTGCCATCGGCGAGGCCGTCACTGCCCGGCCTGCCGTGGTCGGAGCGCTCCGGCCTCGCGCCCGGATAGTCCGGCCAGCCGAACATCAGCGTGTCGGTGATGACGTCGGCTCTCAGCGAGTCGAGGTCGCGGGGGTCGCCCGCTGCACGGGCAGCCCGAGCCACCGCATCGGCTCGATCCATGGCGGAGATGATCTTGTCGGCGTCGTTGACGACCGTCATGGTCGCCAGGCCGTCGCCGTCGAGCTGGGCATGCGCTCCGCGGCGTCGTCGCGCCGCCCGTCGGCGCTCAGCTGCCTCGCGGTCGGCAGCGAGGCAGGCTCGCGTCAGCCGTTGGCGAAAGAGGCTGGGAGACGGCGGTGCGCCGTCCTTGGGCTTGAGGACGGACTCCACGACACCTGCTCCGCACTCCGGCGGCAGGGCCGCTATCTCCCGGAAGATGGTGCAGGCCCGATACAGCGAGACCTGTCCCTGCTGCAGCCGGGCGCGCAGCGCGGCCGCGCCTGGCGTGCGCGCCAGCGCCAGCCCCAACCGCACGCCGACCTCCTGCTGTCCGAGCCCTGTCGCGGTCGACACCTCCATGGCTGCCAGCTCGTCAGCCTCTATCCACCCCGGGGCAGCGGGCCGCCCGAGGCCGGCCGTCCGTGCCAGCTCGCTGGCCTCGATGGTGGACCGGAGCCGGGCCAGGGCCTCGAGGCCGGCAGCGTCCAGAACGGACTTGCAGCGCTCCGCGAACTCGACGGTCCTTAGCTCCGCATCCGCCTGGGCCTCCAGCTGCGAGAGGGCGTCCGCGGCTCGCACGGGTGACAGATCGTCGGCGGCAGCCTCGAGCAGCTCGGTCAGCAGCGCGGGGACGACGTCGGCCAGCAGCGTCTCGGCCACCTGTTTGCGCAGCGCTCGCTCGAGCACGGGGAGGTCACGTTGCCGGACGGCCGTGCGGCAGCCTGCTCGCGTTCGGAATAGCCTCGCCAGGCGGTCGACGTCGACGACGACGTCAGTGACACCAACGCGCCGATCGGTGCCCACCCCTGTTACGTCGTCCATGATCTATTCGAACAGATGTTCGAAGGGAAGTCAAGAGAACGCACGTCCTTGCCTGACTCTGGATGGGTTGGCGGTTGTGCGCAGGCGAGGGCCGGAGGAGGGTGCCGACATGGACGTCGATCTGCAGCAGCTGTTCACGCGCGCGGCATCCGAGAGTGCCCGCCATCGCCGCACCGTCGGCGATCGGCCGGTCCATCCGGCCACCGACCGGTCTGCCATGGACGCTGCCTTCGGAGGTCCGCTGCCCGCGCGCGGCTCCGACCCGCAGCGTGTCGTCGACGACCTGGTCGCGGCGGCGGGGCCCGGCCTCGTCGGGTCGGTCGGCCCGCGGTTCTTCGGCTTCGTCATCGGCGGCGCATCTCCCGCCGCGACGGCCGCCGACATGCTCACGGCGGGATGGGACCAGTGCGCCTACAACGACGTGCTCTCTCCGGCGGCCGCAGCGGCTGAGCGCGCGGCTGCGTCGTGGACGAAGCACCTGCTCGGCATCCCTGAGACCGCCTCGGTCGGCTTTGTCACCGGCGCCCAGGCGGCCAACACGGTGGGCCTGGCTGTCGGTCGACAGCGTGTGCTCGCCGACGTGGGCTGGGACGTGGCGCGGGACGGGCTGTTCGGGGCGCCCCGGGTCGCGGTCGTCGCCAGCGAGGAGCGACACGCCACCATCGACCGCGCCGCCCGACTCCTGGGCTTCGGCACGAGCAGCATCGAGCCGGTGGCTGCCGACGACCAGGGAGCCATCGACGTCGAGAGCCTCCGCGCGACCCTGGCAAGGCTTCGGGACCGACCGGTCATCGTGTGCCTCCAGGCAGGCAACGTCAACACCGGCGCCTGCGACGACCTCCGCACCGCGACCGAGCTCGCGCACGAGCACGGCGCGTGGGTCCACGTCGACGGCGCCTTCGGTCTCTGGGCCGCCGCCAGCCCTCGAACCGCGCACCTGCTCGACGGTGTCGAGCTCGCGGACTCGTGGGGCACCGACGCGCACAAGTGGCTCAACGTCCCGTACGACAGCGGGCTCGCGTTCTGCGCCGATGCGTCGCTGCACGCCGCCACGATGTCGTATGCCGCCGCGTACCTCACCGGGTCGGGCGCCGTCTCGGATCCCGTCCTCGGGGACCTCACGCCCGAGTCGTCCCGGCGGGCAAGGGGTTTCGCGGTGTGGGCGGCGCTGCGGGAGCTGGGGACGGACGGGGTTGTGGGCCTCGTGGACCGGTGCTGCGCGCTGGCCCGGCAGATGGCGGCTCGTCTCGAAGCCGGTGGAGCCCGCATCCACAACGACGTCGTGCTGAACCAGGTTCTCGTGAACATCGGCGACCCCGGGCTCACGGACTCGGTGGTGCAGGCCATCCAGGCGGATGGGACGTGCTGGGTCGGCGCAACCACCTGGCACGGCCAGCGGCTGATCCGCGTCTCCGTGTCCAACGCGACGACCACCGAGCGCGACATCGACGTCTCCGCCGAGGCCATGCTCGCCGCCGCTGCATCCGTGTCGTCGTCCCTGTCGTCCCGTCACTGAGCCCGCTGCGGCGAAGGGGAGCGCACCAGGGCCGCCATCTCCTCCTCCAGGAGCTCGACGAGGCGCTCACCATCGGGCACCACGTCGGGATCGCGCACGACCGTGATCGCGAGCGTGCCGGCATACGAGAGCACGTCGAAGATGACCCCCGTGTTGCCCGGCGTGACGGCGACGGGGACGACCCGGTTGACGACCTGCCCGCAGAAGGTCCACGGCCGGCTCGGGCCACGCATGTTGCTGACGTAGGTGTTGACGAGGCGCTGGTGATCGACGAACCACCGGAAGACGCCGAGCCGAGCCAGCGCACGGAAGGCCAGGTTGAGCGGCGCGGCCGAGGCAGCTCGCGGGCGGGTGCGCTGCGCCCGCGACACCGCGGCGACCGCGCGGACCGTGGCTTCGGTGGTGGTCTTGACGGGGATCCGGAAGGGCACCACGCCGGTCTCGTTGCCGAGACGGCCGGCGCTTGCCGAGGTGCGGCCTGAGTAGGGCACCGACACGACGACCGAGTCGACTCGCCCGCGCTCGGCGACGCTCTCTGCGAGGGCGTGCGCGACGGCGGAGAGCAGGAGGTCGTTGAGGGTGACGCCGAGCCGGTGGGCCGCGGCGAGGACGTCGGCGAGAGGCGTTTGCACGCACGAGATCCGGCGCGTGGGCCCGGTGGGTCGGTTGAACGGCGTACGGGGGCACAGTCGCGGTCGAGGAGCCCCGGAGCCGACGCCCAGGTCACGTGCCCCCGATCGGGCCAGGCGCGCTCGATCGCCGAGCGCCTGCAGGGTCCTGAGGTGCTCACACCACGCGTCCGCAGCGAGCTCGCGACGGGTCGGCTTCGATACCTTGCTCGCTGTCGGCGGCGCAGCCGGCGGCGCGTCGGTCAGGGCGCCGAGCACGGCGAGGCCTCCGAGCCCGTCGGCCAGGACGTGGTGGGCCACGACGACGAGCGCGGCGCGGTCACCGCCCAGACCGGTGACCCAGCACGCCTGCCACAGTGGCCGGTCACGCGGCAGTGGCCGGCACGCCTCCTCTGCCGCAGCAGCCCACAGGGCGTCCTCGCCCTCGACCTCGCGGAAGCGGAGGTGGCGCGCCACGTCGAACCCTTCGTCGTCGCACCAGTAGGGGCGCCCGCAGCCGAGCGGTGCGGACCGCAGCCGACGATGGAGACGCGGGACGGCTGGAGCGCCGCGCTCCAGGGCCTGCAGCACGTCCTCCCTGGCGAGGTCGCCACCGCCCTCTACGACGAGAACCGCGGCGATGTTCATGGGTGCCGCTCCGCGGTCCGTGACGAGCGTCGTCAGGTCGTTCGGCGTGATCCGGTCGACCGTGCCGACGTCCGGCTGGTCCCCACGGGAGCTCCGCGCACCCATGACACGACCGTATGCCGCCTCGTGTCCGCCCGTGCGTGGGTGTCGCAGGCCGACCTGTTTCTCCGCTCACATCCAGCCCTGCACCACCGCACTCAGATCCCGTCCAGCGAAATCCCAGATGTTCTTGACCATGTCTTGACCGAGGTCGACGTAGCGTCCCCGCTGCTGCGGTCGTTGGTCACACGAGCGAGGGCGCCCGTCGTCGCTCCACGGTCTCGACCGGATGCCTCGGGGGTGTCCTCCTTCCCTGGATCTCAGGAGCTGCACATGCTGCACACGTCGTTCAGAAGAGCTCGATCCCGCGCCTTGCCACTCGTCGCCTCCGTCGCCCTGGTGGCCGCGGTCGGCGTCGCGGCACCTGCCCTCGCTGCCACGCCTGCGTCCGGCTCGCTGTCGGACACGAGCACCAGCGTGCAGTGGTCCGCGGGCCCCTTCGCCGTGCCCAACGTCACCGGCACTGTCGGCGACGTCACCTGCGGCCCCGGACTGTGCGACGACTACGCGCTGCACGTCTCGACCCCCAGCGGGTACGGCGACAGCCACCAGCTCACCATCAAGGTCGGCTGGGCCAACTCGGCCGCCGACTTCGACATCTACCTGCTGGACGCTCAGGGCGCCGTCATCGCCTCGTCCGCCTCCAACTCCGACCCCGAGGTGATCGTGGCGCCGCCGACGAGCGGGGACTACACGGTCCGCGTCGTGCCCTACGCGCCGCTGGCCGAGACGGTCACCGGCACGGCGACCCTGACGTCGATCCCGGCCAACCCCGCCCCCAGCACGGCCACGCCGCCGACGTTCAGCCAGTACGGCGCACCCGAGTCGTTCCCGCAGGCGCACAACGCGGGGGAGCCGTCGATCGGTAGCAGCCACACCACGGGCGCGTCGTTCTACCAGGCGCTCTACGACACCTACCGGGCCACGTGGGACGACAGCGTCTCCCCGTCGAAGGTGACGTGGTCGAACGTGTCGGCCACCCCCGCCAACGGCTGCCTCACGGGCGGCTCCACCTCCCTCGACCCGATCGGTTTCACGGATCCCGCCACCGGCCGCGTGTTCGAGAGCCAGCTCGCCGGCAAGACCTCGCTGATGTGCTACTCCGACGACGAGGGCAAGACGTGGTCGCCCAGCCAGGGCGGCGGCCTCAACTCCGGCGTCGACCACCAGACCGTCGGCGGGGGTCCCTACTCGCCGGGCGGCATCGGAGCCCTGCCGACCTCCACGTACAAGAACGCCGTCTACTACTGCAGCCAGGACATCGCCGACGCGAACTGCGCCGCGAGCCACGACGGCGGCGTGACCTTCGGGCCCGCGATCCCGATGTACTCCCTCCTCGACTGCGGCGGCCTGCACGGGCACGTCAAGGTGGCTCCGAACGACGGCACCGTCTACGTCCCGAACAAGTCGTGCGGCGGCAACCAGGCCGTCGCCGTCTCGGAGGACGGCGGCACCACGTGGTCGGTGCGCAAGAACCCGGCCAGCACGGCCGGTGACTCCGACCCGAGCGTCGGCATCGGCGCCAAGGGCACCGTCTACCTGGGCTACCAGGCCGCCGACGGAACGCCCCGCGTCGCGGTGAGCCGCGACAAGGGCAAGACGTGGACCGACGACCAGAACGTCGGAGCGAGCCTCGGCATCCACAACGTCGTCTTCCCGGCGGTGGTCGCGGGCGACGACGACCGTGCGTCGTTCGCCTTCATCGGCACGACGACGGCGGGCAACTACCAGGACGCCGCCAACTTCAAGGGCGAGTGGCACCTCTACGTGTCGACCACCTACGACGGCGGCAAGAGCTGGGTCACGGTCGACACGACGCCGAACGACCCCGTGCAGCGCGGCTCGATCTGCACCGGCGGGACGACCTGCGGCAACGACCGCAACCTGCTCGACTTCATGGACGCGACGGTCGACAGGACGGGGCGGGTAGAGGTCGGCTACGCCGACGGCTGCACCGGCGCCTGCGCCCAGCCCGGTGGTGCGCAGAACTTCGACGCCTACGCCACCATCGCGCGCCAGCAGACGGGCAACACGCTGTATGCGGCGTACGACGCCCTGCCCAACCTGACCCCGACGGCGCTGTCCGTGTCGAAGAGCGGCGGCCTCTACGTCGCGAGCACCACCCTCGCCAACACGGGCAAGGCGGCGGCCCAGGGCGTCACGGTGCGGCTGCTGGTCGACGGCGTCGACGCGGGGACCTCCACAGCCACCGCGGTGGCAGCCGGGGCGTCGACGACGGTCACCTTCCCGGGCGTGCGGCTGGCCAAGGGAACGCACACGATCGCCGTGGTCGCCGACCCGGCCAACGCCGTCAAGGAGTCCGACGAGGGCGACAACCAGCGCCAGATGCAGGTGACGAAGTGACCCGACCCACGTGCTCGTCGCCTGTCACGGGCAGGCCTGGGATGAGGCGCCGCGTCCTCGCGCCCACCCTCGTCATCCTCGTGGCAGCGACGGCTCTCGCGGGCTGTGAGTCCGACGAGCTCGACTCCGCCATGGCGGAGCCCGGCACGACCTCGGCACCGGTGGCCGTCTGCGCCAAGGACGCCAAGCCGGTGGCACTTCCCTCGTCCTTCCCGACGGCCGCCGGCGTGCCCGACGGTTTCATCGTCACAGGCGTCGAGGCCCGGAGCGGCAACCGCACGGTGGTGACCGCGGTGTCGCCCAAGCCCTTCCGGGCGACCCTGGCCGACATGCAGAAGGCGTACTCCAGCCGGGGTTGGACCCCCTCGGAGGGGGAGGTCGAGGAGCGGGACGCAGAGTCGAACTTCGCCGGGAACGGACTGCGAGGCCGGTGGGCGATCCGCGAGATGCCCGACTGCACCGGCAACACCTCGGTCAGCCTGCTCCTCGGCAAGTGAGCGGCTGAGCGAGGACGGCGGGCGAGCGTTCCGACGCTCGCCCGCCGGCCTGTCTGGGCTGTCACAAGCCACGGACGGGCCGCCTCGGCCGCGGGAGGATGGGAGTGGCCGGAGCACGCGGCCCCGACCGCAGTGGAAGGGGAGGGCGATGAGCGCTGCAACCAGCCCGGCAAACGAGAGCTCCACCAGCAGCTCGACTGACAGCTCGACCGGCAGGTCGTCCAGCGAGGACGTGAACCACGGCATCGTCGTCGGCTACGACGGGTCCCCGGGCGCTCGTCTGGCGCTCGACTGGGCCGTCCAGACCGCCGAGCGGGACGAGCGTCCGCTCACGCTGCTGCACTGCGCGGGCATGACGATGACCCCCACCTTCCGGGCCTACGACCCGAGCGTGCAGGCCAGTCCCTACGACGTCATGGCCAAGGGGGTGCTGGACGAGGCGAGGGGGATCGCGACGAAGACGCTCGAGCCCGAGGACGTGCGTTCGGTCAGCGTCATCGGGAGCGCGGCCGCGGAGCTCGTCGCCGCTTCCGAGAATGCCGATCTCGTCGTGACCGGCTCCCGTGGGCACGGTGCCGTCTCGGCCGGGCTCCTCGGCTCCACGTCGTATGCCGTCACGGCCCACGCACACTGCCCCGCGGTGGTCGTCCGAGGCGACGCAGTCGTCCATGCTGGGCCGGGTCACCCGGTCGTGGTGGCGTTCGACGACTCCAAGGATGCGCAACGGGCACTCGAGACGGCGATGCAGGTGGCGGCCGCCGCACAGGCCACGCTGCACGTCATCACGGTGGACAACGTCGGTGGCCTGGAGGTGTGGCCCGAGAGCGACACGGTCGTGGGTCGTGAGCAGATGCTCGAGACGATGCACCAGCACGTGGGGCAGGTCCTGCAGGAGGTCGCCGACGAGATCACCCGCGCACACCCGGGTCTCGAGGTCCGCACGAGCGTGCTTGCGGGGTCCCCCGGACAGGCGGTGGCCGCCTATGCGGTGGACGTGCGTGCTGGCCTGGTCGTCATGGGCTCGCGCGGCCACGGCGGCTTCACCGGGATGCTCCTCGGCTCCGTCAGCCATCGCGTGGTCCACGACGCCCCGTGCCCGGTCATGGTGATCCACTGACGACCGGCCACCGGGCCCGTACCGAGCGAAGGAGCACCGATGGCCACGCCGAGACCGGCCGGTGGCCTCGTCGTCGCCGGCTACGACGGCTCTCCCGCGTCACAGCGAGCGCTGGCGTGGGCGGCTGCCGTGACGCACGCGCTCGGTGACGCGCTGAAGATCGTGCACGCCGTGCGGCTCGTTCCCAGCCGTCAGGGCTACGCCGTGCGCCCCCTCAGCCCTTCGCTGGAGACGGTCGCGGAGACGCTCGTCGGCGCGCCGTCGATGTGGGCCGGCAGGCCGTTGGCGCGGTCCCGTGTCCGCGCCGTGCACGCCTTCGGAGGGCCGGCGGAGGAGCTCGTGGACGCCTCGATGACGGCGGACCTCGTCGTCCTCGGGACGCGAGGGCACGGACGGGCGCGCAGCGCGCTGATGGGCTCGGTGTCATCCGCCGTGGCTGCCCACGCGTACTGCCCGGTGGTCGTGCTGCACGAGCGGGAGCGGCACGAGAGCAGCGCCGTGCACGAGGTGCCGGTGCCCGGTCCCGGGCGCGAGGTGGTCTGCGCCCTGACCCCGGGTGACGACGAGGAGCACACCGCTCGGATCGAGCGCATTGTCTCCTCGGCCGCCACCGTCGCGTCCGGCTGCTCGGCCCCACTCCGCCTCGTGACAGTGCGTCCCGCCACCGGAGCCCCCAAGACGCCTGGCACGAAAGGCGTTTCGTATGCCGTCGGCAGCCTCGCCGTGCGCCACCCGGGTCTTCGCGTGACGGTCGAGACCCTCCACGGCGACCCCGTCGTGACGCTGGCCCGCAGCACCCGCGCGGCCGGACTGCTGGTCATCGGCGCGCCGCACGAAGGTGGCGTCGGCGCAGTTCTGGCCGGAAGTCCCGCCCACCGGATCGTCCACGACGCCTCCTGCCCCGTGATGCTCGTCCACTGAGGCCAGTGCAAGCAGGCGGCGATGCGGTGTCAGCCGGCCGGATCGGGCGGCAGCCGGTTCGCCAGCACCGCCGCAAGGTGGGTGAGCGTCGTCTCGGCTGCTGCTTCCACCGCCCTGGCCCGGGCCTGGTCCGCGCCCGGAGGGTAGCGGAAGCGCAGCGACACGAGAAAGGTCGCGTTGGTGCGTAGCTTCACCGGCCAGCCGTCGAGTCGGGTGCCTACGGGCACCCAGGCCGACACCTCTCCGGGCAGCCGGTCCAGCCGTGCTGCGGCGGCTCCTGACGACGTCAGTCGCACGCGAGCAAGGCGGCCGGTCTCCACCGAGATGTCCGCGGGCTCCGTCGTGTAGCGAGGCTTGGCGAGCCACCACCCGCACAGGTCGTCGGACCCGGTCGACTTGTCCACCACGATCTTCGACCCCGTGATCCGCGCGACGTCCTTCGTCGACAGCGCCGCCAGGCACGGCTTGGAGATCGCGACGGACGCAGAGGTGGACCGCGGCGATGCGACGAGCGGCACCGCGCCAGGCGGACTCGTGGACGCCGAGCCGTGGGAAAGGACGAATGAGGCCAGACCCTCCAGGGCGATGAAGGCCCCGAGAGCGAGGAAGGCGGACACGACCGGACGTCGGCGCCGAGTCACGGGTCGCGACTCAGACACCGCCCCACGACGTCCGCCGTCGCGACCTGGGCCGTGCAGCGTTCCGGAGGGTGTCTGTCGAATCGTCCTCGGCCGCCTGCCGCGTCGCGGCGAAGCCAACGGCTCGCGCGCCTCCGAAGGTGTGGAGCCTCCGACGACGTCGGGGACGGTGAGCGGAGTGGCCGATGGCGCGGGAGTGGCGCTCGCGGCGGGGAAGAGATTCTCCACCCGTCGCGCGGCCAGCTGTGTCTCCACCGGGTCCGCGGCACCCGGCTGACGGAGCAGCCAGCCAGTCAGCCCGGTGTGCGGAACCACCTCTACGCCGCGGACCCGCTGCTGTTGGAACGCCGAAGACCCACAGTCAGCAAGGGCGACGACCGGCACGACCGGCTGGCCCAGGGCCTTCTCCATCTCAGCGGCGAACCGGCTGACGGTGTCGAGCTCGCGGCTTTTCGGCGAGCTGCCGGACGCGTGCTGCCAGAGAGTTGCATCGTGCACGCTCATGCCGCCGGCCCAGTTCTTCGTGTCCACGAGGTAGGCGCCGGAGGGCCCCAGCACGATGTGGTCGAGGTTCGTCTGCGTGCGACCGGGGCGCAGCAGGCGGTCGTGCAGCACCTGCCAGCCCGCCGGCAGCTGCGCGAGGAGCGCGGCCACCCGGCGCTCACCGTCCGCGCCGGCAGCCCAGGCGCCGGCCTCCGACTCGAGCGCCTCGGCCCGCGCCCGGGCCTGCGCAGCCTGGGACCTCAGCTCGTCGGCGCGGCTCTGCGCCGACCCGCCTGCCGCCATGGCCACCCCTGACCCCCGTGCCCGTTGCACGTGCTCCTGCGCCGCGTCCCGGCGCGCGGGCCCCTCGACGTCGCAGACTAGGGACGCGAAGTCGGTCTCGGGCCCGAATCCTCGCAATTCGCGAAGGACTCGGGCCTCGAGACCGTGCCCGGCGGCATACGGCCGGGTGGGGCAGCCGCTCGACGGCGGCGGCGAGGGTGGTCGTGGAGCGTTCCGGACACTGCGGCCGGAGCCGCTCCACGACGGAGCGTCAGCCCGACGGGGGACGCTGGAAGCCCGGCCTTCCGGCCGTGGCGGCAGCTCGCTCGACCGAGCGCTCGAAGCGGTCGGCGGCCAGCCCCACGGTGCGCGGCGGCAGCTCGCCCAGCGCAGGTGGCACGACGACGACCGGGCAGTGGGCCGCCCGCACGAGCCGGCTGCCCAGCCAGCGGGCCCCGACCTCGGTCGAGTGGCCGGCGTCGATGACGAGCAGGTCCGCGGTGCGGCTCTCCTCGATGAGGACGGCGCGTCGCTTCCCGGGGATGACCCGGGTGTCGACGACGTGGTCGGGCCCGAGCACCCGCACCACGTCCTCGGCGAGCCGGGCCTGCTCGGCTGCGAGAGTCGTGTCGTCCGAGACGACGGACGGCAGGCGGCCGCCGGTCGCCGTCTCGGGCATGTGGGCACGCCAGGCACGGACGGCGAGCACGTGGCCACCGCGCACGGCCGCCTCCTCGACGGCCCACCTCAGGGCGCCGGGGGAGCCGCTCGTCGGGCTCACCCCGACGACGATGCGGTGCGGCTTGCCGAGGTTCGCGACGTTCATGCCGCCGCCCCCGACTCCTCCGAGACCTTGCTCAGCGGGTCGGCGATGTCCTCGAGCGACTTGCGCTCGGCATCGATGCCGATGACCAGGGCGACGATGCCACCGAAGATCATGATGACCGCGCCGGCGACATAGCCCCACGTGAGCGGCACGCGGTCCTTGCCGTCGCCGATGAGCGCGCCGTAGAGCACGGGGGCGACGGCGCCGGCGCACTGGGCGATGACGAAGAAGTAGCTGATCGCCTGGCCGCGCACCTCGAGCGGGAAGATCTCGCTCACCGTGAGGTAGGCGGCGGAGGCGCCCGCCGAGGCGAAGAAGAACGACACGCACCAGAAGATCGTGTGGGTCGTGGCGTTGAGGATCTCCGCGTGGAAGGCCCAGGCGGAGACCAGCAGCACGATGCCGGCGATCGTGTAGGTGCTGAAGATCATCTTGCGGCGGCCGATGGTGTCGAAGAGGTGCCCGAGCAGCAGCGGCCCGAGCAGGTTGCCGGCCGCGAACGGCAGGAAGTAGAGCGAGGTGTTGGCCTTCGTGATCCCGTAGAAGTTCGTGAGCACGAGCGCGTAGGTGAAGAAGATCGCGTTGTAGAGGAACGACTGCGTCACCATCATCGTGAGGCCGAGCATCGTCCGCTTGCCGTAGCGCCGGACGAAGACGTCCCACAGCACCTTCGGGCCCATGGCGTCCTCGGGCTTGACGTTGATCGCCTTGCTCTCGTCGACCTCGGAGAGCTCGCCGCCCTCGCGGCGCACGCGCTCCTCGATCTCGTCGACGGTGCGCTCGGCCTCCTCGGCGCGGCCGTGGGTCAGCAGCCAGCGCGGGCTCTCGGGGATGTGCCGGCGCAGGTAGATGATCGACAGACCGAGGATCGGGCCGATGAAGAAGGCCAGGCGCCAGCCGACGTTCTCGGCCACGTTGTCGGGGTTGAGCAGGTACAGGTTGGCGAGGGCGCCGAAGAACGCGCCGAACCAGTAGGTGCCGTTGATCGCGATGTCGACGCGGCCGCGGTAGTGCGCGGGGATCAGCTCGTCGATGGCGGAGTTGATGGCGGTGTACTCGCCGCCGATGCCCATGCCGGCGATGAAGCGGCACGCCCACAGGAACCACATGTTCGGCGACAGGCCGGCCAGGCCGGAGCCGACGAGGTAGATGACGAGCGTGATGATGAAGAGCTTTCGGCGCCCGAGCCGGTCGGTCAGGCGCCCGAAGGTCAGCGCCCCGACGACCTGCCCGACGAGGTAGACGGTGCCCGTCAGGCCCACCTGGGCGGCCGACATGCCGAGCGACTTCTGGAAGCCCGACTCCGAGACGATCTGGATCTCCAGGCCGTCGAGGATCCACGAGACCCCGAGCCCGAAGACGACCGTCCAGTGGAACTTGGTCCACGGGAGCCGGTCCATCCGCGCCGGTACCAGGCTCCGGATGGCACCACCCCTGCGTTGTGCGACAGCCTCGCTCATCACATCTCCTTTGATCCGAACAGCTACCAACCGTCGGGCGAGGACATGCGAGGCACGTCGTCACCGGGAAGTGCGTACCCCCTGATCGGGCTGTGCCAACGCAAACCGGTACATGCGGATGCTCAGCGCTCCTCCGGCGGTCCGTCCTCCTCGTCGTCCTCCTCGTCGTCCTCCTCGTCGTCCTCCTCGTCGTCCTCCTCGGTGCGCCGCAACGCGTCCTGGTAGGCGCGAGGGGCGAGCGTGTCGGGGAAGAGCACGTCGGGCGCCTCGTCCGCCGGCACGTCCGGTCGGCCGCCGTCGTGCTCGTTGGGGTCGGGAGTGCTGGGCTGGGAGCGCTTCACCATGTCCATGCCCGGGTGCGTACCCGCCCGGGCGGAGTCCCACGCCGAGGCGCAGGAGGCCCCGCGTTGCCGGATGCCGGATGCCGGATGCCGTATGCCGCCTCCCACGTCCGATGACGTGTCGGCCCGCGAGGTGGGTACGTTCCCCGCGTACGGTCCGACGCACCAGAGGAGGTCGCCATGCCCGCGAAGAAGCGCTCGTCCAGCTCGAAGACCGACCTGCCGTCGACGCTCGAGCGGTCACCGAAGAAGGCCCAGGAGACGTGGCAGAAGACGCACGACTCGGCCGTGGAGGAGTACGGGGAGGGTGAGCGGGCGCATCGCACCGCGTTCGCCTCGCTCAAGCACTCCTACGAGAAGGTGGGCGACCACTGGGAGGAGAAGGACTCCAAGGGTCCGAGCGACGCCCAGGCCGCTCGGGGCGGCGCCGATGCCCGGCGCACGTCCGGCCGCGGGGACACGGCCGGCGGTGTCAACGCCAACGCCTCCAAGAAGCACCTCTACGACATCGCCCAGCGGCTCGAGGTCAGGGGCCGGTCGCAGATGTCCAAGGACGAGCTGGTCGAGGCGATCCAGCGCGCGAACGACCGCTCCACGGCCAAGGCGCGCAAGAGCTCGAGCTGACCCGGCTCCACGGCATACGCCCCCGTCTGTCGCTCCTGTCGCAGTCCTCACAAACCGCCCCCGGCGCGCGCGCAGGACGGGAGGATGGAGGTGGCCGGAGGATCGGCCCCGGCCGGACGCGGAAGGGGTGCACCATGAACGGCGCGGCTCGCGCGAGGTACGGCATCGTCGTCGGCTACGACGACTCAGTGGGGTCGCAGCTCGCCCTCGACTGGGCGGCGGAGACGGCCCGGCAGCAGGGCAAGCACCTGACCATCCTCAACGGCGTCAACATCGCCGGTGCACCTGCGTCCCCCGGCATGGACCTCGCGTCGTTCGAACCGACCATGGAGAAGGCGGCCAAGTCGCTGGTCGACAAGGGCGCGGAGCGGGCCGGGACGACCCTCGACGCCTCGCAGATCGAGGTGCAGTACTGGCTCGGCAGCCCTGCGTCGCAGCTGGTCGAGGCCTCCAAGGACGCCGACCTCGTCGTGGTCGGCAGCCGCGGTCGCGGGCGCTTCCTCGCCGGGCTGCTCGGCTCGACCTCGTACGCCGTCGCCGCCCACGCGCACTGCCCGGTCGTCGTCCTGCGCGGCCCGGAGGGCGAGACACCCGACGACGTCCCGATGCCGCCACGGCCAGGACGCGACCACGACGTGGTCGTCGGCATCGACGACTCCGACGCAGCGGAAAGGGCTGTCGACGCTGCAGCCGAGGTGGCCGAGCGGGAGGGTGCGGTGCTGCACATCGTCAGCGTCGCCCACTCCGTCTCGATGGAGTCCTGGGCCTACGTCGAGTCGGCCAAGGGCGGCACCGAGGAGACCCACGCGATCCGCGACCGCGCCGACCAGCTGTTGACCCACGCGGCGAACCGCGTCAGGGCGCAGCATCCCAAGGTCATCGTGACCACGGAGGTGCTCTACGGCGACCCGGGCCAGTCCCTGGCCGACCTCGGGGCGACCGCCGGTCTCATCGTGGTCGGCTCCCGCGGTCGCGGCGGGTTCACGGGCATGCTGCTCGGCTCCGTGAGCCACCGGGTGGTCCACAACGCGGCCTGCCCGGTCATGATCGTCCGGTGACGATCGCCCGACGCCGAGGCGGGCAGGCGAGCCGGCTCAGGCGTCGAGCGCCTCGGCGAAACGCCCGAGCGCCTCGTCCCAGCGGGACTTGTCGCCGGCGCCGTCGTCGGCGATGCCCTGGCCCTCGTGGTAGAGGTCCACGCGGGTGCCCTCGCCGTCCGGTCTCAGCTGCAGGTCGACGATGCTGAGCGGGCCGTCCTCGTGCGGGTGCCAGCTGACGCGGATCTGCTCGAGCGGGTGGTAGCTGCGCACCACGCCGTGCGGCCCGTCGGCGCTGTGCCAGGACTCGCCCTTGTTGCCCAGCGTGACGCCGGGGCCGAGGAGGGCCTCCGTGCCGCGGGCGCTGATCAGGTGCTGCCACACCTGCTCGACCGGGGCGGTGACCGTCACG
Source organism: Terrabacter sp. NPDC080008 (assembly GCF_040702505.1). Taxonomy (NCBI): domain Bacteria; kingdom Bacillati; phylum Actinomycetota; class Actinomycetes; order Micrococcales; family Intrasporangiaceae; genus Terrabacter; species Terrabacter sp. NPDC080008. The sequence goes on from NZ_JBFBLC010000006.1 coordinate 296,933, forward strand.
CTCGAGTGGACTCCGGCGGGAGACCCCTCGAGATCGCGGTCCTCGTCGGACGCGGCGCCGTCCGGGGCAGCGTGGTCGGGGACGGACTGGGCGGGACTGCTCATGAGCACCTCCGGGTGGCTCGGACCGGCTCCTCGTGGGCCGGACCCACTACCTGACAGTCGACCAAAGACTGGGCTCCGTGACAATGGGGTCGCGCGCTTCGGTTGGCCGCCGGGGCTCGCTGTTCTCGCTCCGCCGCGTGCCGACCCGCCCTAGCCTCGGTGCATGATCGACCACTTCGGGATCAACTGCTCGGACTTCGAGGCCAGCGCCCGCTTCTACGACGCCGTGCTCGGCCTCCTGGGCTACGGGCGCCAGATGGACGTCGGGATGGCCATCGGCTACGGCACCGAGGGCCACCCCGACTTCTGGATCACCCGCTGGCAGGGCGAGGAGCCCAACCGGGAGATGCACTGCGCCTTCCGTGCGGACAGCGTCGAGGCGGTGCAGGCCTTCCACGCGAAAGCACTCGAGCTCGGCGCCGAGTCGCTGCACGAGCCGCGGCTGTGGCCGGAGTACCACCCGGGCTACTACGGCGCGTTCGTGCGCGACCCGGACGGCAACAACGTCGAGGCCGTCTTCCACCGGGCCCGACCCGACGCCTGAGCGCCCGCCGCGACGCGGTGCTGAGGCGTCGGGTCGTGACGACCGCTCAGCCGGTGAAGCCGGCGCGGCGCAGGGCGTCGGCCATCGCGCTGTTGACGGGCGCCTCGTCGCGTCGAGGCCGCCCACCCTGACCACTGGTGCCCTGGCCGCCACGGCCCTTGTTGCCACGGTTCTGGTCGTTGCGGCCCTGGCCACCACGCGCACTCGAGCCGGGCCGTCCGTCGCGACGCTGGCCCGGCTTCCCGCCGCGCTCGTCGGTGCCGCTGGCCGGCATTTCGTCGTCGAGGCGCAGGGTCAGGGAGATGCGCTTGCGGGGCACGTCGACGTCGAGGACCTTCACCATGACGACGTCACCGGGCTTGACCACCTCCCGCGGGTCGCGCACGAAGCTCTTCGACAGGGCCGACACGTGGGCCAGGCCGTCCTGGTGGACGCCGATGTCGATGAAGGCGCCGAAGGCGGCCACGTTGGTCACGACGCCCTCGAGGGTCATGCCGGGCTTGAGGTGCTTGATCTCCTCGACGCCCTCCTTGAAGGTGGCCGTCTTGAAGGTCGGGCGCGGGTCGCGTCCGGGCTTGTCGAGCTCGCTGATGATGTCGGTGACGGTCGGCAGCCCGAAGGTGTCGTCGACGTAGTCGGCGGGACGGAGCGCCTGCAGCGCAGCGGTGTTGCCGATGAGCGAGGTCAGCTTCTGACCGGTCGACTCGAGCATCCGGCGGACCACCGGATACGCCTCGGGGTGCACCGCGGACGCGTCCAGCGGGTCGTCGCCGCCGGAGATCCGCAGGAAGCCGGCCGCCTGCTCGAAGGCCTTGGGTCCGAGCCGCGGCACGTCCTTGAGGGCCTTGCGGGTGCGGAAGGGGCCCGTCGCGTCACGGTGGGCGACGATGCTGTCGGCCAGGCCGGGTGTGATGCCGGAGACCCGGGTCAGCAGGGGAGCGGAGGCGGTGTTGACGTCGACGCCGACCGCGTTGACGCAGTCCTCGACCACCGCGTCGAGTGAGCGGGACAGGGCCGTCTGGCTGATGTCGTGCTGGTACTGCCCGACGCCGATCGACTTGGGGTCGATCTTGACGAGCTCGGCGAGCGGGTCCTGGAGGCGGCGGGCGATCGACACGGCCCCGCGCAGCGACACGTCCATCCCGGGCAGCTCCTGCGACGCGAACGCCGACGCCGAGTAGACCGAGGCCCCGGCCTCGGAGACGACCGCGGAGGTGAGCTTCAGCTCCGGGTGCGTCTTGATGAGGTCGGCCGCGAGGCGGTCCGTCTCGCGGGAGGCGGTGCCGTTGCCGATCGCGATGAGGTCGACCGAGTGCTCCTTGGCCAGGCGCGCGAGCGTCGCGAGGGAGCGGTCCCACTGGTTCTGCGGCACGTGGGGGTAGATCACGTCGGTCGCGACGACGCGGCCCGTCCCGTCGACGACGGCGACCTTGACGCCGGTGCGGAAGCCGGGGTCGAGGCCCATCGTGGCGCGGGCGCCCGCCGGAGCGGCGAGGAGCAGGTCGCGCAGGTTGGCGGCGAACACGCGTACGGCCTCCTCCTCGGCGGCGCGGCGCAGCTGCATCCGTGCGTCGATGCCGAGGTGGACGAGGATCTTCGTGCGCCACGCCCAGCGGACCGTGTCGGCGAGCCACTGGTCGGCCGGGCGACCGGCGTTCTCGATGCCGAAGCGGCGGGCGATGGCGCGTTCGTATGCCGTCGGGCCGGGCTGCTGCTCGGCTGCCGGGTCCTCGGGGCTGATCTCGAGGGAGAGCACGTCCTCCTTCTCGCCGCGGAAGAGCGCGAGGATGCGGTGGGACGGCAGCTTCGAGAGCGGCTCGGAGAAGTCGAAGTAGTCGGAGAACTTGGCGCCCTCCTCCTCCTTGCCGGCGCGGACCTTCGAGCCGAGGTGGCCCTGCTTCCACACCCGCTCGCGCAGGTCGCCGATGAGGTCGGCGTCCTCGGCGAAGCGCTCCACGAGGATGGCGCGCGCGCCGTCGAGGGCGGCCGCCGGGTCGGCCACCTCCCGTGCGGGGTCCACGAACGTCGCGGCTGCAGCGGCCGGGTCGGTGTCGGGAGAGCTGAGCAGCATCTCGGCGAGCGGCTCGAGCCCGGCCTCCCGGGCGATCTGGGCCTTGGTGCGCCGCTTCGGCTTGAAGGGCAGGTAGATGTCCTCGAGCCGGGCCTTGGTCTCGGCGCCCATGACCTGGGCCCGCAGGGTGTCGTCGAGCTTGCCCTGCTCCTCGATCGAGGCCAGCACCGCCGCCCGCCGCTCCTCGAGCTCGCGCAGGTAGCCGAGGCGCTCCTCGAGGGTGCGCAGCTGGGCGTCGTCGAGCCCGCCCGTGACCTCCTTGCGGTAGCGCGCCACGAAGGGCACGGTCGAGCCGCCGTCGAGCAGGCCGACCGCGGCGGCCACCTGGCCGTCACGCACCCCGAGCTCCTCCGCGATGCGACGCTCGATCGAGGGCACCTTCACCTGGGCAGTCGCCTGGTTGTTCACCGGGTTGTTCTCCTTGTCGACGGCGGACGCAGCCACGCATTCTGCCGTGCGGCCGGGATCAGTCGTCGAGCAGGGCCTGCAGGGCGGCGCGCTCCGCCTCGGGCACGTAGCCGGCGTAGTAGTCGTAGATGCTGTGCAGCGACGCACGACCAGCACCGGGCCCGTCGCCGGCCCGGATCGCGGCGAGCACCTGCTCGTGGTGGCCGAGGGAGCGCTTCATCAGGGCCTGCGCGTTGCGGGCGTGCGCGATCTTGTCGGAGATGAGCGAGAGCACGGTGTCGCGCACGACGGCGTTGCACACCTGGATCAGGGTGTTGCCGCTCGCCCGGGCGATCGCCTCGTGGAAGGCGATGTCGGCCTCGCTGAAGGAGCCGTAGCCGCCGTCGACGGCCACGCGCATCTGCTCGATGGCGGCCTCCATCTCGGCGAGCTGCTCCTCGGTGCGGAGCACGGCGGCGAGCCGGTTCGCCGTGGAGTCGAGCATCATCCGGCTGACGATCAGCTGCGACAGGGCCAGTCCGTCCGCGCGAGCGAGTCGTCGCACCTGCTTGGTCAGCCCACCGGTGGTGAAGGGCAGGATCTCGGGGCCGTTCGGGTCGCCGGGGCGCGAGCGCACGACGCCGTTGCTCTCCAGCACCCGCAGGGCCTCGCGCACGGTGGCCCGGCTGGTGCCGAACTGCACGACGAGCTCGCGCTCGCTCGGCAGGCGCTGGCCCGGACGCAGCTCACCGCTCGCGATCGCATCCTCGACCTGCTCGACGATGCGCTCGTAGAGGCGGACCGGCCGCACCGGCTCGAAGCCGCGGGCCGCCGCGTCAGGCACGGCCGCCACGCCCGTCCGTCGCCAGCGGCTCAGCCGGCCCTGCCGTCGCGACCGGCATGCCCTGCTCGACGGCGGGGATGGGCCAGCACGGACTCGCGTCGGCCGGCCGGTGGTGCTCGTACCAGTCGACGGCGCGGAGCACGCCCACGTCGTCGAAGCGCCGGCCCGACACCTGCAGGCCGATGGTGCGCCCGTCGGCTGTGAAGCCGCAGTTGACCGACGCGGCCGGCTGGCCGGACATGTTGTAGGGCGCGGTGAAGCCGATGTGCGCCATGCCGAGGTCGTCCTCGCCCCACGGCATGGGCCGCTCGGCGGCGAACGCCGCCACCGGTGCGACGGGGGACAGGACGAGGTCGAAGGGCTCGGTCGCCGCGACCGTGGCCTGCTGCAGCGCCATGATGCTCGCGTAGTCGCGCAGCGCGGACGTGCCGTCGACGTCCCGCACCGCCAGCACCCAGCGCTGGATGAAGGGCAGGACGCGCTCGCGGGCCTCGGGCGACAGCGCGTCGAAGTCGGCGAGCGAGCGCAGTCGCCAGAACTCGTCGAGGTCGTGCAGCATCCGCGGCGTCATGAAGGGGGCGAGCGGCACCACCTCCGCGCCGCCTGCCTCGAAGACCGACGCGGCCGCCTCGACGGCCCGGCGCACCTCGGCCTCGAGCGGGAGGCCGCAGCCGGCGTCGAGCTGCAGGCCGACCCGCAGGCCCCGCACCTCGCCCGGTTCCGGGGCCAGGACGGTGCCGAGGTCCTCGGGTGGCAGGCTCGTCCAGTCGCGGGGGTCGGGACGGCTGATGACCGACAGGAGCAGGGCGGCATCGCGGGCCGAACGGGTCAACGGGCCGGCCGCGCGGCCGAGGTAGGGGGCGTCGAGGGGCACCCGGCCCGCACTCGGCTTGAGCGTCGTCAGGCCGAGCCACGTGCCGGGCAGCCGGATGGAGCCGCCGATGTCGGTGCCGACGTGCAGCGGCCCGTAACCCCCGGCCGCGGCGGCACCTGCACCGGAGCTCGAGCCGCCGGTCGTCAGGGCCGGGTCCCACGGCGAGCGGGTGATGCCGTGCAGGCTGGACACCCCGGAGCTGAGCATGCCCCAGTCGGGCATGACGGTGGAGCCGAGGATGACCCCGCCGGCCTCCTCGATGCGCTCGACGACCGGGCTGCTGCGGACAGGCACGACCGGCTCGACTCCCGCGTTGCCGGCGGGCATGGGCACCCCGGCACGAGCAAGGTTCTCCTTGACGGTCACCGGGACGCCGTCGACGGGTCCGGCGGGTTCGCCTCTGCCCCAACGGGCCTCGCTCGCCCGCGCTGCCGCCTCGGCGGTGTCCAGGTCAAGGTGCCAGAAGGCGTTGAGCTCGGGCTCGCGCGTCTCGATGACGGCGACCACGTCCCGGAGGACGTCGACCGGCGAGAGGTCGCCGGCGGCATACGCGGTGACGAGCTCGGTGGCGGTGAGGCCGGCCGGTCGGCCAGACGGGTGCGGCATGGGCGTCCTTCCGCGGGGGACGGCCCTCGGGCCGCCGGACTCGCCGGACGAGGTCTTGACATCCGGCCTGTTGAGAGAAACGGTACCTGTCACAGCGCAAAAGTGCACTGGTCTGACCAGTCGGATCTGGACAGGTCGACGACGACCTCCTCAGCAAGGAGAGCCATGGCTGTGAGACTCGCAGCGATCCCCGGCGACGGGGTCGGCCCCGAGGTCGTCGCTGCCACCCTGCCGGTGCTGACGGCAGCGCTGGAGGCCCAGGGCGAGGCTCTCGAGGTCACCGAGCTCGACTGGGGCGCAGACCGGTTCGTGCGCGAGGGAGCCGCGATGCCGGCTGACGCCGCCGAGGTCGTATGCCGTCACGACGCCGTCCTCTTCGGTGCGGTCGGGCGCCCCGACGTCCCCGACCACGAGCTCGTCTGGGGCCTGATCATCGGCCTGCGCCAGCAGCTCGACCTCGCGGTAAACGTGCGGCCGGTGCGCGCCTTCGAGGGCGTGCCGAGCAGGGTCAGAGACGTCGACGGCGTCGACCTGGTGATCGTCCGGGAGAACACCGAGGGGGAGTACGTCGGGGCCGGCGGCCTGGCCCACGCGGGCACCGGCCACGACCTCGGCATCGAGGTCGCCGTGCACTCCCGGCGCGTCATCGAGCGCGCCGCCGAGCACGCGTTCACCCTCGCCGAGCAGCGCCGAGGCCGCCTCTCGCTCGTGACCAAGTCCAACGCCATGCGGCACGGCTACCCCCTCTGGGACGCCGTCGTGCGCGAGGTGGGCGAGCGCCATCCCGACGTCGAGCTCGAGGTCGTGCTCGTCGACGCCATGGCCGCCCGTCTCGTGCAGAGCCCCCACTCGCTCGACGTGTTGCTCGCGGGCAACCTCTTCGGCGACATCCTCAGCGACCTGGCGGCCGTGCTGGCCGGCGGGATGGGGATGGCGCCCAGCGCCAACGTCCTGCCCGGCGGCTCGGTGCCGGGCGTCTACGAGCCGGTCCACGGCTCCGCGCCCGACATCGCGGGAATGGGCATCGCCAACCCCACCGCGTGCCTGCTCTCGGGTGCGATGCTGCTCGAAGACCTCGGGCGGGCCGCGGCTGCGGCATCCGTCCGCACGGCGCTGGCCGCGGCTCTCCGACTGCCCGACCACCACACCCCCGACCTCGGCGGCAGCGCGAGCACCTCGCAGCTGGCCGCAGCGGTCCTGCACGAGATGGAGTCACGATGAAGCACACCCGCATCGGCACGGCCGCGTCGGCGACGCTGCTCCTGGCCCTCACCGCGGCCTGCTCCGCGGGCTCCGGGGCCTCCGGAGGTGGTGGCGCCGGCGGCACCGCCGGAGGCGGCGGGGGCAGTGGCGCGACGGCGCTGACCGTCGGCCTCGTCGCCGAGCCGGCGAGCCTGGACTTCACCAAGCAGGACGGCGCCGCGATCCCGCAGGCCCTGCTCGACAACGTCTACGAGACGCTCGTCAAGGTCGACCAGCAGGGCGACCTCAAGCCGTCGCTGGCCAAGTCGTGGACGGTCTCCCCGGACCGCCGCACCTACACCTTCGAGCTGGTCGACAACGCGAAGTTCACCGACGGGCAGCCCTTCACCGCCAAGGACGCCGTCTACTCGATCGACCAGGTCAAGAAAGCCTGGACGATCTCGCTCAAGGCGGCCATGGACGTCGTCCAGGACGCGAAGGCCCTCAGCGACACCAAGCTGCAGGTGACCCTGGCCAAGCCGAGCAACGACTGGCTCTACCGGATGTCGACCCGGATCGGCGCGATGATGACCGAGAAGGAGGCGTCCACCCTCGCCACCAAGCCCGTCGGCACCGGCCCCTACGTCTTCGACCAGTGGCGGCGCGGCGACTCGATCACCTTCAAGGCCAACCCGTCCTACTGGGGCAGCAAGCCCTACTTCCAGCAGGTGACTCTCAAGTACTTCAAGGACCCGACCGCCCTCAACAACGCCCTGCTGACCAAGACCATCAACGTCATCGGGACGGTGCAGGCACCCGAGTCGCTCGCCCAGTTCCAGGGCAACAACGCATACGAGATCGTCGAGGGCACCACGAACGGCGAGGTGCTCCTGTCGATGAACAACGGCAAGGCGCCCTTCAACAACCTCAAGGTCCGCCAGGCCGTGCGCTACGCCATCGACCACAAGGCCCTGCTCGACACGTGCTGGGCCGGGCACGGCAGCCTCGTCGGCAGCATGGTGCCGCCGACCGACCCGTGGTACGAGGACCTCACCGGCCTCTACCCGCACGACCTCGCGAAGGCCAAGGCGCTCGTGGCCGAGACCGGGGTCGGCGCGACCCCCGTGCGCCTGCGCATCCCGTCGCTGCCGTATGCCGTCTCGTGCGGCCAGGTGGTCAAGAGCCAGCTCGAGCAGGCCGGGTTCAAGGTCACGCTCGACCAGCTCGAGTTCCCGGCCGTGTGGCTGCAGACGGTCTTCACCGACGCCGACTACGACATGTCGATCATCGCGCACGTCGAGCCGCGGGACATGCCGGCGGTGTTCGGCAACCCGAAGTACTACACGCGCTACGACAACAAGCAGTTCCAAGCCGACCTGGCCGCCGCCGACTCCGGCACGCCGGAGCAGCAGGTGACGCTGATGAAGAAGGCGGCTCGCGAGCTGTCGCAGGACGCCGCTGGCGACGTGCTCTTCGTCCTGCCGAACCTCATGGTGGCCGAGAAGGGCATCACGGGGCTGCCGAAGAACGCCATCACCGAGTCGTTCGAGCTCGCCGACCTCGCCCGGTCGTGACGGTCGTGGGCCGGCCGGGCACGCACCGGCCGGTCCACCCCGGCTCGACGGCGGTCGCCTCCCGCGGCCCTCGACCCCGACAGGACACCGATGCTGCTCCAGATCCTCCGACGCACGGCGGCGCTCGTCGTGAGCCTGATCGTCAGCTCCGTGCTCGTCTTCGTCTTCATGGCGCTGCTGCCCGGTGACCCGGCGCGAGTCGCGCTGGGCGTCAACGCCTCCGAGGCGTCGGTCGCCCAGCTGCGGCAGCAGTTCGGGCTCGACCAGCCGCTGGTGACGCAGTACCTCTCGTGGATCGGCGGGTTCCTGCGCTTCGACCTCGGCACGAGCTACGTGTCGCGGGTCGCCATCGCGCCGCAGATCATCGACCGCCTCCAGGTGACGCTGTGGCTGGTCGTCTGCTCGATGGTGCTCGCGCTCGTCATCGCGGTCCCGTTCGGCACCCTGATGGCGCTGCGGCAGCGCCGGCCGAGCGGTTTCGTGCTCTCCGCGGTGTCGCAGGTCGGCGTCGCCGTCCCCGCCTTCCTCGCCGGCATCCTGCTCGTCACGGTGTTCGCCGTGAAGCTGCAGTGGCTGCCCGCCAACGGCTGGACGCCGCCCGACCAGGACCCCATCCAGTTCCTGCGACAGCTCGTCCTGCCCGTGCTCTCGCTCGGCCTCGTCCAGGGCGCGGTCCTGACGCGATACGTGCGCAGCGCCATCCTCGACGTCCAGCGGGAGGACTACATCCGCACAGCGCGGGCCAAGGGCCTGGGTCCCATGCAGGCGCTGCGCCGACACGGGTTCCGCAACGCGGCGATCCCCGTCGTGACGGTCCTGGCCCTGCAGCTGGCCACCCTGTTGATCGGCGCGGTGGTCGTCGAGCGCGTCTTCGTCATCCCGGGCCTGGGCAGCCTCCTGCTCGACCAGGTTGCCAACCGCGACCTCATCTTCGTCCAGGACATCGTGATGCTCCTCGTCCTGGCCGTGCTGCTCGTCAACTTCGTCGTCGACCTGCTCTACCTCGTCATCGACCCGAGACTGAAGGTGGCCACCCGATGAGTGCCGAACCCACGCCGCGGCCAGTGGTGTCGCTCGACGGCCCGACCCCGCCCGACCTGGCGGTGGAGCCGGCGCCGGCACACGCGGGCGGTCGCAGCAGGCCCGGCGCGAGCTTCTTCGTCGGAGCGGCGATCGTCGCGGTCGTCGTGCTCATGGCCCTCGTCAGCTTCGTCTGGACGCCGCACGACCCGACGTTCGTCGACGCCTCGGCCCGGCTGCGCCCGATCGGCGACCCCGACTACCTGCTCGGCACCGACAAGCTCGGCCGGGACGTGCTGAGCCAGGTCCTCGTCGGCGCCCGCACGACGCTCTTCGTCGGCCTCGTCGCGGTGGGGCTCGCCGGCCTCGTAGGCGTGCCGCTCGGCATCATCGCGGCCATGTCGCACCGCTGGGTGGGCGAGCCCCTGATGCGCGGAATGGACCTGCTCCTCGCCTTCCCCGCGCTGCTGCTCGCGATCATGTTCAGTGCCGTCTACGGCGGCAGCACCCTCGTGGCCATGGTCGCGATCGGCATCGCCTCGGTGCCGAGCTTCGTGCGGATCGTGCGTAGCGGCGCGATGCAGGTGCTCGGCACGGAGTACGTCATGGCGGCCCGGGCGGCGGGACGCGGCCCCTGGGCCATCGGCCTGCGTCACGTGCTCCCGAACGTCAGCGGCCTGGTCATCGTGCAGGCCTCGGTCTCCTTCGCGATCGCGGTCCTGGCCGAGGCCGCCCTGTCGTTCCTCGGCTTCGGCACGCCCCCGCCCACGCCGAGCTGGGGCCGGATGCTGCAGGAGAGCCAGGAGCTGCTCTTCTCGGCGCCCCGGCTCGCGATCGTGCCGGGCATCGCCATCGCCGTCGCGGTCCTGGGATTCAACCTCCTCGGGGACGGCCTGCGCGACCACTACGACCCGAGGCTGGAGGACCGACGATGAGCGCCGTTGCCGCACAGACCCACCCGATCGAGGTGCCGACCTCCCCGGTGCTCGACGTCCAGCACCTCGACGTGCGGCTCGGCCGCTTCCACCTGCTGCACGACGTCTCGTTCGGCATCGAGCGGGGCGAGCGCGTCGGCCTGATCGGCGAGTCCGGCTCGGGCAAGTCGTTGACGAGCCTGGCCCTGCTCGGGCTGCTCCCCGACGACGCCGAGGTCAGCGGCTCCATCCGGCTCGCAGGGGTCGGCGCCGACCTCGTCGGTGCCCACGAGCGTGACCTGGCGGCCGTCCGCGGTCGCGACGTCGCGATGGTCTTCCAGGAGCCGATGACGGCCCTCAACCCCACCATGCGGGTCGGCGACCAGGTCGCGGAGGCGATCACGACGCATACCCGTCGGGGCGGACCCGACCGGCGTGCCGCACGCGCGCGGGCGGTCGAGCTGCTCGACCAGGTCGGCCTGCCCGACTCCCGCGACGCGGCGAGGGCATACCCCCACCAGCTGTCGGGAGGGCAGCGCCAGCGCGTCGTCGTCGCGATCGCCCTGGCCAACGACCCGGCCCTGCTCGTGTGCGACGAGCCGACGACCGCCCTCGACGTCACCGTCCAGGCGCGCGTGCTCGACCTCATCGTGCGCGGCGTGACGGCGCGCGACTCCGCGATGCTGTTCATCACGCACGACCTCTCGGTGGTCGCCACGGTGTGCGAGCGAGTGCTGGTGATGTACGGCGGCCGGATCGTCGAGGCCGGCCCGGTCGGCGAGGTCTTCCGGCGGCCGCGCCACCGCTACACCCAGGGGCTGCTCGCGGCCTCCGACCTCGACTCGGCCGTTCCCGGTGGACGGCTGCCGACGATCCGCGGCACCGTGCCCCCGGCCGGCGAGTTCCCCGACGGCTGCGTGTTCCGCAGCCGGTGCGACCACGCCACGGAGGTGTGCGCCACCGACCCCGAGTGGGCGGGTCCGGATCCCGGCGACGGCTACGCCTGCCACCACCCGGCCGACGAGGAGCGTGTGCCGTGACGACGCCAGCCATCCGGGTGCACGAGCTGCGCCGGACCTACCGCCGACCCCGCACGTCGCTGCGGCAGCCCGGGCCCGTCGTCGAGGCGCTCAAGGGCGTGTCGTTCGACGTGGGGCGCGGCGAGCGGTTCGGCATCGTCGGCGAGTCCGGCTGCGGCAAGTCGACGCTGATGCGGCTGCTCGCCGGACTCGACCAGCCGACGAGCGGGGTGGTGGAGGTCGAGGGCCAGACGGTCTCCGGCGTGCCGGAGCGCCGGCTCGGCTTCCTGCGCTCGAGCCTGCAGCTGGTCTTCCAGGACCCGATGGGCTCGCTCGACCCGCGCATGCGGGTGCGCGACATCATCGCCGAGCCGCTCGTGGCCCAGGGCCTGCCGAACCGGGAGGCGCGGGTCACCGAGCTGCTCGAGGCCGTGGGGCTCAGCCCCGCGGCGGCAGACCGTTTCCCGCACCAGTTCTCGGGTGGCCAGCGCCAGCGCATCTCGATCGCCCGGGCACTCGCCCCGTCGCCGTCGATCCTGCTCGCCGACGAGCCGGTGAGCGCCCTCGACGTGTCGGTGCGGGCCCAGGTGCTCAACCTCATCACCGAGCTCGTGGGCGAGCTCGGCCTCACCCTCGTCTTCGTCTCGCACGACCTCTCGGTGGTGCGGCACGTGTGCGACCGCGTCGCCGTCATGAGCGAGGGCGAGATCGTCGAGGCGGGGCCGACGCAGCGGATCTTCGACGACCCCCAGCACCCGTACACCCGGCGTCTGCTGCGCGCCGCCCCGAGCATGCGCCGTGCCCTTGCCGGCGCCGGCACCGCAGACCTCCTTGGAGACGCATCGTGACCACGAAGTACACCCCCGAACACCCGGCTGGGCTGCCGGTCGGCGACGGCTGGGTCGACGTCGACGAGACCGCGACCGTGACCTTCCCCTACACGGGCGAGGTCGTCGCGCCGGCGCCCGTCGGATCGAGCGCGATTGCCGCACAGGCGCTCTCGTATGCCGCCGCCGTCCGGGAGCTGATGGGCTCGCTCCCGTCGCATGCCCGGCGGGCGGCCCTGATGGAGACGCACCGGGTCTTCTCGGAGCGGCGCGCGGAGGTCGAGCAGCTCCTCGTCCTCGAGACCGGCAAGCCGCTCGTCGACTGCCGGGTCGAGGTCGACCGCACCCTGCTCACCCTCGTCACCGCGGCGGAGGAGGTGGCGCGGCTGCACGGTGAGACGGTGCCGCTGGACCTGCTCCCCAGCGGCGAGGGGCTCCTCGGCTTCTGGGTGCGCAAGCCGGTCGGCGTGGTCGTCGGCATCGCAGGGTTCAACTACCCGCTGCTGCTCGCCGTGCACAAGCTGGCGCCGTCCCTGGCCGCGGGCTGCCCGGTCGTCGTGAAGCCGGCTCCGCAGACGCCGCTGGCCACGCTGTGGCTCGTGCACGTGCTGCGGGAGGCGCTGGCGGCCGTCGGGGGCCCGCGCGCCGCCATCCAGCTCGTCACCGGGGGGGCGGAGGTCGGGGTGGCCCTCACCACGGATCCGCGGGTGGCGGCCGTCTCCTTCACCGGGTCGGCCGCCGTCGGGCACCGCATCGCCAAGGACGCGGCCCCCACCAAGGTGCTGCTCGAGCTCGGGTCCAACGCCGCCCTCGTCGTCGCCGCAGACGCGGACGTCCAGGCGGCCGCGGACGCAGTGGTCCGAGGCGGCTACTACGCCTCCGGGCAGGCCTGCATCAGCGTGCAGCGCGTCGTCGTCGTCGAGTCGGCTCGGTCGCGGTTCCTCGAGGCGCTGTCGGCGCGCATGGACCAGGTGGTCGTGGGTGACCCGCGTGACGAGGCGACCCGAGTGTCGGCCCTGATCGACGCGCGGTCCACGGCGCGGGTGGTCGAGTGGGTGCGAGCCGCCTGCGATGCCGGCGGCACCCTGGTGCACGGCGGCGGCATACGGGACGGGGTGGTCGAGCCGACGGTGCTGCTCGACGTGCCGGACGGCGAGCTCGCCTGGGACGAGGAGATCTTCGGGCCCGTCGTGGTGGTCCGGTCGGTTCCGGACCTCGACTCGGCGATCGACGTCGTGAACCGGTCGCGCTACGGGCTGCACGCGAGCGTCTTCACCGAGGGGCTGGGCTCGGCGTTCGCCGCGATCGACCGGATCGAGGCGGGCGGCGTGGTCGTCAACGAGGTGCCCGGGTTCCGGTCCGACGTCATGCCCTACGGCGGGGTCAAGGCCAGCGGGGTCGGCCGCGAGGGTCCGCGCTTCGCGATCGAGGAGCTGACCGTGACGCGGATGGCCATCATCCGTCCGTCGGCCGTGCGCGCTGCGGCGCCCTCGGCCACCGACCCGGCACTGGCGCCGGAGAAGCAGGGGAGCGCGCATGAGTGAGGCTGCGGAGACGGGCACGGGGCGTCCGGACTACTCGCGGCTGTTCCGGCTGGACGGCCGTCGTGCCGTCGTGGTCGGGGCGGGGAGCGGGATCGGCCGGGAGAGCGCCCTGGCGCTCGCGGCGCACGGAGCCGAGGTCGTCTGTGCCGACCGCGACGTCGCGGCCGCCAAGGAGACGGTGGCCCTGGGAGCCGGCACGGAGGCGTACGAGCTCGACGTCACGGACACCGAGGCCGTGGGGCGCGCGGCGACGGAGCTCGGGGACGTGGACGTGCTCGTGTTCACGGCGGCGACGAACGTGCGCAAGCGCCTCCTCGACTACACCGCAGAGGAGTTCGACCGGGTGGTCGGGCTGAACCTCCGGTCCTCGTTCGAACTCGTGCGGGCGTTCGGGGCCGGGATGGCCGAGCGCGGCCGCGGAAGCATCGTCGGGTTCAGCTCGATCCGGGCGGTCACGGTGGAGCCCGGGCAGGGGGTCTACGCGGCGACGAAGGCCGGCCTCGTCCAGATGCTGCGAACCGCAGCGGTCGAGCTCGGCGAGCAGGGTGTGCGGGTCAACGCGATCGCCCCGGGCATCGTCGATACGCCGCTGACGGCCCAGATCCGTGCCGTCCCCGAGTGGCAGCAGGCGTATGCGCGCAAGAGCGCCCTCGGTAGGTGGTCGAGACCGGACGAGCTCGTGGGCGCGGTCGTCTACCTGGCGTCCGACGCGTCCTCCTTCGTCACCGGCAGCCAGCTCTTCGTGGACGGGGGCTGGACGGTCATCGACGGACGCTACACGCCGCCGACGTGAGCGGGGGGTGTGGATGACGCCGGTGCACTGTCACCGGTGGGGGCCATGCTCGGGGGCATGCGTTTCGAGGAGCTGCCCAGGGACTGGGCCCAACGGCCCGTCACCGACCCCGAGGTCTTCGAGGGTGTCGTCGACCTCATCGCCACCGACCGGTCGAGGTCCGAGGGCGCCACGTGGCTGCTGCTGTGCCATCCGAACGGCAGGCTGCTGCAGCCGATCTGCGTGCCGGACGAGCCGCGGCGCGTCGACGTCGGGCGCGTCCTGGAGGGCGTGGGCCGCCTGCTCGGTGAGGTCAGTGGGCAGGACGTCCACGACGTCGTCATGGTGATCGCTCGCCCCGGCAGGCTCACGGCGACCCCCCGCGACCACGACCTCCGGGCGGCGTTCGAGGGGGCGTGCCGGGTCAGCGGGGTCACGTTGCGGGCCGTTGCGATCGCGGCGCCGAGCGGGGTGGCAGTCCTCCCGGCGGAGGGGGACTGGGCGGCCGCTTGACCCGGCCGGCAGGTGGTCGTTGGTGCACCTTCCCGCATGGCGCCGAAGGGCGGGCGAGGTAGCGTCGAGACGTGGTCGTCGCGCACGCGGTGACGCTTCTCGGACACGAGGGGACCTGATGGACGAGCCGGCTGAGGGCACCCTGAGGACGGTGACGCGCTCCTACCGACGCGACCTCGGAGCCACCTGGTGGGCGGCGCTCGTCGTCGTCACGGTGGTGCTCGGGCTGATCGGGCGAGGCTCCAGTGGGTTCTGGAGCGTCTTCCTGTGGAGCATCGTGGGCTTCGTCCTGGGCTCCCTGGTGTCGCTCTACGTTGCCGGTCGGGTGGTGCCGGCACGCTTCGACGACCAGCTGGCTGCGCCGTCGCGGCCTCCGGAGGGAGGCCGGGACCCGGGCACCGATGGTCGGGCGGGAGGCCACTCGTGAAATGGGTCCTGGTGGCTGTCGCGTTCGTGCTGGGCGCCGCCGTCACGTGGTTCCTCACCGTCAAGCGGGTAACGACAGTGGAGCCGGCCGACACCGACGCGGGCGGCACCGACGAGGGAGGTGACCCCATGGGCCTCGGCAGCGCCCAAGAGGGCAGTGGTTCAGCCGGCGACGACGTGGACGTGGCCGGCACGCCCGTCGACGAAACCGACGACCCGAGTCGGTTCGGGGGAGAGCGGACCAGCTCGACCGTCGACCCTCGCGTGGGGTGGGACGAGAACGCAGAGGACATCGACGCCCTGCTGTCGGACGAGGAGAAGTCGGACGACGCAACACGGGACCAGGGGAAGCCGGGTGGGCAGACGCCGGACGACGCGGGAGACGCGCACGGCGGGACGTCCGACTGATGAGGTGTGCGGTCGCCGCGGCTCGCCTCTGACAGAGGTTGAACCGGGCGCCGACGGTCAGTGGTTGACGAGAACGCCCTTCGCCTCGCGCACCGTCACGGTCGTCGAGGGCCCGGGAACCGTCACCGTCGACGGGATCTCCTCCCACGTCGAGCCGTCGAGGCTGAAGTCGGCCCCGAACGTGGTGTCGACGCGGACGGGGTAGCTGCCCTTGGTGCGGTAGGCGTGCGTGATGTCCCCGTCCGGGTAGGTGCCGCCGGTGGAGTTCGTCGGGCCCGTGCTGGACCCATCACCGAAGAGGTAGGTGAAACCGACGAGCTTGGGCCGGATCTGGACCGGTATGCCACGCAGCACCGCGCGGTCGACCTCGCCGGGCTCGAACCCGGTCTTGCTCCAGTTGACCTTGTAGAAGGTCTTCAGGTTGACCAGGGTCGTGTCTCCCTTGGGCTGCGTGGAGATCTGCGGCTTCGACCACGGCGTCCGCAAGAACGCCGCCTTCAGGTCAGCCATCGTCAGCGTCGGCCGAGCCCCCGGCGCCACGTCAGAAGCGCACGTGAGTCCGATGAGGGACCAGGGCTGCACGACCTTGCCATCGACAAGGGTGCGTCGCCAAACGCGTAGTCGAGGACCGACCTCATCCGGTGGACAAGACCGAAGCGCACCCGCGCACGTAACAGCTTCTGTGACGCTCTCCGGAGTCGCGTTATAGCAATCTGTCAGCGAACGGTACTCGTAGATCGGGGAATGTTTGTCCCTGTCTCCGACTACTGTGCCGCCCGAATCTCCCGGGAACTTCGGCAAGTCGCGAACTTTGTTTCGCGGCATGAGTCCGGTGAAGGCCCCATCCTGATTCGTGCCGCACTGCACCCAAGCATCACCGCACGCGTCGCCTCCTGCTGCGAATGCTTGCGGCGTGGGAGTGGCAAGTAGGAGCGCTGTCAGCGTCGTCGCGAGCGCTCTTGGCTTCTTCATGTGGTCTGCAGCTTCGTTGCAACCCAGTGCCCACTTTGAATGCTCATGGTCATCACAAAGGTTCCGGGCCCGGAGGCCGTCTTACGTAGAGTCGCGCCTTGGGTGTTCACGACGGCAACTGCCTTCTGCTGAACGTCGATGAGAACTTGAGAAGAGGAAGCAGAGGTGCCCAAAGAACTCGTGCGAGTCACCACTAGTGACGGGCCCGCATGTCTCTGTCCTTGACTCTCGAGCTTGCGTAGGGAGTCATTCATGGCGGCGCACGTCTTGCAGCTAGGCGCGAAGAGACCTGTCAGCGCCTTCGCGTCAGGCGTGGTTGCTCCACGGTTCAGCGAATCGATGAAGTACCGGGCGAAGGCTTCGGCTCCCTCTTGGGTGTGCGCACGTGCTGCCTTCGGGATCTTCGCGGTCACCGGATCCACGGACGTCGTGGTGCTCGGCGTGCTCGTTGTCGAGGGCGGCGCACTCGTGGTGGGACTGGCGGCCGTGGGTGGAGCGCTCGACGTGCCAGGGGTCTCGGCCGCGCCGCTGCTCGAGCACGCTCCGAGCGCTGCGAGCGCGAGCAGCCCCGCGGCATACGGCGTGAAGCGACGGTGTCGCTGGGTGTTCTCGCGTGCGGTCATCGGCGTCCCCTGTCGATCGTCGATCATCGTGCGGTCAGACCGGGGCGAGCCATGCCGCCCCGCGGTCCTGACCCGCCAACCTACGACGATCCTCGCAGGGGCGCATCCCCAGCCGCTCGCGCCATCCACAGCCTCCCGCGACGACACGCTCGGGTTAGAGGCTCCGGCGACCGACCGGTAGCCTTTCGCGGGTCCTGCGCGCACCTCCACGTGTGCAGTCGTCATGCGCCCGGCATCCGGGCGTGCAAGGGAGTTCCATGTCTCGCACCGACACCGTCGACGTCAAGCGTTGGCGTGCCAAGTACGCCCTCATCGAGCGTGCCGCCGAAGCCGACAAGGACGCGCAGGCTCTCTTCGCAGAGCTCGACTCAGACCGCGGCGCCCGCAACGGTGAGCTGCGCGAGATCCTCGCCGACCTCGTCGCCTCGAGCGACCTCGTCGCCTTCAAGGAGGCGATGAACCAGTGGACCCGCAAGGACGGCCCCTACGTCGGCTTCGGCCCCATCGGCGGCCCGTGGCTCGCGGCGCTGGTCCGCCGGGCCGAGGACGAGTACGCCGAGGTCGTCGGCCTGCTGAAGCTGACCCTTCAGACGCCCGCCTCACCGCAGGACGCCGCCGACAAGCTCCAGTCGATGGAGGCCTTCCTGGCCCGCGGCGGCTCCCGGGGTCACCGCGCCCCGGGACCGGGGCACACGGCATACGTCCTCTCGCTGTTCTGGTCGACCGACGACGGCGGCGAGTGGCCGCACATGTGGGAGAACGCGCCGCACATGCTGCAGCGGCTCGGCTGGCTCGAGCGTGGCCTGAGCCACGCGGAGCGCTACGTCGCCTTCGCCGACCTGTGCACGGCCCTGCGCCCCGAGGATCCGAAGTACGCCGCTCGCATCCTCTGGTACCTCAAGGAGACGGGCGCGTTCGTCGGCATCGCCCCCAAGGTGCTGGACGTGTGCGTCGAGGCGGCCGAGCTCGCCGCCGAGTTCCGGCCCTCGTCCGGCTACGGCGACGCCCGGCGCGAGGAGCGCGCCGCCGACCTCGCGCGTCAGCTGCGCGGCGAGGCCGACCACCTCTCCGACAGCCTCATCGAGCGGCTCTCCGGCGAGACGGGCCTCTACCTCGAGGCGCCCACGCTCGCGCTGCAGCAGCACGCGGGCGAGGACGCGGCCTACCGCTCCGACCTGTATGCCGCGTGGATCCTCGTCGGCGGCGCCGGCGCTCCGGGCTTCCGCCTCTGGGTCACCGAGTCGGGCGTCGCGTTCGGCCTCCACGGCGGCTGGGAGGGCGAGAGCGACCAGCAGCACCGTGAGGTCGGCACCATCGTCCAGGAGCACCTGCCGCGCGGCCTCAGCTTCTTCCACGTCCACGAGGACGGCCGCACCGACCGGCTCGAGCCGGTCGGCCGCGAGTACCCCGGTGGGGAGGCCTTCGTCGGGCGCTGGTGGAAGGGCGAGGAGGCACTGGGACGCGCCGACTTCGCCGACGACATCGTCGCGACCGCCCGCGCCCTGACGCCGCTGCTGCGCTTCATGACCTCGAGCCAGCGCGGACCGCTCGACGACCCCAGCCTCGAGCTCGCCGCCATGGTCGACCTCGACACCGAGGTCGAGATCTTCAGGACCGAGCGGCCCTACCCGAGCGAGCGCGACGCCTGGCACCAGGAGCAGCGCCGCGTCTTCGCCGCCTGCCTCTCGCGCGAGGGCCTCGAGGACTTCGACCTGCCCACGTTCAAGCGCATCGTCTCGACCCGCGGCTACGGCGACATCGGCGCCCAGTCGGTCCTGATCAGCAGCATCAACGCCCTGGACGCCGCGGGCATCGACGAGCTGCGCGTCATGGTGCGCGACCTGCTCTGGGGCGAGGGGCGCGACGAGGAGCGGATCAACCGCGTCCTCGGGTCCGACGACGTCCCGGTGCAGGGCTTCGGGGAGAGCGTCGTGCTCAAGCTCTTCGCCATCGCCCACCCCGAGCACTGGCTGCCGCTCTTCACCCTCGGCGGCGACTCCGGCAAGATCGCGATGCTGACCCGGCTCGGCGGCCCCGCCCGCTGGACCGACGGCAAGTCCCGCGGCCGCACGCACGTCGAGACCAACGCCCTGCTCAAGCAGACGCTCGACCCGTTGCTGCCCGGGGACCCTTGGGGCCAGGCGCAGCTCGCCTACTGGCTCATGCGCCGCTCCGACAAGGCGCTCATGCCCGACCACGACGCGCTCGGCGAGGCCGCCGAGGAGCTGCTCATCGAGGAGGACTTCCTCCGCGAGATCCGCAGCCTGCTCGAGGAGAAGAAGCAGGTCATCTTCTACGGCCCGCCCGGCACCGGCAAGACCTACCTCGCGCAGCGCTTCGCCCAGGCCCTGCAGCCCGACCCCGCCAAGCGCGACATCGTCCAGTTCCACCCCAGCTCGTCCTACGAGGACTTCTTCGAGGGGTTCCGACCGCAGATCGACCACCAGGGCCAGATGGTCTACGAGCTGCGCAAGGGCCCGCTCGCGCTGCTCGCCGAGGCGGCCGAGGCCGACCCGCTGACCCCGCACATCATGATCATCGACGAGATCAACCGCGCGAACCTGCCCCGGGTCTTCGGCGAGCTGCTCTTCCTGCTCGAGTACCGCTCGCACTCGGTGAAGACGAGCTACCGCCCCGACGAGGGCTTCGAGCTGCCGCCGAACCTCTACTTCATCGGCACGATGAACACCGCCGACCGCTCGATCGCGCTCGTCGACGCCGCGCTGCGCCGCCGGTTCGACTTCGTGCCCTTCATGCCGCACGACGGGCCCATGGAGGGGCTGCTGCGCCGCTGGCTCGAGGCCCACGACGGGCCCGTGTGGGTCGCCGACCTCGTCGACCGGGTCAACGAGGACCTGCGCCGGGCGCTGCGCGGCCCGCACCTGCAGATCGGGCACAGCTACTTCATGCGCCCCGGGCTGGGCGACGACGAGGCGACGCTGCGCCGCATCTGGGACTACAACGTCTACCCCTTCATCGAGGACCAGCTCTACGGCCGGGAGCACGAGCTGGCCCAGTTCCGGTGGGAGAACGTCGTGGCCCGCTATGGACGGCTCGAGCTGAGCCGCCCGTGACGCCAGTGCTCTCCGCGTCGGCCTACGCGTGCGGGGCCGCGCCGTGACCCTCGAGCTGGCGCCGATCCCCGAGCACGGCCGCTCGGGACCCGTGCGTCTGTCCCGTGAGACGCGCGCCGCGCTCGTGACGGCCGCGGGGGAGCGCCTCGTCATCCACGCGACGGCCGACCCCGACGTCGTCACCATCGGCGCGACGAGCTGGGTCGGTGCCCTCGCCGTCCCGGGCCTCGTCGTCCGCGTGACGCCGCGCGTCTCGGTCACCAACTTCTTCGCGATGCTCGGGGCCGGCGTCGCGCCGGACGCCTTCGACCACGAGCACGTGACGTGGAGCGACACCGACGAGCTCATCGACGGCGTCGCCTACTTCGCCATCCGCCTCATCGACTCCGCGACCATGCGCGGGCTGGTGCACGGCTACGTCGCCCGCGAGGAGCGGATGCGGATGATCCGCGGGCGCCTGCTCGTCGAGGAGTTCGCCCGCCGGCCCTGGAGCGCCGCCGAGCCGCAGTGCCGCTTCGACGACTTCACCGCCGACATCGCCGAGAACCAGCTGCTGCGCTGCACGCTGCAGGCGATCCTCTCGTGGCCCCAGCTGGCCCCGCACGTGCGCCGGGAGGCCTTGCGCGTCATGGGGCGCTTCGAGGGCGTCTCCGACACGCCGGCCACACGGCATACGGCACCGGTGCCCATCACCCGGCTCAATGAGCACTACGAGGACGCCATGCGCCTGAGCCGCCTTGTGCTGCAGGCGATGTCGCTGAGCCACGAGGCCGGCGACCAGCAGGCGAACAGCCTCATGGTCGACATGGACGACCTCTTCCGCCGCTGGATCGGCCAGGAGCTCGACGTGCGGCTCTCGCCGGAGCTGCGGGTCCAGCGGGACCAGGACGTCTGGCTCGACGAGGCCCGCGCGGTCACGATGGTCCCCGACCTCGTCGTGCGGCGGGGGAGCGAGGTCGTGCTCGTCGGCGATGCGCGGTACTCGATGGGCGCCGACGGCTACCTCGCCTCGCGCGACTACCTCGAGCTCGTCGCGTACACGACCGCCATGGCGCTGCCGACCGGCCTGCTCGTCCACTGCAACAACGACCGTGCGCCCGAGTCCGAGATCGTCATCCGCAACGCGGGCACCCGCATCCTGTGCCGCCCCATCCGCCTCGACGGGTCGTATGCGGCAGTGTGCCGTTCGCTGGACGGGCTCGCCGAGCTGGTGCGCGAGCTCGCAGGCGAGCCGGGTGACCTGCAGGCGGGGGTGTCCGGCAGATCACACGAGGACCGTCGGGATTCCGTGGTGGCCCCAGGCAGTGACTACTACGCTTTGTAGTACCGACAGAGAAGCTGCCGGAACGCACACCGAGTTCTGGAGTTGAGTTCCATGGGCACGATTCCTCGTGACACCAACACGCAAAGCACGACGGTCAGCCACCATGACGTCACCAAGGGCGTCGTCACCTTCCAGGAAGAGGTCGTCCGTTCGTCCCTGGCCCGCAGGTTCCTTGCCGGCCTGCGGATCGTGCTCGGCTTCACCTTCCTCTGGCCGTTCATCGACAAGCTGTTCGGCCTCGGCTACATGACGCCGTCGGCCAAGGCCTGGATCCACGGCGGCGCGCCCGCACAGGGCTTCATGAAGGGCGCCGAAGGCCCCTTCGCGAGCATGTTCAAGAACACCGCCGGCCCGTGGGCCGACTGGCTGTTCATGGCCGCCCTCCTCGGCATCGGCGTGGCACTACTCGCCGGCGCCGGGCTCAAGATCGCCGCGTGGAGCGCCGCGATCCTCCTGGCGCTGATGTACCTCGCCGAGTTCCCCCTCGGCACCACCGGCGTCTACACGAACCCTCTCATCGACAGCCACTGGATCGAGGCGCTCGGCGTCGCGGTTGTCGCCACGACGCTGGCCGGGGACACCTGGGGCCTCGGCAAGTGGTGGGGCCGCCATGTCGGTAACGGCTTCCTGAGGTGAGCGGGTCGGTGACCGTGCCCCCTGACACGGTCACCAGCAAGGGCCCCGGGGCCCGAGCAGGGAAGGCGGTCCTCCCCACGAGGACCGCCTTCCTCGTGCGCGCGGTCCGTCACGGAGGCGCCCGCACCTGAGCTGTCGGCGCCGGACGGCATACTCGGCGCCATGCAGCGCATCGACGGCCACCTCGTCCTCAGCCCCACGGACCTGACCAAGCACGTCGCCTGCGCGCACATCACCACCCTCGACCTGCAGGCGCTCGACGGCGCGGACGCGAGAGTGAGCGGGGCCAGCGGCGTGGACGACTCGCTCAACCTCGTCTTCGCCAAGGGGCTCGAGCACGAGCGCGCCTACCTCGAGCGGCTCCTCGCCGAGGGGCGCACCGTCGAGGACGTCGCGGCGCTCGGCCTCCGAGGAGCCGCGGCCGAGGCGGCCACCCTCGAGGCCATGCGCCGTGGCGTCGACGTCATCTACCAGGCCACCTTCTTCGACGGCCACTGGGTGGGCCTGGCCGACTTCCTCCTGCGCGTCGACGAGCCGAGCGACCTCGGCCCCTGGCGCTACGACATCGCCGACACCAAGCTCGCGCGGCGGCTCAAGGTGCCCGCGCTGCTCCAGATGGCGACGTATGCCGCCCGGCTCGAGGTGCTCCAGGGTGTCCCGCCGCAGTGGCTGACGGTCGTCACCGGTGACACCGAGGCGCACCCGTGGCGGCTCGTCGACGTCGCGCCGTATGCTCGCCGCCGCCGGGCCGAGCTGCTCGACGCCATCGCCGACCCGCGCGAGACCGAGTCGGCCCGGGTCCAGCACTGCGGCCAGTGCCGCTGGAAGGAGCGGTGCGCCCAGGAGTGGCTCGACCGGGACGACCTGATCCAGGTCGCCGGCATGCGCGCCGACCACCGGGCAGCGCTCGTCGACCTCGGCATCCCCACCCTGCGCGCGCTGGCCCAGGCCTCCGAGGAGCAGCTGGCCCCGGCGCTGTCGACCGCGACCCGCCGGCGTCTGCTCCAGCAGGCGCGGCTCCAGCTGGCCGAGCGGCAGACCGGGCAGGCGCAGTACGAGCTGCTCGACCCCGAGCCGGCGCGCGGCCTGCAGATGCTGCCCGAGCCCGACGCCGGCGACGTCTACCTCGACTTCGAGGGCGACCCGTGGGCCGAGGGCGGCGCCGGTCGTGAGTATCTCGCCGGCATCTGGACCCGCGACGGAGAGTTCGTCGACTTCTGGGCCCACCACTTCGCCGAGGAGGGGCGCCTCACCACCGACCTGCTCGACTGGCTGACCGACCGCTGGCGCCGCTACCCGGACATGCACGTCTACCACTACGCCCCCTACGAGACGACGGCGCTCAAGCGGCTCGTCGGCCAGCACGCGACGCGCGAGGCCGAGCTCGACCAGCTGCTGCGGCACGAGGTCTTCGTCGACCTCTACGCCGTTGTACGCCAGGGCGTGCGCATCAGCAAGGGCTCCTACTCGATCAAGAAGCTCGAGGAGTTCTATTGGGGCCACACGCGATCCGCCGACGGCGCGGGCGTCGCGGACGGGCTCTCGTCGGTCGTCGAGTACGAGCGGTGGCTCGCGGGCCGCGACGACGGCGCGCCCGACCAGGCGATCCTCGACGACATCCGTCGCTACAACGAGGAGGACGTCCGCTCCACCCTGGCGCTGCACGAGTGGCTCGAGGAGCGCCGGAGCGAGCTCGAGTCCGCCGGCCACGAGCTGTCACGACCGGTGCCCGCGGAGCTCCGCGAGATCGGCGACGACGAGCGCGCAGAGATCGAGCTGTCCGAGCGGCTCGTCGAGAAGGGGCACGAGCTGCTCGCTGGGCTCGTCGGCTGGCACCGCCGCGAGAAGCGTCCCGAGTGGTGGGACTTCTTCCGCTACAAGGAGCTCGAGACATCCGAGCTGGTCGAGGACGGCACGGCGATCGGCGACCTCGGCGAGCCCGAGGAGATGCGGGTCGTCAAGCTGTCCAAGGTCTGGCGCTACCCGTTCCCGCCGCAGGAGTGCAAGGTGCCCGTCGGCAAGTACGTGCCCGATGTGGACACCCACGCGCCGGTCGGCAAGGTCGTCGCCCTGGACCCGGTCGAGGGATGGGTCGAGCTGTCGATGAAGAAGACGTTGGATCCGCCGCGCCCGCGCGGCCTCGGCGGTCCCGGGCCGGTCATGGACCAGGTCCTGCGCGACAGCATCGCGCGCACCGCCGAGCTCGCGCTCGCCGGGGGCCACAACCTCGCCACCCGGCTGCTCGACCGGCAGGTGCCCCCGGGAGAGACGCTCGCCGCCCGGCCCGGCGAGACGCCCAAGGACGTCGTGGTGCGCGCCGGGCGCGGCCTCGACGGACAGGTGCTGGCCGTCCAGGGACCGCCCGGCACGGGCAAGACGTATGCCGGGTCCGCCCTCATCCGCGAGCTGCTCGACGCCGGCCTGCGCGTCGGCGTCACCGCCCAGTCCCACGCCGTGGTGCTCAACCTGCTCGAGGAGGTCGGCCGTCCGGCCTGGCACAAGGACGGCACCAACGCCGACGAGGACGAGCCGGCCGCGGGGGAGTCACTGGTCCGACACACGAGCGACAACGCCGCGATCGCGGCGGCCCTCGAGACCGGTGAGGCCACCCTCGTCGGCGGCACCGCCTGGCTGTGGTCGCGGGAGGACCTGCAGGACTCAGTGGACGTCCTCGTCATCGACGAGGCCGGGCAGTTCTCGCTGGCCAACGCCGTGGCCGTCGCGCCGGCCGCACGGTCGCTGGTCCTGCTCGGTGACCCGCAGCAGCTGACTCAGCCGACCAAGGCCGTGCACCCCTACGGCTCAGGCGTCTCCGCGCTCGACCACCTGCGTGCCGACGGCACGGGCCTGCTGCACGACGTCATCCCGGCCGACCGCGGCGTCTTCCTCGACAGCACCCACCGGATGCACCCGAGCCTGACCGCGTTCGTCTCCGAGCTGGCGTACGAGGGCAAGCTCCATTCGGCTCCCGGCCGCGACCGGCTGTCCGTCGACGCGCCCGGCGCCCTCTCCGGGGACGGGCTGCGATGGGTCGCCGTCGAGCACGAGCAGCCCTGCGAGCAGTCGAGCCGGCAGGAGGCCCACGTCGTTCGGGCTCTCGTCGACGACCTGCTGCGCGGCAGCTGGACCTCGGCCGACGGCAGCTCCGCGCCCCTCACCCTGTCCGACGTCCTCGTCGTCGCCCCCTACAACTCGCACGTGGCCACGCTCGCGGCAGCGCTCCCCGACGGCGCGAGGGTCGGCACCGTCGACAAGTTCCAGGGTCAGCAGGGCGCCGTCGTGATCTACTCCCTGGCGAGCACCACAGCGGCGCTGGCTCCCCGAGGCGTCTCGTTCCTCTACGACCTGCACCGCCTCAACGTCGCCATCTCGCGGGCGCGGGTCATGGCCGTCCTCGTCGGCAGCCCGATGCTGACCGACGCGGCCGTGCACACGCCCGAGGAGCTGCGTGCCGTCAACGCGCTGTGCCGCTACGTCGACGAGGCCAAGGCCGTGTGACCCGTCGGCCGACCTCGCGGCCGGGGCGGCCGGGGCGGCCGGGCCAACCGGTGCGGGGCCGGTCCCGGTCTCAGGCGCCGTGGGCGGCCACGTCCCAGAGGCGGCCCTCCCCGAGGATGCCCGGCAGCGCCGCCCGGATCGAGCGCTCGGCGAGCTCGGGCGCGACCCCCAGGTCGACGGCATACCGCAGGGCGGCTGCGGGGGTGCGCTCGACGCCCTGACGGCAGTGCACGAGGACCCGCTTGCCCTCGGCGCGGAACTGCCGCAGCGCGGACGACACGTCGTCGAGGACGAAGTCGAGATGCGGGTTCGACTCCTCCTGCTCCTCCTCGTTGACCCAGAACTCGATGTGCTCACGCGCGGTCATCCCGGCCGCGGGGATGTCGTCGAGCCCGAGGGGGCAGAGCGACACGATCGCCTGCACGTCGAGCTCACGCACCCGGCCGAGGTCGGTGATGGTGCCGAGGACGATGTCGGGGTCGATCGGGTGCGGGATCCCGAGGGGCGGGATGCTGGTATCGCCCATCGAGCTGATGGAGGGCCACTCGCCCACCGTGCGGCCGCGGGCGGACGTCGAGACGGCGAGCTCGACGAGGTCGTGCGCCCGCAGGCCCGGCCAGCCGTGGACCATGCGCCGCCACTGCGTCGGCACGGCCGACGCGCCGTAGCGCGCCCCGAGCAGCGACCCGGCGATCGCGGCGACGGTGTCGGTGTCGTGGCCGGCCCGCACCGCCGCCTGCAGGCCCCGCTGCAGGTGCATGGCGGAGCCGTCGCCCCGGTCGGTCGTCGTGATGGCCGCCCAGGCGTCCTGCAGGGCGGTCACGGTGAAGCCGTTGTCGCCGAAGCGTCCCGGCTCGGCGCCTGTGGCGTCCTCGACCCAGCCGGCCCAACGCTCGGCGTTGTCCGGGGTGACGAGGTCGAGCCCTGAGGAGAGGTCGAGTCGTCCTTCCGTGACGGCGATCCGGATCGCCTCGGACCACAGCACCGCCGAGTCGCCGGCCAAGGGGTCGGCGTGGGTCAGCAGCGCGATGGCGCGCGCCGCCCGGGCCGTCGAGTCGCGGTCGTCGAGCGCCGACAGGCCGACGATCGGCGTGCGCATCAGGGCGCCGTTGCCGGCGGTGAGCCCGGTGCGGGCGTGCAGCTCCTCGCTCGCCCGGGTGAGGCGCTCGTGCGGGCGCCCCTCCAGATGCTTGGCCCGGGTCAGCACCTCCCGCGTCTGGACGCCGACGTCGGTGGCCCCGCCGTCGAGCCAGGCGGTGAAGGCCTCTGCGACAGCGTCGAGCCCCTCGGGGGAGGGCAGCTCGATCCCGGCGGCCGAGACGCGGGCGACGCACAACGTCATCTGGGTGTCGTCGCTCCACTCGCCCGGCTCGTAGGGGCCGAGCCCGCCGCCCTTCATGACCGCCTCGCCGACGGGAGGGGCCGCCATCTCGTAGGGCACACCGAGGGCGTCCCCGCAGGCCTCTCCGAGGAGGACACCGGCTGCGCGGTCGACGGCGATGGGGCGGATCGGCACGGCTGCTCCTCGGGGCGACGCGGTGGCGCGGACGGTCATCACGGATGAACGTACCGCCCGCGGGACCCGGCCCTGCGCCCTCACCCTCGACGCCTGCGCGGCGGTGTGCTGCGCACGCCGTAGGCTTCTCGCGTGCTCCAACCGCTGACCATCGTGCTCCTCGCCGGGTGCGCCGCGCTGGGCCTGCTGGCCGCCCACCACCTGCTGCGGCGACGGCTCGTCGACGACCCGCTCATCATCGTCGGCGCAGCGCTCGAGCTGGCCCTGCTCGTCCAGCTCGTCGTCGGCCTGACGAAGTCGGGTGCCATCGGCAACGGCGCGGAGCGCGCCACCTTCATCGCCTACCTGTTCACCGTGCTGCTCGTCGTGCCCGCCAGCACAGTCATCGCCGTCAAGGAGAAGACGCAGTGGTCCATGGCTGTCGTGCTGGGCGGCGCCCTCGTCGTGGCCATCCTCGTCGCCCGCCTGCAGCAGGTCTGGAGCCTCAATGCCTGAGAGCACCCCCACTCCCGAGTCGGCCGCCTCCGCACCGGTTGAGCGGCCGCACACCGGGCACGGCTTCGGCCGGCTCCTCGTCGCGGTCTACGGCCTGCTGGCGCTCGCCGCCACGGGCCGGTCGATCCTGCAGATCACCGAGTACTTCGACCGGGCGCCGGTGCCGTTCCTCCTCTCCGCCGTCGCCGCCCTGATCTACCTCGTCGCCACCTTCGGGCTGGCCCGCGGCGACCGCGCCTCAGTCCGCCTTGCCACGATCGCCCTGACCATCGAGCTGGCCGGTGTCCTGGTCGTGGGCACGTGGAGTGTCGTCGACCCCGCGGCGTTCCCCGAGAAGACCGTCTGGTCGCACTTCGGCGCCGGCTACGGCTACGTCCCACTGCTGCTGCCGATCGTCGGGCTCTGGTGGGTCCGCCGGACGGCGCGGGCGACCGCGGAGGTCGAGCGCACCTCGACGCGGCGCTGACGGCGCTCCCGACCGGCGCCGATAGGGTGGCGCCCATGACCGAGCAGACCACTGCCCCTGAGTCGACGACCCCCGCGGCGACGCCCGTGCGCGGGCCGCTGACCGTCCGGGAGATCAGCGGCGACGAGGCCGTCGCGACCCTCCTCGAGCTCGGCGGCAGCTTCCTGCAGACGCCGGCCTGGGGACGCGCCAAGGCCGGGTGGCGCCGCACGCACCTCGGCTGGTTCGACGCGTCGGGTGCCCGTGTCGGCGCCGGCCTCGTGCTCTCCCGCACCATCCCGCGGCTGTCCCGGTCGTACGCGTACCTGCCCGAGGGCCCGGGACTGCCCTGGGACGTCGTGGCCGCCGACCCGTCGGTCTGGATCGACCCGCTCGTCACGTGGGCCAAGGCCAACAAGGCGTTCGCCCTGCGCCTCGGCTACCCGGTCGTGTCCCGCATCTGGGAGCGCGAGCCGGTCAAGAAGCAGGTGCTCGACAAAGGGCTGCTCAGCTTCACCACGCTGCCTCCGGCCGTCGACAACCCGACAGCCCGTGCTCTCGAGTCGTGGCTCGACCGGAACGGCTGGCTGTCGCTGGGCGCCGACGGTGTCGCGGTCGGCCAGCCGCGCCTGCTCTGCATCGTCGACCTTCGCGGCCGCACCGAGGCCGAGCTGCTCAAGGGCATGAACCAGCAGTGGCGTCGCAACGTCAAGAAGGCCGAGAAGGCGGGCGTGCAGGTGCGCGCCGTCGGTCCCGAGGGACTCGACACCTTTCACGCGCTCTACGTCGAGTCGGCCCACCGCGACAGCTTCATGCCGCGCCCCAAGGCGTACTTCGAGGCCATGGCCCGCTCCTTCGCCACCGACGAGGGGCCGATCTCGGCGCGGTTCTACGAGGCCCACGTGGACGGCGACGTGCTCGCCTCGGCCCTGATGATCCGCTTCGGCCGCACCTTCTCCTACCTCTACGGCGGCTCGACCGAGCGCAACCGGGACGCGCGGGCCTCCAACGCGCTGCAGTGGCAGGCCATGCGCGACGCGGCCGCGGCCGGCTGCGAGGCCTACGACCTCCGGGGGTTCAACACCTCCCTGGGAGCCACCAGCCCGCTCACCGGCCTGCTCCTGTTCAAGCTGGGCGAGGGCGCCGACGTGGTGGAGATGGTGGGGGAGCGCGAGCTCGTGCTCAGCCGGTTCTGGCACTTCGCCTTCGCCAAGGCCATGGCCGCCCGCATCGCGATCAACAAGCGGCGCACCGGCGCGGGCCCCGCCCCCGAGGGCGACATCTGAGGCGTCAGCGCCGCAGGTCGTAGTACGGAGCGAGCTGGCAGGTGGCGGAGCCACGTCCCTGCTGAAACCGCAGGACGACCCCACCGACGAGGACCCGGCAGGCCACCTCGCCTCGGGAGGTCAGGCTCGCGTTGGAGGGCACCTGCACCCGGAGCACGAGGAACTGCTTGGGTGAGAGGGGCGCGGGCAGCGGGAGGTCGAAGGCGACGGGTCCGCGCCGCGCCGGCAGCAGGTAGCCGGGGTGCTGCGAGTCCGACATCGAGACCTCGATCGTGGCACCGGTCTCGCCCCAGGCCTCGAACCGGACCGAACGGGCGTTGGTGGGCACCGGTGTCACCGCCGTGGTGGGGATCGGCAGGAGCTTCGGGGTGACAGCGGGCAGCGGCGTGTTCGGAAGCGGCGGAAGTCCCGGAACACCGGTAAGCGTCGGGACTCCGGGCCGGGTCGAGAGGCCAGGCTGGGTCGGCAGGCCAGTCTGGGTCGGCAGGCCGGGCTGGGTCGGAAGGCCGGGCTGGGTCGGCAGGCCCGTGTTGGCCGGGAACCGGGGGACGAGCGTGACGCTGGGGCGCGTCCCCGGAATCGGCGGCAGCCAGGACAGGCTCGGGGTTGGCGCGCCGGCGGTCGGCAGTGCCTCGGCGCGATCGGCCGGTTCGTGGGCCGTCGCGATCGCCCAGATCCCGGCGAGGGCCAGGGCGAGGACCACGCCGGCCACCACGATCTGCCACCGGCGCACCTGCAGCCCGACGGGCGGACCCTCGGGAGCCGGGGCCGCACCCACGTCCGGTCTCGGCTGCGGTCTGACGGGCTGGGGCACCCAGGCAGCCTGCTCGGGGAGCGCGGCGCCGCTCTCGGAAGAGGGGCCGCGATAGTCGGGCAGGTCGCTGGGCACCGGCGGTGTCTGGTCGGTCACGGCCACGTCGTCCCCCTGACTCGATGACGGGGTCATCAAACCAGAGCCTGACGCGGGCGCGCCGGCGAACCGCAGAAGGTGGTGGCGGTGGGCCGGGGAGGCTCAGCGCGGCGCCGGCGCGGAAACCGGTGCGACCCCACGTCACCGCCCGGCCTATCCTGTCCAGCATGTCCGAGCAGCCCGCGCACGCCCCCGCGGGCTCGCGGTCACCCCGACGCCGGGGGCGCGGGCGGAGCGGCGGGAGCGCGGCGCCGAGAGGAAGCGCGGGGACCAGGGGGAGCGACCGAGCCGCGGAGCGCGGCGAGCGGGGAGCGGCGGACGCGCGGCGCCACGGGCCCACGCCGGAGCAGCGAGAGGCGCGTCGCGTCGCGCGCGCCGCCACCGTCCCACCCATCACCTATCCCGAGCACCTGCCCGTCGTCGACCGGCGGGACGACATCGCCGAGGCGATCCGCGACCACCAGGTCGTCGTCATCGCCGGTGAGACCGGCTCGGGCAAGACCACCCAGATCCCGAAGATCTGCCTCGAGCTGGGCCGAGGCCTCGACGGCCAGATCGGGCACACCCAGCCGCGCCGGATCGCGGCCCGCGCCGTCGCGGAGCGGCTCGCCGAGGAGCTCGGGGTCGAGCTGGGGCAGGCGGTCGGCTACCAGGTGCGCTTCACCGACCAGGCCACGCGGGACACGCTCGTCAAGGTGATGACCGACGGCATCCTGCTCGCCGAGATGCAGCGCGACCGCGACCTGCGCCGCTACGACACGATCATCATCGACGAGGCCCACGAGCGAAGCCTCAACATCGACTTCATCCTCGGCTACCTCAAGCAGCTGCTGCCGCGCCGCCCCGACCTCAAGGTCGTCATCACCTCGGCGACGATCGACCCGCAGCACTTCGCCGAGCACTTCGCCGACCCCGCCACCGGCGAGCCGGCGCCGATCATCGAGGTCTCCGGCCGCACCTTCCCCGTCGAGATCCGCTACCGCCCGCTCGTCGACCCCGACCGCCCCGAGGCGGAGGAGCGCGACATGGTGACCGGCGTGTGCGAGGCGGTCGAGGAGCTGTGGACCGAGCGGCACTCCGGCACGAGCAGCGACATCCTCGTCTTCTTCTCCGGGGAGCGGGAGATCCGCGACGCGGCCGACGCCCTGAACGGCATGAAGCTGCCGCGGACCGAGGTCGTGCCGCTCTACGGGCGTCTGTCCGCAGCCGAGCAGCACCGGGTCTTCTCCTCGCACACCGGACGACGGATCGTGCTGGCCACCAATGTCGCCGAGACCTCACTCACCGTCCCGGGCATCCGCTACGTCATCGACACCGGCACGGCACGCATCAGCCGCTACAGCCAGCGCACCAAGGTCCAGCGCCTCCCCATCGAGCCGATCAGCCAGGCCTCGGCGAACCAGCGCTCGGGTCGCTGCGGCCGCGTCGCCGACGGCATCGCGATCCGCCTCTACTCAGAGGACGACTACGACAGCCGGCCCGAGTTCACCGACCCCGAGATCCTGCGCACCAACCTCGCCTCGGTCATCCTCCAGATGACGAGCCTCGGCCTCGGCGACATCGCGCGCTTCCCCTTCGTCGACCCTCCCGACAGCCGCCAGATCACCGACGGCGTCCGCCTGCTCGAGGAGCTGCAGGCCTTCGCGCCGGAGGACGACACCCCGCCCAGCGGGCGGGGAAGGCGACGTCCGGGACGCCGCCTGACGGCATACGGCCGCACCATCGCGGCGCTGCCGATCGACCCACGGCACGCCCGCATGGTCATCGAGGCCGACAAGCGCGGGGTGCTGCGCGAGGTCCTCGTCATCGTCGCCGCGCTCTCGATCCAGGACCCGCGCGAGCGGCCGCAGGACAAGCAGGAGCTTGCCAACGCCGCCCACAAGCGCTTCGCCGACGAGACGAGCGACTTCGTCACGTGGCTCAACCTCTGGGCCTACCTCAAGGAGCAGCAGAAGGAGCTGAGCAGCAGCGCCTTCCGCCGGATGTGCAAGGCGGAGTTCCTCCACTACCTGCGCATCCGCGAGTGGCAGGACCTGCACAGCCAGGTCAAGCAGGCCGCCAAGCAGGCCGGGCTCGACGTCAGCCGCGGCACCGTCCACGTCGGCGAGGGCGAGATCGACGCCGACGCCGTGCACCAGTCGCTGCTGGCCGGGCTGCTCTCGCACGTCGGTGTCCGCGACGAGCAGAAGCGGGAGTATGCCGGCGCGCGGGGCACGCGCTTCGGCATCAGTCCCGGGTCGGCCCTGTTCCGCAAGCAGCCCCAGTTCGTCATGGCCGAGGAGCTCGTCGAGACCAGCCGTCTGTGGGCCCGGGTCAACGCGCGCATCGACCCGGTGTGGGCCGAGCAGCTCGGCGAGCACCTGGTCAAGCGGCAGTACTCCGAGCCACGGTGGTCGGGCAAGCGGGGGTCCGCCGTCGCCACGGAGCGCGTCACGCTCTACGGCGTGCCGCTCGTCGTCGGCCGCGTCGTCGGGCTTGGTCGGGTCGACCCCGAGCTGGCGCGCGACCTCTTCATCCGGCATGCCCTCGTCGAGGGCGACTGGCACACCCAGCACGCCTTCCTGCGCGAGAACGCGGCACTCGTCGAACGGCTCGGCGAGCTCGAGGCGCGCACCCGCCGCCGTGACATCGTGGTCGACGACTCGACCCTGATCGCCTTCTACGACAAGCGGATCCCTGCCGACGTCGTCTCCGGACGGCACTTCGACTCGTGGTGGAAGAAGGCCCGGCGGCAGACACCGGACCTGCTCACCTTCACCGAGGAGCTGCTGCTGCGCGAGAGCGCCGGCAGCATCGCCGACGAGGACCACCCGACGACGTGGACGCAGGGCGAGAACGTCCTGCCGGTCACGTACCAGTTCGAGCCCGGCTCGGCGCAGGACGGCGTCACCGTGCACATCCCCGTCGACCGGCTCAACCAGGTCAGCCCCGAGGGCTTCGACTGGCAGGTGCCCGGCTTCCGCGAGGAGCTCGTCACCGCGCTGATCCGCAGCCTGCCCAAGGGGATCCGCCGCAACCTGGTCCCAGCTCCCGACCACGCACGCGCGGTGCTGCCCGAGCTCGACCCGACGTCCGGGCCGCTCCTCCCGGCGCTCGCCGGCGTGCTGCGGCGACGGGCCGGAGTCGCCGTCTCGCCGGAGGACTTCGACCTCGAGCGCGTGCCGCCGCACCTGACCATCACCTTCGAGGTCGACGGCCAAGACGGGCGCCCCGTCGCTACCGGCAAGGACCTCGAGGCGGTCCGCGACACTGCGGCACCGCAGCTGCGTCGCCAGGTCAGCCGGGCCGGGTCGAGCATCGAGCGCACCGGGCTCACGCAGTTCCCGGACGAGGGCGTCGCCGATACCTTCGAGAGCTCGAGCGGCATCCAGGGCTACCCGGCACTCGTCGACACCGGCTCGGCCGTCGACCTGCGGGTCCTGCCCACGCGCGCGGAGGCCGACGCCGAGCACCGCCTGGGGGTGCGGCGACTGCTCCTGCTCGGGATCACGCCGCCGTGGAAGCAGGTCCTCGCCCGCCTCACCAACACCCAGAAGCTCGCCCTCGGGCACAACCCGCACGGCAGCGTCCCGGCCCTGCTCGACGACTGCCTCGCCGCCGCCGTCGACGCCATCCGGGACGACGCGGTCACGGACCGTGACGACCACACCGTGCGCACGCGCGAGGAATTCGAGTGGGCGCTGTCGGCCGTGCGCACCCACACCACCGCCAAGGTCGTGCAGGTCGTGGGTCTTGTCGAGCCGATCCTCGCCAAGCACCTCGCACTGACCAACCGGCTCGCCGAGCTCGACCGCTCCAGCAGCCCCGCGATCCGCCCGATGCTCGCCGACGTGCGCGCCCAGCTGCGCGAGCTCGTGCGCCCCGACTTCGTCGCCGACACCGGCATGCGGAGACTGCCCGACCTCGACCGCTACCTGCGCGCCATCGCCCACCGGCTCGACAAGGCTCCCGCCAATCTCCCCAGGGACGCGCAGGCGCTCGACCAGGTCGACCTCGTCGAGGGTCGCTACGCCGACCTGCTGGAGTCCCTGCGACCCGCCCAGCGTGGCGCGGCCGACGTCGTCGAGATCGGCTGGATGATCGAGGAGCTGCGGGTCTCGCTCTTCGCGCAGACCGTCGGGACGGCATACAGCGTCTCGCCGCAGCGCATCCTCAAGGCGATCGCCAAGGTGGCCGCCTGAGCCCACGCCCGCCCTTGGGCGCCACGCGCCCGACAGGGAATCATGGGCCGGACCGGCACGTTGCACCACATGACCGCGTACGACGAAAGGCCAGACCCGTGCAGGACCCCACCGAGCTCTTCCAGTTCGAGAGCGACACGACACCGAGCCAGCTGCAGCAGCTGCAGGCCTCGGTCCTCGTGGTGGCCCTCGGCGGATTCATCGACGCCGGCCACACGCAGAAGCTGATGGCCGACCACATCCTCGCGACCCACGAGTCGCGCGTCCTCGCCTCCTTCGACGTCGACCAGCTCCTCGACTACCGCGGACGCCGGCCCGTCATGGTGTTCGACCGCGACCACTGGAGCAGCTACGACGACCCGAGCCTGCTGCTGCACCGCGTCGTCGACAAGGAGGGCTCACCCTTCCTGCTGCTCGTGGGCCCGGAGCCCGACTACCAGTGGCAGCGCATGGTCGAGGCCGTCACCGCGCTCATCAAGGCGTTCGGCGTCGACCTGACGGTCAGCGTGCACGGCATCCCGATGGCGGTGCCCCACACGCGCCCGCTCGGCGTCACCACCCACGGCACCAACCCCCGCCTCATCACCGGCAACGACCCCGCGTTCGGCTCCGTCCAGGTCCCGGCGAGCTTCGCGTCGCTGCTCGAGCTGCGGCTCGGTGAGGCCGGTCGCGACGCGATGGGCTTCGCCATCCACGTGCCGCACTACCTCGGCCAGAGCGAGTTCGCCGACGCCGCCGTGGTGGGTCTCGAACGCCTTCGCGCTGCGACGGGTCTCGACCTCGACCTGCGAGAGCTGGCGGCGACCGCCGGGCTCAACCGGGCCGAGATCTCCCGCCAGATGGAGGAGTCCGACGAGATCATGGCCGTCGTGCGCGCGCTCGAGCAGCAGTACGACACGTTCCTCGAGGGCCGCAAGCAGCGCAACCTGCTGGCCACCGACCTGTCCGAGCTGCCGACCGCCGACGAGATCGGCGCGGAGTTCGAGGCGTTCCTCAAGGACGTCACCGACGAGGACGAGTAGTCGACTGGCTTGACGAAGGCGGGCCCGACCATCCGGTCGGGCCCGCCTTCTGTTGTTGTCCGGCGATCGCGGGACGCGACAACCCTCGCGGCGTGGGGACGCTCGCGGGACGCGACGGCGCTCGCGGCGTGGAGCGTCGGCGGCCGTCCCAGCGCACCCGTCATTGCGTATGCCGGTTGGCCGCCGCCGATGCCGCTCGCGCCCTCGCATCCCACTCCCTCTCGAACGTCGAGAGGCCACGTGTGGCCCCTTCTCGAACCTCGAGAGGCCACGTTTGGCCCTCTCCCAATCGTCGAAGGGCCACGTCTGGCCCTCTTACAACCGTCGAGAGGCCACGTTTGGTCCGCGGCACTCGCGGAGTGGAGGTGATCGGCGACCGGATCCGGTTGCGGATCACCTCGAACCGGTGTGCGTGGGTGGTGCTCCCGGATCAGGGTTTGGCTTCGCTCCAGCGGCGGATCACCGAGGTGTCCGCGACGAAGCGGACCTCGTCGGTGCCGGCCCAGGTGCGGGCCGCGGTCGTGAGGGACTGTTCGACGGCAGCCGCGGCGGCGCTCGCGTGCTGCTCGGGCACGTGCACCAGGAGCTCGTCGTGCAGGCACAGGACGATCTGGCCGCCCAGCGGGCGCACATAGTGTCGCACCGTCGCGGCCCAGGCCTTGAACAGCTCGGCTGCCGAGCCCTGGATGATCGCGTTGCGCGCGTAGCGGCCCCGAGCGCCCTCGGCGCCGGTCCCGGAGAAGTCGCCGCCGGCTGGTGGCTGCGGTGCCTCGGCGTCGACGGATGCGGGCGCGGCGCTGCCCAGGCGGATGAGCCGACCGCCCCACGTGCGGACCGGCCGGCGGGCGACGCCGTCGGCGTAGGCGCGGTCGAGCAGCCCCATGGCGACCGGGTAGGCCCGCTCGAGGTCCTTGAGGGCCTCGCCGGCGGCTCCCGACCGCTGGCCGTACATCGCGGCGAGGACCGCGACCTTTGCGCGTGCGCGCTCCGCGCCGAGCTTGGCCGCGACCGGCGCGTACAGGTCGTCGGCGCGGGTCGCCTCGGCGAAAGCGCGGTCGGCGCTCACGACGGCGAGCACCCGCGGCTCGATCTGCCCGAGGTCGGCGCGGACGAAGACGTGGCCCGGGGCTGCGCAGATCGCCGGGCGCAGGGGAGCGGGCAGGTTGTGCAGCCCGTTCTGCGCGGTCATGCGGCCGGCGCCACCGTCACAGGGGGTCCAGCTGCCGCGGAGCCGGTCGTCGGGCCCCACGTGGTCGTCGAGCCACCGGTAGCCGTAGGTCGTGGCGATGCGCTCGTCCTTGCGCCACCGCAGCAGGGCGTCGACGAGCGGGTGCGTGTGGCGGTAGGGCTCGAGCACCCAGGCGCGCGTGTTGGGCACGTCGACCCCGACCGACAGGAGCAGGTCGCGCACCTGGGCGGGGTTGCGCAGGTCCGTGCGCTCGCGGCCGGGGGCGTGCCGCAGCACCGCAGCGTCGCGCTCGGCCCGAATGCAGGCGGCGTCCGCCTCGTTGCGCGGCCGGGGCCCCACCGACGCGGCGATGAGGTCCTCGGCAGCGGCTCGATCGACGGGCAGGCCGTCCCGTTCGAGCTCGAGGCAGAGCACGGCCGCCGCCGACTCGGACCACACGGTGCGCTCGAGGCGCCCGCTGTGCCGACCTCCGAGCCTCTCCAGTGCCTGCTGCTGCACCTGCTGGCACTCCAGGGCCAGCTGGGCCAGCTCACGCAGCCGTGACGGCTCGCTCGCCCAGGCGAGCGCGTCGGCCCGGAGGTGGCCGCCGGCGACGAAGAGCGCGGCGTCCTCACCGGCCGCCACGTCGAAGAGGTCGCCGTCGAACCCGCGCAGCCGGGCCGACCGCGGGGCCGGGACCGCGGCCTCGTCCAGTCCGCGGCAGCCGGCGACGACGTGCCCCGGAGTCGCCCACCACCCGCCGTGGAGCAGCCGGTGCGCCTCGGCGAGGTCCCACGTGCGCGCCACGTCCAGGCCTGCACCGATGACACCGTGCAGGGTCGACGCGGCGGACCACACGACCCATCGAGGCGCCGCGCCTTCGGCGAGCTCGGCGAAGCGTCGGGGGACGTCGCCGGGAGCCCAGGCCTCGTCGACACCCGGGCCCACGGCATACGCCCCCTGCGGGCCGACGACGAGCGCGACGAGCGGTGGCCGGGGAGGTTGTTCAGGCAACGGAGGCGGCGATCCTGCCGATGGCCTCGCGGATGATCTCGGGCGAGGTGCCGAAGTTGAGCCGCGCGTGACCATGCCCGCCGAACCCGAACGTGGGGCCCGACGACAGCGCCACCCGCGCACGCTGCACGAGCTCCGCCGCCGGGTCGTCGCCCAGACCCAGCTCGCGCAGGTCGAGCCAGGCGAGGTAGGTCGAGCGCGGCTCGACGAGGCGCACGCCGGGAAGGTGCTCTGCGACCAGCTCGCCGAGGAGTCGCCGGTTGGCGTCGAGCTCGCCGACGAGGCGGTGCACCCAGTCGCGGCCGTCGCGGTAGGCCGCCGTCTGCGCGATGACGCCGAGGTGGCTCGCGCCGAAGGTCACGAAGGGGTGCAGCCGGCGCAGGTCGGCGACCGCCTCCGCACCCGGCACGATGATCGCGGCCTTGAGACCGGCGAGGTTCCACGCCTTCGAGGCCGATGTGACGGTGAGGCCGCGCTCGGTGCCGGGCAGCGACAGGTAGGGCGTGAACGTGCTGCCGGGCAGCACGAGCGGGCCGTGGATCTCGTCGGAGACCACGCGCACCCCGTGCGCGTCGGCCACGCGCGCCAGGGCGACGAGCTCGTCGGGGGAGTGGACGGTGCCGGTGGGGTTGTGCGGGTTGGAGAGCAGGTATGCCGCCCGCTGCCCACCCGCCGTCACCTCGGCGAACACGGCGTCGAGACGGTCGAGATCCAGGCGGAAGTCCGGACCGAGCGGCGCCTCGACGACCTGACGACCACAGGCGGCGATGACGTCGTAGAACGCGTTGTAGACCGGTGGGCTGACCACGACGGGGCCACCGTCGTCGGTGAGCAGACGCAACAGGTGCGTCACGCCGGTCAGCACGTCCGCCACCCGGGTCGTGGTGGCCGGGTCGAACGCCCACCCCCACTCGGCGTCCGCGAACGAGGCCACCTCGGCGGCATACGTTTCGGTCAGGGCGTAGCCCGTGTCGCCCCGGCCGACGGCGGCGCCCACCGCCTCGACGACGGCGGGGCACGGGGAACAGTCCATCTCGGCGATCCACATCGGGATGACGTCCCCGGGGTGGACCCCCCACTTGACCGACGTGCGACAGCGGCGCAGGTCGCTCAAGGGCACCCCGAGGATGGGCGGCATGGACTCGCTCTCGGACATGGCCCGACCCTATGAGACGGGACCGACGGCCGGCGGCCCGGTGGCCCCCGGACGTGGAGTGGGTACGGTTCGACCGGTCGCACCCAGTGGGATCGCGA
This sequence comes from Terrabacter sp. NPDC080008, assembly GCF_040702505.1. Taxonomy (NCBI): domain Bacteria; kingdom Bacillati; phylum Actinomycetota; class Actinomycetes; order Micrococcales; family Intrasporangiaceae; genus Terrabacter; species Terrabacter sp. NPDC080008. Next base: position 335,980 of record NZ_JBFBLC010000006.1, read on the forward strand.
CGTCGAACACGGAAGGTGGAGCCGGTGGGTCTCTTCGGATGGGGCAGGAACGAGGCGGTCGAGGCCTCTGACGCGACGGCCGCGCAGGTGCGCGGCAGCCGAGCCGACGGCGCCCTGAGCAAGGCCGGCCGGTCGGGCGACAGCGGCGGCCTCTCCGGAGCGGCGACCAGGCTCGTCGAGCGTCTGCTCGACGTGGGCATCGACGGGAGGGGACCGTTCGACTCCGCGCACGAGGTGGCCGCCTCGGCGCTCGAGCAGGCCCGCGGTGACGTGGACCAGGCGCTGCGCGTGATCCGGCGTGACCACCGACAGCTCGGCGCCATCGGGGGCTTCGCGACCGGGCTCGGCGGCTTCTTCACGATGGTCGTGTCCCTCCCGGCCAACGTCCTGGAGTTCTACCTGCTCGCGACCCGGATGACCGCGGCGACGGCCAAGCTGCGTGGCTACGACATCGACCAGCCGGAGATCCGCTCGGCAGTGCTGCTGACGCTGGCGGGAGCCGACAGCGACGACCTGCTGAAGAAGGCCGGACTCCGCGTGGCCGGCGGCAAGCTGTCGGCGCTCGCCACCGACCGGCTCCCGGCGCCCGCGCTCATGGTGCTCAACAAGGCGGTCGGCTTCCGCCTCCTCGGCCGCATCGGCCAGGGGAGCCTCGCGCGACTCGGCCGGGCGGTGCCCCTCGTCGGCGGGCTCGTCGGCGCAGCGGTCGACGTGTACATGCTGAACGGCATCGGTCGTCAGGCCGTCCGCGAGTTCCCGCCCGTCGAGACCTACGGCCGCTGACGCCGCCACCATGGGCATCATCGTGAGGAGACTGCACATCACTCACCCGCACCCGCGCCCGTCGGCGGGAATCGCTCGGCCGTGCTGCTCGTTGGGTGGGTCGTGAAGACCGCCTCACGCCTCAAGCTGGCCGCCACGGTGGCCTCCGTCGTCCGTGCCTCGACGCGCCCCGGCGCGCCCAGCCTGCCCGAGCGGGTGCAGGCGGTCCCGCGCCTTGTGCGCTCGACCGTCCAGGGGACGTATGCCGGCACGACCCTCAAGAGACTGGGTCTCGTCGCCGGGGCGGTGGCCTACGTCGCCTCTCCGGTCGACCTGCTGCCCGAGGCGGTGCTGCCGGTGCTCGGCGCGGCGGACGACGCCGTCGTCATCTCCTGGCTCGTCAAGGCGTTCGTCGAGGAGACCGACCGGTTCCTCGCCTGGGAGGCCGGCCAGGGCTTCTCCGGTGCCTGCGGCCGTCGCGGCCGGGGCGCGGAGACCTCCAGCACGTCCGGCGCGTCGCGAACGACGGTTCCTGGTTCGGTGGAGGCGGTTGGGGACGCGCCGGTCGCTTTCGGCGCTCCCATCGTGGCGGCCGCAGGTGACACGCCCCGTGCAGACCGCGACGTCACCGGGGCCGCCGCGGGCCCAGGGGACGCCGGGCACGGCGACCACGTCCGGCTGCCCGAGGGGATGCGCCAGGCCGCCACCGACTTCGTCCTCGAGTCGGTCCGCAAGCGCCTGGAGCGCTGAGCCGGAGCGACCGGTGGGCAGGTGTTGGCACGTGGTGCTCCGGTGCCTCCTCCACACCCCTCCGAGGCCAGAGAGGGTCTTCCACAGGCCGCAACCGGCCCCCTGCCGCTGTGGGTGGGACGGGAGGAGGCTCTCGGCATGCCGAAGATCTCACTGTCCGGGCCGGCCGAGCTGCTGACCGTCATCCCCTTCCACCTCGGGTTCCAGCCGCGCAGCAGCGTCGTCGTGGTCGGCTTCCACGGCAAGCGGCTCGGCCTGCTGGCCCGCCTCGACGTCGTCCCGCCGGAGGTGGCGGCCGAGGCGGCAGCCCAGACGGTGCCGACCCTCCTGCAGGACGATCCCTCGTCCGTCGCCCTGGTGGCGTTCGAGGAGGAGGCCGACGAGGCCATGCCACTGCTCGAGGCGCTGGCCGACGCCATGGAGTGGGACCGCGTCCTGGTGCGCGAGCGCCTCGTGGTGCGTGATGGTCGGTGGCGCTCCGTCGGCTGCGACTGCTGCCCCGACGAAGGTCGGCTGCTGCCGGCGCAGGCAGACGTTGCGGCGGTCGCCGACTACGTCGCGCTGGGCCACGCCGTGCTGCCGGATCGGGAGGGGCTCGCCCGCCTGGTGGCGCCGCTGTCGCCCGGCGACCCGCGCCACCGGGGCATGTCCCGAGCCGTCGACGACTGGCAGCGGAGGTATGCCGCCGCCGGTGGCCGACTCCTGGACCGGCCGGACACGTCCCGTCCCCGTCGGTCTGGGGGCGGGCGCGGGCTGACCCTGCTGCAGGGCGGGGACCCCGGGGACCGCCGGCTGCTCGTCGACGAGTCGCTCACCGCGTGGGCAGCGGTCCTGCACGGAGCGGCCGATGCTGCCGATCTCCACGACCTGCTGCCCGCGCTGGTCGGTCCGCTGCGCGACGTGCAGGTGCGCGACGCTCTCGTCGGCTGGCTCTGCCCGGGGAGTGTGCCGTTGCAGGGCTTCCCCGAGGAGCTGCTCCTGCTGCTTGCCGAGCTCCTCGGGCCGGGGCTGCGCCTCCCCTCGGCAGCGGGTGATGACGATCCCCTTGTGGACGCCTGGCCGGGAGACCTGGGCGATGAGCCCGACGAGGCGTTCGAGGCCAGGGCGCGCCTCGATCGCCTGGATGCCCTGGATGGAGCCGATGACGTGGAGGACCTCGAAGCCGCGGCGGCGCTGGAGGGGTGGGACGAGGCCGTCGCGTCCCGACTCGTCCTCAGCCGGCTCGAGCAGGTCTGCCGCGCGACTCCCGGTGCGCACGCGGCGCCGGTGCTGTCGGTGCTCGCGTCGCTGGCCTGGTGGGTCGGCGACGGGGCCCGAGCGGGCGTGGCCGTGGACCAGGCGCTCGAGCTCGAGCCGGAGCACCGGCTCAGCCTGCTCGTGCGGCAGTCGCTCGACCACGGCATCCGCCCGCGTCGCTGCGCCTGAGCCGGCAAGGCGTCCAGTTCGTGGACGGCCGGATGGGGGCTCGGGGCCGGCTCGCGTAAGGTTGGCCGAGGTCATGAGCACCAGCGACAAGCCCCGGCTCGCTGGTCGGCAACCCTCCTTCGCGGTGGGGTGCCCCGGGTGAGGACCTGGCCGCACCGTCTCCCGGTGTGCGCAAGCGCGAGCACGAGGAGTTCTATCTCGATGACCGTCACGCATCGGCAGCAGGGCACGCGACGTGCCGTCCGCACCGGACCCCATGCGGGCGTGACCTCGCTCCCGACCGCGCGCGCGTCTTCCCTTCCGGGTCAGGCGCGCGGCCTCGACGGCTCGGGCGCCTGGCGCGAGGGCGACCCGGTCGGCAACCGCCGCTTCGCCGACGTCGGTGACCTCGAGCTGGAGCGCGGCGGCGTGCTGCCGGGTGTGCGCATCGCCTACGAGACCTGGGGCACCCTGAACGAGTCCCGTGACAACGTCATCCTCGTCGAGCACGCCCTGACCGGCGACAGCCACGTGGTGGGTGAGGCCGGCGCCGGCCACGCATCACCCGGCTGGTGGAACTCGCTCATCTCACCTGACGGCCCGGTCGATCCCTCCCGGTGGTTCGTCGTCGCCGCCAACGTCCTCGGCGGGTGCCAGGGGAGCACGGGCCCCTCGAGCCTCGCGTCCGACGGCCGGCCGTGGGGGAGCCGGTTCCCCTACGTGACCGTCCGCGACCAGGTGGCGGCCGAGCGCCGGTTGCTCGACCAGCTCGGCATCGACCGCCTGGCAGCCGTCGTCGGTGGCTCGATGGGCGGTATGCGTGCGCTCGAGTGGGCGGTCGGGCGACCGGACGCCGTGGAGCGCTGCATCGTCCTGGCCTCGACGCCCTACGCCACCGCCGACCAGATCGCGTGGTGCCAGTCGCAGCTGCTCGCCATCCGCAACGACCCCGACTTCGCGGGCGGCGACTACTACGGAAGCGGTCGTCAGCCCGACGCCGGCCTGGGCCTCGCTCGCCGCATCGCCCACATCACCTACCGCACCGAGGCCGAGCTCGGGCAGCGCTTCGGGCGCGAGCCGCAGCTCGGCGAGGACCCGCTGCGAGCCGGTGCACGCGGCCGCTTCGCCGTCGAGTCCTACCTCGACCACCACGCCGGCAAGCTGGCGCGTCGCTTCGACGCCAACTCCTACATCGTGCTCACCGAGGCGATGAACTCGCACGACGTGGGTCGAGACCGCGGGGGCCTCCGGGCGGCCCTGGCCCGGGTGACGGCGGACTGCACGGTCGTGTCCGTCGACACCGACCGGCTCTACCCGCCGCGGCTCTCCGACGAGCTGCACGAGGCCCTGCCGGCGTCCAAGCGCGAGCACATCGTCTCGGACTTCGGGCATGACGGGTTTCTCATCGAGGAGGACCAGGTGGGCCGGATCGTCCGCGAGGCTCTCGGCCGCCCGCCGCGCTGACGCTTGTGGGGAGTCGCCGCGCCATCCCGCAGCCCGAGGGAGCCGGGGAGCTGAGCCGCCGGCAGACGCGGCGGAACGCGTGCGCGGCGCCGCGTCCCAGCGGCGCGCTGGGGAAGGCGATTTCGGGTACGGTGCGACCACTGCTCGTTTCCGTCCCAAGGAGGTCCGGGAAGTGGCCATCGTCGTTGGATATGTCGCCACCAAAGAAGGTCGCGCGGCTCTCAAGAGAGCGGCCGAGGAGTGCGTCCTGCGTGGCGCGAAGCTCGTCGTGATCAGCTCCCACCGGGGCGGGAAGGAATTCGACGCGGCGGAGGCGAGCAAGTTCGAGACCGAGCTCTCACGCGTGCAGACCCTGTTGCAGGAGAAGGGGCTCGAGCACGAGGTGCGCCAGCTCGTGCGCGGCAACGACCCGGCCGAGGACCTCATCTCGGTCGCGGAGGAGGAGAACGCCGACTTCATCGTCATCGGCCTGCGCCGCCGCAGCCCTGTCGGCAAGCTGATCCTGGGCTCCAACGCCCAGAAGATCCTCCTCGACGCGAGCTGCCCCGTCCTGGCCGTCAAGGGCGAGTGAGCGGCGTCGCAGCCGACGCCGTGTCGAGCAGCCCGGGCGTGCCTCCAGCACGCCGGATTTCCCCTGCGTTCGCCCCGATGCCGCGCGCCGTTTTATAATGTCCGAGTACCGGATCGCACCAGGCGCACCGAGAGCTCGAACAGGGACCGACTCCGACAGGCCACGCTCCTCCGGGCACCAACCCCCATCCTCGTTCGTTGTGATGGTGCATGCCCGGAAGTGGCGCGCCCACCAGACGAGTCTCGCGACGAAAGGCGACTGCATCCGTGCCCAAGGCAACAACCGCTGGAGCTCCCAAGACCCTGCCGAAGGTGTTCCAGCACGAGGCGATCATGCAGCTCCTGGTCAAGGGCAGCACCAACGGGACGATCACCGGAACTGAGATCGCGCAGGCGCAGGTCGACGCCGGACTCGACCTGAAACAGATGAAGCCCGTCCTCACCACGCTCGAGGCCCACGACATCGAGATCGTCGTCGACGCGCCGCACTCCACCAGCACCAAGAAGACCCGCACCGGGACCAAGGGAGGCACTGTGGCCACCGCACGGAGCAGCACGGCCGCGGCGACGAAGTCCGCCACGCGGACCACCGCCACCAGCAAGACGACCACCAAGAAGGCCGCGACGTCCGCGGCCTCCGACGACGAGCAGGCCCAGGCCGCCAAGCCCGCCGCCAGGACCGCCGCGAAGAAGGCGGCGACGAACGCCGGTGTCGCCAAGGCCGCGGCGAAGCCGGCTGCCAAGAAGGCAGTCGCCAAGAAGACCACCGCGAAGAAGGCCACGGCCGGCTCCGCGCAGGGTGTCGACGGCGCCGCCGCCGAGGATGTCGACGAGGACGCCGACGTCGAGCCCGACGACGCGCCCGAGGGTGAGCTCGAGGACGTCGAGGTCGCCGTCGACGTGGTCGACGAGGGCGACGAGACCGACGAGGCAGCACCGGCCGCGGCAGCCAAGAGCGAGGAGGCCGAGGAGTCCGGCTTCGTTATCCGTGACGACGACGAGGACGACGCGCCGGCTCAGCAGGTCGTGACCGCCGGCGCCACCGCCGACCCGGTCAAGGACTACCTCAAGCAGATCGGCAAGGTCGCGCTGCTCAACGCCGAGCAGGAGGTCGAGCTCGCCAAGCGCATCGAGGCCGGCCTGTTCGCCGAGGAGAAGCTCAACTCCGGCGAGAAGATCGACATGAAGCTCAAGCGTGAGCTGTGGTGGATCGCCCAGGACGGCAAGAAGGCCAAGAACCACCTGCTCGAGGCCAACCTGCGCCTCGTGGTCTCGCTCGCCAAGCGCTACACCGGCCGCGGCATGCTCTTCCTCGACCTCATCCAGGAGGGCAACCTCGGCCTCATCCGTGCGGTCGAGAAGTTCGACTACACCAAGGGCTACAAGTTCTCGACGTACGCGACGTGGTGGATCCGCCAGGCCATCACCCGCGCCATGGCCGACCAGGCGCGCACGATCCGCATCCCGGTCCACATGGTCGAGGTCATCAACAAGCTCGCCCGCGTGCAGCGCCAGATGCTGCAGGACCTCGGTCGCGAGCCCACGCCGGAGGAGCTCGCCAAGGAGCTCGACATGACCCCCGAGAAGGTCGTCGAGGTCCAGAAGTACGGCCGCGAGCCGATCTCGCTGCACACCCCGCTCGGCGAGGACGGCGACAGCGAGTTCGGTGACCTCATCGAGGACTCCGAGGCCGTCGTCCCGGCCGACGCGGTCAGCTTCACGCTCCTGCAGGAGCAGCTGCACTCGGTGCTCGACACGCTCTCCGAGCGTGAGGCCGGCGTGGTCTCGATGCGCTTCGGCCTGACCGACGGGCAGCCGAAGACCCTCGACGAGATCGGCAAGGTCTACGGCGTGACCCGCGAGCGGATCCGCCAGATCGAGTCCAAGACGATGAGCAAGCTGCGTCACCCGAGCCGCAGCCAGGTGCTGCGCGACTACCTCGACTGACTGTGAGGATCGCTTCTGCAGCCTGATCGTGCTGGGCTGTGGCTGACGGCTGTGGGTGTGACCCTTCGACTGACTGGCTTCGTGCCT
>NZ_JBFBLC010000007.1:0-246854 GCF_040702505.1 Terrabacter sp. NPDC080008
GCCGAGCTCGAAGCCGCCTACTACGCTCAAAACGAGGCCCAGCAGGAGCTGGAGTTCTCAAACCAGTAAGTCTCCGGACATGCCGGGGCGGTTCACACCTGGTGCGGACACGAGGACGGACGGTGCGACCGATCCGCCAGCCCCGCAATCTGATCCGTCAGATACCGGCCCACCCACCGGTGCACCGTCGAGCGATGCACCCCCAGCTGCGCCGCCACCTGCCCGACCTCGGCACCCGCCAACACGGCACGCACCGCATCCAACCGCTGCTCCACCACCGACAAGACAACCAGTGCCAATCCCGGCCTCCTGAGTCCCAGACGCCCCGCGGAGGCGTCGGCTCAGCCTGACCGAACACGGCCTTGATGTCGCACATCAGGTGGCGCACCGATGTCGCGTATCAGGTGGCACAGGACAGGAGTCCGGGGACGACATGGTGAGGAGTTTCTGTACTGGCTCAAGCTGCGCCTCCGGCGCAGAAAAGCGCGGGGACCCGCGGCAGGGACCCCGCGCTGCGGGCGGCGCTGGCGCGCCGTCCTCGCGCACCCCGCCGCCCCCACGCTTCATGACGAGCTCACGGGGGAGCCCGACGTCCTGACGAAACTCGCAGCCGGCGCCTCGTCGATCGGCTGGCACTCAGGCGCCTGGACGAGGGAGGCCCCGGCCGTCGCCGCTCGGGCACAGGCCCACGGAGGACCACTGCCCACCTCGACAGCCACCTGACGACGACGACCCGCTCGGCTGAGTAGCTCGAGCGCCTTCTGCGCGGCACCTTGCTGAGTCGCCGAGTGTGCGTCACTGCGCAGACCCGCCTGGCTGGCAATGGCACTCGCGCCAGCCACCTCTTTGCCCACCTCTTTCGCGCCGAGACGGCCAGCAACTCCAGAAGGCGACGGCAGGGAATGGTGCACGGAACACGCTCAGCGCCAAGGACTTCCGCGCAGACAACAAGAGCCAGCAATAGGGCCAGACACAAACAGGGGGTTAGGGGTTCGAGTCCCCTCGCCAGCTCTGAGCAGCTGTATGGCTCCGCCTGATTGCTGACATTCGGGCTTCGGTTGATGCTTGACGATGTTCTGGCTGAGGGTTGACAGCTGCTTCGGTTGATCCTTGACGCTCTCCTGATGAAGGAGTTGAGCGTGGCCGAGCAACGGTACAAGGCGGTGCTGGCGGTCATCGGGGACGGCCGGCAGGTGTCCGAGGTGGCTGCGGCGTGGGGTGTCTCGAGGCAGACCCTGCATGCGTGGCTGTCGCGGTACGAGCGGGATGGCTTGGAGGGGCTGGTCGACCGGTCGCATCGGCCGTTGAGCTGTCCGCATCAGATGGACCCGCAGGTCGAGGTCGCGGTCCTGGAGGCGCGGCGTCGGCCTCCGGAATGGGGCGCGCGGCGGATCGTGCACGAGCTGAAGCGGCAGGGGCTGTCGGCGAGTGAGTCGGGCGTGTACCGGGCGCTGCGGCGGGCTGCGCTGATCGATCCCGCGGGTCGTCGTCGACGGCAACGGGAGTGGAAGCGGTGGGAACGGGCCCGCCCGAACGAGCTGTGGCAGCTCGATGTCGTGGGCGGGATCCTGCTGCGTGATGGCAGCACGCTCAAGTGCCTGACCGGGGTCGATGACTACTCCCGGTTCTGTGTCAGCGCCCGGCTGATGCCGCGGGAGCGGACCCAGCCGGTGTGTGACGCGTTCACCCTGGCTCTGAACACCTACGGGGTGCCCGAGCAGGTGCTGACCGACAACGGGAAGGTCTTCACCGGCCGGTTCAACACGCCACCGGTGGAGGTGCTCTTCGATGCGATCTGTCGCCGTAACGGCATCGAGCACCTGTTGACCAAGCCCCGCTCGCCGACCACGACCGGCAAGATCGAGCGGTTCCACCGCTCGCTGCGGGCCGAGTTCCTCAGCGAGGCGGTGTTCGACACCCTCGCCGATGCCCAGGCCCGTCTGGATGCGTGGGTGGCGGCCTACAACACGGACCGGCCCCACCAGGGCCTGGGCATGGACACCCCGGCGCACCGGTATGCCGGGGCACCCCGGCGGCCGGCGGCCGCGGAGCCGGATCGCAGCGGGCCCGAATGGGTCGCCCGGAAGGTCTCCACGGTCGGTGTGGTGTGCGTGTCCTGGCAGCAGGTCTCGGTCGGCAAGCACCGCGCCGGGGAACGCTGCGACGTGCACGTCGGACCGGACACCTTACAGTTTTGGATCGGCAACGAGCTGCTGCGCACGGTCAAGCGCGAGAGCAGCGGCCCGGTCCGCAACAAGGCTCCGCTCGGGGGTGCCACGAGCAGGAACCGCACGAGACAATGACGACAACGAGTGTCAAGGATCAACCGACCCAGCGACGTCGTCCGTCAACCGAAGGCCTACACCAGCTCTGAGCGTGAATGAGGCCCTGACCTGCACTGACAACGAGCCCGAGGTCAGGGCCTCCGCCATGCTGCGGCGGCCGACTGAGTCCAAGAGTGCGTCCAACTTCGCGCGGTGCGTCCATCCACATCCCCTACGGCCGTCAACCGGTTGTCCACAGAGCCCCTAGCCGGGTCAGCGCAGGACCGGTCGGTGTAGGCACGCTGATGTTACGGCCAGGACACCCCAGAGACGTGTGAAGCGCAGCCGTGGCCGGGGGAGTGCAAGCCCTCACCCACTTTCCCTGACGAGCTCCGCGGCGTACCGCCGCGCCCTAGCCCCGCAGCGCCAGTGATAGGGCCCTACTTCTTGGAGGCGCGGTAGGCGGCTTTCGCCCGCTCTGCCGCGAGCAGAAGCCCCTCGATGTCTGGCGAGAGCGCCGGCGGCGGCTCGCCCCCGCCAGTCCTGACCTCGTGGAAGCGCCTTGCTAGCTCGCGGTCACATTCAGCCTCGAGGTCGAGCCACCTCTGCAGCAGATGCAATCGCTCGGAGCCGCGCCCCTCAGTGGGCGTCGGGTCCTGAGTCACTGGCCGGATTGTAACGGGTCAAAAAGCGCATTTGGTGTGAACCAATCCAGCGGCGCTGGTGCGGTCCCTACGAAAGAGTTGCGTTAACTCTGAGTGTTTGCTGTGGCAAACCTGTGTAGTCAGATGCGGTCTGGTTGTAAGAGATGGAGACAAGAGAAGTGGATAAAGGGCGGGCCCAGTGCCCGGTCTGCTGGTCGTCGGTGCGCGTAGCTGCGGGCGCTCTGGTGGAGCACTGGCGCATCACCCTGCCTGGGGGGCGTCGCAGGTGCTCAGGTTCCGGCGCGCCGGTCAGCGGCCTACCCGTGTGACCAGGTCGGGGGCGAGCCACTGCTGGGCGAGCACGCCGTCGCCCTCGAGGTAGTAGCTGACGAGAGCGAACCACTGCCCGTCGCGCTGCTCCCACCCGATGAGGACGCCCGGGTGGGGGCCGGGTGCCTCGCGCGGGCCGCGGACCCACCGCTCATCCAGACAGGATCACGCCGGCAAGGTTGAAGGCGATTCCCACCCAGCCAAAGGCGCCCGCGGTTGACATGACGCACATAGAAGCACGCGTAGGAGGCTTCCGCTCACCTGAGTTCAGCGTGCCCTCTCGTCGCCAGTACTGTCACCTGATGGCCCTATCCCGGCCGCCCGGTCCTTGAGGTCCTGCCTGAGTTCGTCGCCACTGCGCGACCCGCCAGTCGCAGGAGGAGCGTGACCGGCTGCTGACGTTCTGCGCGGAGTCACTACGCCGCCGGCCGATCGCTCCGTGAGCTCGCTGAGCTGACGGATCGGACGCAGTCAACGGTGCGGCGCGCGTTGGACCAGGCCGGCGTTCAGCGCCGCGGCCCTGGTGCTCGGCCGGTGGGGCAGTAGGGGCCGACGCCTGCAGGGGGCAGGGCGCCGACGTGAGCACCGTAGCTGGAGCATTCGAACTTCCAGCGAATTGCGCGACAAGGGCGTTGTGCCGTGTCAACCTGTCACGTGGGACGCCGGCGCCGGGGGGCGCTTGGTCAAGCCACGACGTTCAAGGTCCAGCGCGCGGCTTCGAAGTGAGGGAGGACGCTGCCGTCGCAGCATGGGGGGAGCGACGGCAGCGCCTTCGGTCGTCCAGTGTGGGACCTGGACGCGGTCGATGCCGGGTCGACCTGGGTGGGGTTCGGTCGGTCCGGCATGCGTGAGGTCATCGTTGCGGATCGCAAGCGTTGCGTCTGGCGTTTGCTGAAACCGGCCCAGTCCAACGACGAAAAGCCCCGCCCACCGAAGTGGACGGGGCTCGGTGCTGGCTGCGTGGTGGCGTGGGGCGCCGGCAGCCAGCGGGTGTTGCGATGTGGTCGCAGCAGCGAGGCTATGTCAGGAGCGCTCACCCTCCGCATCAACGGCGAGCCGCGCCACCTGTGCTCCCCGGGCCGATGGATCGAGGCCCATCTCACCGCCTGACCCCGACGGAGCCGTCACCAGGGTGAGGCGGGCGGCGACCTGCTCCAAAGCGTGCAGCGTCGCCGTCCGGTTCACGTGCAGGTAGTCCTTCACCAGGACCGCCTGCCCCAGGATCACCTCGATGACGGCATGGTCCACCCCGGCCTCCATCGGCAGCGTCGCCGTCGTGTGCCGCGTCTCGTGCACGTGATACGGCCGACCCGACGGATGCCGCACCCCAGCCGCCTGCTGGATCTCGTCCCACACCGCCCGGTCCCGCTCAGGCCGCATCGGCACGACCCGCTCGCGGCCGTTGCGAGTGTCGACCATCGTCCAGATTAGGCCCCACTCGTTCGGCTGCCACCGCTCCCGCAGCTCGAGGAGCGCGGCGCGCATCCACGGCACGATCGGGATGACTCCCTGCCCCTTGGCGGTCTTCGGCCGCGTCAGGTGCGTGGCGCCGGCGAGGTGGATCGACTCGTGGTCGTCGGGCACAACGAAACCCGCGGGAGCGGTCCCTCTTGTCGAGGTGGGGCAGGTCCTGCCGCTGCCACGACACGTCGATGACGCCGCCGTCGAGGTCGACCCGGTCCCAGGTGAGGCCGAGGACCTCGCCCTGGCGCATGCCCTGCAGGAGCTCGGCGACCCATCGGGGCGCGTCGGGTCGGGTCTGGATGACGGCGAGCATGGTGATGGCGTCGTCGAGGGGGATGTCCTGCCGGTCGTTCGCGGCCCGGCCGGGTTTCGGGACGAGCAGGACCCGAGCAGGGTCCTGGTTGCCCTCGACGATTGCGGCCTTCAGCATCGACACGAGCTGCGTGTGGGCGTGCAGGGCGGTGGTGGTGGAGCGGCCGGAGTCGGTGATGGCGGTGCGGACGGCTCGGACGTCGGCGGGGGTGAGGTCGGTGAGGCGGCGGTGGCCGATGGTGGGGATGACCCACTTGCGGATGGCGCCGGCGTCGGTGGTGAACGTGGAGGGCCGGACCTGTTGGGCGTGCAGCGGAAGCCACGTAACGGCCCATGCCTTGACGGTGGTGCGGCTGGTGCCGGCGGTGCCTGGCCCGTTGTTGAGTGCGAGCTCGCGGGCCTTGGTCTTGAGCTTGGTCTTGACTTCGGCTTCGGTGCGGCCGGAGACGTTGACGCGGCGGCGGGTGCCGGTGGCGGTGTAGCCGGCTTCGAGGCGTCCGATCCAGCGGCCGTCGTCGCGCGGGTAGATGGTGCCGGTGCCGTGCTGGCGGCGCTTCGCCGGGGTCATCGTTCGCCTCTGGTGGCGATCCGCCATGCTGTCCCGACATCCCACCCGATCGCCAGGTCGAGGCGCCGCATGGGTAGGCGCATCCGATCGGTGGGCGGCCCAGCTAGGTGAAGCAGTTTCTGCACCCAGCGCGGCGAAGGACCGCCAGCGGATTGGATGCCCATGAGGGTGAGACCGAGGTCGCGACGCCGGTCCTCGATCGGAGCGTGGAGCCGCGTCGCCCACGCGCTGCCGTCCGCGTCGCCCGGTTGCCGGGCCGGGTCAGTGGATCGGGCCAGCACCTGCAGCATCTTGACGCTCTCGGGCTGGTGGTGGTTGCCGCTGACGCCCGCATCGACGTCGGTCCACCAAGCTTCGTGGCCGTAGATGCCCCGGGTGATCAGGGCGCCGACTTCGATCCACGCGACGGTGTCGTCAGGAGCCCCGGCGATCTCGGTCATGTCGTCCCCCTGAAGTGAATCCATTCATGAGTCCAAAAGTGTCGCGGAGCTGGGGTTTCGGCGAATGCGACGGTCCGAGCGCAGCGCGCGAGTCCTCAGGGATTCCGGACATATCAGGGAACGTCCAACTCTGCTTGGCACCATCGCGGTCGTGATCGCTCCTGAGCCCGCGACCGGACAGACTCGCCTCGCCCTCGTCACCCCGGTCCCCGCCCGTCTGGCGCGGGTCCCGGAGCTGACGGCGCTCTTCTGGGTGCTCAAGGTGCTCACGACCGGCATGGGCGAGACCGCCTCCGACTACCTGGCCCACACCATCGGCCCGATCCTCGCTGTCGGCCTCTCCGGGCTCGCCCTGGTGGTGGCACTGTCGTTGCAGCTGGCCGCCAAGCGGTACGTGCCGTGGGTGTACTGGACCACCGTGGCCATGGTCAGCGTGTTCGGGACGGTCGCCGCCGACGTCGCCCACGTCGGCCTGGGCGTGCCGTATGCCGTCTCGACGGTCGGCTTCGCCCTCGTCCTCGCGTTGGTGCTGGGTCTGTGGCACCGCACCGAGGGGACCCTGTCGGTGCACAGCATCGACACGAGACGTCGCGAGCTCTTCTACTGGGCCACCGTCCTGACGACGTTCGCGCTCGGCACGGCCGCCGGCGACCTCACCGCTGTCGTGCTGGGGCTCGGTTATCTGGGCTCGGCGGTGCTCTTCGCTGCTGCGTTCGCGGTGCCTGCGCTCGGGTACTGGCGCGTGCGGCGCGCGCCCGTGCTCGCGTTCTGGACGGCATACGTCATCACCCGCCCGCTGGGCGCCTCCGTCGCGGACTGGATGGGCGTCTCGACCGCCCGTGGCGGCCTGGGCTTCGGCACGGGTCTGGTCACCCTGGTCTGGGCGGCTGCGATCGCGGCCATCGTCGGGTATGCCGTGGTGTCCGGGCGGGCGCGAGCGGCGCTTGCCTCCTGACGGTCCGCGAGCTCGGAGCACCAGCCCCGGGCCCGCGAAACAATGTGATGCTTCACGTCGACGATGAGAGAGCTGCCCATGATCGAGGCCCGTGGTCTCACCAAGCGCTATGGCCACAAGACGGCCGTGGACGACCTGACCTTCACCGTGAGACCCGGCGCGGTGACCGGGTTCCTGGGGCCCAACGGCGCCGGCAAGTCCACCACGATGCGCATGATCCTGGGCCTGGACGCCCCGACGGCCGGATCGGTGCGCGTGAACGGCAAGCCCTACCGCGACCATGCCTCGCCGCTGCACGAGGTCGGTGCCCTGCTCGAGGCCCGCTCCATCCACACGGGCCGCAGCGCCTTCAACCACCTGCTGGCCCTCGCGCAGACGGCAGGCATCCCCAGGCGCCGCGTCGACGAGGTGGTCGACCTGGTCGGGCTGCGCGACGTGGCCAAGAAGCGCGCCGGCACCTTCTCCCTCGGGATGGGGCAGCGGCTCGGCATCGCCTCGGCGCTGCTCGGTGACCCGAAGACCATCATCCTGGACGAGCCGGTCAACGGCCTCGACCCCGACGGCATCCGCTGGATCCGGACCCTGCTCAAGTCGCTGGCCGCCGAGGGCCGCACCGTGTTCGTCTCCTCGCACCTGATGAGCGAGATGGCGCAGACCGCCGAGCACCTCATCGTCGTCGGACGCGGGAGGCTCATCGCCGACACCAGCGTGGAGGAGTTCATCGCCAGTGCCTCCGGCAACCGGGTCCGCGTCCGCACCACCGACCCCGCCTCGCTGGCGACGCTCCTCACCGGCCCCGACGTGCGCATCGAGTCAGCCGGCGGTGACGCCCTGGACGTGAGCGGCCTGAGCACCGACGAGATCGGGCTCGCCGCCGGCGCCGGCGGGATCACGCTGCTGGAGCTGTCCGCGCAGCAGACGTCACTGGAGGAGGCGTTCATGGACCTGACGAAGGACGCCGTGGAGTACCACGGAGCGACGAGCAGCACCACCACGACCGAGGGTGAGAGCCCGCTGACGACCGCTGGAGCGAACCGGTGAGCACCGCGACCACGAACACCACCGCCACCAGCACCGTGGGCGACCCGACGAGCGCTCCCAAGAAGGTCACGCAGGCGCGGGTCATCCTCTCGGAGTGGACCAAACTCCGGTCGCTGCGCTCGACGGTCTTCTCGATGCTGGCCGCGGTCGTCTTCATCATCGGCCTCGCGATCCTGGTGCCGTCCGTGACGGTCGCGCACTGGCCGCCGCACGACGCCCGGGAGGCCGCCGGCTTCGACCCCACCTCGCGCAGCCTTGCCGGGATCTTCCTCGCGCAGCTGGCGGTCGGCGTCCTCGGGGTCCTGCTCATCACCGGGGAGTACGCCACCGGCATGATCCGGGCGACCCTCGCCGCCGTCCCCTCCCGCCTACCGGTGCTGTGGGCCAAGGCCATCGTCTTCGCTGCCGTGACCCTCGTGGTGACCGTGCCCTCCGTGGTGGTGGCCTTCCTCATCGGGCAGTCGATCCTCAAGGGCAAGGACCTCCAGACCGCCCTCGGCGACCCCGGCGTCCTGCGGGCCGTCATCGGGTCGGCGCTCTACCTGACCGTCGTCGGGCTCCTCGGTCTCGGCCTGGGCGCCCTGCTGCGCAACACCGCCGGCGCCATCTCCGCACTGTTCGGCGTGCTGTTCGTGCTGCCGATCATCGTGCGGTTCCTGCCGTCCTCGTGGTCCGACCCGATCGGCAAGTACCTGCCCAGCACCGTCGGAGAGGCGGTCACCCATGTGCACCCCGACCCCACCGCCTTGGCTCCGTGGACCGGCTTCGCGCTCTTCTGCGGATACGCCGCCATCGTCCTCCTCGCGGCAGCCTTCCGGCTACGCCGACGCGACGCCTGACGCAGGGCCGGCCGGCGGCAGGGCGGGGAAGAAGGCTGTGGTCTGCATCGTTGCGTCAGGAATGACCACACTTGTAGACCGCACCGTCGCGGCGCTGCGTGCGAACCACAACACCCTGGCCGCGCTGGTGCCGACCCTGTCCGAGGAGGCTCTGAGCAACCCCAGTGGGGCGACGGAGTGGAGCATCGCGCAGGTGCTCTCGCACCTCGGCAGCGGCGCCGAGATCGGCCTCAAACCCCTTGCGACCGCCACCGGCGACCACGTCGAGGGTGAGGACAACCAGGCGGTCTGGGCACGGTGGAACGCATCCTCCCCGGCCGACCAGGCCGCCGATTTCGTCAAGCACGACGAGGCGTACCTCGACACCATCGAGGCGCTCACGGCCGAGCAGCGCGAGAGCCTGATGGTCGACTTGGGCTTCCTTCCCGAGCCGGTGCCGCTGGTGGTCGCGCTCGGCATGCGCCTCAGCGAAGTTGCCAACCACGCCTGGGACGTGCGCGTCGGAGTCGACCCGTCGGCGACGGTGGACCCGGCATCTGCTGAACTGCTCATCGAGCTGCTTCGCGGGCCGCTCGCCTTCCTGCTGGGACTCTTCGCAAAGGCGGACACCGTCGAACGCGAGGTCCGCATGGCGATTCCGGATGGTGCACTCCACATCGCCGACACGGTCACCGTGACCGACTCGGTCGATCGTCCGACGGCCACGTTCGAGGGCCCGGCGGAGGCGGTGGTGCGGCTGCTCAGCGGACGGCTCCGTGCCGACCACGTCACGGGCGTGACCGTGACCGGCAACGTCACGCTGGACGAGCTCCGAAAGGTCTTCCCCGGCTACTAGACCGGCACCCACCCATCAGGCCGGCGGCTCGTGTCGGCGACCCGGGCCTGGTCCTGAACGTGCGCATGCCCGTGCCCTCAGTTTGAGCCGGGCGAGGACCGGGATGCACCAGAATCAAAGGCGACCCAGGGGGGTCGAACTCGCCTCCCGCCGTTCGACGTGGTGACAGAAGCGCAAGCACCACATGAGGAGGCCGCCCATGCGCACCGTGATCTCCACCTCGTTCGTCTCGCTCGACGGGAAGCTCGACCCCACCGGAGGCGATCCAGCCCTACACGACACCCAGTGGACCTTCAAGACCGTCGACTTCCTTCCGGAGGCCTACGAGCTCAAGGCCCGCGAGCAGGAGGAGGCGGGCGCCCTGCTGCTGGGCCGCAGGAGCTACCAGCTGTTCGCGCCGGTGTGGCCCGGCATGGCGGAGTTCGCACGCTACAAGACTCTCCCCAAGTACGTCGTCTCCACCACCCTCGAGGACGGGGACCTCGTCGAGGGCTGGGGCGAGACGACTGTCCTGCGCTCGCTCGACGAGGTCGCCAGACTGAAGGAGACCGATGGTGACCCGCTGCTCGTGCACGGGAGCGCCACGCTGAACCGGGCGCTGCACGAGGCCGGTCTGATCGACCGCTACCACCTGCTGGTGTTCCCGGTGCTGCTCGGCGCCGGCAAGCCGCTGTTCAGCGACGCCGACCTCGTCGCTCAACGCCTACGGGTCGTCGAGCACCAGGTGTACGGCAACGGCATCCAGAAGCAGGTCCTCGAGGTGTTGCGCTGACCGCCGACGTCTCTGGCGAGCCGGGCGTCAGGCAGCGGGGGAGGTGGCTCGTCGTGCTGCCCAGGCGCGCATCGCCGCCCGAGCGGCGACGACGCCGACGCCGGCCGCGATGAGCCCGAAGGCCAGGCCGCCGAGGATGTCAGGGACGTGGTGGACGTGCGCGGCCACCCGGGAGATGCCGACGCCGACGGCCAGCAGCAGCAGGAGGATGCCGATGCGTCGTCGGTAGGCCAGCACGAGGCCGGCGACGGCCGCGGCGGCCGCCGTGTGGTCGGACGGGAAGCCGTTGTCGGCAGCGTGGGCGATGGCCGGCGCCACCCCGTCCACCACGAAGGGCCGCGGGTCGGTCCAGACCATGCTGCCGACGAGGATGAGGATGCCGACGACGGCCAGGGCGACAGCACCTGCCACGACGAGCTCGATCTTTTGCGGCCGGTCGAGCGTCAACCACGCCCCCGCTGCGATGAGCAGCACCAGGAAGAGGGTGTAGGTGGCAAGGACTGCTGTCAGATTCACTGATCCATTCTGCCCGTTCGCTCCTGAACGTCCGCTGGGAGTCTCGGCCGCCCGTCGCCCTCGAACTGCGCCAAGGTGCAGCCGCTACCGTGCTGGGTCCGCCGGCAAGCCGCCGACGCCCCGACAACGTCCGTCCCCCTGCCACCGGGAGCTCCCTGCCTGTGAAGCTGTCTCTTCTCGCCTCCACCACCACCGCTTTGCGCGTCCGCGCCGACCTGCGCCGGGCCGGCGCCACAGCCGTCTTCTCGTTCGTCGTCCTCGTGGTCGTCGCCACGTTCGGCGTTCCGCAGTCGCCCGACCTGACCCCGCGTCTCGTCACGTTCCTCGGCGCGGTCGTCTTCGCCGTCAGCGCGGCCATCGCCGTCCGCTCGACAGCGAACGAGCTGGCGAGGGTCGTCGGGGCCCGGGCCAGCGCCGGCACCGCGTCGAACCTGCGGCTCTGGTTCACCATGGTCGGCTACGTCCTCGTCGGCGTCCTCGCGCTCACCGTGCTGCACGTGCCGATCGAGAAGCTGCTCCTCTCCGGTGCGATCACCGGTGTCGTCATCGGCATCGCGGCCCAGCAGGCCCTGGCCAACCTCTTCGCCGGCCTCGTCCTGCTGACCTCGAGGCCCTTCGAGGTCGGCTCGTGGATCGTGCTGCGGTCCGGCGCCCTGGGAGGCGAGTACCACGGTCGCGTGGTCGGCATCGGCCTGACCTACACCGAGGTCGTCACCGAGGACGGCCCGTTCTCCCTGCCCAACGCGGGCGTCCTGGCCGCGGCCACCGGTCCGCGTACACCCCCGGAGGGCTCGCCCGCAGACGGGCCGCGCGCGCCAGGAGACCTCGAAAGGGGCGCGTCGATGATCGTCGGTCGAGGGGGAACGGGTATGCGCTGAGTGAGGAAGGGCCGACCTGGCCCGCTTCCCGAACAAGGAGGAACTCATGGGTATCGAGGACAAGATCAACAACGCCGGCGAGAACGCCGAGGGCAAGATCAAGGAAGGGACCGGCAAGGCGACCGGTAACGAGAGCCTCGAGGCCGAGGGCAAGGGCGACCAGGTGGGCGCCAACCTGAAGCAGGCCGGCGAGAAGGTCAAGGACGCCTTCAAGGACTGAGCCGCTCGCGCCCTTCACAGGGCTCCTGACAAGGCCACTGACAGGGCCCGGTGGCCGGCTGCCCCTCGCGAGGGACGGCCGGCCACCGGGCCCTTCGTCGTCCTCGCCGCTCAGCCCGCGACGAGCGAGGTGAACAGCTCGCCGTACTGCATGAGGTGACGGTCGCCGAGGAAGTGGTGCAGCACCCGTTCGTGGGCCGCGGCGCCCATCCGCGACCGGCGGTCCGGGTCGGCGAGCAGTTCGGCGGCCAGGACGGCGAAGCGGTCGAGGTCGCGCGGGTCGTGGAGCAGCACGCCACTGACCCCGTCCTCGATCTGGTCGACGATGCCGCCGACGGCCGAGGCGACGAGCGGGCGGTGCTTCCACATCGGCTCGGTGACGGTGAGGCCGAAGCCCTCCATCAAGCTCTTCTGCGCGACGACGCCGGCGTGCCGCTGGAGCGCGTTGACGAGGTGGGCGTTCTCGTCGACGTCGTCCATCGGCAGGCAGCACAGGTGCACCCGCGCGCGTGTTGCCGACGGCAGGGCCGGCCGCAGCTGCCGGCACTCCTCGAGCACCTGCGCTCCCTCGGGATCGTCGGTCACGCCCCGCACGTCCGGGCCGACGAGCAGCAGGTGCACGTCGTCAGGGAAGAGGTCCAGATGACTCGCGACGGCGGTGAGCACGCCGGCCATGTCCTTGAGGTGGTCCCACCGGCTCACCTGCAGCAGGACGTCCGCGTCCGGCGGTAGCGGCCCCTCCTCGTCGAGCAGGAGACCGTGATGGGCGCGCACCATGCCGGCCGTGCCGTCGCGGCGGACGAAGGCGAGGTTGCCGTCCCCGTCCGCCCGCGCGATGATCCCTGCCCGGTCCAGGGCCCCGCGGATGCTGGCGGGCGTCATGGGCGCGTTCTTCGCGCTGAACGGGTCGAGCGAGGGGGCGATCACCACCACCTGCGCGGTCAGCCACGTCGGCGCGTACTCCTTGCGCGAGAAGACGCACGCGTTCACCTGCTCGAGGAACGGACGCAGGAACTCCCAGCCGCGGGCCGTGCAGGCGTCGGCGCGGTCGGAGCCGATGTGGCAGCGCCAGATCACGTGCGCACCGCGCTCGCGCAGGGCCCGCGCCATCCCCGCGGTCTGCGGGTCGTGCAGCAGCACCACGTCGCCGGGACGCACGCGCCCCTGCCACCCATCGAGGTTTCGGGCCAGGACCTCGAGGTAGTGCTCCTCGTCCGCCGGGTCGAGGTGGTCCCGGTCACCGGGGAAGCCGTGGAGCAGGTTGTGCAGTCGCTTGGTGACGGCGAAGAACCGGTCGTCGCCGTCGATGACGAACCAGCGGGTGTCGACGCCGGCACCACGGCCGTAGCCGACGAGCACCTGCAGCATCTCGGCCACCCCACCGCCGCGCTCCGTGGAGCTGACGTTCCACACGGTGTGCCCCGACAGCGCCTGCGCCGTCCGCAGGGCCACCTCCCTCAGGTGGTCCACCCGCTCGCGCGGGAGCACCTGGGCGAAGCGATCCAGGGCGACGGGACCCACCGAAACCTCACGCATACCTCATCGTGACTCCGCCCGACGGCTGCCGTATGCGTTCTGCTCGCAACCGCGTGAGCCTTGGCACGTGGGGGCCGCTTGCAGGTCAGGTCGGGCCCGCGTCGACGCGCGCGGCCTCGTCGGAGGTGAGGAGCACGACGTTGCCGTCGGGGTCGTCGACCATGGCGGCGTAGGGGCCCGTGGTCCGGGTGGGCGGCATGCGCCCGGCGTGGCCGTCGGCGATGAGCTGCGTCCAGAGCCGGTCGACTGAGGCGTCGTCGCCGACGTAGAACTCGAGCAGCTGCTGGTAGCCGGCGGTCGGTCGCGTCCACGTGGGGTCGTAGGTGGAGGCGAAGGAGGTCGTGAGCAGCAGGCTGACGCCGCTGCCCATCCGGTGGATGACGACGGGCCGGCCTGGCTGCGGGTCGGGGACGTCGAGGCCGAGATCGCGGTAGAAGGCGACGGACCTGTGGAGGTCGCGGACCTCGAGGATCAGCATGCTGAGCTGGATCTCCATCCGCTCACCACCGTCCGCGGTGGACGACCTCGTCGAAAGGTCGGCGGTCCAGGTGCTCGATGACCTTCAGCGGCCTGTCGGCGGGGTAGCCGACGGAGAGGAGGTAGGCCAGGAAGTGGCCGTCGGGAAAGCCGAGCACGGCGCGAGCCTGCTCCTGGTCCAGCGCCGCCGCATGGCCGGTGCCCACGCCGAGGTCGGCTGCGGCGACGGTCATCGCGTACGTGGCCTGGCCGAGGTCGTAGTGCAGCATCGTCGAGCGCCGGTCGTCCTCCTGCTCGGGCGCGACGATCGCGATCGCCGCTGCGGCCCGGGCGACGTGCTGCGCGCCCTGCCACACCTTGGCCAGCTCGACGAGCTGCGCACGGTCGGTGACGACGACGAAGTCCCACGGCTGCCAGTTGCTCGCCGACGGCGCGCGCCGGCCCGCCTCGAGGATGCGGTCGAGGGCCTCGTCGGGGACGGGCTCGTCGGTGAACTGGCGGACGTTGCGCCGCGACCGTAGGGCGTCCCAGGTCTCCATGCAGCCATGGTGCGCCGGTGGTCGGGGACCTGTCACCGGTTCTTGCGCGTGAAGGTGAAGTGGGTGACGCCGCTCGGGGTCGAGACCGCCTCGACGTCGAAGCCCTCCTCGACGGCCTCGAGGCCGTCCCAGAGCCGGATGCCGCGGCCGAGGACGATCGGGACCTGGACGAGGTGCAGGTGGTCGACGAGGCCGGCGAGCAGGAACTCCCGCACGACGGTGGCGCCGCCACCGATCCGGACGTCCTGGCCGTCGGCGGCCTCGCGCGCCGTCTGCAGCGCCTCGGCGGGGGAGGCGTCGAGGAAGTGGAACGTCGTGCCGCCCTCCATCTCGATGGGCGACCCGGGGCGGTGGGTGAGCACGAAGGTCGGGGTGTGGAAGGGCGGGTTGGGGCCCCACCAGCCGGTCCAGTCCGGGTCGTCGTGCCAGCCGGGAGGGCCGAACTTGTTGGCGCCCATGATCTCGGCGCCGATGCCGGGCCCGTGGCGCTGGGCGAAGGCGTCGTCGACCCCGGCGCTGCCGTTCGGGTCCCAGGAGCGGGTCGCCATCATCCAGCGGTGCAGCCGCTGGCCGGCGTGCCCGAAGGGGGTCTCGGCGCTCTGCGGCTCGCCGGTGGCGAAGCCGTCGAGCGAGATGGAGAAGTTGTGGATGCGGGTCAGTGACATGGCGTCCTCCTGGGTCGACCGTGCGGTCCCATGGTGGCGCACGCCGCCGACACGAGTGCTCCATCGCGCCCGTGCGGGTTGGGCGGTCGGCGTGGAGGACCGACTGGCAGTCTGTGGTCCATGAGTGCTGTCGACCTGGGGACGCTGCGGCTGTTCCTCCACATCCTTGGGGCCACCGTCTGGGTCGGCGGCCAGGTCACCCTCGCGGCACTCGTCCCTGCCCTGCGCGCGGCGGGCACCGACGTGCCGCGAGCCGCGGCGAACGCCTTCAACCGCATCGCCTGGCCGGCGTTCGTGCTCCTGCTCCTCACCGGCGTCTGGAACGTCGTCGCCGAGGGCGACAAGGGGCCGGCCTACGAGCACACCCTGATGTTGAAGTACACGCTGGTGGCCGCCTCGGGCGTGACCGCCCTCGTGCACTCCCGGGTGAGCTCGCGGCGGGCCATGGCGGTCTTCGGCGCCCTGACCGGGCTCACGGCGCTCGCCGCGCTCTTCGTCGGCATCATGCTCGCGGGATGAGCTCCGGCAAGCCGGCCGGGCGCGGCGCGAGGCGCGTCTAGGCTGGCACCGTGGGCCAGCGTTCGCTCGCCGCGGCGGTCACGAGGTGGGCCGGCGTCGTCGTCGCCGCTCTGCTGTCGGCGTGCACGGCTGCGATGCCACCCGGTCTCGACGGTCGGACCGGGCCCAGTGGGCCCGACGGAGCGCTCTCGTCGGCGACTCCCACGCCCGTGCTGACCACCATCGACGGGATGACGCCCGTGCCCGAGGCCCTCGACTGCGTCGCCGAGCACCTCGACGGCCGGCGAAGCGACCTGCCCGGCCCGGAGCTGTTCCCGCCGGCCTACCCCGGCGAGGTGAGCGTTCGGCTCGTGCTCCCGGGCCGGGACTCCTCGGACGCCGGCTGCGGGGCAGACCTGACGCAGAGGTTCAGCTGCCGCGACGCGACGTCGTGGGCGGTGCCCGATCCGACCGAGCTCCTCCTGACCTTCGCAGCCCGCCAGGTGAGGGTCCTCGAGGGCACGTCCGCCGCCCGGACGCAGTCGACCGAGGACGGTCTGGGCCCCGGGCCGGCGAAGCGCTCGTTCACCTACGCCGAGTACGCGTTGGCGGACGGCGACCCCTGGGGCGCCGAGGCGTTCGAGCAACGTGCCTTCCAGACGTGCGCACCGGGGCCGGCGACCGTCGTGGACGGTGTGGCGATCCGGACCGCCATGGTCGGGACCACCACCGGCTTCGTCGATGCGGCGGTCCTGGTCTCGGGGGACCGGCTCGTCATGGTCGCCCTGTCCGGGAGCCGGTGGTCGGCGGACGAGCGCGACCGCGCCTGGCACGTGGTCGCGCAGCACCTCCGGCAGGAGGCCTGACCGGCCGCACTGCTCCCCACCCGACTCCGTCGAGATCCGCTGACGACGGCGACGCGGGGCGCGCATGATGGGCGCATGGCCGACGAGCCGGGAGTCGAACCGGGACTCGAACCGGGCGCGGGTCGGCCCGCGTCCGGCCAGGGCGCCCGGGTCGCTCGTCCGGGAGGCTCGGGCCCCTCGGCGGTGGAGAGCTACCGGTGGCCGCTGGTCTCCCTGGTCGCGGTCATCCTGCCGCAGGTCCTCGTGCCCTCGAAGATGCGCGAGGGGCCCCCGATCGCCGTGCCCGTCATCGAGGGCGCGGTGGTGCTCGTCCTCCTCGCGGTCGCCGCGAAGCCGGGACCCGTTCCACGCGCCGCCCGTCCGCTGGTGCTGACCCTGGTCGCGGTCCTCATCGCCGCCAACACCGTCGCCGCTGCGAGGCTGGTGGCCCTCGTGCTGCGCAGCACCCCGGCCGGCCAGACCCCACCCACCGCGACCCAGCTGCTCGTCACGGCCGTCACCCTGCTCGCCACCAACATCGTCACCTTCGGCCTGCTCTACTGGCAGCTCGACGGCGGCGGTCCCGACGCGCGCCGGCAGGGAGCCCGCCGCCACCCCGACTTCCAGTTCCCGCAGACGGGAACCGAGGACCTGGGGCCGCCCGGCTGGGAGCCGCGGTTTCCCGACCACCTCTACGTCGCGTTCACCAACGTCGTCGCGTTCAGTCCCACCGACACCATGCCGCTCACCCACCGCGTCAAGGGCCTGATGGCGATCCAGTCGATGATCTCGCTGGGCGTCCTTGCGGTGGTGCTCTCCCGAGTCATCAACATCCTGCCGCCGTGAGCGGTCGTCACGGTGCGGTCGTGGGGCAGGCCATCGGCGCCGTCCGGCTGGCCGACGGCACGCGGGTCGCCTACGCGACGAGCGGAGGTGGGCCGCCGCTGCTCTTCGTCCCGGGCTGGGTCTCCCACGTGGAGCTGGGGTGGGCGCTGACGCCGGAACGCCGCTTCTACGAGGGCCTCTCGCAGGGCAGGACCCTCGTGCGCTACGACCGCCCCGGCTGCGGCCTCTCCGACGCCGCGCCGGACCGTGACCTCGTCGAGCTGGAGATGGAGGTCATCGCGGCAGTCACCGCCCGGCTCGATATCGGGCGCTTCGACGTGCTCGGGACGTCGATGTCCGTCCCGCTCGCCGTCAGGTGGGCCGCCTCGAGGCCGGAGACCGTCGATCGGCTTGTCCTGTGTGGCGGTTGGGCTGACGGTGGCCGCATCGCGGAGCCCGAGGTACGCGCGCACCTGCTGGGCCTGGTGCGCCAGCACTGGGGACTCGGCTCGGAGGTGCTCACGGGCTTCTTCGCCCCGGACGCCGACGCGGCCTTCCGGGCCGCGCTGGCCGCCCACCAGCGGCACTCCGCCTCAGCGGCCGACGCCGAGCGCCTGCTCGGAGCCTGCTACTCGATGAGTGTCGTCGGCGACCTGTCCGGCGTACGCGCCCGGACCCACGTGATCCACCGCGAAGGGGACCGTGCGGCGCCGCTCCGCGAGGCGCGGAGGCTGGCGGACGGCATACCCGGGGCGCGGCTGACGCTCCTGCCCGGCCGCGCGCACATGCCCTTCGACGGCGACGCCGAAGGCCTCCTCGCCGCCATCCGCCGGTGCCTCGACCTGCCGGCGCTGCCACCACCGGTGCCCTCAGAGGGAGCCGTCCTCACCGCCCGGCAGCTGGAGGTCGCGCGCCTCGTCGCCGGTGGCCTGACCAACCGGGACATCGCCGCCCGCCTCGTCCTGAGCGAGCGCTCGGTGGAGTCGCACGTGGACCGGATCCGAGCACGCCTCGGCTTCCGATCCCGCGCACAGGTCGCCGCGTGGTACGCCACGACGCACCCGACCGCGCCCTCCTAGGTGCCGCCGCCGGTGCCGTGTTTCCACGGCTGAGCAGCGACGCTGCGACCGTCACGCTGGATCCATGAAACGCGTTCTCCTGCTTGGGTATGCCGCCCTGGCGTACCTCTCGTTCGTCGCGATCGTCGGGTGGGCCGTCACCTTCGTCGCAGACCTCGACATCGTCTCCGGCATCGACCACGGTCCGGCGGCCGCGAGGGGCACCGCGGTCGCGATCGACCTCGCCCTGCTCGGCGTCTTCGCGGTGCACCACTCCCTCATGGCACGGCCGGCCGCCAAACGCGCCCTGACCCGGTTCGTGCCGCAGGCCGCCGAGCGGAGCACCTACGTCCTCACCGCCGACCTGCTCCTCGCGCTGGTGCTCTGGCAGTGGCGCCCGGTCGGACCGATCCTGTGGCACGTGGACACGCAGCCGTGGCGCGTGCTCCTCTGGGCCGGCTACCTGACCGGGTGGGTGGTCGCCATCGCGTCGACCTTCCTCATCGACCACCTCGACTTCGTCGGCCTGAGGCAGGCATCGGCTCAGACATGGGCTCGGACCCACGAGCCGCCGCGACTCACGACCCGCGGGCTCTACACGCTCGTGCGGCACCCGATCATGCTCGGGCTGCTCATCGCGTTCTGGGTGACGCCCACCCTGAGCGTCGGGCACCTCCTCTTCGCGACCGCGGGGACGGCATACGTCATCGTGGGGATCCGCTTCGAGGAGGCCGACCTGCGGCGGACTCTCGGCGCCCGGTACGTCGACTACGCCCGGCGCACCCCGGCGCTGCTGCCGGTCCGCCGCCGTGCCGCCACGGGAGCCAGCGCACCCGTTTCGAGGGAGGAGGCGTCATGAGCGCCAGCGTGGTCCGGTTCGAGTCCCGAACGATCGTCCGGCGGCCGGCGAGCGAGGTGTTCGCGTGCCTGGCCGACCTGCCCGGCTACGGCACGTGGATGCATCGCGACGGCGTGTTCGGCAGGGTCGAGCTCACGTCGCCGGCACCCGTCGGCTGCGGCACCACCTACGTCGACCGCACCCGGATGGGCCCGTTCGTGGGGGAGGTGACCGAGCACGTGCCCTCGTCGCGGGTCGCCTTCCGCGAGACCCTCAGCTGGTTCGGCCGCCCGCTGATGCAGGCGCGACCGGGCTACGTCCTCGAGGCCCTCGCCGACGACCTCGCCCACGGCCCCGCGGACGGCGGGGCGACGGTGGTGCACCACGTGGCCGAGGCCGAGCTGCACGGGCCGATGCGGCTCTTCAGGCCGGTCGTCGCGTGGATGGCGACCCGGGAGCGGACCCGTACCCTCGCCTCGCTCGAGCGCGCGCTCGCGCCCGACGGGCCGCGACGGGCCCGCTGAGCCCGGTCCGGCGCCGGCGGTCAGCCGCCGCGGGCGCGCTGGAGTCCGGCGCGCATCGTCTCCAGGGTCAGCCGGAAGTGCGCCTGCGCGCTCCGGCCCGCCGCGTCGACCTCGCCACGCACGACGTGCCCGACCAGCTCGACGTGCTGGGAGAGCGCCTCGTCGTAGAACTCCTGGGTGTACGGCTCGACGCCGAAGCCGAGGGTGGCCGCCGCCGTCAGGTGCGCGCTCAGTGACGTCAGGTGCGGGTTGCGCGCCGCCGCGGTGACCAGGCCGTGCAGCCGGCGGTCGGCGTTGCGGGCCTCGGTCATCGACGTCGCCGCCCCGAACTCGGCGAGCGCCTTCTCGAGCGCCGCGACGTCATCGGGCGTCCGCCGCTCGGCCGCGGCGCGGGCGATCATGCCCTCCACCATGCAGCGGTAGTCGTAGAGGTCGAGCAGCCGCGGGATCTCCGTCTCCAGGGTGCGCCGCGCGACCTCGGGCGCGACGTCCTCCCACGAGGCCGAGGCGACGAAGGCGCCGCCTGCGCGCCCGCGCCGGATCTCGATGAGTCCGAGCTCGGTGACGTGCTGCAGCGCCTGGCGCACCGTCGCCCGGCTGACGCCGAGCGAGGCGGCCAGGTCGCGCTCGGGCGGCAGGCGCTCGCCGGGGGAGTACTCGCCGACCGCGATGGCCGTGACGAGCCGGTCGGTGAGCGAGGTCGTCTTCGTGCGCGAGCCGTCGCCGAGGAGGTCGACGGGCCTGTCGTCCCCGACGTCCGGATGGCTCTGCACGGAACGCAGTCTAGGTCCGAAGCGCGGAAAGGTCTTGTCACCGGACCATTTGCGTGGTCCACTTTGGCCTGGTTCACCCGAGGAGGACCCATGGCAACGACGCGCGACGCGCGCTTCCCAGACCCCACCACCGAGGGCGAGGTCGACTTCCGCGGCCACCGCACCTGGTACCGCATCACCGGCGAGCTCGACCCGGACGCCGAGCAGGCGCCCCTCGTCGTGCTCCACGGCGGGCCCGGTGCCGCCCACAACTACACGCTCATGATGGCCAACCTGGCCGGTCGCGGCCGCGCCGTCGTCCACTACGACCAGCTCGGTTGCGGCGGCAGCACCCACCTGCCGGATGCTCCCGCCGACTTCTGGTCGCCGCAGCTGTTCGTCGACGAGCTGCGCAACCTGGTGGAAGCGCTCGGCATCGGCGAGCGCTTCCACCTGCTCGGCCAGTCGTGGGGCGGCATGCTCGGCCCCGAGGTCGTCCTCTCCGACGACTCGGGCATCCGCAGCCTCACCATCTGCGACTCGCCTGCCTCCATGGAGCTGTGGCTCGAGGCGGCCAACACCCTGCGCGCCGAGCTGCCCGAGGACGTGCAGGCGACTCTGACCCGCCACGAGGAGGCGGGCACCACCGACTCGAAGGAGTACGCCGACGCCGAGAAGGTCTTCTACGACCGGCACGTGTGCCGGGTCGTGCCCAACCCGCCCGAGGTGACCGACTCCTTCGCCCAGATCGAGGCCGAGCCGACCGTCTACCACACGATGAACGGGCCCTCGGAGTTCCACGTGGTCGGGTCGCTCAAGGACTGGTCGGTCATCGACCGGCTGGACGGCATACGCGTCCCGACGCTCGTCGTCTCGGGCGCGCACGACGAGGCGATGCCGCTCGTCTGGGAGCCGTTCGTCGATCGCATCCCCGACGTGCGCTCGCACGTCTTCCCCGACTCGAGCCACATGCCCCACGTCGAGGAGCCCGAGGCCTTCCTCGAGCTCGTCGAGTCCTTCCTCGCCCAGCACGACTGACCAACCCCGACCCCGACCCGGAGATCACGCATGTCCTCGCACGACACCCACACCCTCGGTGAGGGAGACCTCACCGCGTTCGGCTACAAGCAGGAGCTGAACCGCGGCCTCTCCACGGCCGACCTGCTCATCTACGGCCTCGTCTTCATGGTGCCGATCGCGCCGTGGGCGATCTACGGCACCGTCTACAACGAGGCCAAGGGCATGGTGCCCCTCGTCTACCTCATCGGCCTGGTCGCGATGATCTTCACGGCCCTGTCCTACGCCCAGATGAGCCGCGCGTTCCCCATCGCCGGGTCGGTCTACTCCTACGTCGGGCGGGGCATGCACCCCAAGCTCGGCTTCATCGCCGGCTGGACGATCCTGCTCGACTACCTCCTCGTGCCGACGCTGCTCTACGTCTTCGCCGCGGAGTCGATGTACGGCATCTTCCCGTCGGTGCCCAAGTGGGCGTGGATCCTGATCTTCCTGGCCGTCAACACGGCCATCAACTACGTGGGGATCTCGTTCACCGCCGTCGTCAACCGCCTCTTCCTGACCGCCGAGGTGCTCTTCATCGTCATCTTCGTGGTCATGGCGATCGTCGCCATCGCCAACGGGACCGGGGGCGCCCACGTCACGACCAAGCCGATCTTCGACTCCGCCAACTTCTCGGCGCCCCTCGTCGGCACCGCCCTGTCGATCGCCGTCCTCTCGTTCCTCGGCTTCGACGGCATCGCCACCCTCTCCGAGGAGAGCAAGGGCGGCCACCGCTCGGCGGGGATCGCGATGATCGGCGGCCTCTTCCTCGTCGCGTTCTTCTTCATCAGCCAGACCTGGCTGGCCGGCATGCTCATCCCCGACACCACCTCCTTCTCGGACGCCGAGGCGGGCAACGCGTTCTTCGACATCGTCGGCAGGATCAGCAGCAACGGCTGGCAGATCGCCTTCCTCGCCATGAACGCCCTCGCCGTCGGCATCGCGAACGCGGTCGCCGCCCAGAGCGCCACCTCGCGGCTGCTCTTCTCGATGAGCCGGGACGGCCAGCTGCCGCGCTTCCTGGCCCACATCAACACCCGCAGCAAGGTGCCCGAGCGGGCCATCCTGCTCGTCGCCGGCATCACCCTCGTGCTCGGGCTCTTCTTCGTCGGCCAGATCGGGCTCATCAGCTCGCTGGTCAACTTCGGCGCCCTCACCTCGTTCCTGCTGCTGCACCTGTCGGTCATCACCTACTTCGGCGTTCGCCGCAAGTCGCGCAACGTCGTGCTGCACTGGGTCGGTCCGGTGATCGGCTTCCTCATCATCGGCTTCGTGCTGTGGAACGCCGAGCCGGCCGCCAAGATCGGTGGCGTGGCCTGGCTCGTGATCGGCCTGCTCGTGCTGGCCTACTACAGCCGCAAGGGGATCGGGATCCTGCCGGAGCACCGGGCCGACGCAACCGACACGGCGCAGGACGCCGACCTCCTCGCCGCGACCGACCGGAAGGGCTGACGATGACCACCCACCTCATCACCAAGGACCACGCGCACGCCGGCTACTCCGCCGAACACGAGCCGGTGCTCACGATCGAGCCGGGCACGGGGGAGCGCATCAGCTTCGAGACGGACGACGCGGCATACGCCCAGATGGAGCAGCTGCGCGACCTCGCGAAGGTCACCGCGACGATCAACCCGGTCACCGGCCCGGTCCACGTGGCCGGGGCCGAGCCCGGCGACGCGCTCGCGGTCACGATCCACGACATCGAGATGGCCGAGCACGGCTGGTCGGTCTACATCCCCGGGGCGGGCGCGCTCGCCCGGCCGATGGGGGAGGAGTGGTACGTCCGGCGGGTGCCCGTCCGCGACGGCAACGTCCAGCTCACCGACCGGGTCAGCTGCGCCGTGGCGCCGATGATCGGGTGCATCGGCGTGGCCCCGGCCGAGGGCGAGATGTCGACGGTCATGCCGTCCTACCCGACCGGCGGCAACATGGACCTCACCGACGCCCGGCCCGGCTCCACCGTCTACCTGCCCGTGCAGGTCGAGGGCGCGCGCCTGGCCATCGGCGACCTGCACGCCGTGATGAGCCGCGGCGAGAGCTCGTTCGTCGCCATCGAGATCGCCGGCCGGGCCACGGTCAGCGTCGACCTCGTCAAGGGCATGAACTTGCGTGCGCCGCGCGTCGACACCGGCGACGAGCTCGTGTGCGTGGGCCTCGGTGACCCCGTCCAGGACTCCATCGACCGGGCCTACGAGGACCTCTTCGAGGTGCTGACGAAGGAGCACGGCTACGGCAGGGGGGACGCGTACACCGTCATGAGTGCGCTCGCCCACACCGAGCTCGGCGGCCCCACGGGATCGGTCGCGCCCGACCCGCTGCACCCGTTCCGGGCGATCGGGCAGGTCACGCTCGCGCGGATCGCGAAGCGCTACCTCGACCTCGCCTGAGGTCACCCCGCCTCACGGGTCCCGGCGGTCGTCCTGCCAGGACCCGTGCGGGTGGAAGGTCACGTCGACCTCCTCGAAGCCCTTGGTCCGCTCCGCCTGGGCCTGCTCGGTGTAGGCCCGGCGGTCGGCCGCCGTCAGGGACACGTCGTCGGTGAAGGGCGTCAGCAGGGCGCGCGGGTGCAGCCCGTCGACGCGCACGACGTTGACCTCGACGCAGAGCACGACCATCGTCGCGGACAGGTAGAGGAAGGCGAGCAGCCCGAGGACCACCGCGAACACGCTGTTGGTGGCACTCGCGTTGCGGACCACGTGTGAGACGAAGACGACCCCGAAGGACTGGAGCAGCTGCCAGCCGATCGCCGCGGCGAGGGCCCCCGGCAGGACGTCACGGACCGACAGCGGGCGCGTCGTCGCGAACCGGAAGGCGAAGACGAACAGGGCGCAGTTGAGCAGCACGCCGGCGGCCAGGGTCAGCACCTTGACGACGACCTGCGTGGAGCCCGAGCCCGGCGTGCCCACTGCCGACAGGACCATGGTGCCGAGGACCGCTACGCCGACGGTGCCGAGCAGCACGAGGCTGCGGCCGCGGGCCTGGAACGGGTTGGGGCGGCTGTTGCGCGGTACCCGCCAGGCCGAGTTCATCGCGTACTGCGCCGCCTGGGCGATGCCGAGCCCGCCGTAGAGCGACACGAGAACGCCGATGACGAGCCCCGTCGCGCCGCCGCCGAGCCGCTTGGGCTCGCCGAGCTGGGCGCCGACGACGGGGAACTCGGCCACGGCCGAGTGGATCACCCGCTGCTGCAGCTCCGGGTTCCCTGCCAGCACGATGCCGAGGACGGTGGCCAGCACCAGCAGCAGCGGGAACAGCGAGACGAACCCGTAGTAGGTGATCAGCGCAGCGAGATACGGGCCCGAGTCGTCGAAGTACTTGTAGAGCACCGCGATCGGGAAGCTCGCTGCACGATGTCTGCGCTGGAACCGGTCCAGCCGCTCGAGGGCCACGCCGGTGTCGTACCCACCTGGGGCCCAGCCGGGAGCGGACCGCTGCCGGCTGGGCTCCGGTGAGGGCCTAGCTCGTGCTGGCGAGCTTGGCGTGGGTGGCGCAGGTCCACGGGGTGACGCTGAGGTCCTCGAGCTGCACCGAGGCCTCGGTCTCGTTGCGGTCACCGGTCCAGCGGTCGAGCCACTCGAACGGTCGCCCGTCGGCGGTGAACACGGTGCGCGGTTGGCCCCGGCAGTAGTCCTGGCTGAGCGTGCCCTGCGCCGTCCACGGCCCGAGCATCTCGGGCGCGGTGGCATAGCCCGTGCGCACCATCGTGGGGCCGGCCGCCGAGAGGTTCATCGGCGGTCCCGAGCAGTAGCCGCAGTTGGGCGTGCTGTAGGTCAGCTGCCAGGTGCCGTCCTGCCGCTTGAAGATCCCCACGCCCTCGGCGGAGGTCACGCCGGCGAGCTTGATCACCTTCGTGCCGTTGCCGGTGCCGTCGGTCCAGCTGGGCGTGAGCTCCTCCTGGGAGAGCGAGCCGAGAGAGCAGACGATGGTGGCCTTGTCGCCGTCGGTGCCGATGCTGAAGTCGCCGTTGTTGAGGCAGGGGACCAGCGTGGGCTTGTGGTCGGAGCCGAACGGCGCGCCGGCGCTCGAGCCGCAGGGCCCCATGGGGCCGTTGCAGCCCATGGCCCAGTACGCGTTCTGCCGGTAGGTGTTGTAGTCGGAGGGAGCGTTGAACCACAGCACCCAGGCCCCGTCGGGGCGGTGCAGCATGCGCGGGTTGAAGCAGCCGGCGCCCCTGGCCCCGCAGACGGTGTTCCACGTCTTGCCGTTGTCGAGGGTCCACGCGGGGTCCTTGACGGTGGCCGTGGGGGAGAAGAGCAGCGTCGGGAGCGACCAGGGGCCGGCGAGCGTCGGCGCACTGCGCACGGCGAACCCGCAGAACGGGGTGTTGGCTCGCCCCCAGGTGAAGCCGCACTCGTACTGCGTGCCGTACATGTAGAAGGTGCCGTTGTCCTCGACGATCGTGCCGTCGTGCATGTCGAGGCCGGTGTAGGTGCCCGTCGGGGCCGGGGTAGGCGCGTCGTACCAGCCCTGCACGTCGACGACGAGGTCGACCGGGGTCGCGGCGAGGTTGTGCGCCCGGAAGCCACCGTCGACGCCGAGGCCGATGGCCTGGAAGCCCGCCGAGACGCCGGCGCCGTAGGTGGCCGTCGTCGTCGCGAGCGGCTCGGGGGCGCCGCTGGCCCACAGCCGCAGGTTGCCGGCGCCGGAGGTGGGGGCAATCGTGGCGACGTTGCCGACGACGGCGTTGACGCCGGTGGAGGCCGCGGGGATGCGTCCGGTGGAGGTGGCGGCGATCGCGCGTGACTCCGACGGTGCCAGGGGCGCCCTGGTGGTGCGCGAGTCGTAGATGCGCTCGACGTCCGGGTGGAAGAGGCCGCCCCGGCTGTCGCGGGCGAAGTAGCCGTCAACGTCGACGGCGAGGTCCACGGTCGCGCCGTGCGGCACGATCGTGAAGGCCTTGTGCGAACGAGAGGTCGCGAGCCCCGTCGTGACGGTGATCTCGGTGCGCGCGGAGGCCGGGAAGTTGACCGACGTGGTCGGGGCCGTCTGGCCGGTCGGGAAGATGGTGAGGTAGCCGCTGGTCCGCGACCGGTTGAGTACGATGAGGTGCACGGTGGCTGCCGTCGCGTCGAGCGGCACACCGGTGCCCATCGTGACCGGCACCTTCAACGCGGTGTTCGAGGCGTACGCCTGCTTGGGGGAGCCCAAGCCGGTGGTCGTGTTGACGATGCGGGAGGCCACGTGCTGGCTGACGTAGCGCATCGGCGACGAGGTCGAGTAGTAGCCCTGGACGTCCATGATCAGGTCGGTCCGGGAGCTCGTCCGGACGCGGATGGCGCCGTCTGCACCGACCGGCACGACCGCCGAGCCCGACACCGTCAGGCGCCCGGCGTAGTTCAGGTAGGTGACGGACGAGTTGGGCGTGCCCGGCCCGTTCGCGTCCGCGTGGAGCAGGCCACCCGCCGAGGGGCTCACCACCGTGAAGGTGACGCTGACCGCGGTGACGCCGGTGCGCGGCACGCCTGCGACCCCGCCCACGGGGACGCGCCGCCACGTGCCGGCAGGCATCGGTGCGGCATACGGCCCGACACGGCTCGACCTGCGCGTGTCCAGGGCGCGGCCGGTGACCGCCACGAAGCCCGACCCGGTGGGGGCGCTCGTGGCGGTCGCGAGCGAGGGCGTGCCTGCGCTCGCGAGCGGGCCTGCCGACGCAGGCGGCGGCTCAGCCACCCCCAGCACCAGCGACGACGAGACGACAGCCAGGGCTGCCACCAGCAACACGCCGTGACGGCGCAACGAACTCAGAATCACGAACCCACCCCTCCGGGGAAGAAAGGTACCGGACGGGGGCGGCATTTTGCTCCGAAACGGACGGATGGAGTGCCGGGCGGGGTCCCGCCGACGGCGGGACCTTGGCCTCTGGCGCGTACGGACGCCCGGCGACTGGGATGGCAGTAGGGACCGATGGAAGGGAGAACGCCATGTCGACCCTCACTCCTCCACGCAGGGCACAGACCTCGGACGGTGTCGTCAAGGGCAGAGCGCTGGCGCGCTGGTCGGTGTGGATGCCGGTCGCCTTCGTCGTCGTCTACTTCCTCGTCTCGTTCGTCAGCCTCTACGTCGCGTTCCCGCTGCTCGGGCTGCAGGAGGGCGACCTGTTCCTCTTCGCGCACAGCGCGGCCGGGTGGGTCGTCGCCGTCGTCGGGTGGCTGCTGCTCGCCGTCGCGCCGGTCACCGGACTGGTGCTCGGCGTCCGGGCGCGGCGTCTGGGCGCCGGGACGACCGCCGTGGCAGGGATCGTGTTCAACGCGGCCGTCACCCTGCTCCTCGCCTACCTGGTCTTCGACGAGATCCGGATGGCCTACATCCCGAGCTTCACGCTCCTGTTCCTCCGCTGAGGGGCGGTCGCTGCGGCTCAGGACGCGGGCAGGCCCTCGAGCCGGCTCGCCAGGTCGGTCAGTGACGTCGCGACGAGGTCGGCGGCATACATCGGCCCGGGGTAGGGCGCGCCGGTGCGGTCGACCCACGCGGCGCGCAGGCCGGCGGCCTTCGCCCCGTGCACGTCCCACGGGTGGACGGCTACCAGCATCGCGTCCTGGGGTGCGACGCCGCACTGCCCGAGGGCGTACGCGTACGCCGAGGCGGCCGGCTTCCACGCCGGCGCGTCCTCGACCGACAGCACCCGCTCGAAGCGGTCCCGGAGGCCACTGCGCTCGAACAGGCCCTCCGCGACGTCGGCCGACCCGTTGCTCAATGTCACGAGGCGTAGCCCCATCCCGGCCAGCGCCCGTATGCCGTCCGGCACGTCCTCGTGCACCGGCAGCTCGAGGAAGCCCGCCATGACGTGACGGGTCGCGGCCTCGACGTTGGCCTTGCCGTGCAGGACGGTGCGCAGCGACGCCCGGGCCACCTCGGCGAAGGACGGGTTGTGCCCGGTGACGGTCAGGGCGAAACCGTCGCGCAGGAGACCGGCGAACCACGGTGCCGCAAGGTAGTGCGGCACGCCCACCTCGACGAAGCGGTCGCCGAGGTGCGTCATGTCCGACAGGGTCTCGTTGACGTCGAAGAGCAGCACGCGCGGGCGGCGCTCGAGGGTTGGGGTCATGCCCTCAATCCTGCGCCTCACCTCACCTCACCGCTCGGCGTGGTCGCGGTGCGGCCGTCTGTCTAGCTCCTGCGCGACTCGCTGGCAGGCTGCGGAGTGGTCGGCTCCTCAGCGGATGGCTGCTCGGTCCTCGGCTCGTCGGCGGTGGGCCGCTCGGCGCTCGCGGGCCCCGCCTCGTGCCGAGCCTTCGGGCGCAGGGCGATCGGCCACCAGATCCGGTCGCCCAGGTCGTAGGAGACGGACGGCACGAGCAGGCTGCGCACGACGAGCGTGTCGAGCAGGACGCCGAAGGCGACGATGAACGCGATCTGCACGAGGAAGAGGATCGGCAGGACTGCAAGGGCTGAGAACGTGGACGCGAGCACGATGCCCGCGCTGGTGATGACCCCGCCGGTGACCGCGAGGCCCACCAGGATCCCGGGACGGGTGCCCCGGGAACGCGACTCCTCGCGTACGCGGGTCATGAGGAAGATCGAGTAGTCGATGCCGAGCGCGACGAGGAACACGAACCCGTAGAGCGGCGTCGACGGGTCCGAGCCCGGGAAGTGGAAGACGTGGTTGAAGGCGACCGCGGCCACGCCCATCGTCGCGGCGAACGACAGCACGTTGGCGGCGACCAGGATCAGCGGCGCCACGATCGAGCGCAGCAGGAGCATGAGCACGACGAAGATGACCGCGAGGATCGTCGGGATGATCACCTTGAGGTCGCGCTCGCTCGCCAGCCGCACGTCGAGGTTGGTCGCGGTCTGGCCGCCGACGAGCACGTCGGTGCCGACCTTGTCGAGGGACGTGCGGAGCGTCTCGATCGTGTCCTCCGCGGCGATGGTGTCGGCCTGCGCGTCGAGCGTGGCCTGCACGACGACCTGGCCGTCGACGACCTTGGGCGGCTGACCGGGCGCCAGGCCCACCTGCGGGTTGCTGACGCCCGGGGTCGAGCCGAGCACCTGCACGACCGCGTCCGCCTTGTCCTGCGGGGCGGCGATCTGCACGGGTGACCCGGACCCGGCCGGGAAGTGCTTGGCGAGCACCTCCTGCCCGGTGACGGAGTCGACCTTGGTGAGGAAGAGGTCGGACTGGGCGACGCCGCGCGCGTTGAGGGTCGGCAGGAAGGCGGCACAGGCGAGCAGGGCCAGCAGCGTGATCACCCAGGTGCGCCGGGGCCGGCGGCCGACCATGCCGGCGACGCGGCCCCAGATGCCACGGGTGCCGACCGCGTCCGCGCTGTGCACGTGGTCGACGCGGGGGATCTGCGGCCAGAAGATGCGCCGGCCGATGAGCAGCAGCACCGCCGGCAGGAACGTCAGGGAGGCCACGAACGCCCCGACGATGCCCAGCGCCCCCACCGGCCCGAGTCCCTTGGTGCTGCCGAGATCCGACAGGCGCAGGCAGAGCAGGCCGAGCACGACGGTGGCGGCGCTCGCGGCGATCGGCTCGACGGCTGCGCGCCAGGCGATCTTCATGGCCGCCCACGTCGAGTCCTGGTCGTGCAGCTCCTCCTTGAAGCGCGCGACGAGCAGCAGGGCGTAGTCGGTCGCGGCACCGACGACGAGGATCGACAGGATGCCCTGGCTCTGGCCGCTCAGGCTGATCGTCCCGTTCTTCGCCAGGGGGAACACGACGAGCGCGGCCAGCGACAGGCCGAACATCGCGGTGATGAGCACGGCGAAGGGCAGGATCGGGCTGCGGTAGACGATGAGCAGGATGACGAAGACGACGCCGAGGGCGACGAGCAGCAGGATCCCGTCGATGCCGCTGAAGGCGATGATGAAGTCGGCGAAGAAGCCGCCCGCGCCCGTCACGTGCACGTTGAGCCCCGACGAGCCCAACGTCGATGCGGCGGAGTCACGCAGGGCCTGCGCGACGGCATACAGCGCGGTCTTCCCGGCGACCGTGTCCTCGGCCTTGTCGGCGAGGAACGACACGGGGGTGAGCGCGGCCTGCTTGTCCTGGCTGGGGACGGCCGCCCGCGGCGGCGACTGCAGGAACTCCCCGACGGTGCGTGACGGGTCGGCCAGGCGCAGCCCGGGTATGCCGGCGACGTACTTCTGCACGGCCGCGAGGTCCGCGGGGGTCAGGCCGCTCGGCCGCTCGACCACGACGAGGTAGGGCAGGGTCTTCGTGTCGCTGGTTTGCTGCACCAGCTTGCTGACCGCCGTCGACTCCGCCGCCGGTGGCAGGAAGTTCGCGTTGTCGTTCGTCGCGACCTCCGACAGGCGGCCGACCAGGGGGCCGCCGACCCCGCCGATCGCCAGCCACACCAGCACGGCGAGGGCCGCGAACCACCGCACTGCGGCGCGGCCCCTCGGCTTGGTCGAACTGCGGCTACCCCGAGATGCCTCGCCCATGGGTCTCATTGTGGTGCAGACGCGCGGGGCAACGTTGGACAGCTGGGGAATCCGAGCGCGGTGGACAAGAGCCGGGCGCCATCACGCCGGGACGTCGGCGCCCGTCGGGTCGACCTCCGACGACGCGGTGCGCGTCTCGAGGAACGGCGCCGCCAGCGCCGCGAGGGCCCCTCCGATGAGGGGAGCGACGATGAACATCCACACGTGCGCGAGGGGCTCGCCGCCGTTCCACAGGGCAGGGCCGATCGAGCGGGCCGGGTTGACGGACGTGCCGTCGAGGGGGATCCCGACGAGGTGGATCACCGTCAGCACCAGGCCGATCGCGAGTCCGGCGAACCCCGGGGCGGCGGCGCGGTTGGTGACGAGCAGGATGACGAGGACGAGCAGGAAGGTGAGGACGATCTCGAGCACGAAGGTGCCGCTGGCAGAGATGTTCTTGCCCCAGTCGTTCGTGCCGAGGGCGCCCGTCTTGTCCTTGGCGCCGCCGAAGTCGGAGACCATCAGCTTGAGCAGGGCTGCGCCGACGATGGCGCCGACGAGCTGGGCCGCCCAGTAGGTGCCGGCTTCGCCGAGGGTGAGCCCTCTGCGCAGGAGGACGCCGAGGGTCACGGCCGGGTTGACGTGGCAGCCGGACACCGGGCCGATGGCGTAGGCCAGGGCCAGCAGGACGAAACCGAAGGCGAGCGCGACACCGGCGAAGCCGATGGTGTCGATGCCGAAGACGGCCGAGCCGACGGCGAAGAAGACGAGGATGAACGTGCCGACGCCCTCGGCGACCGCCTTACGGGCCAGGTCGGGTGTCGGGCCGGACACGGAGCGGTTGGCAGGCATGGGTGTCCTTTCGTGGAGGGGATGGCCACCCGGCCCAGCGAGGCGACTCGGGCGCTCGTGGGCAGCGTAGGTCCGCCGGTCGGACGGAACCAGAGCCGTGCAGGCTTGTTCACACCCTCCGGGTGATGGGCCGGCCGGTCAGCGGTGGAGGAACTCCTCCAGGAGGCTCGCGAAGCGGTCCGGCTGCTCGAGGTGGGGGAAGTGCCCGGCCCCCTCGAACAGGACGACCTGCGCGTCAGGGAACACCTCACGGGCGCGGTGGGCGTGCCCGACCGGGATCATTCGGTCGCGCGTGCCCCAGATGACCAGGGTGCGCAGGTGCCCGGCACTGACGGTGTGGCCCCGTGCGCTGATTGTCTGACCGCCCGGGTCGATGACACCGCGCGTCGTGGCGAGGAAGGCCCGACGGCTCTCACCGTCCGAGAGTGAGGTGAAGCCCTTCCACACCGCCGAGGCGTCGGCACTGGGACGCCAGCCGAGGTCGCGCACCGCCTTGCCCACCGTCTCCACGCGCCCGCGCACCCACGACGACGCGATGACCGGCAGCACGAGCTCGGCCCCGGGCAGGGTGGCCGAGCGCAGCAGCGGACTGACCGTGCGGCCGAAGCCTCCGGTGGCCACGAGGACGAGAGCGTCGACCCGCTCGGGGAAGAGGTAGCAGAACTGCATCGCGATGCCCCCGCCCAGGGAGTGACCGACGAGCACGACCTTCGCGATCCCGAGGTGGTCGATCAGGTCCCGGAGGACGGCGGCGTGCGCCCCGAGCGAGTAGTCCCCGACGGGCTTGGCCGAGGCGCCGTGCCCGAAGAGGTCCGGGATGACCACGCGGTGGTGGTCGTCGAGGCGGTCGACGAGGTGGGTCCAGTTGTCGTGGGAGCCGAGCAGGCCGTGGATGAAGAGGATGGCAGGGCCGGTGCCCGCGTCGACGTAGGACAGGTCGTGGCCCCGCAGCCGCACCACCCGGGCCGGGAACCCGGGCGCGGGGCTCTCCGGCGTGGGGCTCTCCTGCGGCGATCCCTGTGCGCTCACCATGTCCGTGTCCTCCTGGCAGGCGCCCCACCGTCGCTGCGGAGGGCGGCGCTCCCACCTCCAGCGTGCCCCGCCCGCGCCTGGTCCACGTTCGACGGAGCAACGGTGAGACGGACCTCACCGCCTCTCTTGGTAGCGTCGCGGGACATGATCTATCACCTGGCCGAACAGGCCGACTGGGAACAGGCGCAGCGCGACGGCCGCTACACGCGTTCGACCAGGGGACGCTCTCTCGAGCAGGAGGGCTTCATTCACGCGTCGTCGGCGCAGCAGTGGCCGGTCGTCCGGGCGCGGTTCTACGGAGACGTCGCGGAACCGCTCGTCCTGCTGCACATCGACGAGTCGCTGCTCGGGTCCCCGGTCGTCCACGAGGTGGGGGACCCTGCGACGGGTGAGACGTTCCCGCACGTCTACGGGCCGATCGAGGTGGCCGCAGTCGTCGACACGACGCTCGTCCAGCCCCCGCACGCCTGACCGAGAGCGCGGAGGCCGTACCCAGCACCGGTACGCCGTCTCGCCGGCCCGCGCGGTGACGTACCCCTCGACGTGACGCAAAGTGCCCAGTCGACGTGGTGACGCAAAGTGCCCACTCGACGTCCACGTCGAGTGGGCACTTTGCTGCAGTTGTCCACAGCGCGTCGACCCGCAACGTCGAGTGGGCACTTTGCTGCAGTTGTCCACAGCGCGTCACTCGGGGCGGATGCGGCCCCGGCCGGACTTCACCTGAGCGCGACGCTTCTTGCCCTCGATGCGGCGTTCCTTCGACCCGCGCGTCGGCTTGGTGGGGCGGCGCGCGACCGGCGGCGGGGCCAGGCCCTCGCGCAGCAGGACGGCGAGGCGCTCCCGGGCCGCGGCGCGGTTGCGCAGCTGCGAGCGGAACTCGGACGCCACGACCGTGACCCGTCCACCGACGAGACGGTGCGCCAGCGCGGCCGCGAGGCGGTCGCGCTGGGCCGGGGCCAGGGCGACCGACGTGCCGGGCTCGAAGACGAGCTCGACCCGGCTGTCGGTCGTGTTGACGCCCTGCCCACCGGGCCCCGAGGAGCGGCTGAAGCGCTCGACGAGCTCGATCGCAGGGATGACGAGGCCGTGTCGCAGCCCGGGGCCGGGCGCGATCACGAGGTCACCGCCGGGCTCGTTCACCTCGCCATTGTCTCGCGACTCGGCGGGCGACCGGGACTCAGCGAGGCGGCATACGCAGGGCGCCGTCGAGGCGGATGACCTCACCGTTGAGCATCGGGTTGTCGACGATGTGGCGCACGAGGCCGGCGTACTCCTCCGGGCGGCCGAGGCGCGACGGGTGCGGCACCTGCTTCTCGAGGATTTCCTTGACCTCGCCCGGCAGGCCGGCCAGCATCGGTGTCTCGAAGGTGCCGGGGGCGATGGTCATGACGCGAATCGCCTTGTCCGCCAGGTCGCGTGCGGCCGAGAGAGTGAGCCCGACGATGCCGCCCTTGCTCGCGGCGTACGCCGCCTGACCGATCTGCCCGTCGAACGCCGCGATGCTCGCGGTGTTGACGATGACACCCCGGTCGCCGTCGACCGGCTCGTTGCCGAGCATCGCCGCCGCGGCGAGGCGCAGCACGTTGAACGAGCCGACGAGGTTGATGTCGATGACCGTCTTGAAGGTCTCGAGCGACAGCGGGCCGCCGCGACCGATGACGCGCCCCGGCGTCGCGACACCGGCGCAGTTGACCGCGACCCGGAGCTCGCCGAGCCCGGTGGCGCGCTCGACGGCAGCCTGCACCTGCGCCTCGTCGCGCACGTCGGCGGCCACGAAGGTCGCGCTGCCCTCGCGCTTGCCGTTCAGCTCCTCGACGAGTGCCGGCGCGGTCGAGCCCTCCAGGTCGAGGATGACGACGGTCGCGCCGTCGGCGACGAGTCGACGGGCGGTCGCGCCGCCGAGGCCGGAGCCGCCTCCGGTGACGAGGGCGACAGTGGACGAGTTCAGTTGCATGACAAGCCTTTCGGGCGTATGCGGTGTGGTGGGATGGGGAGGGCGCGTGACGGTCAGCGGGTGAGGAGCTGACGGGAGATGACGAGGCGCTGGATCTGGTTGGTGCCCTCGAAGATCTGGGTCACCTTGGCCTCGCGCATGTAGCGCTCGAGCGGGAAGTCTTCGGTGTAGCCGGCGCCGCCGAGCACCTGGACCGCGTCGGTGGTCACCTTCATCGCGGTGTCGGTGGCCAGGAGCTTGGCGACCGCGGCCTCCTTGCCGAAGGCGCGCCCGGCGTCCTTGAGGCGAGCGGCGTGAAGGTACGTGGCGCGCGCGGAGGTGACGGCCGCCTCCATGTCGGCGAGCAGGAAGGCGAGGCCCTGGAAGTCGGCGATGCGGCGGCCGAACTGCTCGCGCTCGCTCGCATAGGCGGCAGCTGCGTCGAGTGCCGCCTGCGCGAGTCCTGTTGCGGCAGCCGCGATCCCGAGCCGTCCGGCGTCGAGGGCGGACAGGGCGATCTTCATGCCGTCGCCC
Organism: Terrabacter sp. NPDC080008; assembly: GCF_040702505.1. Lineage (NCBI taxonomy): Bacteria > Bacillati > Actinomycetota > Actinomycetes > Micrococcales > Intrasporangiaceae > Terrabacter > Terrabacter sp. NPDC080008. The sequence continues at coordinate 35,411 of NZ_JBFBLC010000007.1, forward strand.
TCCCGGCCGACCAGCCGGGAGCCGTCGACCATCACGCCGTCGAACATGACCTGCGCCACCGGGTCGCAGTGCAGTCCCATCTTGCGCTCCGGTGCGGCGAAGGACAGGCCCGCGGCGTCGCCCGGGACGATGAAGGTCGACAGGCCCTTGCCTCCGTCGTCCGACGTGCGGGCGAAGGTCGTGTAGTAGTCGGCGTGGCCGGCGTGGGAGATCCAGGCCTTGGTGCCCTTGAGCGACCAGTCGTCGCCGGTGCGGGCCGCCCGGGTCGTCATCGAGGCGATGTCGGACCCGGCGAGCGGCTCGGAGAGGCAGTAGGCGCCGAGCTGTTCGCCCGAGAGCATGCCGGGCAGGAGCGCGTCCTGCTGCTCCTTCGTGCCGTAGGTGGCGACGGGGTAGGCGGTCAGGCTGTGCACGCTGACGCCGACCGCGACGCTCATCCACACGGTGGCGATCTCCTCGACCACCTGGAGGTAGACCTCGTAGGGCTGCGCGGCGCCGCCGAACTCCTCGGGGTAGGGCAGCGAGAGCAGGCCCGCACGGCCCAGGGTGCGGAAGACCTCCTGGGGGAAGGCGTGCGCGCGTTCGGCGTCGTCGACCTTCGGTGCGAGGTCCTTGCGGCAGATCTCGCGGGTGAGCTCGATCAGGTCGGCGGCTTCGTCGGTCGGCAACAGCCTCGTCGCTGGCATGCCTCAGATACTAGGACGTCCGAGCATTCCGTCCAAAGTGTGAGATGAGGGTTCGTGGGAGGGGTCGCGCCGCGGCCGGCTCGCCGACCGCACCCACGGAAATGGGACGACGGCGAGGTGGCCGCCGCCCTACGTTCGAGTGGTGCTCACGCTCCTGCGGCGGCCGCCGCGCGAGGCGGACGCGACCACCACCTTCTACGCGCTGACGGCGGTCGCGGCCTTCGCCTTCGCCCTGTGCTTCACCCTGAACCTCGTCTTCCAGTACCGCGTCGTCGGCCTGGACCCCTTCCAGATGGTGCTCGTCGGGACGGTGCTCGAGGCGACCTGCTTCCTCTTCGAGATACCGACCGGCATCGTGGCCGACCTCTACAGCCGCCGCGTGTCGGTCATCATCGGGTTCCTGCTCATCGGTGTCGGGTTCGCGGTCGAGGGGGTGGTCGCGACGTTCGCCGCGGCGCTGGTCGGCAACGTGCTCTGGGGCGTCGGCTTCACCTTCACCTCCGGCGCGCTGCAGGCGTGGATCACCGACGAGGTCGGGGAGGACGCCGTCGCGCCGGTGTTCACGCGGGAGACGCAGCTGCACCTCGCCTTCGGGATCGTGGGCACGTCGGCGGCAGGTGGTCTCGGCCTGCTCAGCCTCCGCGCGCCGGTCATCACGGCCGGCGCCGTCCTGGTCCTGCTTGCCCTCGGGCTGTGGGCCGTCATGCCGGAACGGCACTTCCACCCGACACCCCGAGGTGACCGCGAGACCTTCGGGCACCTGCGGCAGCAGCTCGTGGCTGGACTGCGCATCGCGCGTCGGCGGCGCGTCGTACGCGTCTTCCTACTCGTCAGCCTGCTCGTCGGTCTCGCCAGCGAGGTGTTCGACCGGCTCTGGCAGGTGCGGGTGCTCGACACCTTCACGGTGCCGGCGGTGTTCGGCGGCGACGAGGCGGTGGCCTTCACCGCGTTCGCCCTGGTCGGCACGGTCGTCTCGCTGGGCGCCTCGCTGGCCAGCGGGCGGTGGCTGCCCCGGCGGCTGGTGGACGCGACCCCCGGGCTGCCCGTGGCCGCGGCCGCCCTCGTTCAGGTCCTGGCGGTCGTCGGCGTGGCTCTGCTCGGCAACCTGTGGCTGGTGCTGGTCTGCGTGTGGCTGCGCGGCGCCGCGATGGCGTTCAGCGCACCGATCGAGGCGACGTGGGTCAACCGCAACCTCGAGGGACCGACCCGGGCGACGGTGCTGTCGCTGAACAGCCAGGCCAACGCCCTCGGCCAGGTCGCCGGTGGCCCGCCGCTCGGCGCGCTCGCGACGTGGGCCTCGATCCCGGTCGCGCTGCTGGTCGCCGCCGTCGTGCAGGCCCCGTCGGTCGCTGCCTTCCTCCGGATCCGCTCGGCCGGGGCGGGCACGGAGGGCCGCGTCCTCGAGGCCTCGCTGGAGGAGTGAGGCGGGCGTCACTGTGGATAGGTGCGCACCTCGGTGGCCTTGACGGCCGCCCAGACGTGCTGGCCGACCTGCAGGCCGAGCGCCGTGACCGACTCGAGGGTCACCTCGGCGGTGAGCGGGAGCGTGCCGACGAGGCCGACTCGCGCCGACTGCCCCTGCAGGGTCAGGGACGCGATCCGAAGCCGCCACGCGTTGCGGGCCGACCCCTCCGGCTCGTGCCGGTGGAGCGACACGGCGCTCGGGGCGACCGTCGCCCACACGGACCCCTCGGTCGGCGCCGTGGTGACGAGGAGGCCACCCCCGGCGGTGTGCACGTGTCCGTGTGAGTCGCCCTGTGCCGCATACAGGTTCAGTCCGACGACGGTGCCGACATAGGGGCTGCGCGGCTCGCTCAGCACCTCGGCCGGGGTGCCGGCCTGCGTCACACGGCCGTTCTCGATGAAGACGAGATGGTCGGCGAGCGTGAGGGCGTCGAGCGGGTCGTGCGTCACGAGGACCGTCACGCCGGCGTATGCCGTGAGGCGGGCTGCGAGGTCGCTGCGGGTCCGTGCGCGTGTGTCGGGATCGAGAGCCGACAGCGGCTCGTCGAGGAGCAGGAGGGCGGGGTCGGTGGCCAGCGCCCGGGCCAGGGCGACCCGCGCCTGCTGCCCGGAGGACAGCTCGGCGGGCCTCGCGGTGGCGCGGTCGACCAGGCCGACCCGCTCCAGCTCGTCGAGGGCCCGGGCCCTGGCGCGGCGGCGGTCGAGGCCGCGGCTGCGCGGACCGTAGGCGATGTTGTCGACAGCGCGCAGGTGGGGGAAGAGCAGGCTGTCGGCGAGCATGAGTCCCACCCGGCGCTGCTCGGGGGCCAGGCGCCGCCGGCCGTCGTCCCAGACCTCGGCGCCGACCCGGACGTGACCTTCGCCGAGCGGCAGCACCCCGGCGAGGGCGAGGACGCTCGTCGTCTTGCCGCCGCCGTTGGGCCCCAGCACCCCGATGACCTGGCCGGGCCGCGCGGCCAGCGGCACGTCGAGCTCGACAGCCCCACGCCGCAACCGGATCCGCGCGTCGAGGCCTTCACCAACCGCAGGATGCCCGGTGCTCAGCGCAACCACCTCCCGCGCAGCACGCCGAGCACGAGGATGCTGACGGCGAGCAGCAGGATGCTGATCGAGATCGCGACCTGCGGGTCGCTCTCGAGCTCGACGTAGACGAGCAGGGGCAGCGTCTGCGTCCGGCCCTGGAAGTTGCCCGCGAAGGTGATGGTCGCCCCGAACTCCCCGAGCGCGCGGGCCCAGGCGAGGGCGAGCCCGCTGGCGATGCCGGGCAGCACGAGCGGCACGCCCACGGTGCGCAGGTAGCGCAGGTCGCCGGCGCCGAGCGTGCGCGCCACGTGCTCGAGGCGCGGGTCGAGCCCGCGCATGGCGCCCTCGACGGCGAGCACGTAGTACGGCATCGCCACGAACGTCTCGGCGAGCACGACCGCGACGGTCGTGAAGGGGATCTGGATGCCGAAGGGCGTCAGGTGCTGGCCGATGACCCCGTTGCGGCCCCAGGTGAGGAGCAGGGCCACGCCGCCGACGACGGGCGGCAGGACCAGCGGCACCGTGATCAGCGCGCGCACCCAGCTGGTCCCGGGCCCGTCCGAGCGGGCGAGGAGCCACGCCAGTGGAGTCCCGAGCAGCAGGCACAGCACCGCCGTGCACGACGTGGTCGTCAGCGAGAGCCGCAGTGCCGGAAGGACGCTCGGCGTGGCGAGGTCCGACGGGATGCGTGCCCAGTCGGCCCGCAGCAGCAGGGCGACGAGCGGCACGACGAGCAGGAGCAGGGCGAGCGCGGCAGGCAGGCCCAGGGTGACCCGGGAACGCCACGAGCCGGCATACCTCATGTCGTCACTCTCCCCGGCGGCGGCGCGGCGGCGTTCAGGGCGCGCCGAAGCCGAAGGACTGCACCGTCGCCCGCCCAGCGTCGCTGAGCACGTAGGCGACGAAAGCCTTCGTGGCGGCGTCGTCGGACAGCGCGACGACGGGGTAGTCGAGCCGGGTGTTGAGCTGGGAGGGGATCGCGACGCCCGTGACGCTCCCCTTCGCCGCGACGACGTCGGAGTGGTAGACCACGGCTGCGTCGGCCTCGGCGAGCTTGACCTTGGCGAGCGTCGCCTTGACGTCGACCTCCTTGCTCACGACGTTGGGAACGATGCGGGCCTTGGCGAACGTGGCCTGGGCGGCCTTGCCGCAGGGGACTGTGTCGGCGCAGGTGACGACCTTGACGGTGGGCTTGGCGAGGTCGCTGATCGAGGTGACGTGGCCGGGGTTGCCCGGGGGGACGGCGATCTCGAGGACGTTCGAGGCGAACGTCCTGGTGTCCTTGGCCAGGCTCTTGTCGAGCGGCGCGGCCGCAGCGGTGCCGGCGAGGGCGAGCACCGAGGCGGGCGCGCCGTTGTCGACCTGCTGCACGAGGGTGGCGCTGGAGCCGTAGGAGGTGCGGACGGTGACCCCGGGGTGCGCCGCCTCGAAGTCCTTGGCGAGCTTGTCGAACGACTCGGTGAGCGACGCGGCGGCCAGCACGGTGACGGTGCCCTGCGGCGAGTCCGCGGAGGTGCCGGCTCCGGGCTTCGCGGCGCCGTCGGTGCTGTCGGCGCTGCCGTTGCCACCGCAGGCCGCGAGCAGCACGGCCGCGAGGGCCACGGTGGTGACAGTGGTGGCGGTGGTGGTGGCGTTGGTGGTGGTCCGGGCGCTTCTGCCGGAGGGGCGGCGCACCGCACGGGGGGTCCTCATGCCGGGATCTCCACGACGACATGGGTGGACTTGACGCTGGCGACGGCGACGGAGCCGACTTCGAGGGCCAGGTCGTCCACGGACTCGCTCGAGAGCAGCGACACGATCCGGAACGGGCCGCACTGCAGCTCGACCTTGGCCATCACCGTGTCGCGGGTGATGGCGGTGACGATGCCGCGCATCCGGTTGCGGGCGGACGCGCCCCCGATGGCGCCGACCGCAGCCGGATGCGCGAGCTCCTGGGCGACCGCAGCCAGCTGGGCGCCGTCGACCGTGCGGCGTCCGACGTCGTCGGCGCCACCGTCCAGGCGCCCGGAGTCGACCATGCGGCGGACGGTGTCGTCGGAGACGCCGAGCAGCGCGGCAGCCTCGGTGATGCGCAGGTGCGGCATGGATGGCACATTACACCCGCATGTGCGGCACGCGGCCGGCGTCGGCGGATCGGGATGGACCGATGAGTTCAAAAGGGGTTGACGGAGACGGCGCGGGCGGCGTTTAATCAAGACATCAGTTGATCAAGGAGTTGGTTGACAATGAATCTCCCCGCGACAGAAGACCTCGACCGCGCGTTCGCGGCCCTGGCCGACCCGGTGCGCCGGGCCATCGTGGCCCGGCTCAGCCGCGGGGCAGCCACCGTCAACGAGCTCGCCGAGCCGTTCGAGATCAGCAAGCAGGCCGTCAGCAAGCACATCCAGGTGCTCGAGGCGGCCGGGCTGGTGAGCCGCAGCCGTGACGCCCAGCGCCGACCCGTCCACCTCGAGGCCGCCCGGCTCGAGGCGCTCACGGCCTGGATCGACCGCTACCGCCTTGTCGCCGAGCAGCAGTTCCGCTCGCTCGACGCAGTCCTCGAACGCACCGCCGCGGTCCCGTCGCAGGCCGGGGCCCCTCATCCGTCAGCACCGAACGCAGCACTCACACCGAAAGAGAACGACAAGGAGCACCAGTCATGACCAACCAGCTCACCCTCGACATCCCCGTCGGCGTGCCGTGGATCGACTTCACCCGCGAGTTCGACGCGCCGGTCGAGGCCGTCTTCAACGCGCACCGTGACCCCGAGCTCGTCCGCCAGTGGCTCGGACCGCACGGCTACGAGATGCAGATCCAGCGCTGGGACTTCACCTCCGGCGGTGGCTACCACTACACCCACCGCGACGGTGACAACGTCTACGGCTTCCGCGGCACCTTCCACACGGTCCGCGACAACGAGATCGCCATCCAGACCTTCGAGTTCGAGGGCGCTCCCGACGAGGTGGCGATCGAGTTCATGCGGTTCGTCGACCTCGGCGACGGGCGGTGTCGGCTCGAGGGCCGCAGCGTCGGTCGCACCGTCGAGGGGCGCGACATGATGGTGGCGAGCGGCATGGAGAAGGGGATGGTCGAGGGCTACGACCGCCTCGACGCGCTCGTGGCGCCGGCCGCCGCGACGCCCTCGAGCGCCCCGGCGCAGGGCTGACCGCCGTGGACTGGACGCTCGAGGTCGTCATCGTGCCGGTCAGCGACCTGGACCGCGCCATCGCCTTCTACCGCGACCAGGTGGGCTTCCACCTCGACCACGACACGGAGAACGAGCACATGCACGTCGCCCAGCTGACGCCGCCGGGCTCGGGCTGCTCGATCGTCGTGGGGAGCCTGCCCGCCCAGAACGCGATGGCGCCCGGCTCGCTGCACGGCGTCCAGCTCGTCGTCGCCGACGCGACGGCGGCCCGCGAGGAGCTCGTCGCCCGGGGCGTGGAGTGCTCGGAGGTCCAGGTCATCGACCCGCGCGACGGGGGCACCTTCTTCGGCTTCTCCGACCCCGACGGCAACTCGTGGGCGGTCCAGCAGATCGCGGCGCGTGCCGACAAGCCGCTCATCCCTCCCGAGGCTCGGGGCCGCTTCGGCGAGGACCTCGAGCCCTGAGCCCACGCCGTGGCACCCGAACGACGCGTTCGGTCGTGAACTCCGCGCTCTACCGCTGAGTTCGCGACCGAACGCCGCGTTCGGGTGCGGAATGCGAACGTATGCCGTCGGGTGGCCCGGGTTCCCCGGCGACCCCGGGGGGCGGCATACTGACGAGCATGAGCAACGTCCCCCAGCAGCGGCTCCTGCAGACCGCGATCCCCGGCCCCAAGTCGGCCGCGCTCCAGGCCCGCAAGACCGCGGCCGTGTCCGCCGGCGTGTCCACCGGCCTGCCGGTCTACGTCGAGCGCGCCGGCGGCGGCATCCTCGTCGACGTCGACGGCAACCAGCTCATCGACTTCGGCTCCGGCATCGCGGTGACGACGGTGGGCAACGCCGCCCCGCGCGTCGTCGAGCGCGTCACCGAGCAGGTGCAGGACTTCACCCACACCTGCTTCATGGTGACCCCCTACGAGGAGTACCTCGAGGTGGCCGAGGCGCTCAACGAGCTGACGCCCGGTGACCACGAGAAGCGCACGGCCCTGTTCAACTCCGGCGCCGAGGCCGTCGAGAACGCCGTCAAGGTCGCGCGCCACTTCACCGGCCGCAACGCCGTCGTCGCCTTCGACCACGCCTACCACGGCCGCACCAACCTCACCATGGCGCTGACGGCCAAGAACATGCCCTACAAGCACAAGTTCGGCCCGTTCGCCGGCGAGGTCTACCGCGCGCCGATGAGCTACCCGTTCCGCTGGCCGGGCGGCCCCGCCGACTGCGCCAAGGAGAGCTTCGACGCGTTCGTCGGCCAGGTGCACGCGCAGGTCGGCGAGGACAACATCGCGGCCGTCGTGCTCGAGCCGATCCAGGGCGAGGGCGGCTTCATCGTGCCGGCGCCGGGCTTCGTCAAGCAGGTCGCCGAGTGGTGCACCGACAACGGCATCCTCTTCATCGCCGACGAGGTGCAGTCCGGCTTCTGCCGCACCGGCGACTGGTTCGCCAGCGAGCACGAGGACGTCGTGCCCGACCTCATCACCACGGCCAAGGGCATCGCCGGTGGCCTGCCGCTCGCCGGTGTCACCGGCCGCGCCGACGTCATGGACTCCATCCACGGCGGTGGCCTCGGCGGCACCTACGGCGGCAACCCGATCGCCTGCGCCGCCGCGCTCGGTGCCATCGAGACGATGAAGGAGGAGGACCTCTGCGGCCGCGCCAAGCAGGTCGAGGCCCTCTTCGTGCCGCGCCTGCAGGCGCTCGCCGAGAAGTACCCGCAGATCGGCGACATCCGCGGGCGCGGTGCCATGCTCGCCGTCGAGCTCGTCAACGGCCCCGGCGACCTGACGCCCAACGCCGCCCTGACCGGCGCCGTCAACAAGGCCTGCCACGCCGAGGGCCTCGTGACCCTGACCTGCGGCACCTACGGCAACGTCTTCCGCTTCCTGCCGCCGCTCGCCGCCAGCGACGAGCTGCTGTCCGAGGGCCTCGACATCTTCGAGAAGGCCTTCGCCGCCTCCGTCTGACCCCGCGCCACCCGAGAACGTATGCCGTCCTGTTGACCCAGCGGGACGGCATACGTCCTCGTGGGGTCCCACAGCGACGGGACTGATGACGGAGGTTCACCGCCATCAAAGCCGCCGCCACGCTCAGGCGGCCGCCTCTGGCCGGCGAAGGTACGTCATCCATCCCAATGCGAAGGGGCCCGCTCCGGCTCCTTCGGCTCGGCGTCGGCGAACCGTCCGATCGATGACGCTGGTCACCCACTCGGGCCGGAACATGACCTGCTCCCACGTGAAGCGCAGCACCAGCCACCCGCGCGAGATCAGCTCGTCGTAGCGCTCGCAGTCCCGGCCCAGGGCCGCTCGCTCACCGTGGAACTCGAAGCTGTCGGCCTCGAGGACGATGCCCAACGCCGGATCGGCCAGGTCCACGCGTGCGTAGAAGTCGTCGTAGCGAATGCGGTGCTGCGGGTCCCAGGCGCTGCCGTCGACACCGAGCGCGATGGCGCGAAGCGCCGACTCGAACGGGTTGGCGCTTTTCGCCGTCGCGTGACGCTCCACGGCGAGGACTCGGGCTCGGTGGCGGGGGCCGAGGGCAGTCGCCGCGGCCACGACGGCTCGGCGCGGCAGCCCGGCCCGGAGCGCGGAGTCGAACACCGACAGCGCCTCGTCGAACGGGAGGTCGAGTCAGCAGTCGATGACGGTGCGCACCGGTGTCGTGACCCACTCGTCGGGTGCCTCGCTGCCCGGTGCGGGTCTGCGCCGATGGACCGTTGCGAGCCCCCGGGCGCTGTCGCGGAGCTTGCGGTTGGGCGGGATGGTGACGTCGGGCAGCGGTGGCAAGGTCTTGACCTTCCAACCCCAGCTCAGGGCAGCGGAGCGGTGCGACACCACTCTGGTCATCCGGCAGGCTGCCACACGAGCCTCGTCCGCGTTCGGCAGGGTGTAGACGCCGTTGCCGGGGCCCGTGACGAGACCGGATTCGACGGCTCGACCGATGAGCCGCCATGGGACTGCTCGACGCAGCTCGCGCCAGGTGCAGATGCCGCCGAGGCGGTGTACGGCGGTTGCGACGTCGGCCGGGGAGCGACGTCTGGCGCGTTGGCGTGGGGGAGTAGAGGTCACCATCCGAGGTTGGCGGGCGCGGGCCGGGCGCGCCGGAGTTCTCCACAGGGCCTCGCTTCGGGGACTGATGACGGACCTTCGTGCGGCCAGCCCCTTAGTTCCGTGCTCAGCGGCGCCACGGCCAAGTGCGAACCTCCGTCATCTGTCCCGGGCACTGCGGGCGTATGCCGTGTCGCGGGGTCAGCCACGCGGCATACGTACGCGGGTGGTTGGGGCTACGACGGGTCGAGCGGGGTCACGTCGGGGCGCTTGGCCTGGCGGTGGTCGCCGGAGGAGCGGCCGGTCAGGCGGCGGTGCACCCAGGGCCCGACGTACTCCTTGGCCCACTGGGCGTTGGCCTGCAGCGCCTCGCGGCGGCCGATCGGCGGGGCCGGCTCGAGCGGCGTCGCCCAGTCGGTCTCGGCCGGGGTGTGTCCCAGCGCCTCGAGGGCGGCGAGCGCGACGCGGCGGTGGCCCTCGGTCGTCATGTGGATGCGGTCCTCGCTCCACATCCGCCAGTCGCGCAGCGCATGCAGGCCCCACTGGTCGATGACGTGGGCTCCGTTGCGGCGGGCGATGCTCCAGATGTTGGCCGAGTGGATCGCCGCGCGCCCCCGCGTCGCCTTGACCAGCGGAGCGTCGGCCGGGTCGACCGGCGTGGCCATGAGGACGTCAGCACCGGTGGCCCGGATGCGGGCGACGGCCGCCTCGAGCCGGGCGGCCAGCCCGTCGAGGTCGGCCTTGGGACGCAGGATGTCGTTGCCGCCGCCGACGATGCTGACGAGGTCGGGCTGCAGGGCCAGGGCGTCCTCGAGCTGCGGGCCGACGACGTCGTCGAGCTTGCGACCGCGGACGGCGAGGTTGGCGTAGCCGAAGTCGAGCCCCTGCCCGCGCGCGATCTCCGACAGGTGCGAGGCGAGCCGGTCGGCCCACCCAGCGAACTCGCCGTCGTGGCCGAAGCTCGGGTCGTCGTCGCACATGCCCTCGGTGAAGGAGTCGCCGATCGCGACGAAGCGGGTCCAGACCGTGGGCCCGGAGACCTCGGGGGTGGGCTGGGTCATGTCAGGCTCCAGTCGATGGGTGGGGCGCCCTGCTGGGCGAGGAGGTCGTTGGTGCGGCTGAAGGGCCGCGAGCCGAAGAAGCCCGAGCGCGCCGACAACGGTGACGGGTGCGCCGACTCGATGCGCGGCACGTCGCCGAGCATGGGCGCGAGCGACTGCGCCTGCCGGCCCCAGAGGATCGCCACGAGCGGGCCGCCACGAGCCGCCAGCGCCGAGATCGCCTGCGCTGTCACGGTCTCCCAGCCCTTGCCGTGGTGGCTGGCGCTCGCACCCGGGCGCACGGTGAGCACCCGGTTGAGCAGCATGACGCCGCGCTCGAACCACGGCGACAGGTCGCCGTTCGCGGGCGTCGGCAGCCCGAGGTCGGTGCCGAGCTCCTGATAGATGTTCTGCAGCGACCGGGGGACCGGCCGCACGTCCGGCGCGACGCTGAAGCTCAGCCCCACCGGGTGCCCGGGGGTGGGGTAGGGGTCCTGACCCACGACCAGCACCCGGACGTCGGGCAACGGCAGTGAGAAGGCCCGCAGCACGTGCTCGCCGGCCGGCAGGTAGCCGCGGCCGGCGGCCACCTCGGCCCGCAGGAAGGCTCCCATGGCGGCGATGTCGTCGGCGACGGGCTCGAGCGCCGGCACCCACGTCGGGTGGACGAGGTCGCGCAGGGGTCGGGCGGGCACGGGCACACGCTACATCGCGCCGTTGCGACAGAATCGACACCGATGAACCCCACACTGCGCGGACCCGCCCTCGTCGACGACACCCTGCTGCCCGACGTGCTCGTCCAGGTCGACGGCGAGCGCATCACCGCGGTCACCCCGATCGCGCCCGGCACCGAGCCGCCCCCCGGCGCCGACGCCGCCGAGCGCGCGAGCGGCACGATCGTGCCGGCATACGTCGACATCCACTGCCACGGCGGCGGCGGCAGCGCCTTCACCGACCTGCGCGACGACGCGGCGGCCGCGGCAGCCGCCCACCACCACGCCCACGGTTCCACGAGCCTGCTCGCGAGCCTCGTCACGATGAGCCCGCGCGACCTCGAGCGGGGCGTGGCGATGCTCGCCGAGCTCGCCGACGACGGCCTCGTCGACGGCATCCACCTCGAGGGCCCGTGGCTCGCCGAGGCACGCTGCGGCGCCCACGACCCGACGCTGCTGCGCGACCCGTCCCTCACCGAGGTCGAGCGGCTCATCGAGCTGGGCCGGGGCCACATCCGTCAGGTCACCCTCGCGCCCGAGCGCACCAACGGCCTCGACCTCGTCCGCTGGCTCACCTCGGCCGGCATCCATGCCGCGGTGGGCCACACGACCGCCACCTTCGGCCAGGTCGAGGAGGCCGTGGCCGCCGGAGCCGACCTCGGCACGCACCTCTTCAACGGCATGGACCCCATCCACCACCGCAACCCGGGCGCCGTTGCGGCGCTGATGCGCTCGGCCGCGCGCGGCCAGGTCACGGTCGAGCTCATCGCCGACGGCGTGCACGTCGCCGACGACACGATGCGCACCGTGCTCGACCTCGTCGGCGTCGACCACGTTGCGTTCGTCTCGGATGCGATGGCCGCGGCGGGGGTGGGCGATGGCGCCTACGTCCTCGGTGGCCTCTCCGTCGTCGTCCAGCACGGCACCGCCCGCCTCACCGGGCCCGACGGCGCACCGGGGTCCATCGCGGGCGGCACCAGCCACGTCGCCGACATCGTCGCGCGCGCCGTGACCGCCGGCATTCCCCTGCCGTATGCCGTCCGCCCCGGCTCGCGCACCCCCGCCCGCGCGCTCGGGCTGGCCGACCGCGGCGTGCTGGCAGCGGGGTCGCGCGCGGACCTGCTCGTGCTCGATGACGCGGCGAGGCCCACCCGGGTCATGAGACGGGGCCGGTGGCTCGAGCCGGCCCTGGCCTAGGCTCGGCCGGTGACTTCTCCCCGCTGGTCCACCGCCGTCTTCGACCTCGACGGCACGCTCGCCGACACGATCCACCTCATCGTCGAGTCGTACCAGTACGCGTTCCGCACGATCCTGGGGCACGAGGAGGACCCGGCGGTGATCCGCTCGTGGATCGGCCGGCCGCTCATCGGCGCCTTCCGTGACCACTCGCCGGAGCACGCGGACGAGCTCTACGAGACCTACCTGAAGTGGAACGCCGAGAACACCGAGCGGCTCATCCGGAGCTACGACGGCGTGCGCGAGGTCCTCGCCGACCTGCGCGCAGCCGGGATCCACGTCGGTGTCGCCACGTCCAAGCGGCGCGAGTCGGCGCAGCAGGCGATGGACATCCTGGGCCTGAGCGAGCACGTCGAGGTGCTCGTCGCCATGGAGGACACGGAACGGCACAAGCCCGACCCGACGCCGCTGCTGCTCGCGCTCGAGCGGATGGGGTGCGGCTCCAACAAGGCCGTCTACGTCGGTGACGCGGTCGTCGACGTGCTCGCCGGCAAGGCCGCGGGCATGGACACCGTCGCCGTGACCTGGGGCGCGGGCCGCGAGGAGGCGCTGCACGAGGTGCGGCCGACAGCCGTCGTCACCACGGCCGCAGAGCTGCGCTGCACCCTGCTCGGGTGAGTAACGGCTGAGCCGCGCTGAGCGGCTCCTGTCCTGCTCGGCTACCCCTTGCCTCCCGGGACCGAACGCCGCGTTCGGTCGCGAACGCGCCCCCCGAACACTGAGTTCGACACCGAACGCGGCGTTCGGTCGGGAGGGTGCAGCAGGCGGCGGAGGTGGCTGCGGGGAGGGCCTAGCATCTGTGCGTGCACAGCTTCGACAAGGACACCGACCACGTCGCCGTCGACAAGGTCCTCGACTACGCCCGTGAGCGGCTGCTCATGGACCCGATCCCGCTCGACGGCGCGCAGACGCAGGACTACCTGCAGGCGGTGGCCGGCGAGACCATCACGCGGCAGGGCCTCGGGTCGACACGGGCCATGGAGCTCTTCGAGCACACCCTCGCCCCCGCCTGCCTGTCGACCGACCACCCGCGCTACCTCTCCTTCATCCCGTGCGCGCCGACCCGCGAGGCGGCGGCCTTCGACGTCGTCGTCGGTGCCTCGTCCATCTACGGCGGCTCGTGGATGGAGGGCGCCGGCGCGGTCTACGCCGAGAACCAGGCGCTGCGCTGGGTCAGCGACCTCGCCGGCCTCCCGGAGTCCGCGGGCGGCGTCTTCGTGCCCGGCGGCACGGTCGGCAACCTGTCGGCGCTCGTGGTGGCACGGCATACGGCCCGTGCCCGCGCGAAGGAGGTCGGCACCGGCGCCCGCCCTTGGCGCATCGCCGCCACCGACAACGCGCACTCCTCCGTCGTCTCGATGGCCGCCGTCATGGACGCCGAGGTCTGCGGCGTGCCCGTCGACGAGAAGCTGCGCCTCACCGGCCCCGAGCTGCGCAGGACGCTGGAGGAGTACGGCCCCGAGACGTTCTTCGCCGTCGTCGCGACGGCCGGCACGACGAACTTCGGGGTCGTCGACGACCTCGCCTCCGTCGCGGAGGTCTGCCGCGAGTACGGCCTGTGGCTGCACGTCGACGGCGCCTACGGCGGCGCGGGCCTCGCGGCGCCCTCCGTGCGACCGCTCTTCGACGGCATCGAGCACGCCGACTCGTTCATCGTCGACCCGCACAAGTGGCTCTTCGCGCCGTTCGACTGCTGCGCCCTCATCTACCGCCAGCCTGAGCTGGCCCGGATCGCGCACACGCAGGAGGCCGGCTACCTCGACGTCATCACGAAGTCCGCCGAGTGGAACCCGACCGACTACTCGATCGGACTGACGCGCCGCGCCCGTGGGCTGCCGCTCTGGTACTCCTTGGCCGTGCACGGCACGGACGCCTATGTCGAGGCGATCGAGGGCACGCTCGAGGTGACGCGCTTCGCGGCCGAGGAGATCGGCCGCCGCGACTACCTCGAGGCCGTGCGCGAGCCGGACCTGTCGGTCGTGGTGTTCCGCCGCCTCGGCTGGGGACCGGAGGACTACCAGGCCTGGACCGACCGCTTGCTCGCCGAGGAGTTCGCCTTCGTCGTGCCGACCACCTTCCGCGGGGAGACCCTGACGCGCTTCGCGATCGTCAACCCGCACACCACCAAGGAGGACGTCAACGCCATCCTGGACACGATGTCCTGAGGTCGGGAAGGGGTGGCAGCGGAACTACCATGAGTGGCGCCGGCACGCCACGCCAGTCGAATGACACGCTTGTCATTTGGGTCTAAGGTATGAGCGGAGCCAACGCCATACGCAGCATCACGTCAGGTGAGACGGGGACATGAGCACAGAACACGCCACGGCGCAGCCGCACCAGCACGAGTCCGAGGACGGACTCAGCCCGCGTGACCTCGAGATCCTCGCGTTCGAGCGCCAGTGGTGGAAGTACGCCGGCTCGAAGGAGCAGGCGATCAAGGAGCTCTTCGACATGAGCTCCACGCGCTACTACCAGGTGCTCAACGCCCTCCTCGACAACCCGGCCGCGCTCGAGGCCGACCCCATGCTCATCAAGCGCCTGCGCCGGATGCGCGCCAGCCGCCAGCGCGCCCGCACGAGCCGCCGCCTGGGCATCAACGTCTGAACCGTCCCGCCGGCCGGACCGACGGTCCGCTCGTCGCCGAGGTTGCGGGACCTGCCGCCTCCCGCGTGGTTCACTTCCCTCATGGCCGAGGTGACGATCCGCCGTGCGTCGGCCGATGACGCCCTCGTCGTCGCCGCCCTGCACCTGCAGTTCGCCCGCGAGCTCGGTATGCCGTCCGAGCCCGGCTACCTCGACCGCTTCGTCGACGCGTGGCTGGCCGAGCGGCCCGACCGCCCGACGTGGATCGCCGAGAGCCGGGGCGAGCACGCCGGCATCCTCGAGACCCGCCGCATCCGGGCGCTGCCGTGGCCGGGCCGACAGGACGTGTCGTGGCTGCACGTCGGCGGCCTATTCGTGGCGCCCAGCTGCCGCGACCGGGGCGTCGGCCGGGCCCTCACCGAGGCCATGATCGAGTGGGCGCGCACGACCGACGTGAAGTGGATCCGGCTCAAGGCCCCGGACGAGCAGGCCCAGGAGTTCTACGAGCGCCTCGGCTTCACCTCGCCCGGACGGCTCATGGAGTTCGACCTCGGAGAACCGCGATGACGGGCATCGTCCCCGGCCCGACGAACTCGCTCGTCGACGTGGCCGGACTGCGGGTCGGCCACTGCACCCGCGACGAGCCCGGGTGGCTCACCGGGGTCACCGTGGTGGTGGCCCCCGAGGGCGGCGCCGTCGCCGGGGTCGACGTGCGCGGCGGCGGTCCCGGCACGCGCGAGACCGACCTGCTCGACCCCCGCAACCTCGTCGACCGCGTCAACGCCGTGGTCCTCGGCGGCGGTTCGGCCCTCGGCCTGGCCGCGGTCGACGGGGTCATGGGCGCGTTGCTCGACGACGGGATCGGCTGGCCCATGGGCCTGCCCGGGCACGTCGTGCCGATCGTGCCCTCCGCCATCCTCTTCGACCTCGGGCGCGGCGGAACGTGGCGCCACCACCCGGGCGCGGAGGACGGGCGGGCGGCATACGCCAGCGCCTCCTCGTCGGTCGTGTTGCAGGGATGCGTCGGCGCCGGCACGGGCGCGAAGGCGGGCGGGTTCAAGGGCGGCATCGGCTCGGCGAGCGTCGTGCTCGACTCGGGCACCACGGTCGCCGCGCTGATCGCCGTCAACGCCGTGGGCTCGGCGGTCGACGCCGCCACGGGGCTGCCGTATGCCGTCGGCCTGGGTCTCGGGGGCGAGTTCGCGCACGTGGAGCGACCGAGTGCAGCCGACGTCGAGGCCTCGCGCCTGGCCGCCGAGGCCGTGCCCGCGAACGCCGGCCGGCCCGGGCTGGCCACGACCATCGGCGTGATCGCGACCGACGCCTCGCTGACGAAGGCGCAGTGCCAGAAGATGTCGGGCATCGGCCACGACGGCTACGCGCGGGCGCTCAAGCCGGTGCACACGCTCTTCGACGGTGACACCCTCTTCACGCTTGCGACCGGCGAGCGGCCCACCCCGGACCCGGTGGAGCAGACGATGCTGATGGAGGCCGGTGCGGACTGCGTCGCCCGCGCCATCGTCCATGCGCTACTGGCGGCGACCTCGGTCGACCGCTCGGCCGACGGGGGAGCCGTGCTGCGGTCGTGGTCCGACGCCTTCCCCTCGGCGCTGCGCCCCTGACGCGCACCCTCCCGCCCGCAGGCGCAGGCGCCGGCGCCGGTGCGAGGGGTGGTGCGGCTCAGCGCAGGTAGGTCTCGGTCAGCTCGACGGCGAACCGGCGCCGCAGCTCCGGACGCAGTGCGGACAGTTCGGCGTCCGTGCTGTCCTCGAGCTCGGTCGGCATCACGCCTCGCTCGGAGGCGCGGGCCTCGACGAGCGACAGGCGCAGGTCGTCGCGGGGATGGCTGGCGTCCCAGCGCAGATCCTGCTCACGCGCGCGCCGACGCGCCGTGGCCACCTGCTCGGGCAGCGGGTCGGGACGCAGGCGCACCGTCTCGAGAACGGCGAACGGGTCCTCGCCCCGGCGGACCGCTGCAGCGGTCAGGGTGTGCAGACCAGGCATGTTCTCCAACGTGACCAGCAGCCGGACCATGGCGGCGGTGCCGGCCACCTCAGCGGCACGGAGGTCGGCGAGGTACTCCCGGCGTTGGGAGTCGACCGCCGCGAGGCGCTCGAAGAGCAGGAGCAGGAGGACGGGCGGGGCCGAGAGCAGGCGCAGGACCAGGGACGCGGCTGAGTTCATGACTGCCTCAGAGGTCGCACGGCGGTAGTCGACGAAGTCCGAGTACGCGTCGGCCGGCAGCGGCGTCAGGATGGTCGCCGCCCGGTGCAGGATCCGGTGGGCCAGCCCGACGAGGTGGCCCAGCGTGGTGTCACGGCCCCGGAGGTGACCCATCTCGTGCGCCATGAGCGCGAGCCGCTCCTCGTCGGTCAGCAGCGTCCAGAGCGGGAGCCCGATGACCAGCGCCTGACGTCGTCCCCAGCCGACCCGCGCGACGCCGGCGTTGAACTCCGTCGAGGCCGCGACGAGGTCCGGCTTGCGGGTCCCCACGGCCCCGGCCACCGTGGTGACGTAGTGGTGCACGCTCGGGAACTCCTCGACCGGCAACGGGTGCACGTCTTCGAGGCGGTGGGGGCGCGGTGCCACCGCGACCACGATCAGCCAGGCGAGGACGACGAAGAACCAGCCGACGACGTTCTTCGAGGCGATGGTCGCGACGACGAGCAGCACGAATGACGCGGCATACGCCGCGAGGACGAGAAGCGCGATGGCCACCAGACCACCCGACGTGCCGGTGGCGGTGGCTGGGCGCTCGCCGCGACCCACCTGTGCGAGGAGACGGGCGTGGACCCGGGACGATGCGCGGTCGAGCGCAGCGACCTTCCGACGCGCGAACCACGAGAGCCTCGGACGTGCTGGGTCCCGGTGGCGTCTAGGGCCGGTCTCGACCGGTGCAGCGGGAGACAGACGTGGCTCGGACACCGGACGATCCCTTCGGCGACGGGAGATGTGTCCCGGATGCTACGGACGGAAAGACCCGTCTCGTGGCGGTTTGGGCAGACCGCCTCGGCGGACCGCCGCGCCGTCACTCCGCTGGCGAGGGTGTCGCGAGCTGGGCCCAGACGCGGTGGACGGCGGTCCCGAGGTGTTCCAGCGGGTAGGGCAGCCGCGCATCGGGCTCGTGCAGTGCGTCGACGAGCGCCATGCCGGCCAGCCGCCGCTCGCGCAGCACCGCCGCCACGGCAGCCACCTCGTCGCGCTGGCGCTCGGCGAAGGCGACGTCGACGGGGCGGCCGTGACCGGGAACGACGACGCCGGGCTCGCCCGCGGCGGTCAGGTGCGAGGTCAGCGTGTCGGCCCACTCGAGCGGCCACGAGTCCTCGCCGAGGGACGGGTGGTCGCTCTCCTCGATGAGGTCGCCGAGGAACAGCACGCCCGCGTCGGCGACACCGACGGCCACGTCGCCCTCGGTGTGGCCGCGACCGGCATACGTCATCGTCACGACGCGGTCGCCGAGGTCGATGGTGGCGCTCGACGCGAACGTCCGGTCCGGGAGACGCAGGGGCGTGGCCACCACGCCTCGGGCGTCGGCCTCGGTGTAGCCGTACTCCGGGGCACCGGCGGGGTCGTCGCGCAGCAGCTGCTTGATCCGCTCGCCGCGAGCCTCGAGCGTGGCCGCCACGGTCTCGTGCGCATGGACGGTCGCGGTGTCGAAGGCGATGTTGCCGAAGGTGTGGTCGAAGTGGACGTGGGTGTTGACGACGTGCCGGACCTCGATGTCGCGCCCGAGCCGGCGGACGTCGTCGAGCACCTCGCGGCCCTGGACGTCGCTCGCGCGGGTGTCCACCACGACCGCGCCGTCACGACCGAGGACGAGGCCGACCTGCACGTCCCACTGCGGGTAGCGGGCGAGGAAGACGCGGTCGGCCACCTCGACGAAACCGCGCGAGGCTGGAGGGGTCACCGGGGGAGTCACCGTGCTGCCCACCTGTGAACCACGTCTCGCACCGCTGCGCTGCCGAGCATGCAGCCACCGTACCGACGAGCGGCCGAGTGGGCGGTTTCGCCGCTCTTCCCCTACGGTGTGATGCCATGCCCAGCGACACCAGCCCCTCCACGAACCCCACCGAGCGCCGCCGACAGCACGTCGTCATCGCCGGCGTTGCAGGCGTCGCCGTCCTGACCGCAGGGACGATCGCCTACTGGCCCGGCGTCGGCTCCCGTGTTGCCGCCACCGTGGCCGGGTCCTCGTGGGCAGCCGGCAGTGACACCGGCAAGGCCCCGGTGAGCCAGCCCTGGGACCCCACCGCCGCGACCACGAAGCCGGGCGCGACCGCCTCGGATGCCGAGCGCGCCAGCCGGAGCGAGGCCCGCACGTCCCTCGCCCCGACGGCCGACCCCAGCAGCACGCCGGCAGGGACGCCCTCCGGCGCGCCCAGTTCAGCCGCGCCGGGCTCGGCCGCGCCGATCGCGCCGGTCCGGCCTTCGACCGCCCAGCCGCGCCCGCTGGTCGGTCACGGCACCGCCAGCAGCTCTCCGGCCCCGGCCTCCTCGGCGCCGTCCACACCGTCGCCCGCAGCCCCCTCCGGCACGTCGACCACCAGTGCCACTCCCACCCCGAGCGGGACGCCCAGCACCACGGCCCCCACCGTGAGCACCCCCAGCAGCACGCCGACGACGGACAGCACCCCGCTCCTCAGCCCCACGGCGACACCGACCGGGATCCCGACGCCGACGCCGACCAAGACGAAGCACCACTGCATCCTGTTCGTCTTCTGCAGCTGACCGGTCGCGCCGGCGGACCCCGGCGCGCTGGTGCAGGCGGCGGCGCATGGCAGCCTGTCACCCATGGACTGCGTCTTCTGCTCGATTGTCGCCGGTGACCTGCCCGCCGACGTGGTGCTCGACGAGCCGGACTTCCTCGGCTTCCTCGACCGCCGGCCGGTCTTCAAGGGCCACGTCCTGCTCGTCCCGCGCACCCACGTCGACACGCTGCTCGACCTGCCGGCCGAGCTGCACGCCGGCCTCCTCGGCGCCGCCCAGCGCCTCGCCGCCGCCGCCGTCGAGGGCCTGGGCTCGCAGGGCACGTTCGTCGCGATGAACAACGTCGTCAGCCAGTCCGTGCCGCACCTGCACGTCCACATCGTGCCCCGCACCAAGGGCGACGGCCTGCGCGGGTTCTTCTGGCCGCGGACGAAGTACGCGTCCGAGCAGGAGTCCGCCGGGTATGCCGCCCGCATCGCGGGTGCGCTGGCCCCCGCTGTGGGCGCCTGAGCCGGGCGGACGGCATACGCCCTCATCTCGTGCTGGCAGACGTTTGCACTCTCACCCGGCGAGTGCCAATAATGGCGTTAGCACTCTCCCGGTGGGAGTGACAGAAATGGGCCGTATGCCGAGGGGCTGGGTTCGCAGCGACATGAAGCTGGGGAGACCGGTCCCGTCCGTCGCGGGCGTCATGCGGGCCACCACCAACGATTCGCGTGGGAGGAACCACCCGAATGGCCAAGACCATTGCGTTTGACGAAGAGGCGCGCCGCGGCCTCGAGCGGGGCATGAACATCCTCGCCGACGCCGTCCGCGTGACCCTCGGCCCGAAGGGCCGCAACGTCGTCCTGGAGAAGAAGTGGGGCGCCCCCACGATCACCAACGACGGCGTCTCGATCGCCAAGGAGATCGAGCTCGACGACCCGTACGAGAAGATCGGTGCGGAGCTCGTCAAGGAGGTCGCCAAGAAGACCGACGACGTCGCCGGTGACGGCACGACGACGGCGACCGTGCTCGCCCAGGCGATGGTGAAGGAAGGCCTGCGCAACGTGGCCGCCGGCGCCAACCCGATGGCGCTCAAGCGCGGCATCGAGAAGGCCGTCGAGGCCGTCTCCGCCCGTCTGCTCGAGCAGGCCAAGGAGATCGAGACCAAGGAGCAGATCGCCTCGACCGCCAGCATCTCGGCGGCCGACGAGGAGATCGGCGGTCTCATCGCCGAGGCGATGGACAAGGTCGGCAAGGAAGGCGTCATCACCGTCGAGGACTCCAACACCATGGGCCTCGAGCTGGAGATGACGGAGGGTATGCGCTTCGACAAGGGCTACATCTCCGCCTACTTCGTCACCGACACCGAGCGCATGGAGGCCGTCCTCGACGACGCCTACGTGCTCGTGGCCAACAGCAAGATCGGCAGCATCAAGGACCTCGTCCCGCTGCTCGAGAAGGTCATGCAGTCCGGCAAGCCGCTGCTGATCATCGCCGAGGACATCGAGGGTGAGGCCCTCGCGACCCTCGTCGTCAACAAGATCAAGGGCACGTTCAAGTCCGTCGCCGTCAAGGCCCCGGGCTTCGGCGACCGCCGCAAGGCCATGCTCACCGACATCGCCATCCTCACCGGTGGCCAGGTCATCTCCGAGGAGGTCGGTCTCAAGCTCGAGAACGCCACCCTCGACCTGCTCGGCAAGGCTCGTAAGGTCGTCGTCACCAAGGACGAGACGACCATCGTCGAGGACGCCGACGACCGCAGCCAGATCGAGGGCCGCATCGCCCAGATCAAGGCCGAGATCGAGAAGTCGGACTCCGACTACGACCGCGAGAAGCTGCAGGAGCGCCTCGCCAAGCTCGCCGGCGGCGTCGCCGTGATCAAGGCGGGCGCGGCCACCGAGGTCGAGCTCAAGGAGCGCAAGCACCGCATCGAGGACGCCGTCCGCAACGCGAAGGCTGCCGTCGAGGAGGGCATCGTCGCCGGTGGTGGCGTGGCGCTCATCCAGGCCGCCAAGGCGCTCGAGGAGCTCGCGCTCGAGGGTGACGAGGCGACCGGCGCCAACATCGTGCGCGTCGCGACCGAGGCCCCGCTCAAGCAGATCGCGATCAACGCCGGTCTCGAGGGTGGAGTCGTCGCGGAGAAGGTGCGCGGTCTCGACGCGGGCCACGGCCTGAACGCCGCGACCGGTGAGTACGGCGACCTGCTGTCCGCCGGCATCATCGACCCGGTCAAGGTGACGCGCTCGGCGCTGCAGAACGCAGCCTCGATCGCGGCGCTCTTCCTCACGACCGAGGCCGTCATCGCCGACAAGCCGGAGAAGGCCGCTCCGGCCATGCCCGGTGGCGACGACATGGGTGGCATGGGCGGCATGGGCTTCTGAGCCCTGCTCCACCTGCTTCATCGCGGTCAGCACGACCGAAGGGCGGCTCCTCCTTACGGGGGAGCCGCCCTTCGGCGCGTTCCGGGGGGGGGCGTACGCGTGCAGCCGGCGGGTTGGGTCGGCGGGTTGGGTCGGGCGGGGTCAGTCAGCGCGCGAAGAGGGCGCGAGTCGCGTTCTCGTGCTCGGCGTAGGCCGAGGAGGCCTTGAGCGTCAGGCGACCCACGTCGGCGAGGGCCTCGGTCATCTGGGCCTGGATGCGCTGGTAGTCGTGCATGACACGCTCGAACTCGACCTTGGCCGGACCCTGCCAGTCGGCGCCCATGCCAGCCAGGCGGCCGCGCAGCTCGGCAGTGCTGGAGGTGATGGTGTCGGCGAGCCGGTGGATGTCGCCCGCCGCAGCGGCGATGCGTTCGGTGTCAACGACGGAACGGGACATGAGTTCACTCCTCGATCGGTGGGCCGACCGGACGGTGGCCGCGTGCTCTCGAGGCTAGGTGGGGCGGGGGAGGGCCGACCGGCGTCATCCACAGGGCCGCGGACGGCATACGTCGGCGGGCTGGCCTAGGCTGCCCGCATGACGGTGTGGATCGACCAGCCCATCTGGCCGGCGCACGGTCGGCTCTTCGCCCACCTCGTCAGCGACACGTCGTACGAGGAGCTCCACGTGGTCGCGCGCACCGCGCGACTGCATCCGCGCTCGTTCGACGGCGACCACTACGACGTGCCCGAGGGGCGCTGGCAGGACGCGGTCGACGCGGGCGCCACCCCGACGAGCGGGCTCGACCTCGCCCGTCGCCTCAACGCCTCGGGTCTGCGGCTGCGCAAGCGCAAGCGCGACCGGGGAGTGGCCCGCATCCTCGACGTGGCCTTCCCCAACGGCGCCAGCGACGTCGACCTCGTCGCCTCGGACGAGCCGGTCGACCCGTCGCGGGTCGGGGCCGCCATGGTGTTCGTGCGCGACCGGCGGGGAGACTTCGTCGTCGTGCACAGCGTCCGCCGGGCGCAGTGGGGCTCGCCCGGGGGCTGGCGCGAGGAGGACGAGACGCCGGTCGAGAACGCCGTCCGTGAGACCCTCGAGGAGACCGGGCTGACCCTGCGCCACCCGGACGTGCTGCCCTGCGGCTACGAGCGATTCACGCCCCTCACCGACGACAACGTCTTCATGCGGGAGAAGCCCTATCTCCAGGTCTTCCGGACGCGGCTCGACGACGCGCGACCGCCGATCACCGACGGGGACGACGGCATCCACGAGACGCGGTGGGTCACGCCGGAGGAGTACGCCGATCTCTGCGCTCACCTGTTCTGGTGGCCTCTCGCGGTCGAGGTCTTCCCCGACCTGCGCGACCTCGCCCACCCCCGCTGAGACGCACGTATGCCGCCCACCCGGGTGGACGGCATACGTGGTCTCTCGTGGCGGGCTCGCCTGTCGGGCAAGCGAGCCCGGGCGCTCAGCGCTGGTTGGTGAAGCTCAGCGCGACGTCGAGGTCGGCCTCGCGCAGCATCCGCTGCACCGCCTGCAGGTCGTCGCGCGACTTGCTCGAGACGCGGAGCTCGTCGCCCTGGATCTGGCTCTTGACGCCCTTGGGTCCCTCGTCGCGGATCAGCTTGTTGATCTTCTTGGCGTTCTCCTGCGAGATGCCCTCCTTGAGCGGCACGTCGAGGTGGTACTCCTTGCCGGAGAGGCGCGGGCCGGCCTCCGGCACGTCGAGGTGCTTGAGGCTGACCTTGCGCTTGACGAGGTGGGTCTGCACGACGTCGAGCACTGCGAGACAACGCTCCTCGGTGTTCGCCTTCATCTTGATGACGTCACCGGCGAGGTCGACGGAGGCGCCGACGTTCTTGAAGTCGTAGCGCGTCGCGATCTCCTTGCTCGCGCTGTTGACCGCGTTCGCGATCTCCTGCTTGTCGAACTTGCTGACGATGTCGAAGGAGGAGTCGGCCATCGGTGGGTCCTTCCAGATGCGTGTGGCTGGGCTGTCGGGCGGTGGGGCGCGGGCATCCGGACATGCCGGATGCGTCGCCGTGGTCCCGATTACGGACCCCGCCCGATCTCTTGCTATCCTTCCAGACGCACCAAGGCAGGTTGTCCGAGCGGCCAATGGAAGCGGACTGTAAATCCGTCGCGAAAGCTACGAAGGTTCGAATCCTTCACCTGCCACCCAGTGCTCAGAAGGGTCTCTGACCAGCGGAAACGCCGGGCAGAGGCCCTTCTGCCGTCCGGGGCCCGAGCCGACGGACACTGCCAGCAGGGCGAGAGGGTTCAGCGGCCCAGCCACGCCAGGGCGGCGACCACCAGGGCGGAGGTGCCGGTGTCGAGGGTGGGCTGCATGACGGGCGCGAAGTAGGGGGAGTGGTTGACGGGAATGTCGCTGTCGACCGTGCCGGCCACGACTGCGGCGCGGTACGTGTCGGGGTCGGTCCCGCCGATTCCCCAGTACGTGTAGGGGACGCCGAGGGCGGTCGGCACGTCGGAGAAGTCCTCGCTCGCACTCTGCAGGGGCAGCTCACCCACGTTCTCGCCGAAGTGGTCGGCGAACGCGGCGTGGACCCGCGCGGTCGCCTCGGCGTCGTTGACAGTGGGCGGGAAGCGGTCGTAGAGCTCGAACTCGGGCTCGGCCGGTGACCTGGAAGCCTGGCACTCGGCGACGACGATGCGGCGGATCGCGTCCAGCACGGTGGAGCGGGTCTGCTCGTCGTAGGTGCGCACGTTCAGCTCGAGGACCGCGTGGTCGCCGATGACGTTGCTCTTGGTGCCGGCGTGGATGCTGCCGACGGTCAGCACGGCTGGGTTCGTCGGGGCGACCTCGCGGGAGACCACCCCTTGGAGCCGGACCACGATCATCGCCGCGAGCACGACCGGGTCGACAGCGGCCTGGGGCATGGAGCCGTGGGCGCCCCGTCCGTGGACCGTCACCCGCATGCTGTCGGCGGCGGAGAGGACCGCCCCGGCACGGGTCCCCACCGTCCCCGCGACGCCGGGGAGCACGTGCTGCGCCATGGCCACATCGACCGCGCCCACCACGCCGGCAAGACCGTCGTCGACCATCCGCCGGGCGCCGTCGCCGAGCTCCTCGGCCGGCTGGAACAGGGTGATGAGCGTCCCGCTCCAGGCGTCCTGGTGGCGCGCCAGCAGCTCGGCCGCGCCGAGCAGGCAGGTGACGTGCACGTCGTGCCCGCAGGCGTGCATCACGGGGACCTGCTCAGCGCTCCCGGAACTGGCGTTGGGCGCGGTCGCGGTGCTCGCGTACGGCAGGCCGGTGGCCTCCTCGACGGGCAGCGCGTCCATGTCGGCCCGCAAGAGCACGCACGGGCCGTCCCCGTTGCGCAGGCGCCCCACCACCCCGGTGCCCCCGATTCCCTCGGTCACCTCGAACCCGTTGTCGCGCAGTCGAGTCGCCACGGCGGACGCCGTCTCGTGCTCCTGGTGGGACAGCTCGGGGTGCTGGTGCAGCTGCCGGTAGAAGTCCTCCTGCCAGGGCCGGCACTCGGCGAGGTCGTCCAAGATGCTGCTGACAGGGGGCTGCGTGCTCGTCATCGGTCCTCCTGGGGGTGGTGGGAGTGGTGTCGGTAGATGTGTCCGCGGGCCATGACGAAGTCGACGCTCGCGGTCGCCGTGATGTCGGTGGTCGGGTCGCCGGGCATGGCCACGAGGTCGGCGCACGCGCCGGCCCCGACGACACCGAGGTCCGGTCGCTGGAGCAGCTCGGCAGCCACCCCGGTCGCGGCCCGGAGCGCGCGGACCGGCGTGATCCCGGCGCCCACCATGGCCTGGAACTCCCGGACGCCGTGGCTGAACGGGAACATGCCGCAGTCGGTGCCGAAGGCGATCTTGACGTTGCTCGCGGCGATCCGCTGCTGCGCCTCGAGGATGTGGGTGTGGTCGCGGGTGAACTTGCCCACGGCCTGTGGGGGGAGCGTGCCGCGCTCGAGCTCGGCGAGGTCCTCCTGGGTCATCTGCATCGTGGGCACGATGAAGGTGCCGGCCTCCTCGGCCATGGAGATGCCCTCCGCGTCGATGAGGTACGCGTGCTCGAGGCTGCGGACGCCCGCGCGGATCGCCTGTCGGCAGGCCTGGGCCGCCCCGGTGTGCGCGGCGACCGGGAGCCCGAGCTGGGTCGCCGTGTCGACGAGCGCGGTCAGCTCGTCGTCGAACCACGTCATGCGTGACGGGTCGTCGCCGGCGCTGAAGTAGCCGCCGGCGTTCGCGGTCTTGATCCAGTCGCTGCCGTACTTGTGCTCGGTGCGGACTCGTTCGCGCACCTGCATGGGCCCGTCCGCGGGAGCCGCGACGGGCAGGTGCCAGCGTGGCGCGTACATGCCGCCGATGTCGGCGTGGCTGCCGGTGGCCCCGATCAGGTGCCCGGCCACGACCAGCCGTGGACCGGGCACGGTGCCAGCAGCGATCGCGTTGCGCAGGTCGACCGTCGGCCACTCCGGGTCCATGCTGCCCAGGTCGCGCACGGTGGTGAACCCGGTCGCGAGGTACCGCTGGGCCAGCCCGAGCCCGCTGAGGGCCTTGCCGGCCGAGGTCGCCAGGGTCTGTGCGGCGATCCTCGAGCCGTCCATGGTCAGGTGCACGTGGCAGTCGATGAACCCGGGGGTGACCGTCCGGTCGGACAGGTCCACCACCTGCACCCCGGCCGGACGGGAGACGGAGTCACCGACCTCGGTGATCCGGGCACCCTCGACGAGGATCTCCGCCGGGCCGGTGAGCGTTTCGGCGTGCCCGTCGAACACGGCGCCGCACACGAGGACGGTCGGCATCCGGTCGCGCAGTCGTTCAGCCATCTCGCCCTCCGGGCTCACGTGGGTGACGTCGCGGTTCGTCCAAGGTCTCGGGGGCCGGTGGTCCTCGTGAGCATGTCGGGCGGGCCTCCCAGCAGTATTACCCCCCCGGACACCGTGGCAGCGCTCTCAGCCGGGAGTCACCACAGGTACGAGGTGCCGTGGGCGATGTTGAAGTACATCCCGAGGTGCGTGTAGTAGTTCAGGGCGCCGAAGAGGAGGAAGACGACTCCGCCGACGACCCACGCGCGCGCCGCCCAGAGCAGCAGGCCGGCGCGGTCGGCCAGCTGCGCCACGGCGAAGAGGATGGCGCCGAGCGCGACGACGCCCCACAGGCCACCGAGGAACAGCGCCTCGAGGATCGGCAGGTGCCCGAAGCGTCCGCTGATGGGCTCCTCCGGCGGAGCGGCCCCGAGCTGGAAGCGGACGAAGCTGATGGCCAGGACGCCCATGGCGAGGCCGAGGGCGCCGATGAACCAGGAGATCGGCTTCAAGGCGCGCAGGGCGGTGGCGCCCGCGGCGTCCGGGTCATCGGCGAAGGGGGTCCTCTGGCGCCACAGGTAGACGGCGGCGAAGAGCAGCAGCGCGCCGAAGCCTGCCGCCGGCTGGCCGAACGCGACGTTCGCGTACTCGAAACCGTCCCCGCCGAAGGGCCAGGTCACGGTGGTGTGCAGGCCGAGCGCGAGCAGCAGCAGGCCGGTGACGCCGAAGAACCCGGCCCAGCCCTCGCTCTCGATGCTCTTCCCGCGGATGAGGCGTGTCAGGAACCGCGCGAAGCCGATCAACCCGGCTCCCGCGGTGATGGCCACCAGCTCGTTGTAGACGACCATGTCGCCAGCTCTCCTTCTCCGCCGGCCTCCTCGGCCGGCTCTGTCGTGTCGTACGTGTGGTTCTGGCTCTCCGTCGCGGCCCGCGGCCCGCGGCCCCCGGGTCGCCTGCCGCGCAGTCGGCCGCTCGGCCGGAGTCAGCGGGAGCGGCTCGCGTCCTTCCGGTGGGCGCTCTCGCGCACCGGATGGGCCGAGCGTTGCCCGCTCTGGGCTCGCTTGTCGTGGCGGAACGCGTCGAGCAGGCCCGCGGCGAACCAGCTGACGACGAAGAGGATGGCGATCGCGCCCGGGACCAGGGCCTCGGTGGCTGTCACGTCGTGCTCCTTCCTGGTGGGCTGCGCCCACCTTTATCGCTACACTTGCTGTAGCGTTTTTGTGACGCGCTTTGTTCCCCGAGGAGGAGCGGTGGTCCCTGCACGAGGTCGTCCGCGCGATGCCGAGGCTGACGACCGCATCGCACGAGCAGCTGTCGACCTGCTGCGGGACGAGGGTCCGGCGGCGGTGCACATCGACGCCGTGGCCTCCCGTGCCAAGGTCGCCCGCACGACGGTCTACCGGCGCTACCGCAACCGGGCGGCGCTGCTGGCCGCCACCCTCGGACAGCTCGCGGAAGCGCCTCTCCCCTCGCCCGACCTGCCGCTCCAGGACAAGCTGCGCTGGGTCCTCGAGCAGGCGCTCGAGCTGGTGGAGGTCGAGCTGGGTCGTGGCGCGATCGCCGCGGTGCTCGCAGACGCCGACCCGGACTTCACGGCGGCGTTCCGGGAGCACCTCGTGCGACAGCTGACGGCCCTGCAGGAGCGCATCGACGCCGACATCACCGCGGGCCGCATCCGCGCGGAGACCGATGCCGAAGCGGTGGCCGGGCTGGCGTTCGGCGCGTACCTCGGTGAGCTCCTGCGGCACGGTCGCGCCCGACCGGGGTGGTCCGACGGTGTCATCGAGGTGCTGCTGAACGGGACGTCACCCGGGCGGGGCCGTCCCTGAGGTCGTCCGGTCGGTTCACCGGGCGCTGGGACTGTCCTCGTCCCCCTCTCGCCGTGGGCAGGTCAGCTGCGCTCGTGGATCTCCAGGTCCCCCCAGTCCGAGCGGGAGGTGGGCAGCTCGTACACGTCGAACCCTGCCTCCCAGAGCATCGCCGCCGCCCTGCGGATCTCGTCGGCATGGCGGTCCGCGTCGGCAGTGTGCCGGTCGCGGACGTCGATGACGCGGATGAGTCGCGGAGACCCGTCGGGGTCGATGCAGCGCTGGATCAGGAACCGCCCGTCCTTGTTCAGCGGCGCAAGGACCCGTCGGATCTGCTCGTCGTCCCCTTTCTCGAGCGGTCGCCTCCTGAGGAAGTTGAATCTGCTCACCGCGTCCACCTCCGACCTTCTAGGTGGAGTACCCGCATCCGTGCACCGGCCGACGGAAACTCCGGGGTTCGCGGCCTTTTCTCCCGACCGCCGGGCGCCGTGCGACCCACCTCACCCCGCTCGGGTGATGCCCCTGCCGGCGCGCTTCGCCGACGGTGGAGGGGCCCGATCAACAACGGAGACAGCGGAGAGCCCAGATGACGGAGACAATCGACGAACTGGGCCCGGTGGACTGGCTGGTGGTGCAGTTCCCGGGGACGGACTACGGCAAGGGTCAGGTCGCACCCCACCTGCAGGACCTGGTGGAGCGGGGACTCGTGCGCATCCTCGACATGGTGTTCCTGCGCAAGGACGAGGACGGGACGCTCGAGATGGGCGAGATCTCCGACCTCGACCAGAGCGAGCTGGGGGAGCTGCGCACCTCGGAGGCGGAGCTGGCGATGGTGCTTTCCGAGCAGGACGTCATCGACCTGGCGGAGACCATCGAACCGGGCAACTCGGCAGCGGTGCTCGTGTGGGAGAACAGCTGGGCGGCGCCGTTCGGGTCGGCCGTCCGACACGCCGGCGGGCAGCTCGTGGCCAGTGGCCGCATACCCATCCAGGCAGTGCTGGCCGCCATCGAGGCCGACGCGAAGGAATACACGAAGGAAGACGCGAAGGAAGGAGCCTGACCATGCCCCTGGCAGCCCGACGCAGGCGCAGGACCGCCGCCGCAGTGGGTGGCGCAGTCGTCGTCGCCCACGGCGTCAACCGACGGCACGACAGACGCGAGGACCGTCGTGACGACCGTGAGGACCGGCGGGAGGACCGGCGCGAGCGCCGCTTCTGACCGACGACGGACCCAGCCCACCGTCGGCGTCCCGGCGCGACGGCATGTGCCCGGGTGCCCGCCTCGCCCCACAGCGGGGTGCAGGCGGTCACCTCGGCTTCAGGTGAAGAGAACGCCCGCTGAGGACTGATGAAGATGCTCGACTACCCACTCATCGCGGACCACGGCCTGATCGGTGACCTCCAGACGAGCGCGCTGGTCAGCACGGACGGCTCCATCGACTGGTTCTGTGCGCCGCGCTTCGACTCGCCGAGCATCTTCGCCGCGCTGCTGGACCACGCCAAGGGCGGCCACTGCCGGGTGCGGCCGACCGCCGACGCCTACACGAGCAAGCAGCTCTACTTCCCCGACACCGCGGTGCTGGTCACCCGTTTCATGACCGAGGGCGGTGTCGGGGAGGTGGTCGACTTCATGCCCATCACCAGCCCCGGGGTGGCGACCGACCGGCACCTGCTCGTGCGCGTGGTCCGCTGCGTCCGAGGCCGGATGGCCTTCTCGGTCGACATCGCGCCGCGCTTCGACTACGGGCGCGAGGCGCACGAGACCCACGCGACCGAGGACGGCGTCGTCTTCCAGGGGTCGCGCACCTCCCTGACGGTCAACCTCGTCAGGGAGCCGGAGGACGAGCGGCTGGGCCGCTTCCAGGTCGACGACCGGGGTGACCTCCACGCCGAGGTCACGCTGAGCCACGGCCAGACACGCGGCATGGTGCTCGAGACCGGGACGGCGGGCCCCGTGCGCCCGGTCCGCGTGGCCGAGGTCTGGCGGCTGCACGACGACACCGTGCGCTTCTGGGAGGAGTGGCTGGCGCAGTCCACCTACACCGGCCGCTGGCGGGAGGCCCTGAACCGGTCGGCGATCACGCTGAAGCTGATGACGTACGCGCCGACGGGCGGCCTGGTGGCCGCACCGACCGCGGGCCTGCCCGAGCTGGTCGGTGGCGAGCGCAACTGGGACTACCGCTACACCTGGGTGCGCGACGCCTCCTTCTCGGTCTACGCGCTGCTCGGCATGGGCTTCACCGAGGAGGCCGCGGCCCTGGGCCAGTGGCTGCGTCGCCGCCTGGACGAGCCGTCCCGCGGGGGAGGGGGCGGACCGCTCAAGATCATGTACCGCATCGATGGCTCCTCCGACCTGACCGAGGAGGTCCTGGAGCACTGGGAGGGCTACCGGGGCTCGAGCCCCGTGCGGATCGGCAACGGTGCAGCGGACCAGCTGCAGCTCGACATCTACGGCGAGGCGCTCGACAGCATCTACTTCATGGACCAACGCGGTCTCACCGCCGGCCATGAGGGCTGGCTCCGGCTGAGGGAGGTGCTCGACTGGGTCGTCGACAACTGGGACCAGCCCGAGGAGGGGATCTGGGAGACCCGCGGCGGCCGGCAGGACTTCACCTACGGCCGGCTGATGAACTGGGTGGCCCTCGACCGGGGCATCCGCCTCGCCGCGGGCCACGGACGCCCGGCGCCGGTGGACCGGTGGCGTTCCGCGCGTGATGCCATCTACGACCAGGTCATGGAGCGGGGCTGGAACGCCGAGCGCGGGGCGTTCGTGCAGCACTACGCCACCGACGTGCTCGACTCCGCCCTGCTGCGCATGTCCACCGTCGGCTTCATCACGCCGAACGACCCGATGTGGGCCTCGACCCTGCAGGCCATGGACGGCGAGCTGGTCACCGACAGCCTCGTCTACCGCTACAACCCGGAGGCCTCTCCCGACGGCCTGCGCGGCTCGGAGGGCACCTTCTCGCTGTGCACGTTCGCATATGTCGAGTCGCTGGCGCGTGCCGGCCAGCTGAGCAAGGCGCGGGTGACCTTCGAGAAGATGCTCACGTACGCCAATCACCTCGGGCTGTTCTCCGAGGAGATCGCCCTCACGGGCGAGCAGGTCGGCAACTTCCCCCAGGCCTTCACGCACCTGGCGCTGATCGACGCCGCCATCACCCTGGATGCGCAGCTCGACCGGCGAGACAGGGGTATGCCGTCGGGTGTGCCGTCGCGGCAGCCCGCGGTGTCATCCCCCGCACCCGCCGTCACCCCCACCGCGCAGGCCCCGCGCTCCGCGCCCGCCGAGCGGGTGCCCTCAGCCGTGGCCGGAGCTTGAGGCGACCGTGCGAGGCCGCTGCAGCCGGGGACGCGGCCGGGAAGCGCTCGCCGCGGTCCTGCCGAGGTGCTCATGACCGCCCGCGAGTCCGCTGACCTCGACGAGGGCGTCGACGCGGCCGAGGCAGGTGTTCGGCCAGGCGCGCCGCCCCGCACGACGGTCGAGTCCGACGACGGTCGGACGTTCGTGCTCCGGGGCGCGCCCGCTGATGTCCAGGTGGGCGACCTGGTGGAGATCCGCGCGCAGTGGGGCCGCCTGCTCGGGTGGGTCGAGTCGCGCGGTCGCGGGAGCGGCGGGTCGACGGCCGCGGGCGCTCTGCTGAGCACGTCGTCGACACCGGGGCCTACTGCCTTCGGCCGGATCCCGGCGCTCGTGGGTCCCGCGTCGAGCGCCGACGCGTCGGCGGTCATGAGCGGGGCGGATTCGCGTCTGAGGCTCGGCACACTCGTCCGCCGACCCGACGTGGCGGTGGGCCTGGTCGCCCAGCGGATGAACCGGCACACGTTCTGGTGCGGGCAGAGTGGCTCGGGCAAGACGTACGCCCTCGGCGTGGCCCTGGAACGCATCCTGGCGGCGACCCGCCTGCCGATCGTCGTCCTCGACCCCAACAGCGACTTCGTGTCCCTGGGGTCGCCGAGCCCCGACGCGTCGGCGGACGAGGCACGCGAGGTGGCGGGTCGGGACGTCCGCGTGCTGCGCCCCGACGACTCCGGCTCGCCCCTCCGGGTGCGCTTCACCGACCTGTCCTTCCGCGGCAAGGCGGCGCTGCTGCGCCTCGACCCGGTCCGCGACCGTGCCGAGTACAACACCCTCGTCCGGGCTGCCGAGGACTTCGACGGCAGGGAGGCGTCGGAGGTCGTCCCGAAGCTCAGGATGCAGGGCAGCCCCGACGCAGAGGCCCTCGCCCAGCGCATCGAGAACCTCGGCATCGCGACGTGGCAGACCACGTGGGCCCAGGGAGCGGTGGCGGCCACCGACGTGATCGCCGAGCGGCCGGCGGCCACGGTCCTCGACCTCGGCGGCTACGACCGGCTCGAGGAGCAGCTCGTCGTGGCCCTGGCCGTGCTGGAGGACCTGTGGCACCGACGCGCCGAGCGACGTCCGTTGCTGCTCGTCGTCGACGAGGCCCACAACCTCTGTCCGCCGGAGCCGGAGACCGCGCTGGGCAGGGAGGTGCGCGACCGTCTGGTCCAGATCGCGGCGGAGGGGCGCAAGTACGGACTGTGGCTCGTCGTCTCGACCCAGCGGCCGAGCAAGGTGCATCCCGGGGTCGTGTCGCAGTGCGACAACCTCACCCTGATGCGGATGAACTCCCGCTCGGACCTCGCCGAGCTCGCCGAGCTCTTCGGCTACGTCCCCGAGGCGATGCTCCAGCGGGCCTCGCGCTTCGTGCAGGGCGAGGCGCTGCTGGCCGGCGGGTTCGTCCCGCTGCCGGCGATCGTCAGGGTGCGTCGGCGCGCCACCCTTCAGGGCGGGGTCGACGTGCCCGTCCCGCTGGCCGACTGAGCGGGGGACGCGAGGCCCCGAACCGGCAGGCGAGCGCCCGGCACTCACCCGACGGGAGTGATTTTCCGGCTGCGCAGCGCTGAGCCATGGGCTGCAGCACACCTCCGGCCTAGGGTCGGATCATGCTGATCATCGGGGTCATCCTCTTCGGAATGCTCGTCGGCGCGGCAGCCCAGCTGCTGCTCGGCCGGGAGAACGGCCGCGTGGACTGGTCCGCCGCGCTGGCCGCCGGTCTCGTCGGCTCGCTGCTCGGAGGACTGGTCGGCAGCCTGCTCGCCGGGGACGGCCTGCAGCTGCGCCCCAGCGGCATCATCGGCTCCCTCGCAGGGGCTGTCGTCGTCACGGCCGGATGGCGCTGGTGGAAGGCCCGGAGGGCCGCCTGATCCCGGGCGGGCGCCCGGGGTGAAGACGGTGGGCGGCGTGTCGCAGGAGAGGGTTGCGGAGGGCCTCACCGAGCTGGTCGACATCCCGGCGGGCCACCTGCGCATGGGCTCGACGTCCTTCTATCCCGACGAGGGCCCCGTGCGCGACGTGGAGGTGGCGGCGTTCCGGCTCGAACGCCATCCCGTCACGACCGCCCAGTTCGCCCGCTTCGTGGCTGCCACCGGCTACCTCACCGTGGCCGAGCGCCCACCCGACCCACGGCACTTCCCCGGAGTCCCGGCTGCCGACCTCGTCCCCGGCGGTCTCGTCTTCGCCCCGACGAGCGGGCCGGTGCCGCTGGACCGCTGGGACCTGTGGTGGCGGTGGGTGCCGGGTGCTTCCTGGCGCCACCCGCGCGGGCCGGGCACCGACACTGCAGGACTCGAGGACCACCCGGTCGTGCTCGTGGCCCACGCGGACGCCCTCGCGTACGCGGCGTGGGCCGGCCGTCGCCTGCCGACGGAGGCGGAGTTCGAGTACGCCGCCCGTGGCGGGGGAGCGGAGACGACGTATGCGTGGGGGGAGGAGGCCCGGCCCGGTGGCCGGCTCATGGCCAACACGTGGCAGGGCCGCTTCCCGTACCTCGACACCGGCGCCCACCGCAGCACCGGGACCTCCCCGGTCGGCGCGTACCCCGCCAACGGCTACGGCCTCGTCGACATGATCGGCAACACGTGGGAGTGGACGAGCACCTTCTACGCGACGGGCGAGGACCGCGACGTGGCGGATGCCCTGGGTGCCGGAGCCCCGGAGCCGTCACGACGGTCGGAGCTCGCGGAGGTGCGGCCGGCCCCGCAGCGGACGTGCTGCGCACCGACGGTGACCGCCGCAGTGCTCGCCCGTTCGGGGCCCCCCGACGACCTCGGTGACGACGCCGCCGAGGAGGGGGTGGCCCGGCGCTCGGTGGCCCCCGGCGAGCTGCTGCCACGTCGCGTGCTCAAGGGCGGGTCGCACCTGTGCGCCCCTGAGTACTGCCTGCGTTACCGCCCTGCGGCCCGCTCTCCCCAGTCGATCGACTCGGCGACGACGCACATCGGCTTCCGCTGCGCGGCCGCAGCTGCCGGCTGAGCGACCGGGAACCCGCGCCGCCCGACGGTTCGACATACCCCCGGGGGTACCTGTTACAGTCGTCCGGAGTTCCAGTCCGACCCGGAGGCACGCCGTGATCTTCACGCAGTACTACCTCGACTGCCTCTCGCAGGCGTCCTACCTCATCGCCGACGAGAGCACCGGCAAGGCCGTCGTCGTCGACCCGCGCCGCGACGTCGCGGAGTACCTCGCCGACGCGCGGGCGCAGGGTCTGAGCGTCGTCGGCATCGTCAACACCCACTTCCACGCCGACTTCGTCTCCGGCCACCTCGAGCTGGCCCGGGCGACCGGCGCCTGGATCGGCTACGGCGAGGCTGCCGTTGCCGACTTCCCGGTGCGCTCCCTCGCCGATGGGGAGCGGATCAGCCTCGGCGACGTGACCCTCGAGATCATGACGACGCCTGGCCACACGCCGGAGTCCGTCTCGGTCCTCGTCTTCGAGCACCCCGACGACGAGGTGGCCTACGGCGTCCTCACCGGCGACGCCCTCTTCATCGGTGACGTCGGCCGTCCAGACCTGCTCGCCTCCGTCGGCGTCACCGCCACCGAGCTCGGGCGCATGCTCTACGACTCGGTCCAGCACAAGCTCATGGCCCTGCCCGACGACGTGCGCGTCTTCCCGGCGCACGGTGCCGGCTCGGCCTGCGGGAAGAACCTCTCCACCGAACGGCAGTCGACCATCGGCGAGCAGCGACGCCTCAACTACGCGTGCCAGCCGATGACGCAGGAGCGGTTCCTCGACCTCGTCACGGCCGGGCAGCCCCCAGCCCCAACGTATTTCGCCTACAACGCGACCCTCAACAAGCAGGTCCGCGATCTTCGCGATCCGGACGTCGGCGTGCCGGCCCTGGATGCTGCCGACGTCGACGCGGCTCTGCTGCGTGGCGCTCACGTGCATGACGCCCGCGACGTGCAGGAGTTCGCGGCGGCCCATCTGCGTGGTTCGATCAACGTGCCCGTCGACGGCCGGATGGCCGAGACCGTGGGCATGGTCTTCTCCCCGGACGACGAGATCGTCGTCGTCGCTCCCGAGGGGCAGGAGCAGGAGGTCGCCACCCGCTTCGCCCGGATCGGCTACGACCGCGTGGTCGGCTACGTGGCCGACGTGGACTCCTACTTCCTCACGCACCAGGACGAGCTCGGCCGGGCCAGCCGTCTCCCGGCCGTCGAGGTCGACGGGCTCGTCGCCGGCGGCGACGTCCAGGTCGTCGACCTCCGTAATGCCGGAGAGCTCGAGGCCGGGATGCTCCCCGAGGCCCGGCACATCCCGCTGGCCGAGCTGGGCCGTCGGGTCGACGAGCTGGACCCGGCGCGACCCGTCGTCGTCTACTGCGCCGGCGGCTGGCGCAGCTCGGTCGGTGCGAGCCTGCTGCGCGCGAGCGGCTTCGCCGATGTCTCGGACGTCCTCGGCGGCTACGGGGCCTGGAGCCTCGCCCGCGCCGCGGCGTGCTGACCGCACGTCCCCAGTCATCGAACGGTTGTATGCCGTGAGCCGCAGCGGGATCCGAGCGCGCCGTCCCAGCGGCCCACTGACGCAACGGAACTCGTCGCCCGAGCACACGGCATACGCCATCTCGCTTCCCGACAGCCGCGCTGACCTGCGCGGAACCCATCCCCGGCACCTGCCGGAACCACCTGAGGAGAACCATCATGTGTCGACCCGTCACCTGCCGGACCTGCGGCAAGACCACCTGGGCCGGCTGCGGACAGCACGTCGACCAGGTCATGCGCAACGTCCCGGCCGCCCAGCGCTGCGCCGGTCACGACAAGAGCGAGTCGGCGTCCGGCGGCTTCCTGTCGCGGCTGTTCGGCCGCTGAGCCGAGCCGACGACGCACGGGAGGAATGGCCATGATGGTGATCGCCGTCCCGCTGGGGATCGCCATCGGGCTCTCCCTCGGGGCGCTGGGCGGTGGGGGCTCGATCCTCACCGTCCCCGCCCTCGTCTACGTCCTCGGCCAGGACCCCCGGACGGCCACGACGAGCTCGCTCGTCATCGTCGGGCTCACCTCGCTGATCGCCCTGGTGCTGCACGCCCGGGCCCGGCGGGTCCGCTTCGGCCAGGGGCTGCTCTTCGGCGTGCTCGGGACCGCCGGCTCCCTCGCCGGGTCCGCCCTGTCGGCCTCGGTGCGGCCGACCACGCTGCTCACCGCCTTCGCCGTGCTCATGCTGGTCGTGGCGACCCTGATGTTCCGTCGCGCCCGCAGCGTCCCCCGCGACTCCGGCCAGGGGCTCGACCTCGGCGTCGAGCCGATGCTGACGCTGCGGCCCTTCACCTGCGCCTGTCCCCGGGTGGCCAAGGTCGTCGTCACCGCGACGGCGGTGGGCCTGCTCACCGGCTTCTTCGGGGTCGGCGGCGGCTTCGCCCTCGTGCCGGCGCTCGTGCTGGCCCTCGGCTTCCCGATGCCGGTGGCGGTGGGGACCTCCCTGCTCGTCATCGCCGTCAACAGCGCCACCGCCCTCGCGGCCCGCATCGGCTCGGGTGGGGCGCACCTCGACTGGGCGCTCATCGGCGTCTTCACCGCTGCTGCTATCGCCGGCAGCCTCGTCGGTGGGCGGGTGGCCGGCCGGGCCGACCCGCGGCACCTCACCCTGGCCTTCGCGACGCTCCTGGTCCTCGTCGCGCTCTACATCGGCGCCCGGTCGCTCGGCCTGACGGGCTGAGCTCCCGGAGGGGCAGGCGGTCCCGCGCACCTGCCTGCGCGACTGTCCCGCGCACCTGTCCCGGGATGGAATCAAGGCGCAGTCAGACTCTTGACGCTCACTTCGCCGCGTGTTCATACTGGCGCAACGGCGTTGCAACGGATGCAACGCACCGGCGCTTGGAGTTCCCATGTCGAAGAGCCCGACTCGTCCCCCGGCCCCCGCGGCACCGGTGGCAGCGGTGGCCCCGGACCTCGGTCCCACTCTCAGTGGACAGCACAGACCCGATCCAGCCGGAGTCGGCGCCGCCACCCGCCGCCGGGTCGTGGGAGCGAGCTTCATCGGCAACTTCGTCGAGTGGTTCGACTACGCCGTCTACGGCTACCTCGCCACCACCATCGCTGCGGTCTTCTTCCCGGACACCGACCGGCAGGCGGCGCTGCTCGCGACCTTCGCGCTCTTCGCCATCTCGTTCCTCGTCCGGCCCCTCGGCGGGTTCGTCTGGGGACACCTCGGCGACAAGATCGGCCGGCGCACGGCCCTCTCGTGGTCGATCCTCATCATGTCGCTCGCGACCTTCTGCATCGCCCTGCTGCCGTCCTACGCCACCGTCGGCGTCTGGGCGCCCATCCTGCTGCTGGTCGTACGCGTCGTGCAGGGCTTCTCGGCCTCCGGTCAGTACGCCGGGGCCTCCGCCTTCCTCGTGGAGTACGCCCCTGCCAACCGTCGCGGTCTCTACGCGGCCGTCGTGCCCGCCTCCACCGCGGCCGGCCTGCTCCTCGGGTCGCTGCTCGCAGCCCTGCTGACCGGCCTGCTCGACGTCGACCAGCTGCACAGCTGGGGCTGGCGCCTGCCGTTCCTGCTCGCCGCCCCGATGGGCCTCATCGGCCGCTTCATCCGCACCAAGCTCGAGGACACGCCGGCCTTCCGTGAGCTCACGCAGGAGGACCACGTCGTCAAGGCGCCTGCTCGCGACCTCTTCGTCAACTACTGGAAGGTGCTGCTCGTCGCCACCGGCGCCGTGCTGCTCAACGCCGTCGGCTTCTACGTGATCCTCAGCTACATGCCGACCTACCTCAGCGAGCAGATCGGCCTCGACGCGACCCGGTCCTACCTCGCGACGACGATCGCCCTCGTCACCTACATCGGCTTCATCCTGCTGACCGGGGTCGCCTCGGACCGGTTCGGGCGCAGGCGAGTCCTGCTCACGGCCTCGGTGCTCTTCATCCTGCTCACCGTCCCGGCCTTCATGCTGCTCAACACCGACAACTTCGCCGTCATCCTGCTCGTCATGGTCGGGCTCGGGGGGATGCTGACGCTCAACGACGGCACGCTGCCCAGCTTCCTGGCCGAGCTCTTCCCGACGAAGAACCGCTACAGCGGGTTCGCCGTCAGCTTCAACCTCTCGAACGCGCTCTTCGGCGGCACCGCCCCGTTCGTCGCGACCCTGCTGATCGCCAGGACCGGGAGCGACCTCGCCCCCGCCTTCTACCTCATGGCCGCTGCCCTGGTCTCCCTCGTCGCCGTGGCGTACGCCCGTGAGACGAGCCGCCGGCCGCTGCGCCATGAGTGACCACGAGTGACCCCTCGCACCAGCCCCACCACCCTCAAGACCACCCCAACGGAAAGGTTCCACATGTCCGCGCTCGCCACCCCCGTCACCTCCGTCAGCGAACTGGAGCGACTCAAGGTCCTGC
Source organism: Terrabacter sp. NPDC080008 (assembly GCF_040702505.1). Taxonomy (NCBI): domain Bacteria; kingdom Bacillati; phylum Actinomycetota; class Actinomycetes; order Micrococcales; family Intrasporangiaceae; genus Terrabacter; species Terrabacter sp. NPDC080008. The sequence continues at coordinate 74,648 of NZ_JBFBLC010000007.1, forward strand.
ACAACGGTGCCAAGGTCCCGCTGACCTTCTCGGACGCCGAGTTCGAGCGCCGGCTCGCGGGCCTTCGCTCGATCATGGCCGCGAAGGAGCTCGACGCCGTCGTGCTCACGTCGTACCACGGCATCAAGTACTACTCGGACTTCCTCTTCACCTACTTCGGCCGCTCCTACGCCCTCGTCGTCACGCCCGACGACCAGGTGACCGTCACCGCCAACATCGACGCGGGTATGCCGTGGCGCCGCAGCTACGGGGAGAACATCGTCTACACCGACTGGCGCCGCGACAACTTCCAGCACGGCGTCCACGAGGCCCTGGCCCAGCGCGGCATCACGCCCCAGCGCCTCGGCGTCGAGTTCGACACCCTCTCCCTGGATGCGCACGCCAAGCTGCAGGGCGTCTTCGACGGCGTCGAGCTCGTCGACGTCGCCCAGGACGCCATGCGCCAGCGGATGGTCAAGTCGGCCGAGGAGATCGAGGTCATCAAGCACGGCGCCCGCATCGGCGACCTCGGCGGCGAGGCCATCAAGGCCGCCATCCGTGAGGGCATCAGCGAGTACGAGGTGGCCCTCATCGGCACCGAGGCGATGGTCCACGAGATCGCCCGCACCTTCCCCGACTCGGAGATCCGCGACACCTGGGTGTGGTTCCAGTCCGGCATCAACACCGACGGCGCCCACAACTGGGCCACCACCCGCAAGCTGCAGCGCGGCGACATCCTCTCGCTCAACTGCTTCCCGATGACCTCCGGCTACTACACGGCCCTCGAGCGCACGCTCTTCCTCGGGCAGCCCGACGAGCGCTCGCTCGAGCTGTGGAACATCAACGTCGAGGTGCACCGCCGCGGCCTCGAGCTCATCAAGCCCGGCGCCGTCTGCAAGGACATCGCCGCCGAGCTCAACGAGATCTACATCGGCTACGGCCTCCTGCCCAACCGCACCTTCGGCTACGGGCACTCCTTCGGGGTGCTGTCGCACTACTACGGCCGCGAGGCGGGCCTCGAGCTGCGCGAGGACATCGACACCGTGCTCGAGCCGGGCATGGTCGTCTCGATGGAGCCGATGATCACCGTGGCCGACGGTCTGCCTGGAGCCGGTGGCTACCGCGAGCACGATATCCTCGTCGTCGGCGAGGACGGCGCCGAGAACATCACGAAGTTCCCGTTCGGCCCCGAGCACAACATCGTCGACTGAGCAGCAGGTGCGCGGTGCGGCCGGGGGCGGGCAGCCCTCCGGCCGCACCGCGCTGTCCGCGTCCCGACCCCGGTGAGGAGAGCAGGCAGATGGTGGCGAGCCGCCGCGAGGCCCGTACGGAAACGCCTGAGAACAAAGGCAGCTCGGTCATCGTCACGGTGATCCAGGTGCTGCGCTGCTTCACCGTCGACCAGCCGCTGCAGGGCGTGACGGAGATCGCCGCCCGGGTCGGCCTGCACAAGTCGAGCGTGTCGCGGATCCTCGCCACCCTCGAGAAGGAGCAGGTGGTCGAGCGCGACCCCCAGAGCCGCAAGTACCGCCTCGGCCTCGGCCTGCTCTCCATCGCCGGCTCGCTGCTGGCCGACCTCGACGTCCGGAGAGCGGCGCTGCCCGTCCTGCGCGACCTCGCCGAGCAGACGAGCGAGACGACCGCTCTCGTGGTGTGGAGCGGGCGCGACGCGGTGACCGTCGAGCAGGTCCCGAGCGCCCAGCAGATCAAGCACACCAACCCGCTGGGCACCCGCTACGACACCTTCGAGAGCGCCTCGGTCCAGGTCTTCCTGGCCGACCTGCCCCACGACGAGGTGGTCGCCCGGGTCGTCGCCGCCAGCGGGTCGGTGCCGCTGCTCGCGATGCCGGTGGACGCGTACGTCGCCGAGCTCTCCCGGGCCCTCGAGCGTGGGTATGCCGTCAACTACCGTCTGACGTCCGACGACGAGGTGGGCGTCGCGTCCCCCGTGCGCGACCACCGCGGCGAGACGGTCGCGGCCGTGCTCGTCGCGGCGCCGGCCTACCGGGTGACCGAGCCGGGGGCGGCGCAGCTGGGGGAGCGCGCCCGGGCGGCGGCCGACGAGATCTCCCGCCGGCTCGGCGGCGCGGGCTGACCGAGCCCCCGGCATACGGCATACGGCGTGCGACCGGGACGTCGGGTACACGGCATACGACAGCGGCAGCCCCGGTGGTCCGGGGCTGCCGCTGAGGTGTCGGACGGAGAGGTCAGACGGTCGTGAGGTCGGCGCTCCTGGCGGTCGGGAGGCCAAGGGCGAGCTCCTCGCGGATTGCGGCCGCGAGCGCCGACGAGGTGCGCTCGAGGAGCAGGTGCCCTGCCTCCGGGGATGCCGAGGCGGCCGAGGACAGGCACCCCGAGCCGGGCGTCAGCTCGGGCCGCACCGGCAGCCGGTCGTAGCGGGGGAGCCGGGCCGGCGGCAGGTCGATGACGCGGTCGAGGTGGACGAGCTCCGGGTGCAGGTGCAGCATGAGCGAGGTCTCGAGGACGCCGCCGTGCTCGACGTCCCAGCCGGGGAAGGACCCGCGGTAGATCTGCTCGATCGTGTCGTCGTCGACGAAGTCCCAGTAGGAGAGGAGCAGGGCCGAGACGTCCTCCCCCCGCTGGGCGAGCTGGGCGGTGGCCTGCTCCGCCCCCTCGTAGAGGAACTGGTAGTTCTCGAAGTGGCCGTTGAGGAAGACGACCTGTCGCGCGCCGTGGCGGGCGAACTCGAGCGTCAGGGTGCGCGCGATCGAGATGACCGTCGTCGCGTCGAGGCTCGTCGTGCCCCCGAGGTGGTTCCCACCGCCGGAGCGCTGCTGCGACTTGTAGCCGTAGACGACCGGTGCCGCCACGATGCCGTCCACGGCCTCGGCCAGCCGGCGGCTCATCGCCTGGGCCAGCACGACGTCGGTGTTCATCGGCAGGTGGGGACCGTGCTGCTCGATCGCGCCGACGGGCACGACGACGGGGGCGCCGCGAGCGATGCGCTCGCGGTAGGTGAAGGCGTCGAGCTCCTCCATGAGGACGGTGGTGGGCATGGCTGCTCCTGGGCTGGTGGGCGGCGTCGGTGCCGCAGGGGACGGAAGGAGATGGGAGTGGGGACGGGAACGGCGGGATGGGGACGGTCTCCCCACCCCGCCGAGTGACGCGAGGGTTCAGGACAGGGCGGGCGTGGTCGACGGCGCGGCGCTCGCGGGATCCGTGGCCGCCGTGGACCCGAGCGCGGCAGGTGCCGCGGGCTCGGTCGTCGTGCCGGGACGCTGGTGCTCGCACGCGTCACCGTGGTCACGCAGGTAGTCCTCGTCGCTGACGTCGGACCGGATCCCGATAGGAACGCCGGCGTGGATGCGGGCCCGGAAGCGGGGGTAGCCCAGCGCGAAGTAGACGGTGCCGGAGGTGAGCGTGCCTGCCAGCCAGGAGAGGTCGACGCCACCCATCGCGGTCGCGATCGGGCCCTGGAAGATCGGCAGCGAGCCGTACATGAACATCCACGTCATGACGAGTCCGGCGACGAAGGCCACCAGCGCCGCGGTGTTGACGGACTTCAGGCGCGTGTCGCGCGGGCTGAGGAACAGGTAGTCGAAGCTGTGGTGGCGCCGCTCGAAGCCGTAGTAGTGGACCGCCATGATGCCGCCCCACGTGGCGACCCAGGCCACGATCGTGCCGAGCCAGTTGTCGAGCAGCGTCGCGAAGTCGCCGGCGAAGAGGAACAGCACGACCGCCGCCATCGACAGCATCCCGACGAGCAGGGACAGGCGCTTGCGCGAGATCCGCACGTCCAGCGCCTGGAAGGCGACGCCGAAGGTGTAGAGGTTGATGATGTTCGTCGCGATCGGGCCGTGGATGACGAGCAGGATCACCGGGATCGCCAGCACCCCGAAGCTCTTGACGACGAGCTGGCCCGGGTCCACCGACCCGCTGATCGTCGCGAGGCTCGCGCCGAGCAGGCCCAGCCACGCGACGGGCAGGAACTGGCCGAGGACGGAGGCGGCATACAGCTTCACCTTCGGCACGCTCGACGACACGAAGCGCGAGTAGTCCGGTGCGTAGGTGAACCAGCCGATGCCCCAGCCGATCCCGATGACCGTCATGATCCCGGACATCGCGGCGATGCGCTCGCCGCCCTGCAGCACGTGCCCGGCGGGGCCGGCGTAGCTCCACTGGATCGGCAGCTTGGTCCAGGCGATGACCGACATGGCGACGAGGACGAGCAGGGTGGGCGGCATCGTGATGCGCTCGAACTTCGCGATGGCGCTGTAGCCGCGGTAGCAGATGGCCACCTGGATGCTCATGATCACGGCGGCGATGGCGATCTTCCACGGCAGGTTCGACTGCGCCGGGTCGACCCAGCCGATCATGCCGAAGAGCGCCATGACGAGGTCGAGGATGACCCACGTGTTCACCGCCGACCAGCCGACGGCGACGACGGCCTGGATGGCGGCCGGCAGGTAGGCGCCCCGGCGGCCGAAGGCGCCGCGGGCGAGGAGCATGCCCGTCGCTCCGGTCTTCTGGCCGAGCAGGACGAAGAAGCCGAAGCCGACCATGCCGATGACGTTGCCGATGACCAGCACGATCATGGTGTCCCAGAGGCCGAGGCCCAGGCCGATGCCGAGGGCTCCGAGGATCCAGTTGATCGGCGCGACGTTGGCGCCGGCCCAGATCCAGAACTGACCGGAGAGCTTCGTGGTCCGGGCTGACTCCGGAACGGGCTGCAGCACGTCCTCGACGGTCTGCGTGACGTCTTCCGAGTGGCTGTGCGTTGAAAGGCTCATGTGGGGACTGCTTTCTCGGGTGGTTCCCCTGCGGATGGCTTGCCGGCTGGCGTCAACGCTAGGTTCTCCCTCCCGTCACCGTCAGCCGCGTGGTGTCGCCTGTGGGCACATCCTCGGGTGACAGAGTGTCACCCATGAGGACGGCGCAGTCATCAGCTCAGCCACCGCATTCGAGCTCGGTTCGGTCATGTCCCTCCGTTTGAGCGAGATCCTCGCCGGTGGCGTCCTGGCCGCCGGTTCGCCCGCCGTCGTCGCCGGCGCCCGCACGGTGTCGCGTGCCCGGGTGCGGTGGGTGCACTCGAGCGAGGTGCTCGAGATCGCCCCGCTGCTCTCCGGCGGCGAGCTGCTCCTCACCGGTGGCACGGCGCTGCTCGCCCTGAAGCCGGCAGCGCAGGCGGAGTACGTCTGGAGCCTGGCATCACGCGGCGTCGCGGCGCTCGCCGTCGAGACCGCCGGGAGCGGGCGCCACCTGCCGCCCGAGCTTATGGCGGCGGCCGATGCAGCCGGGCTGCCGCTCATCGAGCTGCGACAGGTGGTCCCCTTCGTCGAGGTCGCCGAGGAGGTCAACCGCCGCATCGTGTCGGCGCAGGTGGCCGCTCTGCGGGCCGCCGACCAGCTCTCGCAGGCGCTCACCGAGCGCATGGCCAGCTCGGGCACGGCCCTCGAGCCGCTGCTGGAGCAGGTCGCCGACGCGCTGGGCGTCCACGTCCGGGTGCTCGACACCAGGGGAGGGCTGCTGGGGGCCGCCGGCCCGGAGCCGGAGGAGGACGCCGACCGCCGGGCGGCCGAGCTCGCCGTGAACGGGATCGGCGTGGCCCACCTCGAGCTCGTCGGCGGCGCGGACGCGGACCTCGAGACGCTGGAGACGGTGCTGACCCGGGTCCGCAGCATCGTCTCGCTGGCGCTCGCCCGCCACAGCCGCCCGAGCCTGGTCCGCGTCGCCGAGGACGAGCTGCTCCGACTGATCGGCGCCGGCGGCGGCGGCGAGCGGCTCATCGAGCTCAGCCAGGCGGGCGGGATCGACCCCGAACATCCCCTGGCCATGGCGGTGGTGCGGCGTCCGGCGGAGGGGCACGTCGACACCGAGCAACGCACGCGCCGGGCCCTGCCCTCGACGCTCGTCGTCGCCCACGGCGACTGGCTCGACATCCTCATGCCGCTCCGCGCCGCGACCCACGCCGAGCGGGCCGAGGCGCTCGCAGCGCTGCGCTCGGCCGGGGCGGGGACGGGGCTCACCGGGGCGCTCGGGCCCACGGCCCCGACCGTCCGGCAGGCGGCCTTCTCGCTCGCCGAGGCCCGCACCACCTGGCGGCTCGGCCGGTCCGCGAAGTGGCCCGACGCCGTCTACGACGCCTCGGACTTCCTCGTCGAGCGGATGGCCGAGCGGTCGCTGTCCCGGGGCGTCGTCGACGCGCTCGTCGAGGAGACGCTGGGGGAGCTGGTCCGTCTCGACCAGCGCCACGGGGGAGACCTGGTGCGCACCCTCGACGTCTGGCTCTCGACGGGCTGCAACGCCACGGAGTCGGCCCAGGTGCTCTTCCTCGAGCGGCAGTCGCTGCACAAGCGGCTGCGCCGGATCTTCCAGGCCCTCGGCGGCGACCCGCGCGGTCGCGGTCAGCTCGCCGCACTCTCCCTCGCGGTGCGGCTCGTGCGCGGCGGCGCCCAGCTGCGCGACGACGCCCGCGGCTGACCCGCCCGAGCCCGGGAGAATGCGCACGAGCCGGCCGGTCACCCGCTCATCGCGTCAGAGCACGGCGCGGATGGCTGCCTCGAAGTGGGTGACGTGCTCCCCGGCGAGCTCGGCCGCGCGGTCGGCGTCCTTGGCCACGATTGCCTCGAGCAGGGCGACGTGCTCCTTGATGTGCTCCGACACGGACGGGAGGCGCTCGAGCACGAGGCACCAGATGCGAGTGGCGAGGTTGTCGAGCCGCACGAGGGTCTCCTCGAGGTGTGGGTTCTCTGCGGCGCGGTAGATCAGGCGGTGGACGTCGATGTCGTACTCCATGAGGCGCCGGTCGTCGGGCTCGCTGCCCATCGAGGCGATCTGCTCGGCCTTGGCCGCGAGCTCGGCGCGCAGGTCGACGCGGGCCAGCAGGGCGGCCCGGCGGGCGGCGAGCGGCTCGAGGACCTGCCGCATCTCCGAGATCTCGGCGAGGTCGGTGATGTCGACCTGCGTGGCGAAGGTGCCGCGCCGCGGATAGGACACGACGAGGTGGTCGAGCTCGAGCTTCTTGAGGCTCTCGCGGATGGGGGTGCGCCCGATGCCGAGCTCGCCGGCGAGCCGCCCCTCGTTGATCGGGGCCCCGGGAGCGATGTCGAGCATGACGAGACGGTCGCGGAGCACGTGGTAGGCCTGCTCGGCCAGTGAGCCGTAGGGCAGTGCGGACGCCTCTGCAGCCATGACAGGTCCTCCTGGGTCGCGGTGAAGCCGGTGGGGAAGCTGGTGGTGAAGCGGTGGTGAAGCTGGCGGTGACGGGGTGGAACTGACCGTTGACGGGGTCCCACGACAGACATACTATTGCCGGACCGATGATATATCAGTCATCGACGACAGTCATATCAACGCACGGAGGGCCCATGTCCCAGGTCACCACTGCCCCGTCGACCCTCGACACCGAGCTCGCGCACCTCGACCCCGCCATCGCCTCGGCCATCGACGCGGAGCTGCGTCGCCAGCAGGGGACGCTCGAGATGATCGCGTCGGAGAACTTCGCACCGGTCGCGGTCATGCAGGCGCAGGGCTCGGTGCTGACGAACAAGTACGCCGAGGGCTACCCCGGCCGGCGCTACTACGGCGGCTGCGAGCACGTCGACGTCATCGAGTCGCTCGCGATCGAGCGGGTCAAGGCGCTCTTCGGTGCCGAGTTCGCGAATGTCCAGCCGCACTCCGGGGCACAGGCCAACGCCTCGGTCATGCACGCGCTGCTCCGCCCCGGCGACACCATCCTCGGCCTCGACCTGGCTCACGGTGGCCACCTGACGCACGGCATGCGCCTCAACTTCTCGGGCCGGCTCTACAAGGTCGCGGCCTACGGCGTTTGCGAGGACACCCACGTGATCGACATGGCGGAGGTCGAGCGGCTCGCCCTCGAGCACCGGCCGCGGATGATCGTCGCCGGGTGGTCGGCCTACCCGAGGCAGCTGGACTTCGCCGAGTTCCGCCGGATCGCCGACAAGGCCGGCGCGTACCTCTTCGTCGACATGGCGCACTTCGCCGGCCTCGTCGCGGCCGGGCTGCACCCCTCGCCGGTGCCGCACGCGCACGTCGTCTCCTCGACGACCCACAAGACGCTCGGCGGCCCGCGCGGCGGCATCATCCTCACCAACGACGCCGACATCGCCAAGAAGATCAACTCGGCCGTCTTCCCCGGCCAGCAGGGCGGCCCGCTCGAGCACGTCATCGCCGGCAAGGCCGTCGCCTTCAAGGTCGCCGCCACCGACGAGTTCCGCGACCGGCAGCAGCGCACCCTCGCGGGGGCCGCGATCCTCGCCGACCGCCTGACCGCGCCGGACGTCGCCGCCAAGGGCATCAGCGTGCTGACCGGCGGCACCGACGTCCACCTCGTCCTCGTCGACCTGCGGCACTCCGAGCTCGACGGCCAGCAGGGCGAGGACCTGCTGCACTCCATCGGCATCACGGTCAACCGCAACGCCGTGCCCTTCGACCCGCGGCCCCCGATGGTCTCCTCCGGCCTGCGCATCGGTACGCCGGCGCTGGCCACCCGCGGCTTCGACGAGGGCGCCTTCACCGAGGTCGCCGACATCATCGCGACCGCGCTCGCCGGCGACGGCTCGGAGGAGGCGCGCGGCTCCCTGCGGGCCCGCGTCGACGACCTCGCCGCCCGCTTCCCGCTCTACCCGAACCTCCACCCGAACCTCAACCCGAACCTCGACGAGGGACAGTGACGATGAACCAGCGTGAGCTCCCCGAGCACCCCGACTTCCTCTGGGCCAACCCCGAGCCCAAGAGCAGCTACGACGTGATCATCGTCGGCGCCGGCGGGCACGGCCTGGCGACGGGCTACTACCTCGCCAAGAACCACGGCATCACCAACGTCGCGGTCCTCGAGCGCGGCTGGATCGCCGGCGGCAACATGGCCCGCAACACCACGATCATCCGGTCGAACTACCTGTGGGACGAGTCGGCCGCGATCTACGAGCACTCCCTCAAGCTGTGGGAGGGGCTCGAGGACGAGCTGGGCTACGACGTCTTCTTCTCCCAGCGCGGGGTGCTCAACCTCGCCCACACGCTGCAGGACGTGCGCGACTCGGTGCGCCGCGTCGAGGCGAACCGGCTCAACGGCGTCGACGCCGAGTGGGTCGACCCGCAGCAGGTGAAGGAGCTGTGCCCGATCATCAACATCGGCGACGACATCCGCTACCCCGTCATGGGCGGCACCTACCAGCCGCGCGCCGGCATCGCCAAGCACGACTGGGTCGCGTGGGGCTACGCCCGCCGGGCCAGCGAGCTGGGGGTCGACATCATCCAGAACTGCGAGGTGACCGGCTTCGTCATGGACGGCGACCGGGTGACCGCCGTCGAGACGAGCCGGGGCCGGATCAACGCCGGTAAGGTGGCGCTCTGCGCCGCCGGCCACACCTCGGTGCTCTCCGAGCTCGCGGGGTTCCGGGTGCCGATCCAGTCGCACCCGCTGCAGGCCCTGGTCTCCGAGCTGCACGAGATCATCCACCCGACGGTCGTCATGTCGAACCACGTGCACGTCTACGTCTCGCAGGCGCACAAGGGCGAGCTCGTCATGGGCGCCGGCATCGACTCCTACAACGGCTACGGTCAGCGCGGCTCCTTCCACGTCATCGAGCACCAGATGTCGGCGGCGGTCGAGCTGTTCCCCGCCTTCTCGCGCGCCCACCTGCTGCGCACCTGGGGCGGCATCGTCGACGTGACGATGGACGCCTCCCCGGTCATGGGCCGCAGCCCGGTCGACGGCATGTACGTCAACTGCGGCTGGGGCACCGGCGGCTTCAAGGCCGTGCCGGGTGCCGGCTTCGCCTACGCGCACACCATCGCCACCGACGAGCCGCACGAGCTGAACCGCGGGTTCGGCCTCGACCGCTTCGTCACCGGCGCCCTCATCGACGAGCACGGCGCAGCCGCCGTGGCCCACTGACCGCCCACGCATCGAAAGGACGACACGATGCTCATCATCGACTGCCCGAACTGCGGGCCCCGGCCCGAGACCGAGTACGGCTACGGCGGCCAGGCCCACGTCGCCTACCCCGAGGACCCGCACGCCCTCACCGACGAGGAGTGGGCGCAGTACCTCTTCTATCGCGACAACCCCAAGGGCGCGTATGCGGAGCGCTGGGTCCACTCGGCCGGCTGCCGCAAGTGGTTCAACGCGGTGCGTGACACCCGCACCTACCAGATCGCCCGGGTCTACGGCCTGGACGAGCCCCGACCCGACCTCAGCAAGGGAGCCTGACCATGGGAGCCAACCAGCCCCAGCGCCTCGAGTCCGGCGGCACGATCGACCGGTCCACGCCGATCGAGGTCGTCGTCGACGGCACCCCGGTGACGGGCTTCGCCGGCGACACCGTCGCCTCGGCGCTCGTCGCGAACGGCCGGCTGCGCGTCGGTGACTCGATCTACCGGCGCCGCCCGCGCGGCATCCTGTCAGCCGGGGTCGAGGAGCCCAACGCCTTCGTCCTCGTCAAGGGCGAGCACGACGAGTCGATGCTGCCCGCCACCACGCTCGAGCTGGTCCCCGGCCTCGACCTGAAGCTGCTCGACGGCATCGGGGTGCTCGACCAGCGACCCGATCCCGCCGAGTACGACAAGATGCACGTCCACGCCGACGTGGCCGTCGTCGGTGCGGGGCCGGCCGGCCTGGCCGCGGCCCGTGAGGCCGCCGCCACCGGGGCCCGGGTCGTCCTCTTCGAGCAGGACTTCCGTCTCGGCGGCAGCCTGGTCTCCCAGCCGGACGCCCTCGTCGACGGTGAGCGGGCCGAGAGCTGGGTCGAGCACGTCGCGGCCGAGCTCGAGGCCGCTCCGGAGGTGACGGTCCTGACCCGGACAACTGCCTTCGGCAGCTACGACAACAACTATCTCATCGCAGTCGAGAAGCGTGCCGAGCACCTGACCGCTCAGGCCCGTGACGGGGTGTCCCGCCAGCGCGTGTGGCACGTCACCGCCCGTCAGGTCGTGCTGGCCACGGGAGCCTTCGAGCGCCCGATCGTCTTCGCCGACAACGACGTCCCCGGCGTCATGCTCGCCTCCGCGGTGTCCGCGTACATCGGCCGGTATGCCGCCGTGCCGGGTCGCGACGCCGTCGTCTTCACCACGAACGACTCGGGCTACGCCACCGCCCACGCGCTGCTCCAGGCCGGTGCCCGGGTGCAGGTCGTCGACGCCCGCGACGAGGGAGCGAGCGAGGCCGTCGCGGCCGCGGCTAGCGCCGCCGGCATCGCGGTCCGGACCGGCTCGGCCGTCATCGGCGTCGACGGTGAGGAAGCCGTCGAGGCCGTGTGGCTGGCTCAACTCGACGACGAGGGCAACCGCGTCGGCGCCCCCGAGCGGGTGGCCTGCGATCTCGTCGCGGTCTCCGGCGGGTGGACGCCCAACGTCAGCCTGCACAGCCAGCGTCAGGGCGCCCTGCACTGGGACGACGACCTCGCCGGCTTCGTGCCGACGGCTCCGGTCGCGGCACAGCACCTGGCCGGCGCCGTCCGTGGCACCTACTGGACCGAGGGCTGCCTCGTCGAGGGTGGCGCGGCCGGGCGTGCGGCGGCTGCGGCCGCGGGGTTCGAGCCCGACGACGACAGCGGCGCGAGCCCGCTCGACGTCGGTGCCGTCGACGAGGAGCGCGTGGCCCGTGCCGGGCGCACCCGCCAGCTGTGGCTCGTGGAGGGCCGCGACGGCAGCTACGCGACCCACTTCGTGGACCCGCAGCGCGACAACACCGCGGCCGACGTGCTGCGCGCCACCGGCGCCGGCATGCGCTCGGTGGAGCACGTCAAGCGCTACACCTCGATCAGCACGGGTGTCGACCAGGGCAAGATCGGGGCCGTCAACGCCATCGGCCTGCTCACCCGCGTGCTGACCGGTGACGACGCCCGCGCCATCCCGCCCGGACAGCCCGGCCAGGACGAGGGTGCGCTCGGCGCCGGGAGCCCGCGTGACGGCATACGCAATGCCGGTGCGGCGAACCCGACGCCGGGGACGATCGGCAACACGACGTTCCGCGCTCCGTTCACGCCCGTGGCGTTCGTGGCCCTCGCCGGACGCTCGCGCGGGGAGCTCTTCGACGCCGCACGCACGACGCCGATCCACCCCTGGCACGTCGAGCACGGCGCCCTCTTCGAGGACGTCGGCCAGTGGAAGCGGCCGTGGTACTACCCCCGCCCCGGCGAGGACATGGACGCCGCGGTCGCCCGAGAATGCCGGGCCGCCCGCGAGGGCGTCGCGTTCATGGACGCGACGACCCTGGGCAAGATCGAGATCCGCGGCGCCGACGCCGGCGAGTTCCTGAACCGCATCTACACCAACGCGTTCAAGACGCTTGGGGTCGGCAAGGCGCGCTACGGCGTCATGTGCAAGCCCGACGGCATGGTCTTCGACGACGGTGTCGTGCTGCGCCTCGAGGAGGACCGCTACTTCGCGACGACGACGACCGGCGGCGCGGCCCGGGTGCTCGAGTGGCTCGAGGAGTGGTCGCAGACCGAGTGGCCCGACCTCGACGTCGTCTGCACCTCGGTGACCGAGCAGTGGGCCACGATCGCCGTGGTCGGTCCGAAGTCGCGTGAGGTCATCGCCCGGATGGCGCCCGGCCTCGACGTGTCGAAGGAGGGCTTCGGCTTCATGGAGTTCCGGGAGACCGAGCTCGCCTCGGGCATCCCCGCCCGGATCTGCCGGATCACCTTCTCCGGTGAGCTCGCCTTCGAGATCAACGTGCCGACGTGGTACGGCCTCAAGGTGTGGGAGGACGTCGCCGAGGCCGGCGCCGACCTCGACATCACGCCCTACGGCACCGAGACGATGCACGTGCTCCGCGCCGAGAAGGCCTACCCGATCGTCGGTCAGGACACCGACGGGACGGTGGCGCCTCAGGACCTCGGGATGGACTGGATCGTCTCCAAGACGAAGGACTTCATCGGCAACCGCTCCTACTCGCGGGCCTCGCACCACGCCGAGGGACGCAAGCAGCTCGTCAGCGTGCTGCCCGTCGACCGGTCGCTGCGGCTCCCCGAGGGCGCCCAGCTCGTCGAACGCGACGCGCTCGGCGACTACACGGGGGAGGGCCTGCCCGGGAAGCCGATCCCCATGCTCGGCCACGTGACGTCGAGCTACCACTCCCAGGCGCTCGGCCGCTCGTTCGGCCTGGCGCTCGTCAAGGGCGGCCGTGACCGGATCGGCCAGACCCTCATCGCGTCCTTCTCCGGACGCTTCGCCGAGGTCGAGGTGGCCGACGCGGTGCTCTACGACTCGGAAGGAGCCAAGCGAGATGGCTGACAGCACACTGACCATGGACGAGCGCGACACGGAGGCCGGCGGTTCGCTGGGCGGAGGTTCCTCGATCGGCGGTTCCTCCCCCGGCGTCGCCGCGGCGCGGGCGCGGGTCCTCGCCCACCGGCGCAGTCCGGCCCACGACCTCGTGGACGAGATGCGTGCCGGCTCTGGGGAGGCGGTGCAGCTGCGCGAGGTGCCGTTCCTGACCCAGGTCGCGGTGCGCGCGTCGTCGGGCAGCCGCACGGCGCAGGCCCTCGGCGCCGCTCTCGGGCTCTCCCTCCCGACCCGGGCGGGCGAGGTCGCCGGCGCTGCGGACGGGAACGGGGTCGCCGTCCTGTGGCTCTCGCCGGACGAGATGCTCGCCGTCGGTCCCGACGAGGCCGACAGCGGCGTCTCCCCGGAGGTGTGGGTGGGCGAGCTGGCCGAGGCCGTGGCCGGCGAGCCGGGGCAGGTCGTGGACGTGTCCGCGAACCGCACGACCCTCGAGCTCTCCGGGCCGCGCGCGCTCTCGGTGCTGCAGAAGAGCTGCGAGCTCGACCTGCACCCCCGGGCCTTTGCGGTCGGACAGGCCGTCGCGACGCTCCTCGACTCGACCGGCGTCATCCTGTGGCGCACGGGCGAGGAGACCTGGCGGGTCCTGCCCCGGGCCTCGTTCGCCACCCACGTGGTGCGCTGGCTCCTCGACGGGATGCGCGAGTACCGCTGATGGCTCTCAGCGCCCTCGACCTGTTCTCCGTGGGGATCGGCCCGTCCTCCTCCCACACGGTCGGCCCGATGCGGGCAGCCCGGCGGTTCGCCGCCGGGCTGGCCGAGTCGGGGCTGCTCGACCGCACGGCGCGGGTCGAGGCCCAGCTCTACGGCTCGCTCGGGGCCACGGGCCACGGCCACGGGTCCGACCGTGCGGTCGTGCTGGGCCTGGAGGGTGAGGACCCCGAGACCGTCGACACCGCGCACGCCGTCGAGCGGGTCGAGGCGGTCCGTGCCGACCGCAAGATCGCCCTCAACGGCGATCACCGCATCGGCTTCGACCCGGACACCGACCTGGTCATGCACCGCCGCAAGGCGCTGCCCGCCCACCCGAACGGCATGACCTTCGAGGCCTTCGACGACACCGGCCGGTCACTGCGCGAGCGCACCTTCTACTCCGTCGGCGGCGGCTTCGTCGTCGACGAGCAGGCGGTCGGCGCCGACCGCGTCGTCGTCGACGAGACACCGGTGCCCCACCCCTTCACGACCGGGGCCGAGCTGCTGGCGCGCTGCCGGGAGTCGGGGCTGTCGATCGCCGGCGTCATGATGGCCAACGAGCGCTCGTGGCGGCCCGAGAGCGAGGTTCGCGCGCGGCTGCTGCACCTGTGGGACGTCATGCAGGAGTGCGTGGAGAGCGGCTGCACCCGCGCCGAGCAGACCCTGCCCGGCGGGCTCAAGGTGCGGCGGCGTGCGCCCGAGCTCCGCGAGCGGCTGCGCCAGCAGGAGGCCGACGCGCTGCGTCGTGAGGGGACTGGCGGCCGTGACCCGCTGTGGGCCATGGAGTGGGTCAACCTCTACGCGCTCGCGGTCAACGAGGAGAACGCCTCGGGCGGCCGCATCGTCACCGCGCCGACCAACGGGGCGGCCGGCGTCATCCCGGCTGTGCTGCACTTCTACACCCGCTTCGTCGACGGGGCTGACGACGACGGCGTCGTCGAGTTCCTCCTCACCGCGGCTGCCGTCGGCATCCTCTTCAAGCTCGGTGCCTCGATCTCGGGCGCCGAGGTGGGGTGCCAGGGCGAGGTCGGGTCGGCCTGCTCCATGGCCGCAGCCGGCCTGTGTGCCGTGCTCGGCGGCACCCCGGAGCAGGTCGAGAACGCCGCGGAGATCGGCATCGAGCACAACCTCGGACTCACCTGCGATCCGGTCGGGGGACTGGTGCAGATCCCGTGCATCGAGCGCAACGCGATCGCGTCGGTCAAGGCCGTCAACGCCGCCCGGCTCGCCCGGCAGGGCGACGGGGAGCACCGGGTGAGCCTGGACCAGGCCATCAAGACGATGCGCGAGACCGGCGCCGACATGAAGATCAAGTACAAGGAGACGTCGCGAGGTGGCCTCGCCGTCAACGTCATCGAGTGTTGAGGCGGCGTCACGACGCCGACTGTCGAGCTACGCACAGAGAGGTGCATCGGGATGAGCAGTGGGATGGGCAGTGGGATGAGCAGTGGGATGAGCACAGCGGGTCCATCGGCCGGGGCGGGCTACGTGCTGACGCTCGACTGCCCGGAGGCTCCGGGCCTCGTCCACGCCGTCACCGGCTTCCTGCTCGAGCACCACGGTGACATCCGCGAGCTCAAGCAGTTCGACGACAACCGGGGCGGCCACTTCTTCCTCCGGGTGCACTTCGCCATCGCCGAGGACCAGGAGGACCCTGGCGTTGACGCCCTCCGCGCGGCGTTCGCGGTCCTGGCGACACGGCATACGATGCGCTTCGAGCTGCGGGAGGCCTCGGCGAAGCGGCGGGTCCTCGTCATGGTCTCGAAGTTCGCGCACTGTCTCAACGACCTGCTCTTCCGGTCGCGGATCGGCGAGCTGCCGGCCGAGATCGTGGCGGTGGTCTCGAACCACCCCGACCACCGGGCGCTCGTGGAGTGGCACGGCATCCCGTTCTTCCACGTGCCGGTCACCGCCGCGACCAAACCCGGGGCGGAGGCGCGGCTGCTCGAGCTCGTCGACCGGTTCGAGGTCGAGCTCGTCGTGCTCGCGCGCTACATGCAGATCCTCAGCGACGACCTGACGACCCAGCTGACCGGCCGGGCGATCAACATCCACCACTCGTTCCTGCCGAGCTTCAAGGGTGCCAAGCCCTACCACCAGGCCTGGGAGCGCGGGGTCAAGACGGTCGGCGCGACGGCGCACTACGTCAGCAGCGAGCTCGACGAGGGGCCGATCATCTCGCAGCAGGTACGCGAGGTCGACCACTCCTTCGGGCCCGAGGACCTCGTCGCGGCCGGCCGCGACACCGAGTGCCGGGCACTGTCGAACGCCGTCAAGTGGCACTGCGAGGGCCGCGTCGTCCTCCATGGGAACCGCACCGTCGTCCTGCTCTGAGCAGACCACCATCGAGCAGCCGCCGGAACGACCGGCGGGTGGCGGGCCGGGATGGCCAGGGCGAGAAGGAGGCTCAGGTCATGGCTGGACCGGGCTGGACTCACCGACGACGAGCTCGGGTTGGATCCGTATGGTCTGCGAGATGGAGTCCGGGGCGTCCGAGATCAGGTCGAGGACCGTTCGGCCGATCTCCTCCACCGGTTGCCGGACGGTCGTGAGGCTTGGCTGCGCGAAGCGGGCAACGCCGATGCCGTCGAAGCCGATCACACGGAAGTGCTCGGGAACCCTGTACCCACGGTGATGCAGGCGGGCCATGACACCCAGGGCGATGATGTCGGCTGCGGCGACGATGGTTCCGCTGGTGTGGCCGTCCTCGAGGAGCAGATCAACCGCTTCCTGTCCCCAACCGAAGTCGAACTCGCCCAGGTAGGCAGGGCTGCCGGGGAAGTCGCGGTCGAAGTGCTCGTAGCGCTCGTGTCCGGTGGACGACACCGCGCGTGCACCGACGTAGATCACGGGCCCGTCGACCGTGGCGACGTTCTGCCTGACATGGTCCCCGATCAGCTCCATGCCGTACGCGTTGTCGCAGCCGACGAAGTGGACGTCGGCATCGACAACCTGGCGGTCCAGCTGAATCGTCCGCGTGGCCTGCGACGCGCGCCGCACGGAGTCCGCGCTGTCCGTCTCGTGACAGGGGATCATCACGATGGCATCGACCTGTCGACCGAGGAATGACTCCACCCCTCGGCGCTCGACCCCGAGGTCGCCGCACGTGCTGAAGACCAGCATGTCCGTCGTCGAGCCCTTGAACGCCGTGGAGAGGTGCTGAGCCAAGGATGAGAAGAACGGGTTGTCGAGGTCAGGGACGAGAAGGCCCACGGTGGACGTGCGGCCTTTGCGCAGTGCCCGACCCACGAGATTGACCTGGTAGCCGAGGTCAGCGGCCGCGCCGAGCACGGCCTCACGCAGGGACTCTGCGACGGGGCGCGACTCACTGATGACACGTGACACCGTGGCAACGGACACGCCGGCGCGTGCCGCCACGTCGGCCATCGTCACAGGACGAGTCGAGTTCTCTTGCCCGACAGGCGGATTGGCGACCGCATCGTCGTCGTTACGCAATTGTGACCTCACTGGTGGGGGCGATGCCTGTACCTTACTCGCATCTCGGTAATCGATTGCCGAAGCTCAATGAGGAGGCCAGCATGACAAAGATGTCTACGTCCCGAGCGCGTTCCCTGCTCGCGATCACCGGTATCGCTGCTCTTGCCGCGACGTCCGCCTGCAGCACCGGAAACGAGCCGGCGGCCGCAGGTGGGGCCGGTTCGAGCGCCAGTGCAGGTGGCAAGTGCGTCATCGGCATGACGCAGATCAACCAGACCGCGGCGTTCTTCACCCAGATGAACGAGGGCGCGCAGGAAGCGGCCAAGGCGATCGGCTGCGACCTCACCATCGCCAACGCCAACAACGACTCGTCGAAGCAGAACAGTGACATCGAGAACTTCGTCACGCAGAACGTCACCGGCCTGATCGTCGTGGCGATCGATGTCAACGGCGTTGTCCCCGCGGTCAAGGCGGCGCGCGAGCGAGGCATCAAGGTCGTCGCGATCGACGCCAAGCTCGCCGAAGGGACGGTGGACACGTTCGTTGGCGTGGACAACGAGAAGGCGGGCAACGAGGCCGCCAAGTGGATGATCGACAAGGGCCTGGTCAAGGGCAAGAAGTACGGCGTCGTCGATGCCAAGAACTCCTTCATCCAGAACCAGCGTGAAGACAGCTTCCGCAAGGCCATCGACACGGCCGGAGCGACCTACACGCAGAGCGTCAGCGGCGACAACGTCCAGGAGAAGGCAGCCACCGCGGCGCAGAACCTCGTCACGGCCCAACCAGGCCTCGACTTCGTCTACACCACGGGCGAGCCGGCGACTGTCGGAGCCGTCAGCGCTCTGGGCAGCAACAGCAGCACGAAGATCGTCGGCTGGGACCTGACCCGCGAGGTGATCTCCGGGATCGACAGTGGCGCCGTGACGGCCGTGATCCAGCAGGACCCCAAGACAGAGGGCAAGGAGGCCGTCAAGGAGATCAAGGCCGTCCTCGGTGGGGCTTCCGCCAAGGGCTTCATCGACGTGCCGATCACGATCGTCACCAAGGCGAACGTCGACCCGTACCGCAAGGTCTTCCCCTGATCGGCGGCCCGGACATGTCACGCACAGCAGGAGAGAAGGACCGTCCTCGATGAGCACCAGCCCAGTTACTACCCCAGGGAGCGCGCACGGCACTCCTCCACGTGTCGAGATGCGTGGCATCCGCAAGTCATACGGTGCTCTGGACGTGCTGAGGGGCGTGGACCTCTCCATTGCGCGCGGGGAGGTCATCGGCCTCGTCGGAGACAACGGCGCCGGCAAGTCGACCCTGATGAAGATGCTCGCCGGCGCGGAGACACCAGACCGAGGCGAGATCCTCGTCGACGGGCTCGCGATGACAGGGACGGGTCCCCGAGCGGCGCGAGCCCACGGCATCGAGATGGTGTACCAGGACCTGGCGCTGTGCGACCACCTCGACGTCACGGCCAACCTGTTCCTCGGGCGGGAGCAGTACCACCCCGTCACCCGACGGCTCGACACCGACCGGATGCACGACGAGGCCGCTGAGGAGCTGAAGAAGCTCCACATCCGCATCACCAACACCCGACAGGACGTGGGCAACATGTCCGGCGGGCAGCGGCAGGCGATCGCCATCGCTCGCGCGGTGACCTTCGACCCGAAGGTCCTCGTGCTCGACGAGCCGACGGCGGCACTCGCCGCCAAGGAGGTCGAGATGGTCCTGCAGCTCATCAAGGACGTCTCGGCCCGAGGCGTCTCCGTGGTTCTCATCACTCACCGGTTGCAGGACCTCTTCGAAGTGGCCGACCGCTTCGTCGTGCTCTACGAGGGCACCATCCACCAGCAGCTCGACCCGGCGAAGACCGACCTCGGCGGTCTCGTCACCGCGATGATGGGAAAGTGACACGTCCGTGACCACGATCACCAAGACCGCCCGGCTGTCCCGTGGCGCCCGCACCGAGTTCATCGGTCGACACTTCGGAGTGCTGTCCATCTCCGTCGTCTTCGCGGTGCTGTTCCTCTTCTTCAGCGCCCGCGCCGACGCGTTCCTGACCGGTGAGAACCTCGTCAACATCGCTCGGCAGATCGCCCCCACAGTGGTGGTCGCCATGGGCATGACCTACGTGATCACGACCGGTGCGATCGACCTGTCGGTCGGATCCATCGTGGGTCTGACCGCGTCGGCGCTCGCGATCTTCGCCAAGTCCGGGAACCCGATCGTCGCGCTGCTCCTGACCCTGCTCATCGGCGGAGTCATCGGCGCGATCAACGGCGCCCTCACCGCATACGGCCGGCTGCAGTCGTTCATCGTGACGCTGGCGGCGCTCACCGCGGTGCGCGGTATCGCGCTGCTCATCACGCAGGGCTACAGCACCCCGATCGACTCGACGGTCCTGCTGCCCATCGGGAACGGCAAGCTGCTGGGCCTCTACACCCCGACGTGGATCGCGATCGCGATCGTCGTCATCGCCTGGTACGTCTTCACGCGCACGCGCTTCGGGCGCTACGTGACGGCGGTTGGCTCGAACGCCGAGTCGTTGCGGCGTTCCGGCGTGGACATCCGACGAATCCAGATGGCGGTGCTCGTCATCACCGGGATCCTCGCGGCAGGTGCCGGCATCATCACGGCCACCAGGCTCGGCAGTGGCTCGTCCAACTCCGGCACCGCGTTCGAGCTCGAGGTCATCACCGCTGTCGTGCTCGGCGGCACCAGCCTGATGGGTGGACGTGGTTCGATCCTCGGGTCCGCGATCGGCGCACTCACGCTCGGCATCATCAGCAACGGTCTCGTCCTGCTCAAGGTCGACGTCTACTGGGTGCCGATCGTCCAGGGCATCATCCTCATCGTCGCCATCTTCCTCAACAGCAAGCTCTTCGGTCGACTCGTGAGGTCACGCCGATGACGACGGTCATGACCGTCACCGGCCCGGTGGATGCGGCCGACCTCGGCACGACGCTCACCCACGAGCACATCGTCAACGACGTCACGTCGTGGTGGCAGCCCACCTGCTCCACCGGCTGGGATCCAGAGCAGTTCGCCGAGCATCCCGTGACGATGGACATCGTCTGGGACCTCAAGCAGGACCCCTTCGGCAACCGGGACAACTGCCGCCTCGACGACGAGGAGCTCGCCGTCGCCGAGGTCGGACGGTTCGCCGGCCTCGGCGGCTCGACGATCATCGACGCGACCGGCCTGGGGATCGGCCGTGACCTGCCACTGCTGCGCCGCGTCAGTGAGCGCACCGGAGTGCGAGTCGTCGCCGGCACCGGCTACTACCTCGACGGCGCCATGCCCCAGCAGGTCAAGGGGCTGTCGCCGGAGGCCATCGCAGAGCACATCGTGGAGGACGTGAGCGAGGGAGTCGACGGGATCCGGCCGGGCATCATCGGTGAGATCGGGGTGAGTGCCGACTTCACGCCGGCGGAGCGGGCAAGCCTCGAGGGTGCGCTGCGCGCACAGCGGGAACTGGGTCTGCCCGTCGAGGTGCACCTGCCGGGATGGTTCCGTCGCGGCGGAGAGGTGCTGGACCTCGCAGAACGCCACGGCGTCGACCCCGCAGCGGTCGTGCTCTGCCACATGGGCCCGTCCGGTGACGACCTCGACTACCAGATGGAGCTGCTCCGACGGGGCGCCTGGGTGCAGTACGACATGATCGGCATGGAGGTCTTCTATGCCGACCAGGGCGTGCAGTGCCCCTCCGACGAGGAGAACGCGCAATGGCTCTGCCGCCTCGCCGAGGCAGGCCATCTCTCGCGACTGCTGATCTCCCAGGACATCTTCGTCAAGTCGCTGCTGCGCCACTACGGCGGACCGGGCTATGGCCACATCCTGCAGTACTTCGTCCCGCGGCTACGCCGCCTCGGCATGACCGCTGCCGACATCGACCACTTGCTGATCACCAACCCCCGCACTCTTTTCGAGACCGCACAGAAGGAGAACTGACATGGCGCGCGTGCTGCTCGCCGGCGAGAGCTGGATTTCGCAGTCGACCCACTACAAGGGGTTCGACAGCTTCTCGTCGACCACGTTCGAGACGGGGGCGGACGCCTTCATCGAGGCCGCCCGCTCCCAAGGCATCGAGGTCGACCAGATGTACGCCCACGACGTGCCTGACCGCTTCCCGCGCACCGTCGAGGCCCTGTCGGCGTACGACGTCGTCGTCCTCTCCGACATCGGCTACAACTCGTTCGTCCTGCCGAATTCCGTGTGGTTGCGCGGCGAGCGCACCGAGAACGCCCTCGTCTCCCTCGTCGAGTGGACCCGCGCCGGCGGTGGGCTCATGATGGCCGGCGGCTATCTGAGCTTCCAGGGCTTCCAGGCTCGCGCCAACTTCGCGCGCAGCCCCATCGCCGAGGTGCTCCCGGTCGACATGCTGACGAGCGACGACCGTGCGGAGACGCCCCAGGGCGCCGTATGCCGCGTGGTTGCGCGCGAGCACGAGATCGCAGCAGCGTGGCCGGGGGAGGCCCCGCAGCTGCTGGGATACAACGTCGTGACCGCCAAGCCGGACGCGCAGGTTGTCGCCACCGTGGACGACGACGTGCTGATCGCCACGCGGGAGTTCGGGCAGGGTCGGTCGCTCGTGTGGACATCCGACATCGGTCCGCACTGGTGCCCCACGGAGTTCCTCGAGTGGGAGGGCTTCGCTCCGCTCGTGGGATCCATGCTGCGCTGGCTCGGTGCGGGGCGCGCATCGTGACGTCTGCGCGCCCCCTGGTCATCGACTGCGACCCCGGGCACGACGACGCGGTGGCCCTGTTGCTTGCGGTCGGGTCGCCGCAGATCGATCTCCGGGCGGTCACCACGACCTTCGGGAACTGCTCCGTCGACGATGCCACGCGCAACGCGGTCCAGATCCTCACCTTGGCCGGCGTCACCGACGTGCCGGTGGCGCGTGGAGCGGCCGGCGCGCTGGACGGGGTGTCCACGCTGGGCAACTACGTGCACGGGGCCAGCGGGCTGGACGGTCCTGCGATGCCCGATCCAGCGTTCGAGGTGGCGCAGGAGGGGGCGGTGGAGCTGCTCCGGCGTGTCATCGAGTCGAGTGACGAGCCGGTGACGGTGGCAGCCACTGGACCGATCACCAACGTGGCCCAGCTCCTGCTCGACCACGCTCAGGTCAAGGACGGCATCGCGGAGATCATCTTCATGGGTGGTTCCACGGAGCGCGGGAACCACACGCCCACCGCTGAGTTCAACACGTTCGCAGATCCCGAAGCCCTCGACGTCGTCCTGCGGAGTGGGTTGCCGGTCCGGATGGTGGGCCTCAACCTCACGCACCAGGCCCTCGCCACGCCTGAAGTGGTCAGGCGGATGGCCGCCATGGATCACACGGTGGGTCAGACGTCGGCGGCGTGGATGGGCTTCTTCGGCGACTCCTACAACAAGGTGTGGGAGTTCGACGCGCCGCCTGTGCACGACCCGTGCACCATTGCTGCCCTGATCGATCCCGATGTCATTTCGTGGCGTGAGGCGTTCGTGGCGGTGGAGCTGGACGGTAGGTGGACGCGAGGGACGACGGTCGTGGACCTCCACCACCGGTATGCAGAGGAACGTCCCAACTGCCAGGTCGCCATGACCCTCGACGCCGGCCGCTACTGGGATCTCGTCATCGAAGCGATCGACCGAGTCGGACGCCGCCCGTGAGCCTCATCAGCGTCGTCGGGTCACTCAACGTCGACGTCAGCTACCGGGTCAGGATGATGCCGGTTCCCGGCGAGACCGTCCTGGCCGTCGACCGGGCCCGCTCCTTCGGCGGCAAGGGAGGCAACCAGGCCGTGGCGGCCGCTGCGCTCGGTGCCGAGGTCCAGTTCGTCGGAGCGGTAGGTCAGGACGAGCAGGGACTGAGCTATCTCCAGCACCTGAGCGGTCTCGATGTCGATGTCGCCGGGGTGGCGCAGCTCGAGGGAAGCGACACGGGAACGGCCATGATCCTCGTGGACGACTCGGGTGAGAACCTCATCGTGGTCGAGCCCGGGGCCAACGCGCTGCTGGATGGGCTCTGGGTGCGACACGTGCTCTCGGGCACCTCCGCGAAAGTGGTGCTCGCGCAGCTCGAAGTCCCTGTGGCAGCACTTGAAGCGGCTGCTGCCGTCATCGCCGGCGACGCGGTCCTGGTGCTCAACCCGGCACCGATGCCTCCCGACGGGAGGGTTCTGGAGAACCTGTTGCGCCGCGTCGACGTGCTCGTCCCCAACCGCAAGGAGCTGGGGCAGCTGGCCGGTGAGGAGGAGCCGCGCACCCTGGCGCAGGTGAGGGAGTGCCTGGACAGCCTCGCGTTCGAGGGTTCGGTTGTCGTGACTCTCGGTTCTGACGGGGCCATGGTGCGTGAGCCGGGCAGCGACCCGGAGCACCTCCCGGCGCTACGGGTCGAACCGGTCGACACGACAGGGGCCGGAGACGCCTTCTGCGGTGCGCTCGCGTTCGGGATAGCTCGAGGACGTACCTTGCGGGAGAGCGTCGAGAGCGCCATCGAGGTCGCCGGGCGGAGCACGCTGCACCGTGGTGCCCAGCCCGACCCCGCGGCACATCCCCCTGGCTCAGCGGACGCCAGGTCGCTGTGACCCGTCTGGAACAGGCGCGAGACACGCTCGCGTGGATGGTCGCCCACCGGCGACACCTGCACCAGCACCCCGAGGTGGGTCTCGATCTTCCGGAGACGCACGACTACGTCGCGCGCGTCCTCCGTGACCTCGGCCTGGATGTCGAGGCGCACGCCGCGGGCGGGCTCAGCGCTCGAATCGCCGGCAGCGCTCCGGACGGCGTCACCGCGGTCCTGCGTGCAGACATGGATGCGCTTCCTGTGACCGAGCGGGCCGTCGTGCCCTACCCGTCGCTCAACGAGGGGGCCATGCACGCGTGTGGGCACGACCTGCACATGTCCATGTTGCTGGGAGCGGCGAAGGTGCTCACCAAGACGCCGCCTTGCAGGGACACCGTCCTCGTCTTCCAGCCGGGGGAGGAGTCGGATCGAGGGGCCCTGGCCGTCCTCGAGCACGCGAACCTGCGCCTCAGCGGCAAGGCCCAGGCCTTCGCGGTGCACGTCCACGCCACGGCGCCTCCGGGACAGGTTCTCTGGCGACCCGATGTCTTCATGGCCTACGGAGACTGGTTCACGATCGAGCTGCGCGGCCCAGGAGGTCACGCGAGCCAACCTCACCTCGTCGGGAACCCGGTGGAAGCGGCGGCTGAGATCACAGCATCCCTCAGGCGCGCCGTCGCAGAGCTCTCGGAGGCCGACGCCGTGGTCGCAACGGTGACCGAGAGCCGGATCGGCAACACCGTCAATGTGATCCCCGCCTACGGTCGCCTTCGCGGCACTCTGCGCAGTCTCAGCCCCCGATCACGGGCGGCCCTGATGGAGCGTCTGGATGGCATCGTCTCCGGAGTCGTCGACAGGCATGGCCTGAGCGGGGACGTGACGATCCACGAGGGGTATCCCGCGGTCGTCAACGACTCGGCATTCACGAGCCGTCTCATCTCGCGGCTGAGCGAGGCCGACATCTCCGCGAGCGTGACGAGGATGTCGGCGCCGTCGATGGTCATCGAGGACTTCGCCTATTTCCTCCATCGCTGGCCGGGGGCGATGGTGTATCTCGGCGCGCAGGGGCCCGGCAACACCTCCTTCAACCACTCCGACGACGTGGTCTACGACGAGACCGCGATGGCCGTCGGTGCCGCCCTTCACCTGCTGGTCGCCGACGGCGTCTGAGGCTCCTCAGCGGCGGCGGGGCTTGACGTCCTGCAGGCAGACAGCCGAGACGCTGAGCGGCTGGTGCGTGATGCCGCGGCTGTCGAGGAAGTCGGCCGCACGCAGCTCGCCCTCGGCCGGCGCGATCTCGTCCGCTTCGGCTGCCGATCCCTCCTGGAGCTCGAGCAGGTAGCGCAGGGTGAAGCGGGTCAGGCTGGAGGTGTAGGTGAAGGAGCCCTCCGAAGTGAAAGCCGAGACGAGTACGTCGTGGTCGGCCTGCTCGCGGCGGAGCTGGGCCGCAAGCTCCGGGCTCAGCCCAGCGAACTGACCGGCCACCTGGACGCGGTAGGTGCGTGTCGTCATCGGTCTGCTCCTTCGGAATCGTCGACGAGAACGTAGCGCCGTCGCGTGGGACCGGCATGCCATTTTTCGGCGAGCGAACCCGGCGGCCGCACACCGTCGGCCGCAGACCCGTCGAGCGTTCGTGTCCATTCCGAGGACGACACCGGCCGGGTGCGCGACCCTTGTTCCCACTGGCCACGCCGAGGGCCACGGTCGTTCCTGCTGCTGCCCGGGTGGGGGAGGTGTCGGTGGTTTCCATCCACGAGAACGGCCCACGCTTGGGCGCCGAGCTCATCGGTGAGCTGCTGGCCGAGCTGCCGGCAGCGGTGGCCTACCTGAGCGGTCCGGAGCACCGGTTCGAGCTCACCAACGACGCCTTCCGGCGCCTCGTCGGGGGACGGCTGGTGGAGGGCGCGACCATCCGCGAGGCGCTGCCGGAGCTGGAGCGACAGGGCTACGTCGAGCTGCTGGACCGCGTGCTGCGCACCGGCGAGGCACAGCACGCCGATGAGTCCCGACTCCTGGTGACCGACCCCGGCGGGAGGGCCCTCGAGCGGTTCGTCGACCTCGTCTGCCAGCCGGTGCGCGACCAGGGCGGCGTGCCCGGCGGAGTGCTGGTGCAGGCCGCCGACGTCAGTGAGCACGTGCACGACCGGCAGCGGCTCGAGCAGCTCGCGCAGCAGGTGGCCGAGGAGCAGGAGCGCTACCAGAGCCTGTTCCGGACGATGGTGCAGGGCGTGGTCTACCACGGTGCGGACGGGAGGATCATCGCCGCCAACCCCGCGGCGGGGGAGATGCTCGGTGTCGACCCCGAGCGGCTCGTGGGTCTGGGCCCGGAGGACGAGCAGTGGAATGCCGTCCGGGAAGACGGCTTCCCGTTCGCCGGTGACGAGCACCCGGCGGCGGTGGCGCTGCGCACCGGCACCACCGTGCGCGGGCAGGTCATGGGCGTCCGGCACGGCAGGACGGGTGAGCGTCGCTGGCTGTCCGTGACCGCCGTGCCGGACAGCTTCGGCCCCGATGGGCGGCCGCGGCGCGTCTACGCGATGTTCGAGGACGTCACCCTGCAGCGGCACACCGCCGCTGCCCTCCAGGAACGGGACAGGCTCATCGGCCGCCTGCGCGACGCGGATGTCCTCGGCATCGTGCTGGCCGACGAGAGCCGGATCCTCGACGCCAACGGGGCCTTCCTGCGGATGCTCGGCTACACCACGGATGACCTGGCGGCCGGTCGCATCCGGTGGCCCGAGATGACGCCGCCCGAGTGGGCGCCGCTCGACGCCGCCGCACTGGAGCAGCTGCGGTCGACCGGGTCGTGCCGTCCCTTCGAAAAGGAGTACCTCCACGTCGACGGGCACCGGGTGCCCATCCTGCTCGGGGCCGCCGTGATCGGGCACGAGCCGCTGCAGTGGATCACCTTCATCCTCGACCAGTCCGAGCGGCACGCGGCCGAGGCCGAACGGGCGCGGCTGCGGTCGGCCGCCGAAGGCGCCCGGGCCCAGGCGCAGCAGGTCGAGGAGCGGCTGGGGCTGCTGCTCCGTGCCGGCGCGGTGGTGGCCGCCACGCACGACCCACGTCAGATGCTTCAGCAGTCGGTAGGTCTCATCGTGCCCGTCATCGGTGACTTCGTGGCCGTCCTGCTGCCCGACCGGTCCGGGCGGTTGACCGTCGCGGCAGCCGACCACGTGGCCCCCGAGCGTCGCAGCCTCGTCGAGGCGGTGGATCGGCCGAACTCGTCCCGACCGGGTCGCGGATGGACGCTGGAGACGGCGTTCACCGCCACCGGCGCCCAGCTGCTGCGGCCGGGACGTGCCGCCCGCAGCGGCTGGGCGGCCTCCGGGACGGGACTGGCCACGGCGATGGAGCAGCTGTCGGCCAACAGCCTCGTCACCGTCCCCCTGGTCACGCACACCAGGCGGGCGGGGCTGCTGATCGTGGGCCGCAGCGGCGACCGCACGCCGTTCGGTGCCTCCGACGTCCAGGTCGTCGAGGAGCTGGGACGGCGGCTCGGCGCAGGACTGGCCAACCTCGAGGAGTTCGCCCGGGACCACAGCGTCGCCCAGACCCTCCAGCGGGCGGTGCTGCCGGAGGCGCTCCCGGCGCTGGCGGGACTCGACCTCGCCCTGCGCTACCTGCCGGCCACCGAGGGGACGCAGGTGGGCGGTGACTGGTACGACGCGTTCCTCGTCGACGACGACCGGCTCGCGCTCGTCATCGGTGACGTCGTCGGCCACGACCTGGGGTCCGCCTCGGCCATGGGCCAGGTGCGCAACGCGCTCCGCGCCTACGCCGTCGACGACTCGGACCCCGGCAGCGTGCTGGAACGGACCGACCGGGCGGTGCGGCGCCTGCTGCCGGACACGCTGGCCACGGTGTTCTACGGCCGGCTCGAGCTGGCGACCGGGCGGCTGGCGTACGCGTCCGCGGGCCACCCGCCCCCCGTCCTGGTCGACGGTGGTGCGCCCGAGCTGCTGGACGCCGCCGGGGGCCTGCTGCTGGGAGCGGTCGCGTCGGCACGCTACGCGACGGCCGAGCGCGCGCTGGCGCGCCCGTGCGGCCTGCTGCTCTACAGCGACGGCCTGATCGAGAGCCGTGGCCGCTCGCTCGACGAAGGGCTGACGGCCCTGACGGACGCCCTCGCGGAGGCGGCGACCGGCACGGCCGACGAGCTGTGCGCCGTCGCAGAGCGAGGGCTGCTGGATGCTCCCGAGCGCGCCGACGACGTCTGCATGCTCGCCGTCCGGCTGACCTGACCGGCACACCGGGACGACGAGGCCGCCGCGCCGTCGGCGGCGGTCCGGCTCAGGCGCGGAACACGTGCTCCTGCCGGTAGCCGGTCGTCAGGTCGGTCAGCGACAGCTCGATGATGCCGGCCGGGTCGACGGTGTAGCGCTCCTCGAGCAGGGGCCCGGCCTCCCTGCGAACGATGGGCACCGTGGCCAGGTGCGACCCGTCGGTGCCACCACCGGAGCGCCCGTCACGGGCCTGCAGCTCGGGGTCGAACGGGAAGACGATCTCGGCCACCGGTGCGAGGTCGCCCCGCGGCTCGCCCTGGTCGTCGACCGAGGAGTACTCCACGAAGCGGAACCAGCCGATGTTGTGGGCCGCCCGGTAGCGGCGGGTCACCACCACCGGCTCGGCGGAGGCCGGCTCGCCGAGCGCGTCTGCCGTCGGGAGCGACCGGTCGAGCACCGGGTCGAACGACACGGCGGCCCCCGCCTCGCGCTCCCGGAAGACGCCGAAGCCGCGGGAGAGCCGGTCGCGCAGCGAGAACCCAACGTCGGGGTCGGCGGCGATCGCGAGCCCGACGGCAGTGGACGCGCTCGGCATGGGTGACCGATGCACCCGGCGCCCGAAGCGTGACCGCAGCAGCCGGGGGACCAGCGGCAGCCCGCTCGCGCCGCCGACGATGTAGATGCCGGCCACGCCCTGCAGCTCATCGACGTCGTCCTCGGGCGATCCCAGCGACTGCACGAGCGGCTCCATCGCCTCGGTGGTCGCCGCCACGAGCGGCGTCACCGCGGCGTAGAAGTCGTCGACGGGCACCGTCACGGCGGTGCCGGATCCGGTGCCGGTCTCACCGTCGCCACCGGGGACCTCGACGACGACGCGGCGCGACTGCGGCCCGATGCGCTCCTTGGCCTCGCGGCAGTCGTCGAGCAGCTCGTCCCAGGCGTCGTCGGCCAGGGCGGTGCGCGAGCGGCCGGCCAGCTGCAGGGCGGTGGTGGCCAGCGCCTCGTCGAAGTCGTCGCCGCCGAGCCGGTTGACGCCGAACGAGTCGAGCACCTCGTGCCGGGTGCCGGACAGCCGCAGGAGCGACGCGTCGAAGGTCCCGCCGCCGAGGTCGTAGACGATGACGAGGTCGCGCCGCGAGGTGATCGAGCGGGCCTGGCGGTGCGCGAACTCGAAGCTGGCCGCCGAGGGCTCGTTGACCAGGCCCGCGACCTCGAAGCCGGCGCGTCGGCACGCCTCCAGCGTGAGGAACCGCTGGGCGCTCCCGGCCTGCGCCGGCACGCCGAGCACGGCGCGGGGCGCGGCCGTCCCGTCGAGCCGGCCCTCCACGGCGGACGAGGACCGCAGGGCCTCGAGCACGGCGGCGAAGTGGCCGGTCAGCACGTCGAAGAGGGGCACCTCGCGCTCCCCGATGCGCATGGGCGTGTCCGGACTCACCCGAGGCTCGGCCAGCAGGCGCTTGAAGGAGCGGACGGACGGCATACCGCGTCGGGCGGCCTCGAGCGCCGCGAAGCCGTAGACCAGCGTGCCCCCGTCGTCCGCGACGACGGAGGGGACGTGGTCGTGGGCGTCGCCCTGCTCGTCGAGGAACGCCACCACCGGGTAGTTGCCCCGGTCGGCGTGGGCGACCACCGTGTGCGTCGTGCCGAAGTCCAGGCCGAGATCCATGCCCCAAGGCTAGGTCGCCGGAGCCGGCCATGACGTCGTGGCCGTATGCCGGAGCGTGCACGGCGTGACCGCGCCCCGGACACCTCCGGGTGCCTCTAGGGCCCCCGGCGGGTTTCACAGCCGGACTCGGCGAAGTTCCAGCGGGCGCGCAGAGAGCGTGCCTACCGTCGAGACATGGCCCGCGCTCGTGGACGTGGACGGGGACTGCACCGGCTGGTGCCGCTCCTCGTCGCCTTCCTGGTCGCCGCCACCGTCCTCGGTGTGCTGGCGGCCGGGCTCTCGGTGCCCTCCGTGGCGGCGCTCGGCGCGCTGACGTCGGCCGGCGACGAGGCGTTCATGTCGCTGCCCTCCTCGTTCACGGTCAAGCAGCTGCCGGAGGGCTCACGCATCCTCGCCGCCGACGGCACGGTCATCGCCACCCCGGAGGAGGAGGACCGCAAGGTCGTCAGGCTCAGCCAAGTGGCCCCGATCATGCGGCAGGCTCAGGTCGCCATCGAGGACAGCCGCTTCTACACCCACGGGGCGATCGACCTCACCGGCCTCACACGTGCCGTCATCCAGGACGTGCGCACGGGCACGGCCAGCGAGGGCGCCTCGACCCTGACCCAGCAGTTCGTCAAGCTCACCCTGCAGGCCCAGGCGCTGCGCGAGGGCAAGAACGCCGCCGCCGAGGCCGCCGTCGCCAAGACCCTGCCCCGCAAGCTGACCGAGCTGCGCTATGCCACAGGCCTCGAGCGCACGTGGAGCAAGGACGAGATCCTGCAGGGCTACCTCAACCTCGCCTACTACGGCGACGGCGCCTACGGGGTGGAGGCGGCCGCCCGGCACTACTTCGGGGTCCACGCCAGCGCCCTGACGCTGCCCGAGGCGGCCCTGCTCGCCGGCCTGGTGCAGAGCCCGAGCACGACCGACCCGGTGCACCACCCGAAGGAGGCGACGGCCCGCCGCAACGTCGTGCTCGGCCGCATGCACGAGCTCGGACTCATCACCACCGCTCAGATGCGTGCGGCCGTGCGCCACCCGGTGACGGCCGACCTGAACGTGACCTATCCACGCGCCACCTGCCCCGCGTCGCCCTACCCCTACTTCTGCTCCTTCATCATCAACTGGCTCGAGGACCAGCCCGCGCTCGGGCCCACCCGGCAGGCCAGGCGCGACCTGCTCTTCCGCGGCGGCCTCACGGTCCAGACCACCCTCGACCCGGCCGTCGAGAAGGACGCGAACAAGGCCCTGCGCGCCGTCGCGCCGGAGAACAACGGGCTGGGAGTCGCGGCCGCGGCCTACGTCACGCAGCCGGGCACCGGCAACCTGCTCGCGCTCGGACAGGACACGGCATACGGCACCTCGGCGAGCGCGGGGCAGACCGAGGTGAACTACGCGGTCGACACGGCCTACGGGGGGTCCCGCGGCTTCCAGTTCGGATCGACGGCAAAGGCGTTCTCGCTCGTGACGGCCATGGAGCAGGGGCTGGGCACCCACGCCTCCATCGACGCGCCGGCCGCCGGACCGAGCCAGGCCGCGACCTTCAGCCGCAGCCAGTTCCCCCAGCCGTGCGGCCTCTACAACGCGTGGCACGTCTACAACGACACGGCCTGGGGCGGTGGGACCATGCCGCTGATGGAGGCGACCGCCCAGTCCACCAACACCGCCTTCGTGGCCCTCGCCAGCAAGATCGGCGTCTGCGCGATCCACAAGACGATGACCGCGTTCGGGATGCACGACGCCAGCGGTGCCCCCATCGGCACCTTCCCGCCCCAGGTCGTGCTCGGCGCCCAGCAGGTCTCGCCGCAGACCCTCGCCAACGCGTATGCCGCCCTGGCAGCCGGCGGCGTGCTCTGCCGGACGCGGCCGGTCACGAGCATCACGCAGGGCAGCAAGGTGATCCTGGCCTCTCAGCCGTCGTGCCACCGGGTGGCCGACGCCGGCTCTGTGAGTCAGGCGACGCAGTACCTGATGTACAACATGACCCACGGCTCCGGCATCCTCAACCAGCTCAAGGGACGGCCCTCGGCCGGCAAGACCGGGACCGCGGACGGCAACGCGCAGTCGTGGTTCGTCGGCTACACGCCGCAGCTGACGACCGCGGTCTGGGTCGGCAACCCGGTCGACCAGACGCGCCGGATGTTCAACGTCTCCATGGCCGGCAAGAGCTGCACCGCCATGACCGGCGCCTGCTACGCGGCCCCGATCTGGCGGCGCATCATGACCGCCGCGCTCGCCGGCGAGCCGGCCGTCCCCATGCCGTGAGGTGGGGAAGACCTGCGTCGCTCAGAAGGTCTCGGTGACCTTGCGCAGGCCGCGCGGGCGGTCCGGGTCGACGCCGGCGGTGCCGACTCTGGCGGCGCCTCGGCACGAAGCGCCTGCGGTGGCACGAACCTGAAGTCGGGCTCGAACTCGGGCCCGGGCACGGGCTGCGTGAGCGAGGATCAGCACATGGGCGCCTCACACCACGACGAGACGGAACGCAAGTACGACGTCGACGCGGCCACCGTCTTCCCGAACCTCGCCGAGGCCGACGGCGTTCACGCCGTCGGCAAGCCCCTGGAGCACCGGCTCGAGGCGGTCTACTTCGACACCCCCGACCTCGACCTGGTGCGCAGTGGCGTGACGCTCCGGTGCCGCACCGGCGGCACGGATGCCGGGTGGCACCTCAAGCTACCGGCCGGGACGGACACCCGGACGGAGCTGCGCGAGCCGTTGGGCGGCGAGGAGGCCGCAGTTCCCGAGAGCTTGGTCCTGCGGGTGCGCCCGCTGACCCGGGGCCGGGCCCTGCAGCCGGTCGCCACCATCGAGACGAGGCGCCGCGAGTATCCCCTCCACGACGTCGGGGGCGCCGTCATGGCGCTCGTCGCGGACGACAGCGTCCACGCCGAGCGCCTCGGCGGGGACCGGGAGGAGCTGGTGTGGCGCGAGTGGGAGGTCGAGCTCGTCGCGGGCACCGCCCACCTGCTGGACGTCGTGGAGCGCCGACTCCTGGAGGCCGGCGCCACCGTGGCCACAATCGGTTCCAAGCTCGCGCGCGTGCTGGGCGAGCTGCCCGAGAGCGCGGGCTCGACCGCGCCACCCGGCAAGGAGGCCAGCGTCGAGCGGCTGCTGGCCGCGCAGCTGCGCAAGCACCTGGACCGGCTCCTCGAGCAGGACGCCGGTGTCCGGGCGGAGCGCACGGAGGCGGTGCACCGGGTCCGCATCGCCGCCCGGCGGCTGCGTTCGGTGCTCACCACCTTCCGTCCGCTGCTCGACACGACCGTCACCGACCCGGTGCGCGAGGAGCTGCGCTGGCTCGGTGAGGAGTTCGCGCGGGCGAGGGACGCGCAGGTGCTGCGCGACCACCTGGGTGCGGTGCTCGCCGCCGAGCCCCCGGAGCTGGTGGTGGGCGCGGTCGAGGTGCGCCTCGACGAGGAGCTCGGTGCGGCATACGTCAGTGGCCGGGAGGCTGCGGTCCGTGCGCTCGACAGCGAGCGTTACGTGCGGCTCCTGGGCTCGCTCGAGCAGCTCAGCACGTCGCCCCCGCTGCGCTCCGACGGCGACCGCCCCGCGAGGAAGGTCATGCCCGGCCTGCTGGCCCGGGACGTCAAGAGGCTGCGGCGCGCGGTGCGCGCCATCGAGGCGGCGGCTGCCCCGACCGACCGCGACCCGGCCTTCCACGAGGCGCGCAAGAAGGCCAAGCGGCTGCGGTATGCCGCCGAGTCGGCCGTCCCGGTGCTCGGCAAGCGCGCCCGCTCGCTCGCTGCGGACACCAAGAAGATCCAGGAGATCCTCGGGATCCACCAGGACACGGTGGTGGCGCGCCAGCGGCTGCGCGAGTACGGCATGCAGGCCCACCTCGACGGGCAGAACGCGTTCACCTTCGGACGGCTGCACGCCCTGGAGCAGGCGCGTGCCGAGCAGGCCGAGGCCGACTTCGAGCGCCAGTGGCGCACGTTCCGCAAGAAGCAGGTCCGCCGCTGGGTGTGACGGCCGGCACGACGGGCAGGACTGGCACGACAGGCGCGATCGGGAGGGCTGGGAAGCCGCGGTCGCTCGGGCCTGCTAGCTCACCGGCTCGTCGACGCCGAGCACGTGGTCGACCGCCTCGGGGTCGAGGTGCCCGGAGTAGCCGGCCACGTCGGTGATGACGTCGGACAGCAGGGTGATCTCCTCGAGCAGCGTCGAGTCGACGAGGCCGCCGACGCGCTCGACGGGCTCAGCAGGCTCGAGCTGCTCGACGGGCTGCTCGGGCGGGATCTCGAGGCTGCTGTGCTGTCGTTCCGGCGCCGACTGGTCGGCCAGCGGGGACGCTGCGCGCTCGGGGTCTTGCATGTCTGGACCTACCGTCTCGTGGCCGGTGGCCCCGTGGGTTACAAGTACGCCGGTTCCAGCAGCGTACGCCGGTGTGCCCGTCAGAAGGGCCTGGGCGCTGCCCGGTCTGCGGCTCAGTCGGAGGACGCCGTCGCCGACTCCTCGTCGGACAGGTGCTGCCACAGCGGTGCCGGACCGTGCTTGGTGAGGATCGAGACGCCGTTGCGCGTCTCGAAGACCGCGACGGCCACGTCGCCGATGTCCTGGACGCCGTGGCTGCGAAGCGCGGCCTCGAGGTCACCACGCGTCAGGCCCGACCGTCGCAGCTCCACGGGCCGGATCCTTCCGTCGACGACGAGGACGGAGGTGGGGTGGTCGACGAGTGCGCGGAAGGACCGCAGGTGTCGCAGCCGGGAGACGACGGCGTGACCGACGGGCAGTCCCGCCACCGCTGTGATCCCGACGGCCAGCGGGTTGCCCCCGGTCGCCGTGCGGCCCACGATGGCGCCGACGGCGATGACGGCGGCGAGGTCGAAGGGCGCGAGCTCGGCCACGGTGCGGCGCTTGCCGGCGCGGAAGGCGAGGACGACGAACGCGTAGAGGCCGAGCGCCATGAGGAACGCCCGTGCGGCGTCCCACCACACGATCGCGGTCATCCCGACGCCTCTTCGCTCGAGCGCCTCCCGCCGGCCGGCTCGGGGGCCTCGTCCTCGCGCCCCGCCTGCTCGTGCCCGGCGTGCTCGCTGTCGCCGTCATCGGGGCTGCCGCCCATCATCCGGAGCATCGGCACGCCGCCGGTCCGCACGAAGCGGACGAGCAGCACGGCCGCGAGGACGAGCATGACGATGTTGAGCCAGGTCGTGTAGTTCCACGTGATCGAACTGCTCACGACGCTGGCGTTGCGCTCCTGCGGGATGAGCCCAAGGGGCGTGAACACGAGCTCGACGACGTAGCCGGCGAGGACCATGGCGAGGTAGAAGGTGCCGGTGATGCGCATGGCTGCCTTCGCGCCGTAGTACTTCCGGTAGATCACGATGATCGGCACGTGATGAGGTCGGCGAACAGGAAGCTGACGACGCCGCCGAAGCTGATCCCGCCGTTCCACAGCACCGCGGCCAGGGGCACGTTGCCGACCGAGCACACGAAGCTGGCCACCGCCAGCAGCGGCCCGACGATCGGTCCCCAGATCGAGGACAGCAGCCCGTGCCCCTCGAGGAAGAAGGACTGCAGCCAGCTCGTCGGCACCCAGGCGGCGAAGGCCCCGGCGATGAGCAGGCCGATGACGATGGCGCGGATCACCGAGGCCCAGTCCATGACGAAGTAGTGGCTGACGGAGGTCAGGCCCTCCGAGGAGAAGAGCCGCTGCCGGAAGCTGCCCTCCTTCGACACGGACATGTCCATGGCGGCGTGGCCCTCCATCGAGCCGGCCACGCCCTTGTCCGCCTGCTCCCGAGCCGCCTCCACGACCTTGCCCCGCATCCACAGGCGGAAGCCCAGCGCGACGAGGATCACCATGAGCGGCCCGCCGACGAACTCCGCCAGGGTGAACTGCCAGCCCATGAGGAGCCACAGGATGATGCCGAGCTCGAGGACGAGGTTCGTGGAGGCGATCTCGAAGGCCATGGCCGCGGTGAGGTGCGCGCCCTTGCGGAAGAGGCTGCGGGCGATGGCCACGGAGGCGTAGGAGCACGACGACGACGCGGCACCGAGCCCGGTGGCCCACGCCAGCGCCCGCGGAGAGTCGTCCGAGAGGAAGGCCGTGACTCGCTCACGCCGCACGACCGCCTGGATGACGCCCGAGAGGGTGAAGCCCAGGACGAGCGGCCAGAGGATCTGCCACGCCATGAGCCCCGCCGTCTTCAGAGCCTCGAGGACGGCACCGAGGATGTGCATGCTGGATCTCCGGGGGCTGGCGAGCGCGCCGACGGGCGTCGGGCACATCTTCCGCATACCCCGTGGTGGTGCCGTGTCGCGGAGCGCCCGTGGGGGCCTCAGCGCCGCGCGCGGTGGGGCCCCGCCCCGGAGGGCGGCACGTAGGTGCGGCGGGGGAGGGTAGTGCCCCGGAAGAACGCCGGGTCGTTGAGGCGCTGCGCCACCAGCAGCAGGATGCCCACCAGGAGCGCGCCGATCCCGACGACGGCCACGGCACCCATCCCGAAGATCGTGATGGGGGTCCCGTTGTCGTCGGTGAGGTAGTCCGGGTTCGCGTAGGTGATCGTCGCGTAGACGAACATCACGAGCAGGAAGACGCCGCCGACCAGCGGCACGATGCCGCGCATGAGCAGGTGGCGGGCCGAGGACGCGAGGGTGTGCCGGTAGAACCACGCGCAGGCGAACCCGGTGAGGCCGTAGTAGAAGGCGATCTGCAGGCCGATGGCGCCGATCAGGGCCAGCAGGATGTTGGGGCTGATCCACGTCATGAGCAGATAGAAGGCGGCCGATACCAGGCCCATGCCGACGGTGGACCACGTGGGGGTGAGGTGGCGCGGGTGCATCCGGGCGAAGCGGGTGGGGATGGCGCGGAAGGCGGCCATCGACAGGGCCGTACGCGCTGTGGGCAGGATCGTGGTCTGGGTCGACGCCGCGGCCGAGGAGAGGACCGACAGCGACAGCAGGATCATCCCGGCCTGGCCGATGAGGCTGCTGCCGTAGAGCGTCGGGCCGATGGCGTTGAACACGTCGCTCGCGTTGGTGCTGTTGCCGAGGCCGATGCCGCTGCTGCCCACGCCGGCGAAGGCGACGGCCGCGGTGGAGACGAGCACGTAGGTCACGAGCAGCAGCACCGTCGAGAGCACGGCCGCCCGACCCGGGGTACGGCCCGGTTCGTCGGCCTCCTCGTTCGTGGCCACTGCGGTGTCCCAGCCCCAGTAGATGAACACGGCGATGAGCACCGCGGGCGCGATGACGTCGGTCAGCGACAGCCCGCCGGGCCACAGCCAGGACCAGCTGGGGGTCGCTGACCCGGGAGCGGCATCGCCGGCATACACCCGCACGAGGGCGACGACGGCGAAGGTCAGCAGCGTGAGCAGCTCGATGCTGAGCAGGACGTACTGGATGCGGGCCGAGATCTCGATCCCGCGGTAGCAGATCCAGGTCATCAGCGCGATCCAGACCAGCCCCGCGACCGTCGACCACAGCACGCTCGTCGAGAGCGTGTTGTGGAGCCCGAGCTCGTCGAGCAGCTGGAAGGTGTACGTGCCGGCGATCTGCGCGAGGTTCGCCATGACGATGATGTCGGCCACGATGATGCCCCAGCCGCCCATCCATCCCGTGAGCGGACCGAAGGCCCGGGTCGCCCACGTGAACGTGGTCCCGCAGTCGGCCTCGGCCTCGTTGAGCTCGCGGTAGGCGACGGCGATGAAGTACATCGGCACGAAGGCCAGCAGCATGATGGCGGGGGCCTTCAGCCCGGCACCCGCGGCGACCACCAGTCCGAGGCTCGCAGCGAGGGAGTAGGCCGGGGCGGTGGAGGCCACGCCGACGACGATGCTGGACAGCAGACCGAGGGCGCCCTGCTTGAGTCCCTTGGACTGCACGGTGCCGGCGGCGTCGGCGTGATGTGGACCGTCGGGGGAGCCGGGTGGTGTGACCGTGCCCATCGGGGTCGCCTCCTGCGGTGGTGCGGTCGCTCGTCGACGACCAGCGACCGCACGGGCGCCTCAGCGCCACACAGTGAACGCGTACCGTCAACCGCGCTTCTCCCTCTGACCGTATCCACGGCGAGGAGAACGGCGCACGGAAACCAGTGAGCATGACAAGTGTCACGTGGTGAGAGTGCTTGTGCCGCAACGACATCCGCACATATGGGCGGATAGGTCGGTGGATCGCGCCTCACCCGTCGAAGGTGAGAGCGCCTGAGCCCGAGGCCTCGTCGCAGGCGCCCGTCAGTCGTCATGGCCGTGCCGGCCCTCGAGGTGGACGGCCTCTTCGCCGAACGGCTTGCGCGCGCGAGGTCCGGGCCCGAGCATGGCCTTCATGGACCGCGCGGAGGAGCTGCGAGCGCTCGCCGACGTGCAGGCCCGGCTCGACATCGCGAGACCTCGTGGCGACGTGAGCCCCGGGCCGTCGATCGGCATCGACGGGTGAGCTGCGAGCCCATCGTTCCCGTCACCGACGGCGTCCGCGAGGCCGTCGTGGTGTGGTGGGCCCCCGTGCCGCGTGTCGTCTCGTCCGGCGACCTCGAGGTGCTCGATGCCTGCGAGCTCCGCCGCGTCCGCGACGCCGGGACTCCTGCGGTCGCGGCCCGGCGTGCGGCCGGCTACCTGCTGGCGCGGCGAGCCGTCGGGCAGGTGCTGGGACAGGAGGTCGCGGACGTCGTGCTCGACCGGACCTGCCAGCGGTGCGGCGAGGCGCACGGGCGCCCCCGGGTCGTGAGCGACAGCGGGCTGCACCTGTCGGTCACCCATTCCGGCGGACCTGCGCCCGGCCCCGCCCACGACGTGTCCGATCCGGTCGTCGCTGTGGCCGTGACCCGCCTGGCACCCGTCGGCATCGACCTGGTCGTCGTCGCCGAGGCGGACTTCGACGGGTTCGACACGGTGGTGCGTCACCGTGACGACGTGGCCGACGCCGACGCGGTCTCACGGGCCCGGCTGTGGGCGCGCAAGGAGGCGGTGCTCAAGGCCGTCGGGGCCGGGCTCGACGTCGACCCGGCATCGTTCCCGGCCCCGCGACCGGGCACGGTGTCACGGATCGGACCGGATGACGCCGCCGTGGCCCTGGTCGACCTGCCTGCCGTCGGACCCACCCGTGGGCCGTTCGGTGACGCGCCGCGGCCACAGGACGCGCTGGTGGGCGCCGTTGCGCTCGCCCGCGCCGTTCCAGCGGTGCCCGTCCTCTTCGCGTAGCCCCGGCGCGGCCCGGATCCGCGCGCGAGGGCCGGCTCAGGCCAGGTCCGGCAGCGCCGGGTGCTCGAGCCACGCTCCGAGCAGGCGGCGGACGTCGGCGGGGTCGGCGGCATACCCCGCCGCGTGCTCCACGAAGTCGGCCGTGCAGACGGTCCCGTCGGCGTGCTCGCTCGTCCACGTCCGGAGCAGGTCGAAGAAAGCGGTGTCGCCGACGAGCCCGCGCAGCGCGTGCAGCGTCAGGGCGCCGCGCTTGTAGATCCGGTCGTCGAACATGTCCAGCGGACCGGGGTCGGTGAGGACGAGGTCCTGCGGCAGCCGGGCCAGTCGCACGTGGTGCTCGCGGGCGCTCACGGCTGCGGGGACCCCGTCGGCGACCTCGGCCCACAGCCACTCGGCATAGCAGGCGAAGCCCTCGTGCAGCCAGATGTCGCTCCAGGTGCCGAGGGTCAGGCTGTTGCCGAACCACTGGTGCGCCAGCTCGTGCGCAACCAGTCGCTCGTGTCGCCGGTCGCCCTTGAGCCAGTTCGCACCGAAGGTCGCCATGCCCTGGGCCTCGAGCGGGATGTCGAGGTCGTCCGGCGTCACGACGACGGTGTAGTCGGGGAAGGGATAGGGGCCGAACCGCTCGGACAGGACGGCCACCATCGCAGGCAGCCTCGCGAGCTCGTGCGCGGCGTCGGCGGCGTGCTGGTCGGCGACGAGGAGGTGCACCGGAACGGGGCGCTCGGCGAGGACGTGGTCGGAGTAGCGCCCCACGTGGACCGCTGCGAGGTAGGTCGCCATGGGGTGCCGCTGCTCGAAGACGCGGCACGTGCGGCTGCCGCGCACGCGCAGGTCGGTGAGCACCCCGGTGGCGGTCACGGCGAAGGGGGAGTCGCACTCGACGGTGAGCCGGTAGGTCGACTTGCAGCTGGGGTGGTCGTTGCAGGGGAACCACGTCGGGGCCCCGGTCGGCTGAGAGGCGACGAGGGCGCCCTCGGCGAGCTCCTCCCAGCCCAGGGTGCCCCAGCGCGTGCGTGTCGGACCCGGGGTGCCTGCGTACGCGACGACGACCTCCGCCGTCTCGTCGACCTCGAGGGGGCGGGGGAGCCGGACCGTCAGGGCGTCACCACGGTGCCGCCACTTCGCGGGGGAGCCGTCGACGGCGACCTTGCCGACCCGCAGCCCCACGAGGTCGAGTCGCAGGATGTCGGTGCGGACGAGGGCCCTGACCGTGAGGGTGGCGCGTCCGCCGAGCCGGTTGCTCGAGACGCGGTAGTCGAGGTCGAGGTCGTAGTGCTCGACGCGGTACCGCGAGTCGCCGCGCTCCGGGGTGTAGGGGTCGAGGACCTGGGCTGCCGTCGGGCTGGCGTCGGCGGGGACGGTCCCCATTCAGGCGCCCTGCTTCTCGCGCCACGGGGCGATGGGGTTGCCCGTCCACCTGCTGGCGGCCGGCACGTCCTCGCCGCGCAGCACCAGGGACCCGGGCCCGACCGTCGCGGCCGCCGAGATCGAGGCCGCCGGGAGGATGACCCCGTGGGGTCCGAGCGTGGCGCCCTCGGCGAGGGTGACGGTGTCCATGCTCATGATCCGATCATGGAACAGGTGCGTCTGCAGCACGCACCCCCGGTTGACGGTCGCCCCGTCGCCGAGGCTGACGAGATCGGCCTCCGGCAGCCAGTACGTCTCGCACCACACGCCGTGGCCGATGCTGGCGCCGAGGCTGCGCAGCCAGACGTTGATCGCGGGCGTGCCGGTGGCGGTCCAGGCGAACCACGGCCCCGCCACCATCTCGACGAACGCGTCGACCACCTCGTTGCGCCACACGAACGAGCTCCACAGCGGGTGCTCGACCGCGGGGATGCGGCCGACGACCACCCACTTGGCCAGCGTCGTGACCGCGGCGGCGAGCGCCCCGGTGGCCGCCAGGACGAGACCGCCCAGCAACGCCGCGACCAGCCACCCCCACCGCAGCGCCAGCGACTCCAGGGCAAGGAGCACCCCGAGGGCCAGTGCGACGGTCACCATGACCGGCACGACGCGGCACAGCTCGACGAGCGATCGCAGGGCCTTGAGGCGCAGAGGTGGCCGGAAGGTGCGCTCGTCGTCGTTGCCCTGCGGCGGCCGGCGCAGCCGCACGGGCGGGTTGCCCAGCCAGCTCGAGCCGGCCTTGGACTTGGCCGGAGCCGCCGAGAGGACCGCCACGAGACCGTACTTCGGCACCCGCCGACCCGGCGCCGTCATGCCGCTGTTGCCGAGGAAGGAGCGCTTGCCGATCTTGACCGGGGCGATGTGCATCCACCCGCGCGCCATCTCGTAGCTGGCCACCATCGTGTCGTCGGCGAGGAAGGCGCCGCTCGCCACGGTCGTCATCGACGGCAGCAGCAGCACCGTCGAGGCCTCGACGTCGCGCCCGACGCGCGCCCCGAGCAGGCGCAGCCACACCGGGGTGAACAGGCTCGCGTAGAGCGGGAACAGCAGGGTCCGGGCCTGGTCGAGGAGGCGCTCGGTGAACCACACCTGCCAACCGACACGACTGCGCACCGGGTGGAACCCCTCGCCCATCCCGATCGCGAGCAGCCGCACGAGCACCACGGTCAGCGCCATCAGGCCGGCCATGCCGGTGACGGTCACGACCGGCGCCCAGACGAGGGCCGTCGCGGTCGCCTCGCCGACCCCGGTCGTGCCGCGCAGCGACCGGGCGAGCAGCAGCAGCGCGGGCGCCACCGCGACGAAGGGCAGCAGCGAGAGCAGGACGCCCGAGACGGCATACACCCCGGCCCAGCCGGCCCGGCGCGGCGCGGGCTCGTCGGGATAGCCGAGGTCGACGGGGTCGTGGACGCGCCGCGCGGGCGACCCGGCGACGACCCGCCCGGCGGGCACGGAGGTGAGCACGGTCGAGCCGGCCTCGACGACGGCGCCGCGGCCGATGTGCACGTCGGGGCCGATGGTGCTGCGGGCCCCCACCACCACGTCTCGCCCGATGTGGACCGTGCCCACGTGCACGACGTCGCCGTCCATCCAGTAGCCGGACAGGTCGACCTCCGGCTCGATGCTCGCGCCGCTGCCGATCCGCAGCAGCCCGGTGACCGGTGGCACCGTGTGCAGGTCGACCCCCTCGCCGATCGTCGCGCCGAGCAGGCGCGCGTAGGAGGCGATCCACGGGGCGCCCGCCATCGTGACCGCGCCCATCGCGTCGGCGAACCGCTCGGCCGCCCAGAGCCGCATCTGCACGGAGCCGCCGCGCGGGTAGGAGCCCGGCTTGAGGCCGCGCAGCAGCAGCCG
This sequence comes from Terrabacter sp. NPDC080008, assembly GCF_040702505.1. Classification (NCBI taxonomy): domain Bacteria; kingdom Bacillati; phylum Actinomycetota; class Actinomycetes; order Micrococcales; family Intrasporangiaceae; genus Terrabacter; species Terrabacter sp. NPDC080008. Next base: position 116,849 of record NZ_JBFBLC010000007.1, read on the forward strand.
GCAGGCCAGGGCCGTGATCCCCATCCGCCCCAGGGGCGTCACGAACGCGAGGATGCCGGCGCCGAGCACCCACCACGAGACCGGCCGCGGCCACGCGGCGATCCCGGCCGCGCGCAGCAGCTCGGTGACGACGGCCAGACCGACGAACCACTGCAGGCCCTTGACGGTCAGCAGCACGACGGAGACAAGGGTCTGCAGCAGCTGGGTTCGGCGCGGGATGCGACGCACCGTACGCGTCGGCGGTCCGGGTCCGTCGGCGCCGTCCGCGGGTGTGAAGGACTCGAGCAGCTCGACCTGGGCGCCGAGGCGGGGGTGGGCGTGCAGGTCGGCGACGGTCACCGTGGGGTAGCGCTCACGCAGGAGGGAGACGAGCCGCGCCGACGACAGGCTGCCCCCGCCGAGCGCGAAGAAGTCGGCGTCGGTCGAGCCAACCGAGGTGCCGAGCACGTACGACCAGTGGCCGGCAACCCAGGCGGCGGTCCCCTCGAGCCCGTCGCCGGTGCGGGAGCCGTCCGAGGCGCCGCCGGCGCCATTGGAGCCGCCGCTGCCCGGCAGCGGCCAAGGCAGCGCCGCGCGGTCGACCTTGCCCGAGGTGCGCGTCGGGATGGCCGGCACGGCGGCCAGGACCGGCACGAGGGCGGCCGGCAGCTCCTCGCGCAGCCGCTCGCGGGCCGCGGCCAGGTCGAGCGGCTCGGAGTCCGCGGCGACGAGGTAGCCGACGAGCACCTGGCCACCGGCCGGCGTCGCCTGCACCGCGGCGGCGGCCGCCGCGACGTCGGGCAGGGCCTGCAGGGCGGCGTCGATCTCGCCGAGCTCGATCCGGCGACCGCCGAGCTTGACCTGCTCGTCGGCCCGGCCGACGAAGACGAGGCCTGCCGGGTCGTCGACGACGAGATCGCCGGACCGGTAGGCCCGCTCCCACCCGAGCGTCGGCATCGCGGCGTACTTCTCGGCGTCCTTGGCCGGGTCGAGGTAGCGGGCGAGGCCCACGCCGCCGATGATGAGCTGCCCGGTCTCGCCCTCGGGCACGGGGTGGTCGTCGGGGCCGACGACGGCCAGGTCCCAGCCGTCGAGCGGCAGGCCGATGCGGACCGGCCCGGTGCCGTCGAGGCGCGCCGCGCAGGCGACGACCGTCGCCTCGGTGGGGCCGTAGGTGTTCCACACCTCCCGTCCGGGCGTCGCGAGCCGTGCCGCCAGCTCGGGCGGGCACGCCTCGCCGCCGAAGACGAGCAGCCGCACGGGCTCGAGGGCCTCCACCGGCCACAGCCCGGCGAGCGTCGGCACGGTCGAGACGACGGTGATGTCCTGGGCGACGAGCCACGGCCCGAGGTCCTGGCCGGTGCGCACGAGCGAGCGGGGCGCGGGGACGAGGCAGGCCCCGTGCCGCCACGCGAGCCACATCTCCTCGCACGAGGCGTCGAAGGCGACGGAGAGGCCGGCGAGCACCCGGTCACCGGGGCGGATCGGGTCGTCCTGCACGAAGATCCGCGCCTCGGCGTCGACGAACGCGGCTGCCGAGCGGTGCGTGACCGCCACGCCCTTGGGCACGCCGGTGGAGCCGGAGGTGAAGATCACCCAGGCGTCGTGCGACGGCGTGACCCGCACCGGCTCGGTGGCCCCGAGCGCGCCGCCCGGCGGGTCGCTCGCCAGGTGCCGTGGCGGGGGAGGGCCCGCAGCGGGACGGATCCGCCGCCCGGAACCGATGACGACGCGTACGGCCGCCTCTCCGAAGACGAGGTCGGCGCGTTCCTGCGGGTCGTCCGCGTCGACGGGCACGTAGGCCGCACCGGCGAGGAGCACACCGAGGACGGCGACGTAGAGGTCGACGCTGCCCGACGGCGCGCGGACGCCGACCCGGTCGCCCGGGACCACACCCGACCGGGCCAGGTCGGCGGCCATCTCGCGGGCCGCCGCCGTCAGCTCGGTGTAGGTGAGCACCGTCTCGGTGTCGTCCACCGCCGGGGCGTGCGGGTGCGCCGCGGTGGTGGCCGCGAGCACGTCGACGAGCGTGCGCGGTTCGGGCGCGCGGGCTGCGGCACGGAGCGGACCGGTCACCGGGCCTCCTCGGGTCGGGTTCCCTCCCGACGGTAGGCCTCCTCGGTGAACGGCAGGCGTCAACGCGGATGCAGGTCGTCCGGCACCGCTTGCCGAGCGCCCGAGCGCGCGGGGCGCCGGGCGCGCCTGTCAGTCGGAGTGGCCGTACCACGCCTCGAGACGGACGGCCTCCCCGACGTGTCGCAGCGACTCGAGCGTCTCGGGCGCCAGCGGCACGTCGGTGTCGGTGATGACGTAGCCGTGCTCGCCGCGGGTGGCGAGCGACTGCCCGACGATGTTGGCTCCCGCCGCGGCCAGCACGTTGTTGATGGCGGCGAGCACGCCCGGGACGTTGCGGTGCAGCAGGGCGACCCGGAAGCCGCCCTCGGGGGGTGCCGGCGCCACGTCGGGCAGGTTGACCGACAGGGCCGTGGCCCCGTCGAGGATGTATGCCGTCAGCTTCGTCGCGACGAAGGTGCCGATCTCCTCCTGGGCCTCCTCGGTCGAGCCGCCGACGTGCGGGGTCAGGATGACGTTGTCGAGGCCGCGCAGGGGCGACTCGAAGAGGTCGCCCTGGGCCTTGGGCTCGATGGGGAACACGTCGATCGCGGCGCCGGAGAGGTGCCCGCTCAGGATGTGCTCACGCAGGGCCAGGTCGTCGACGACCATGCCGCGCGAGGCGTTGATGAACACCGACCCGCGCTTCATCTTGGCGAACTGCTCGGCGCCGAACAGCCCGGCGTTGCCGGGGCGTCCGTCGACGTGGAGGCTGACGACGTCGGAGATCTCGAGCAGCTCGTCGAGCGAGCCCATGCGCCGGGCGTTGCCGTGGGCCAGGCGGTCGGCGGTGTCGTAGAAGGCGACGCGCATGCCGATGGCCTCGGCGACGTTGGACAGCTGCGTGCCGATGTTGCCGTAGCCGACGATGCCGAGGGTCCGGCCGCGGGTCTCGTAGCTGCCCTTGGCCGACTTGTCCCAGACGCCGTCGTGCATGCGCTGCGTCTTCTCCGGGAGGCGCCGCGCCAGGGCGAGGATCTCGCCGATGACGAGCTCGACGACGCTGCGCGTGTTGGAGAAGGGGGCGTTGAAGACGGCGATGCCCAGGTCGGTCGCGTGGCCCAGGTCGACCTGGTTGGTCCCGATGCAGAAGCAGCCGATGGCGCGCAGGTCCGGCGCGGCGTCGAGCACCGCGCGGGTCATCTTGGTGTTGGACCGGATGCCGACCACCGAGACGCCTTGGAGGGCCTCGATGAGCTCGGACTCGCCCAGCGACCGCGGCCGGGTCTCGACGTCGAAGCCGTGACGTCGGAACGTCTCCACCGCGATGGGGTGGACGTTCTCCAGCAGGAGTACCTTCACGCTTCTCTCCTTCGGGTCCTCGCTCGCCGGCGGGCCCGTGCTCGTTGGTTGCTGCGGGTGGGTGGTGGTCGGTGCTGCTGGTGGTGCTGCTGGTCGTGCTGCTCGTGGTGCTGCTGGCCTCTCAGGGTGCCCCAGCCGACGGCACCGGCGCGAGGTCGTGCGGTGGCTGAGACGCCCCTTCGTGCTCGCGCCGGCCGGCCAGGCTGCGGGCCAGCAGGGCGCCGGTGTGCTCGAGGTGCTCGCGCATCGCCTGCTCGGCCGCTTCGCCGTCGCGCTGCAGGATGGCGGTGACGATCGGCTCGTGCTCGTCGCGGATCTCGGCCAGGGTGCGGCCGGCCGTCGTCGTGGGCGGCCCCAGCAGGGCCGTCGTGGCCCGCAGGCGCTCGACGATCGTGGCGGCGCGCTGGTTGCCGGCCGCGCGCATGAGCGAGGCGTGCACCGCGTGGTCGGCCACCCAGAAGCTCGCCTCGTCGCCCATCGTGGAGCCTGGCCCGTCGCCCGTGCCGTCGCCCGTGCCGTCGCCCGTGCCGTCGCCCGCTGCGGCGCACAGCGCCTCGAAGGCCTCGCGGACCGACGCGCGAGCGGCGTCGGTGGCCGTCTCGGCCGCACGTCGGGCCGCCACCGGCTCGAGCGCGAGGCGCAGGTCGAAGATCTCCTCGATGTCGTGGGCCTGCGGCGGCAGCACCCGGAAGCCGCGGTTGCGCTCGATCCGGACCAGCCCCGCCTCGGCCAGGCGCAGCAGGCCCTCGCGCACGGGGCTGCGGGAGACGCCGAGCAGCTCGGCGAGCTGGTAGACCGAGTACGTCTCGTCCGGGACCAGCTCCCCGGCAGTGATGCCCGAGCGGACCGCCTCGACGACGGCCTCCGCGAGGGAGGGAGCGCCATGGGGGAGCGCCAGCTGGACCATGCGTAACATGTTACGCATGGTGGACGTGGCCGACGTGGTGGGGACGCTCGAACGCGCCGGGCTCGAGGTGCGCGCCGACGCCGGCACCCGCGGCATGTACGCGTCGGACGCCTCGCTCTACCGCATCCCCCCGCTCGCCGTCGTGCGCCCCCGCCACGTCGACGAGGTGGCCGCCACCCTGGCCGTGGCCCGCGAGACCGGCGTCCCGGTCACGTCGCGGGGAGCCGGCACGTCGGTGGCCGGCAACGCCGTCGGGCGCGGCATCGTCCTGGACTTCTCCCGGCACCTGGGCCGCGTCCTCTCGATCGACCCCGACACGCGTACGGCCGTCGTCGAGCCCGGCACCGTCCACGCGGTCCTGCAACGGGCCGCCGCGCCACACGGCATACGGTTCGGACCTGACCCCTCGACGCACCCGCGCTGCACCATCGGCGGGATGATCGGCAACAACGCCTGCGGGTCGCGCTCGCTCGCCTACGGACGCACGTCCGACAACGTCGCGGGGCTCGAGTTGCTCACTGCCGCAGGGGATTCCCTCTCCACCGGCTACGACGAGAGCGGTATGCCGTTCGCCCGGGGCGCCGACGACGTCGTCACGGCGGTGCGTACCGTGGCCTCGCGGCACCTGGCGACGGCGCGCACGGAGTTCGACCGCTTCGGTCGCCAGGTCTCCGGCTACGCGGCGCACCACCTGCTGCCCGAGCGCTTCGACCTGACCCAGGCCCTCGTCGGCTCGGAGGGGACGCTGGGGGTCATCACGCAGGCCACGGTCCGGCTCGTCGTCGACGCGCCCGTGCGCGTCGTCGTCGTGCTCGGCTTCCCCGACATCGTCGCCGCCGGGCAGGCCGCGCCGGCGGTCGTGGCACACGGTCCGACGTCGTGCGAGGGCCTCGACTCACGGCTCACGGACGTGCTGCGGGCTCGCCGGGGCCCGGACGCGATCCCGCCGCTGCCGCGCGGGCGAGCCTGGCTGTTCGTCGAGTTCGCCGGCGAGGAGCTCGCCGAGGTCGCGGCCCGGGCTCGCCGCCTGGCGGGGGAGGGCCTGGCCGAGGATGCCGTGGTCGTCGAGGACCCGCTCGTGCAGGCCCGCCTGTGGCGCATCCGGGAGGACGGGGCCGGCCTCGCCGGTCGCGCTCCCTCGGGCAGGCCCGCCTGGCCCGGCTGGGAGGACGCGGCGGTGCCACCGGAACGGCTGGGGGAGTACCTCGCTGCCTTCGACGAGCTCGTCGGCTCCTACGGCATGACGTCGGCGCCGTTCGGGCACTTCGGCGAGGGCTGCATGCACGTGCGGCTCGACCTGCCGCTCGACCGGCCCGACGGCACCCGCGTGATGCGCGAGTTCCTCACCGAGGCAGCCCGCCTGGTGGGCGGATTCGGCGGTTCGCTGTCCGGTGAGCACGGCGACGGACGCGCGCGCTCCGAGCTGCTCCCGCACATGTACTCCGCCGACGCCATCGCGCTCTTCGGCGGGATCAAGCACGCCTTCGACCCGGGCAACCTGCTCAACCCCGGTGTCCTCGTCGACCCGGACCCGGTGGACGCCGACGTGCGGGCCGCCGGGCACTTCCCGGTGCGCCGGCTGGCGATGGCCTACCCGCACGACGACGGCGACCTGGCCCAGGCCGTGCACCGCTGCACCGGCGTGGGGAAGTGCCGCGCCGACAACTCGGCGGCCGGCGGCGTGATGTGCCCGTCGTACCTCGCGACGCGCGAGGAGAAGGACTCGACCCGGGGCCGCGCCCGCGTGCTGCAGGAGGTCGTCCGGGGGGAGCTGCCCTGGTCGCACCCGTCGGTCCACGACTCCCTCGACCTGTGCCTGTCGTGCAAGGGCTGCGCCTCGGACTGCCCCACGGGCATCGACATGGCGACCTACAAGAGCGAGGTGCTGCACCAGACCTACCGGCGGCGGCTGCGCCCGCGCTCGCACTACACGCTCGGCCGGCTGCCGATGTGGGCGCGACTGGCTGGGCGCGTGCCGAAGGTGGCCAACCGGGCACTGACCCTGCCCGTGGTCGGCCCGGTGGCGCTGTGGCTCGCCGGAGTCGACCGGCGCCGCTCCATCCCCGCCTTCCCCGACAAGCCGTTCCGCCGCACCTTCGAGGCCCGTCGCTCCGAGCTGAAACCGGTTGTGCTGTTCGCCGACTCGTTCTCCGACTCGTTCTCGCCCGAGGTCGCCGCGGCCACCGTGAGAGTGCTCCGGGCCGCCGGCTACGAGCCGCGGCTGCCGAGCAGCTCGGTGTGCTGCGGGCTCACGTGGATCACGACGGGGCAGCTCGACTCGGCCAGGACGATCCTGCGCCGGACCGTCGCGGCCCTGGCTGCCGACGCGCGCGCCGGCGTGCCGATCGTGGGCATCGAGCCCTCGTGCACGGCGGTGCTCCGCTCGGACGTGCACGAGCTGCTGCCCGGTGACGAGGACGCGGCCATCGTGTCGTCCCACGTGCGCACCCTTGCCGAGCTGCTCGCCGAGACGCCGGGCTGGAGCCCACCCGACCTGAGCGGCACGGAGGTGGTCGCGCAGCCACACTGCCACCACCACGCCGTGCTCGGCTGGAAGGCCGACGCCGACCTGCTCGCCGCGACGGGTGCGACGGTGAGGACCCTGGCCGGCTGCTGCGGCCTCGCCGGCAACTTCGGCGTCGAGGTCGGTCACTACGAGGTGTCGCTCGCCGTGGCGGACCAGAACCTGCTGCCCGCCCTCGACGCCGCCCCGGACGCCGTCGTGCTGGCCGACGGGTTCTCCTGCCGCACCCAGGTGGCGGACCTGCGGGGCCGTCGAGGGGTGCACCTCGCGCAGCTCCTCGACGGCGCGGTGGGGGCCGACGGGCGCTGACGGGCGCCGGCCGGGAAATGCCCGGTCCGCTGTCGGTGGCCCGGTCTAGGGTGTGCGCGTGTCCGACCGCGTCCTGCCCAGCACCGCCGACGTCGTCTCCCCGTCCACCGCCACCCCGGCGCCTGCCGTGCGGCGTCGCGTCGTGCCGTGGCAGGTGAAGTTCGGTGCGCTCGCCCTGATCTGGGGCTCGAGTTTCCTGCTCATGAAGTACGCGTTGGGCTGGTTCGCGCCGCTGCAGATCGCGACGGGGCGCATCGTCCTCGGCGCCGTCACCGTGACGTTGCTGCTCCACCTCGGCGGCGGCCGACTGCCGCGCTCCCGGCGGGTCTGGGCGCACCTGCTCGTCGTCGGGCTGCTCCTGGCCTCGCTGCCCTTCACCCTCTTCCCGCTCGGCGAGGAGCGCGTCGCCTCCGCCCTGGCGGGCATCGGCAACGCCACGACGCCCATGGCGACGGTGCTGGCCACCGCGGCCATGCTCCCGGCCGAGCGGCTCCCGGGCCGCAAGATCGCCGCGGTCGGCATCGGCTTCCTCGGCGTCCTCGTCATCGCGCAGCCCTGGCAGGCGGCCGGTCGACCGGACCTGCTCGGCTTCGGCTTCACCCTGGTGGCCGGCGCCTCCTACGGCATCGGCTGGACGTGGGTGCGCAAGCACCTCGCCAAGGAGGACCTCGGTGGCCTCCAGCTGCCGGCGGCCCTGCTGGTGGTCGCCTCGGCGCAGATGCTCGTCGTCCTCCTCGCCTGGTGGGCGCTGCACCGGGGCTCCCACGCGGCGCCGTGGTCCGCGGACCCCGGCGCGACCGGCACCTGGGTCCGGCCCGCGCTGTCGCTGCTGGCGCTCGGCGTCCTCGGCACCGGCGTGGCCTACCTGCTGCAGTTCGACGTGGTGCGGGCGGTGGGCCAGCAGGTGGGCTCGCTCGTGACCTACGTGATCCCCATCGTGTCGGTGCTCCTGGGCTACCTCCTGCTCGGGGAGCGGCTCGGGCTGTGGCAGCTCGCCGGCGCCGCGCTCGTGCTCGGGGCCGCCGTCTTCGTCGCCGGGCCCGGCAACCGGCCCAGGGTGGACCCACCGGGCCGCTGAGTCCGGCGGGCCGAGGGTCTCCGGGCTGCGGGTCTCCGGGCTGCGGGTCTCCGGGCTGCGGGTCTCCGGGGCGCGGGGCGCCGGGGCGCGGGTCTCCGGGGCGCGGGTCGCCGGGTCGGGCGCCGTCGTCACAGGGAGCAGGTCAGTGCGCCCACCGCTCGACGAGGGCGTCGTTCGCCTCGCGCCACCGCTGCACCATCGACACCCCGCCGTGCCCGCCGCCCTCGTCGACGACGAGCTGCGAGCCCGGCCACCGGCGGTGCAGCTCCCACGCCGTGACCAGTGGCGAGGACACGTCCTGTCGGCCGTGGATGAGCACACCGGGGATGTCGCGCAGCGTCTCGGCGCCTTCGAGCAGCGGGGGTTCGCAGAAGCCGTCGGCCGACCAGTAGTGCGTGGTCAGCCGCGCGAAGGCAAGGCGGAACCGCCCGTCCTGCCACCGGGGGTCGCGCTCCACACGGCCCGTCGGCAGTGAGACGTGGGTGTCCTCCCAGAGGGCCCACTCCTGCGCGGCGGCCTCGCGCACCGCTGCGTCCGCCGAGTCCAGGAGCCGGGCGTAGGCCCGCACGAGCCGTCCGTCACCGCGGGTGAAGCCGATGCCGGCGCGTTCGGCATGACCGGCGAAGCGGTCCCATGCCTCGGGGAAGATCGCACCGACCCCCTCGGTGATCCAGTCGACCTCCCGGCGACTGGTCGTCGTCACGGCGAAGAGCACGAGGCCCAGGACCCGGTGCGGGTGGGCCTGGGCGTAGGCGAGGGCCAGGGTCGACCCCCACGAGGCGCCGTTGACGAGCCAGGCGTCGATGCCGAGGTGGGCACGCAGGCGTTCGATGTCACCGACCAGCGCCATGGTGGTGTTGCCGGCGAGGGAGACCTGCGGGTCGGAGGCGTGTGGTGTCGAGCGCCCGCAGCCTCGTTGCTCGAAGCCGACGAGGCGGGTGCGGCCGAGGTCGAACCGCTCGCGGTACCGACCGGTGCCGAGGGTGCCACCCGGACCACCGTGCAGGTAGAGCGCGGGAACGCCGTCGGGGGACCCCCACTCCTGCCAGTAGATCTCGTGAGCGTCACCGACATCGAGCATCCCGTCGTGGCGCGGCTCCGGCGGGAGGTCCGTCGTGCGTAGCATGCGTACTCCATCAGCAGGGCCCAGCAGCGCGCCTCAGCTGACGTCGAGCTGCCACGAGGGGCGGCGACCAGGAGGAGCAGGGTGCTTTCGCTAACGTATTTCAGCACGGCCACCGGTGAGCTGAGCAAGGACGAGCTGGTCGACCTGCTGGCTCGGTCCCGCTCGAACAACGAGGCGGCCGGCCTGACGGGGCTGCTGCTGTATGCGGACGGCAGCTTCGTGCAGACCCTCGAGGGTCCGGACGAGGTGGTCGAGGACGCCTTCCGCCGCATCTGCGGCGACGTGCGGCACCGGTCGGTGTCCATCGCGCTGCGCGAGCAGATCACCGAGCGCCACTTCGCGGACTGGTCGATGGGCTTCCGCGAGCTGGGTCGTGAGGAGGCGGAGGCCGTGCCCGGCTTCAGCGACTACCTGCGGACCGAGCAGGTCCCTCGACAGCCCGGCGCGGCCCGCGCCGAGGTGTTCCACCGCGCCTTCCGCACGTTCCTTCCCTAGCCTCGCGGCCCCTCGAGCCGTGCCGGCCACCGGTCCACCACGAGGAATACCCACGACACGCGCAAGATGTGGGGTCCCGGCGACGGGTGGCCACTAGGGATAGTGTCTGTCGCGCAGCTGGTTCGGCGTCCCAGCCAGGGACGTCGTCGCAAGAGGGAACCCGGTGAGAGTCCGGGACTGCCCCGCAGCGGTGAGTGGGAACGACCGTCGTCATGAGCACTGGGCCTCCGGCCCGGGAAGCGACGACCAGTAGGAGACGGACCGTCCGAGCGCTTCGGAGGGTGTGCACGCCCACGAGTCCGAAGACCTGCCAGCGCACCGCGTGAGACCTCACGCGGTGGTCCGGCAGGCCCCGAGGGAGGGCTCGTGGACAGCGGCCGAACCTCGAGGCCGTGGCGCCGAGCGCGCCGCGACCGCAGCGGCTGTCGTTCCTCGCACCCTCCTCCCGCCCGGCGGACCGTTCGCCCACGCTGCGAGGAGACAGCCGTGAACACGCCACTGCACGACACGACCGACCGGGCCGGGAGCGCCCGACCCGGCCCCACCGCATACGACCCCGAGCGGACGGAGACGTCCGCCGAGCCGTCCTCGGCGCCGTCCTCGGTGTCCCCGAGGCTGTCGGTGACCAAGCGCGACGGCTCCCGGGAGCCGTTCGACGCCGACCGGATCAACCGCGCCGTCGAGCGCGCCACCGAGGGACTCGAGGACGCCGTCGGCCTCACCGTCCAGATCGCCTCGGAGCTCGCGATCACGCTCTTCGACGGCATCACGACCGAGCAGCTCGACGAGGCCGTCATCCAGGTCGCCGTCCAGGACGTCAAGGACGACCCGGCGTTCGACCGCGTCGCGGCCCGCCTGCTGCTCAAGACGATCTACAAGCGGGTGCTCGGCGGCTACGACAGCGCGCGCGAGCTGACCCTCCTGCACCGCGCCCGCTTCCCCGGCTACGTCCGCGACGCCGTCGAGAACGGACTGCTCGACGCGCGGCTCGCGACCGGCTTCGACCTCGAGCGCCTCGCCGACGAGCTCGACCCCGGCCACGACGAGCTGCTCACCTACATCGGCGTCGTGACCATGCGGAACCGCTACCTGCTGACCGGTCCAGGCGGCACGGACGTCGAGGTGCCGCAGTACTTCTGGATGCGTGTCGCGATGGGGCTCTCGCTGAACGAGGACGACCCGACCGCCGCGGCCGTCCGCTTCTACCGCGCCATGGCCCGCCTGGAGTACCTGCCCGCGGGCTCGACGCTCGTCAACGCCGGCACGCCGCGACCGCAGCTGTCCAACTGCTTCGTCATGCAGATGGAGGACGACATCGAGCACATCGCCAAGAGCGTGCGCGACGTCATGTGGATCACCAAGGGCACCGGCGGCATCGGCCTGTCGGTGACCAAGCTGCGCGCCGAGGGCTCGCCGATCCGCAGCAACAACACCACCTCCACCGGGCCGATCCCGTTCATGCACACCATCGACTCGACGCTGCGCGCCATCTCGCGCGGCGGCAAGAAGTTCGGGGCGCTGTGCTTCTACATGGAGAACTGGCACCTCGACTTCCCCCAGTTCCTCGACCTGCGCCAGCAGGCCGGCGACCCCTACCGCCGCACCCGTACGGCCAACACCGCCGTGTGGATCTCCGACGAGTTCATGCGCCGGGTCGAGCAGGACGAGGCGTGGTACCTCTTCGACCCGCTCGAGACCCCGGACCTCGTCGAGCTGACCGGCGCCGCCTTCAGCCGGCGCTACGCCGAGTACGTCGCGCTGGCCGAGCAGGGCCGGCTGCGGACGTTCCGCACCGTCCGGGCCCGGGAGCAGCTCACCGCGATCCTCGTGGCCCTCCAGACCGCCTCGCACCCGTGGCTCACCTGGAAGGACACCATCAACCTGCGGGCGCTCAACGACAACACCGGCACGATCCACCTGTCGAACCTCTGCACCGAGATCACGCTCCCGCAGGACCGGGACAACACGGCCGTGTGCAACCTCGCCTCGGTCAACCTCGCCCGGCACCTGCGCGCCGACGCCCTTCCGGCCCCGGGCCAGGCCCCCGACCTCGACGCCGTCGTCGACTGGGACCGGCTCGAGGCGACCGTCCGCACGGCCGTCCGGCAGCTCGACAACCTCATCGACATCACCCTGTCGTCGGTCGCCGAGTCCGAGCGCTCCAACGAGGACAACCGGGCGGTCGGGCTCGGGATGATGGGCTTCACCGACGTCGTCGAGCGCCTCGGCATCACCTACGGCGGCGAGACCTCCCTCGAGCTGGTCGACCGGCTCGCCGAGTTCATCAGCCACACCGCGATCGACGAGAGCTGTGAGCTCGCGCGCAACCGGGGCAGCTACCCGAACTTCGCCGGCTCCGGTTGGTCGCGAGGACTCGTCCCCGTGGACACGATCGACACTCTCGAGGCCGACCGCGGCATCGGCGTCGAGGTCGACCGGTCGTCGCGGCTCGACTGGGACACGTTGCGCGAGAAGGTCGCCGGCGGCATACGCAATGCCACGCTGATGGCCGTGGCGCCCACCGCCTCCATCGGACTGGTCGCCGGCACCACGCCCGGGCTCGACCCGCAGTTCTCACAGCTGTTCAGCCGGACGACGAGCTCGGGCAAGTTCCTCGAGGTCAACCGCAACCTCGTCGCGACCCTCAAGCAGCTCGGCCTGTGGGAGGACGTGCGGGAGGAGCTGCTGCGCTCGCAGGGCGACGTGCAATCGATCGACGCCGTCCCGCAGAGCGTCCGCGACGTCTACCGCACCTCCTTCCAGCTCTCGCCGTACGCGTTCCTCCACGTGGCGGCCCGCGCGCAGAAGTGGGTCGACCAGGCGATCAGCCGCAACATGTACCTCGAGACGCGCGACCTGGCCGAGATGGCGCGGATCTACACCGCGGCGTGGCGGATGGGCGTCAAGACGACCTACTACCTGCATGTGTTGCCGCGCCACACCGCCGAGCAGTCGACGGTGCGCGTCAACAAGGCGACCGCCTCGGGCCGCGCCGGCGGGGGCTTCGGCTTCGCCCGCGCAACACCGGGCCTCGACGCCGCGGAGGCGGTGGTCGCGTGCCCCACCGACCCGCAGGAGCGACTGGACTGCGAGGCCTGCCAGTGAGCGCCCATGGCACGCCCGGCATCCTCGGCACCGGCCTGTCGGAGGGTTTGCTGCTCAAGCCGATCCGCTATCCGTGGGCATACGAGCTCTACGAGCAGGCGGTGGCCAACACGTGGTTCCCACACGAAGTCCAGCTCGGCGAGGACCTCGCCGACTTCGCGCGCATGACCGAGGAGGAGAGGCACGCCGTCACCTTCCTGATGAGCTACTTCAACCCCAACGAGCTGCTCGTCAACAAGGCCCTCGCGTTCGGCGTCTACCCCTACGTGGCCGCGCCGGAGGCGCACCTCTACCTCGCCAAGCAGATGTGGGAGGAGGCCAACCACTGCGTCGCCTTCGAGTACGTCCTCGAGACGTTCCCGATCGACCGGCAGGCCGCGTACGCCGCCCACGTGGACACGCCGTCGATGGCCGCCAAGGAGGCCTTCGAGCTGCGCTACCTCGGCCGCATGACCGAGGGCACGCTCGACATCACGACGCCCGAGGGCAAGCGCGACTTCGTGCGCAACCTCGTCGCGTACAACGTCATCCTCGAGGGCATCTGGTTCTACAGCGGGTTCATGGTGGCGCTGAGCTTCCGGCAGCGGAACCTGCTGCGCAACTTCGGGTCTCTCATCGACTGGGTCGTGCGGGACGAGAGCCTGCACCTCAAGTTCGGGATCAGCCTGGTCCTCACGGTGCTCGAGGAGAACCCGGAGCTGCAGACACCCGAGTTCGCCGACGAGATCCGGCAGATGATCCTCGACGCGGTCGAGCTGGAGGAGCGCTACAACCACGACCTGCTGCCGCACGGGATCCTCGGGCTCAACGCGACCTACCTCAACACCTACGTGCGCTACCTCGCGGACCGGCGGCTAGAGGAGCTCGGGTTCGACGCGCACTTCGGCGTCAGCAACCCGGCCAAGTGGATGGCGGCAGCCAACGACACGCTCGAGCTCGTCAACTTCTTCGAGGCGACGAACACGAGCTACGAGGTGGGTGCCCGCACCCGCTGACGCGCGACGGTCCGCCCGTCGACGGCCGGGTCGCCCGGGGGCGTACGCGTGGGGCTGCACGCGTACGCCCGCGGGCCCACGGCGCCCGGCCGGGCGGCTAGGAGCTGGCGACGGCGAACAGGCCGGCCACCCCGACGGCATACAGCACCAGCACGACGATCGAGTCCAGCCCCATCCGGGCTCGTCGGTGCTCGGGCCGGAACACGAGCCCGACGACGTAGACGATCGTCAGCAGCACGCCGAGGGCGGTGAGATAGATGTCGGTGTTCTGCGCATGCGGCAGGACCGCCTTGCCGGACAGCAGGGTGGCCACGAGGAAGAGCACGGGCAGGAAGGCGTTGCCTCCGAAGATGTCGCTCACCGCCAGCTGGTAGTCGCCCTGGCGCACCGACGTCAGGCCCGTCGACAGCTCCGGGAGCGAGGTGGCCGCGGCCAGCACGGTGGCGCCGAAGAGCACCCCGGAGAGGCCGATGTCTCCCGCGATGGCGTCCCCGCTGCGTTCGAGGACCACGCCTGCGGCCAGGGTCACGAGGGCGGAGATGCCGAAGATCGTGGCCGACTTGGCGGTGCTGGTGCCCTTCGACGTGGCGTCGTGCTCGGCCTCCTGCTGCGAGTGGCCCTTCGGCGGTCCCTGGTTGTCGGGGGCCTCACCGGACTCGTGCCACGGCAGGTGCTTGCCCGCGCGCTGGAGCAGCAGGAGCCCGACGACCCAGAGGGCGGCGATCAGCACGGGGGCTGGCGTGAGCCTCCACCAGATGAGGCCGGCGGGCAGCTGGCTGCCGGCGATGACGACGGCGAGCACGGCCACGACGAGGACCCCCTCGAGCACGAGGACGAGCGAGGCCGCCTGGTAGGTCAGAGGACGCCTGCCGCGGATGCCGAAGGCGTCGAGCGCCACGAGCACCACCGTCTGGATCGCGATGCCGCCGAGGATGTTGCCGACCGCGACGCCGACGTTGCCCGACAGCGAGGCGCTCGCGACGATCGCGATCTCCGGCAGGTTGGTGGCAAGGGCGAGCAGGATGAGGCCGCCCAGCGCCTGACCGAGGTGCAGCCGCGTGGAGAGGACGTCGGTCTGCCTGGACAGCTGGACCCCCGCGACCCAGATGGCTGCCGCCGCGGCGACGAAGACCAGCAGCAGCACAGGCAGCGACAGCGTCATGGGGGAGCACCTCGTCCTCTCGTCGGCTCGGGGCCGGTTGCCCGAGCATCCTCTGTGTCGCCAGTACCCGCGCGAGCCGCCACGGTGCAGCCGGACGCCGGACTGTGACGCACCAGACGCCGGCGAGGGGGCGTCTGTCGAAGGGGGTGCGGTCCCGTCCCGCTGGTGGCAGTCTCAGCACATGAAGAGCACCATGCAGACCTCGCCTCTGCTGATCTCGTCGCTGCTGCGCTTCGGCACGACGATGCACGGCGACAGCGAGGTGGTCACGTGGACGGGCGAGGGCGCCCGCCGCACCAGCTACCGCGAGCTCGGCCGGCAGGCAGTCCAGCTCGCCCACGCGCTGCGAGGTCTGGGCATCACCGGGGACCAGCGGGTCGGCACCTTCATGTGGAACAACGCCGAGCACCTGATGGCCTACCTCGCCGTGCCGTCGATGGGTGCGGTGCTGCACGCGCTCAACATCCGGCTCTTCCCCGAGCAGCTCGTCTACGTGACCCGGCACGGTGGCAGTCAGGTGGTCATCGTGGACAACACGCTGGCAGAGGCGTTCTCGCGGTTGCTGCCGCACCTGCCCGAGGTTCGCCACGTCATCGTCAACGGCCCCGTCGACGGTGCCGTCACCGCTGCGCTCGCAGAGCATGTCGAGGGCGTCCACAACCTCGCGACCCTCATCGCCGACGAGCCCACGACCTTCGACTGGCCCGAGGACATCGACGAGAACGACGCGTCGTCGATGTGCTACACCTCCGGGACCACCGGCCACCCCAAGGGCGTCGTCTACTCGCACCGGAGCAACTACCTGCACGCCATGGGTGTCGCGTCCTCGCTCGGGATCACGCAGGCCGACCGGTTCCTCATCGTCGTGCCGCTCTTCCACGCCAACGCCTGGGGCTACCCCTACAGCGCCATGGTCACCGGCGCCACCCTCGTCATGCCGGACCGCTACCTGCAGGCCGAGCCGCTCGCCGCGATGATCGCCGCGGAGCGGGTGACCGGCGGCGCCGGCGTGCCGACGATCTGGAACGACCTGCTGCACCACCTCGACAACCACGAGACCGACGTGTCGTCGTGCCGGATGCTCATGGTCGGGGGCTCGGCCGCGCCGCCGGCGATGATCCGGGCGTTCGCCGACCGGCACGGCATCGACATCGTCCACGGCTGGGGGATGACCGAGACCTCGCCCGTCGCCTCCCTCGCGCTGCCGCCGGCGCGGGTGGAGCCCGGCTCCGAGGAGTACTGGCGCTACAAGTCCTCGCAGGGCCGCATCCTCTGCGGTGTCGAGGCCCGGCTCGTCGGGCCCGACGGAGACGTCGTGCCCGCCGACGGCGAGTCGGTCGGCGAGGTCGAGGTGCGCGGGCCGTGGATCACCGGCTCCTACTACTCCAACGGCACCGAGCCGCAGTCCGAGCTCGACGAGATGGCGGCCAAGTTCGACGACGGCTGGCTGCGCACGGGCGACGTCGGCCGCCTCTCCGCCGACGGCTATCTCGAGCTGACCGACCGGGCCAAGGACGTCATCAAGTCTGGCGGGGAGTGGATCAGCTCCGTCGACCTCGAGAACGCGATCATGGCCCACCCCGACGTGCTCGAGGCCTCGGTCGTCGGTGTGCCGGACGAGCGGTGGGGCGAGCGGCCCCTGGCCTCCGTCGTGCTGCGCCCCGGCGCCGACGTGACGGTCGAGCAGCTGCGCGAGTTCCTCGAGGGGCGCGTCGCCCACTGGCAGGTGCCCGAGCGGTGGGCGCTCATCGACGAGGTGCCCAAGACGAGCGTCGGGAAGTTCGACAAGAAGGTGCTGCGGAGCAGGTACGCCGCCGGCGAGCTCGAGGTGCAGAGCGTGGGCTGACCCGCCGGCGGGCGCCACGGCACACGCCCTCGGGACGCCACGGCATACGCCCTCGGGACGCCACGGCATACGCCCTCGGGACGCCACGGCATACGCCCTCGGGACGCCACGCCACACGCCCTCGGAACGTGTGGTCAGTAGAGCGCGACGACGAGGGACAGGGACACCCCGGCTGCGATGACGGTCGAGGCGATCGCGAGCGCCAGCGCCCGGCGCGGGACCGGCCACAGGTCGGCGAGCCGGAAGCCGAGCCCCAGCCCGAACATCCCGGCGGCGAGCAGCACGTTCGTCACGACGTCGGCCACGGCGAGGGCGCCGGCCGGCACGATCCCGGTCGAGCGCAGGACCACGGCGACGAGGAAGCCGGCGAGGAACCACGGGACGAGCGGCACGGACCTCCCGGCAGCCTGGCTGCCCTTGGCGACGAAGCCGTAGGTCGGGGCGAGCAACGCCACCCGGCCGAGCTTGACCGTGGTGGCGATCGCGACGGCTCCGGTGCCCACGATCGAGGCGGCGGCGACGACCTGGGCCACCTCGTGGATGCTCGCGCCGGCCCAGATCGCCGACTGCTCGACCGTCAGCCCGAGGGCGTGCGCGAGCCAGGGGAGGGCGATGATCATGCCGCTGCCGAAGAGGGTCACCATCGCCACGGCCAGCGCGACGTCGCGCTGGCGCACCCGCACCGTGTCGGAGACGGCCGCGATCGCGGCCGCACCGCAGATCGAGAAGCCGGTGGCCAGCACGGTCACGAAGCCCTCGTCCAGCCGCAGCCGCCGACCGACGAGCCGGGTGCCGACGAACGTGGCGCACACGGTGAGCACGACGACGGCGACGCCGCGCAGCCCGATCGCGGCGATGTCGCCGATGGGCAGCCGCAGGCCGATCATGACGACGCCGATGCGCAGCAGCAGCCGGGTCACCGACGCGTGCCCGTCGAGCACCGCCGAGCGTGACCACGCCGTGTTGGCCACGACCGCGCCGACGATGAGGGCGAGCAGCAGGGGGCCCGGCAGCGGCACGAACCGGCTCACGAGCGTGGCGGCGAGCGCTGCGACGAGCGGGGGCGCGATGCGCCAGACGGCTGGGACGGTGCGCTCGGTGGTGGGCATGAGTCCACCTTCGCGTCCTCGCGGAACGCCCAGAAGACCCTCATCACGCACGAACCATCCAGATGGGTTATGACTGGAGATCCTCTGCTGTGTCGCGAACTGTCGGCTCGGGAGCGAGAACGACAAGCGACGGACGAAGGACGGACATGCCTGCTGACCTCGAGCTGGACACGCTGCGGCTGCTCACCGCGCTCGTCGAGGCCGGGAGCCTGACGGCCGCGGCGAGGCTGCAGGGCATCAGCCAGCCGGCCGCCAGCGCGCGCATCCGGGAGTTCGAGGCGCGCTGGCAGCTCTCGGTCGTCCGGCGCTCCTCGCGCGGGGCGACGCTGACGACCGACGGGCAGGCCGTGGTCGCGTGGGCCCGGGACGTGCTCGGCTCTGTGGACACCATGCGCGCTTCCATGGAGGCGCTGAGCCAGAGCCGCTCGGCCAACCTGCACATCGCCGCCAGCCTGACCCTCGCCGAGCACCTGGTGCCACGCTGGCTCGGCGAGCTGCACGCGACGCGTCCGGCGACGCGCCCGGTGCTGCAGGTCGTCAACAGCGAGTCGGTGGCCGACGCCGTGCGCTCGGGGGCTGCAGAGATCGGCTTCGTCGAGTCGACGAGCCTGCCCGCCGGCCTTGCCAGCCGCACCGTGGGGCGCGACCGGCTGGTCGTCGTGGTGGCACGAACACACCCGTGGGCCCGCCGTCGCATTGAACTCGACCAGGCTGAGCTGACGGCCGCGCGCTGGGTGCTGCGGGAGCCCGGCAGCGGCACGCGCAGCACGTTCGAGGCCGCACTGGGTGACCAGCCCCAGGTCGCGCTGGAGGCGACGTCGACGACGGCCCTGCTCGGGGCGGTGATGGCCGGGGTCGGACCGGCAGTGGTGTCCGAGCTGTCGATCCGCGGCGAGCTCGAGACGGGCCGGCTCGTGTCCGTGCCGCACCGGCTCGACCTGCGCCGGCCTCTCACCGGGGTCTGGCGGGCCGACCAGCGGCTGTCCGAACCGGCCCGTGACCTGCTGGCGATCGCCGTGCGGTGAGGCCCCGACGACCACCACATCGTCAGCGCACCGGTCGGTTCGTCGGCACGGCATCACGCCGGCCGCGCCACCGCTTCCGGGTTGATCACCCGGCAGGGGTGACCTGCCGGGTTCCCGGGATCAGAGCAGGCCGAGCCGGCGGCCGGCCGCCACGGCCTCGCGCCGGGAGGAGACGCCGAGCTTGTCGAAGATCGAGCGCAGCTGGGTCTTGACGGTGTTGGCGCTGACCGAACGGGCGGCCGCGATCTCCTTGATGGTCAGCAGCGACGGCAGCTCGCGCAGCAGTGACAGCTCGCGCGCCGTCAGCCGTCCCTCCCGGCGGGAGGCAGGCACGGGCCTGGCCTCCGCGACGTGCTCGAGCAGGTCGCTCGCGAACCGCTCGAGCGGTCCGAACCGCCCGGCGTCGGCGAGCAGCAGGTCCGGCACGCCCGGGACGGTGTCGACGACGAGCCGCACGGCCCCCTCCGGCGCGGCCCGCTCCATCGCGGCCACGAGCAGCTCGTGGGACCGCCAGGGCTGCCCCCGGCGTGAGGCCAGGACGGCTGCCATGAGCTCGGCCTTGACGACGTCGCGCCAGGAGGCCGCGTCCGGCTCGGCCAGTACGTCGTGCACGATCTCGCGTGCGGCGTCGTCATCGCCCTCGTGGAGCAGCCGCAGGGCCGTCATGACGCAGAGCCGGAGCGGGTCGATGCCCAGGTGCGCTGCCACGTCCTCGACCTCGGGGGCCATTCGGGCGCACCCGGCCCGCAGGAGCAGCTCGTGGATGGAGACGACCTCGTTCGCGGCCATCCCCTCGGTGAGCGACTGCGTCGCGATGGCCCGCACGTCGGCCCTCACGGACCGGGCCACGGCATACGTCGAGCTCGGGCTGCGGTCGACGGCGAGGGCCAGGTGCGCGTCCAGCAGGCGGCTCATCCTCCCCAGCTGCGCGAGACCACGCTGCCGCGGGGAGCCCTCGTCCGGTCCCGGACCTCCGTCGACCGGCGAGGCGGACTCGGCCAGCAGGGTGCGCGCGACGTCGTTGCGCCGGCGGGCCGCGTCGTCGTCCATGCGGTGGTAGGCCGACCAAGCGGCCAGGACGTAGGCCGGCAGCAGCCGCGGCGAGCGCTGCCACGGCGTGCCCTCCGCCATCCGCAGGGCCCGGCCGGACCACAGGTCCACGCCCTGGAAGTCCTCGGCTCCGGCGCACACCGACGCCAGCCCGCTCATGGCCTGCAGCGCGACGAGCTCGTGCCCGGTCCGACGCGCCGTCTCCAGCACGTCGCGGAAGGCCCGGCTCGCCTCGTCGAACCGACCCGCAGCAAGGAGCTCGCCACCGTCTGTCAGGCCGGCCAGGAGGGAGAAGTCGAGAGCGTGGTGCTCCCAGGCGTCACTTCGGGCCACGTGTCCGACCCCATTGGCGACCCCATGACCGACGCCGTGTCCGGCCTCAGGTGCGAACCCGTTTGCTCCCGCGTGTCCCGACGGCCCCGGCGACGCCGACCCCGACAGCCGCGACCGCCCCGACCCCGGCGGACCCGACGGCCCAAAACGCCCCGACGGGACGGCGGCAACCGAGGCGTGGTGCGCCCGGCCCACCAGCGAGCGCACCGAGGTCGTTCGCGGCGCTGCCGTCCGCGCCCGCGAGCTGCCCTGCGGCTCCGCGGGCCTGGAGATCAGCGCGAGCATCCGGCCGCCCAGCGACACGAGGTCCTGCAGGGGTGGCGAGCCGCCACCGGCCGCGCGGCCCAGGGCGACGGCGCCTCGCGCCTCCGGCATCCGCTCGCTCAGCCGGTCCAGGGCCTCCCGGGCCGCCTGTGGGTCGGCGAGCTCGCCCAGGGCCAGCGCAGCCATGCCGGTGACCAGTGGGTCCTCGGTGGCGAGCTCGGCGACGGTGCGCCGCACCTCGTCCGCCTGCCCCTCGGTCAGCAGGTGCAGCGCCTGGCGCCGGATCACCTCCGAGGCGAGCGCGTCGTCGCCGGCCTCCCGGGCGTGGTGCAGCGCCTGTCGCGGCCGGCCCGAGGCGAGGTACCAGCGGGCCGCCGCCCGGTGGGCCCGGCGCAACCGGCCGGACCCCTGGGAGGCGAGGAGCGCGGCGAGGTGGCTGCGCAGCAGCGAGTGGTAGCGGAACGTGTCGGGCGCAGCCGTTCCGGTGGGGACCGCAGTCACCATGGCGCTGTCGGCCGACAGCTCGAGCAGCATCGCCCGCGCGTCCGGGCGCCCGGTGAGCGCGGCGGCGGCATCCGGGTCCACCCGGTCCAGGACCGAGGTGGTGACGAGGAACTCCCGTGCGTCGGGCTCGAGGGTGGACAGGACCTCCTCGACGAGGTAGCTGGAGATGGCCCTGTCGTTGTGGGCGAACTCCTGCAGGAAGGTGTCGGTGTCCCGTCCCCGTGACAGCGACATGGCAGCCAGGCCCAGCCCGGCGGGCCAGCCCTCGGCCAGCTGGTGGAGCCGGTCGACGTCGCCGGCGTCCAGGGACAGGCCGTGCAGCCGCAGCAGCTCGCCGGCCTCGTCGAGGGAGAACCTCAGCTCGGGTTCGCGCAGCTCGACGAGGCGCTCCTCGACGCGCAGCCGCGCCAGGTGCAGGTCGGGCTCGGACCTGGTCGCCATGACGAGGTGCAGGTTGGCCGGCGCCCAGCGGATCAGCCGGTCGAGGAGGGCTCGGCTGGTCGCCGACCGGACGACGTGCGCGTCGTCGAGCAGCAGCCACAGCTGCCGGTCACGCGAGGCGGCGACGCGGACCACCTCGTCGACGAGCACCCGGGGCTTGGCGGCTCCGTCGAGCGTGGGAACGCGAGCACCGCCGTCGTTGCTCTCGCTGCCCCCGCTGTCCCCGTCGTTCGCGTCGCTTTCGTCGGCTCCGTCGGGTGACGTGGGCCGGCGGTCCGGTCCGGTCGCGAGTGCCCCGCGGATCGCCTCGGCGATGCTCTGCGCGAGGACGCTCGGCTCGTCGTCGTCGCGGTCCAGGCTCGCCCACCCGACGGCGTCCCCGCGGCTCTCGAGGTCCCGGGCCCACGTCGCGAGCAGCGTCGTCTTGCCGGTCCCGGCCGACCCGGCGACCAGCACCACGGTCCCGGCGTCACGCTCGACGGCCGTTGCCAGGGCGCGCGGCGCCGGCAGCGCGGCCCGGCGGACCGTCCGCGCCGTGACGGCGGGCCTGCGGTGCTTCGGCGTCACGACAGCCCCCGAGGCCGTCGTCATCGCGTCTGCTCCGCACGCTCTGGCCGCACCGCGCTCTCTCCCACGGGGCCGGCCCTGTTGTTCTCGCCGTCCGTGGCCGCAGCCGGTGACGGCATCGTCGTCGGCCAGGCCCGGTGTGTCCGTGCGCGTGACAACCGTCGCATGGAAACCTCCAGCAGTGAGGGGACTCCGCCAAGTCCGGCGGGCCCCCGTGTCTTCGACGGTAGCCGAGGAGCTCCCGGCGCGTGGCCGGTTGCGTCCATCCGCGACGTGACGGACGTCCCATCGCTCACCCGGCTTGGGTGAGGCCGGCGCAGGGAGCCCCGACGAGCATGGGTGGTACCTGCCATCGAGGGTGTGATGGGAGCCCGCCGTGCGCTACGAGTTCATCCTTGCCGAGCGTCTCGCGGACATCGCGCAATGGGCGTTTCCCGAGCTGCGTGAGTCCACGGTGGCCGTGGGGGCGCGGGGAAGCGTCCTCTACGGCGAGATCCTCGACACCGCGCACCTGCGCGGGGTCATCGACCGGTTCCAGGACCTGGGCTACACGCTCCTCGAGATGCGCTGCCTGCCTGACTAGCCTCCGGAACGGGCCCCGACTCCCCGCGCTCACGCTTGCGTATGCGTACCGCCGCGTCTCCGGGGTGCGTCCGCTCCCAGCGGTGTCCGGTGCGGCGTCCGCAGCAGCCGCCGGACGAACGCGCGGGAGAGCAGCAGCGCGATCGCGAGCAGGGTCACCGACGCGAACCCGCCCAGCGTGACCCGGTCGCCGAACACGAGCGCGACAGCCTCCAGCACGACGAACTTGCTCCCGAAGAGCACGACCCACAGCAGCGATGCAGCGACGAGCTTCCCCGCGGGTCCGGACGCCCGGCGGTAGCGCGCTCTGACCCGGTTCTTCACGGCGACGACGACCTCGAGGATGACCTTGAGCAGCACCGCGGTGAGCAGCGACAGGGTGAACGTCTCGCTGATCACCGCCGGGAGGTACTCCACGAAGAGGTTGAGCACGACCACGTAGACGAAGACGTCGACGATCGCCGCCGCCCGGTGCGGGTCGAGGCGGTCCTCCGGTGCCCGGGTGACGCCGTCGCCGCCCAACTCCGCGTCCGCGCTCACGGGGTGCGCACCACGGCACCGCCGGAGGTCTCGACGCCGGTGCGGGCGGGCCGGCGCGTCAGGATGAGCACGACGCCTCCGGACGCGGAACCGGTGACGGACTGGGTGACGTCGAGGGTGGCCACCACCCCGCCGCTGAGGTCGACGGCGGCCGTCGTGGCGTGCAGGTCGCCGAGGGCGGGGATGGCTCCGCCACTGGCGTGGAGGTCGAGGCGCGTCACGGTTCCAGAGACCGTCGTGCGCGCCCCGCCGGACATCTGCACCGTGAGGGTGCCGGCACGGCCCGCGTTGCCCGACGCGCTCGCCCCGCCGGACAGCTCGAGGACGGTCAGCCGTGGCACGGTGACGGCGACGGTGATGCCGTCGGGGCTGGCGAACCCACTCGTCGTGTCGACGGTGAGGCGCGACCCGGACACCTCGGTCCTCGTGATGTCGACGAGGTTGGGCTGCGCGGTGACGACCACCGCGTGGGGCCCCTGCGCGAGGGTGAGCGAGATGCCGCCGCCGGCCTGCACCTCGGTGAAGTCACCGACGCTCCTCGAGCGTGAGACGACGTCGCCCGCCCCGACCTCGACGTGGCCCGGGGCGGCGTAGCCGCACGCGGCCACGCCGCTCAGCAACCCCACCAGTCCGAGCGTCGCCACCACCGCCGGCACGCGCCGCCGCGCCCCGGCGGTCCATAACCCCGTCGCCCACCTCATGCTCGCCTCCACCACCAGCATGTCGCGATGTCGGTCCCACCCGGCAGGGCCCAACGTCCCCCGGGTGCCCGCCCGAGGACGAGCCCGCGTACGCCTCGAGCCGCCGAGCCTGGCAGGGTCACGTCGCGCTGCTGAGCGCTCCCATGCGGTCCGCGAGGAGCATGGCCACGCGCAGCTGCTCGGCGCCGGGGTGCACGACGCGGGTCGACGTGACGATCCGGAAGTGACCCACCGGGTGGTCCGCGACGCGGACGGGGATCGCGGTGTAGCCGTCGGTCGGCAGCCCCACGCGGCGCACGTCGAGCACCGCCCCGGCGGCGCGTACCTCCCCGTCGGCTTCGACGACGGCGTCGTCCGCGTCCGGCGGGTACGGCACCCACTCGGTGCGGTCCGCACCGAGCACCTGGTTGACGGCCGCCGCGATGACCCGTCCGCGCTCGGTCTCGTCGGCCTCCGGCGGCAGGTCGAGCAGGTGGGCCAGGCCCTGCAGGTAGCCGTCGCGCCGCAGCGCCGCCGCCTGCTGCCGGCGCCCCCAGATCGCGATCTCGGTGACCGCGAGGCCGACGAGGACCAGCGTGACGGCGAGCTGGACGTCGTCCCGGTAGGTGATGGCCAGCGTGTAGTAGGGGACCGTGAGGAAGAAGTCGAAGCTCGCGGTGGCCGACAGCGCCGCGCCCACGCCGGCGATCCGGTCGCCGGTCGCCGCCGCTGCGACGACGGCCAGCACGAGCACCATGGCCGCCGCCGCCCCGCTCATGCTGTCGCGGACGAGCACCAGGGCTGCGCCGACGACCACCGGCAGCAGCACGGCCAGCCAGCGCACGGCGACCCGGTGCGCGGCGAACCAGCTGTGCGTCATATCTCCACCCAACTCCTGCCCCGGGCCTGCCGCAGCAGTTCGCCGGGATCCTGACGAATCTTGACGCAACCCTGATGCCGTCACCCTCCCGGCAGGAATCGCCCGTCGCCCGGGGGTGCAAGGATGGCTCCTCGTGACCAGCACCTCTCGGCGCCCCCATGCGGGCCTGGCCGCCCTCACGGTGGGAGCGCTCGGCGTCGTCTTCGGCGACATCGGGACCTCGCCGCTCTACGCCCTGCAGACCGTCTTCTCGATCGACCACAACATGGTGGCGACCACCCCCGGTGACGTCTTCGGCGTCATCTCGCTCGTCTTCTGGTCGGTCACGCTCATCGTCTCGGTGAAGTACGTCGTCTTCATCCTGCGGGCCGACAACGACGGCGAGGGCGGCGTCATGGCCCTCGCCGCGCTGGCCCGCACGGCGGTCCGCCCGGGAGGCCGGCGCTTCGGCCTGGTGATGCTGCTCGGGGTTCTGGGGGCCTCGCTCTTCTACGGCGACAGCGTCATCACCCCCGCCATCTCGGTCATGTCGGCGATCGAGGGCCTCGGGGTCTCGAGCCCGGGCGTCGCGCATCTCGTCGTCCCGGTCGGGGCGGTCATCATCACGCTGCTCTTCGCCGGCCAGCGCTTCGGCACCGAGCTCGTCGGCCGGTTCTTCGGGCCGATCATGGCGCTGTGGTTCGCGGTGCTCGCGGTCCTCGGTGGGGCGCAGGTGGTCCGGGACCCCTCGGTCATCGCGGGGCTGTCGCCGCACTACGCGGTGCTGTTCGTCGTCGAGCACCCGGTCGTCGCGTTCGTGGCGATGGGCGCGGTCGTGCTGTCGATCACCGGTGCCGAGGCGCTCTATGCCGACATGGGGCACTTCGGCCGGGCCCCCATCCGGCGGGGCTGGTTCCTCGTCGTCTTCCCGGCCCTGACCCTCAACTACCTCGGACAGGGCGCCCTGATCCTGAAGGACCCGTCGACCGCCGAGAGCCCCTTCTTCCACCTGGCTCCCGACGCGCTCGGCATCCCCCTGGTCGTGCTCTCGACGGCGGCGACCATCATCGCCTCGCAGGCGGTCATCTCGGGGGCCTACTCGGTGTCGAGGCAGGCCGAGCGGCTCGGCTACCTGCCCCGACTCACGGTGCGGCAGACCTCGCACCGCGAGCGCGGCCAGATCTACGTCCCCGCCGTGAACTGGACGCTCTACGTCGGGGTCATGGCCCTGCTCCTGCTGTTCGGGTCCTCGGAACGCCTCGCGACGGCATACGGCCTCGCGGTGACGGGCACGTTCCTCATCACCACGACCCTCTTCCTCATCCACGCGCAGGCCGCCTGGGGCTGGAGCCGGCGGCGGCTGCTGCTGCTCGGCATCCCGCTCGCGGCGCTGGAGCTGACGTACTTCGCGGCCAACCTCACGAAGATCACCCACGGCGGGTGGCTGCCGCTCGTCATCGCGACGCTCGTCGCGACGGTGATGCTCACGTGGCAGCGCGGGCGCGGCATCGTGACCGACCGCCGCATCGAGATGGAGGGGCCGCTCGACCCCTTCATCGAGTGGCTGCACACCAACCCGGTGGACAAGGTGCCCGGCACCGCCGTGTTCCTGCACCCCGGCAAGCTCTCGACGCCGCTCGCGCTGCGCGAGAACGCCACCTTCAACCACGTCATCCACGAGCTGGTCCTCATCGTCAGCATCTCCTCCGAGAACGTGCCGTTCGTCGACGACGCCGAGCGCATCGAGCTCGACCACCTCGGCGACCCCTACGACGCGATCACGCACCTCACGCTGCGCTTCGGCTTCCAGGAGGAGCAGGACGTGCCGCGCGCCCTCGCCCTGTGCCGGAGGCAGGAGATCGTCGACGTCGACCCCGACACGGCGTACTACTTCCTCTCGCGGATCTCCCTCGAGCGCGGCGCCGCGACGACGATGCCGCCCTGGCGCAAGCGCCTCTTCCTCGCGCTCGCACACAACGCGGCGTCACCGACGGGCTACTTC
This sequence comes from Terrabacter sp. NPDC080008, assembly GCF_040702505.1. Classification (NCBI taxonomy): domain Bacteria; kingdom Bacillati; phylum Actinomycetota; class Actinomycetes; order Micrococcales; family Intrasporangiaceae; genus Terrabacter; species Terrabacter sp. NPDC080008. The sequence goes on from NZ_JBFBLC010000007.1 coordinate 143,745, forward strand.
AAGCTCCCCGAGGACCGCACCGTCTCGATGGGCGCCACCGTCAGCATCTGACCGATGGCGTATGCCGTGTCGCCGGGTCCGTGGTCGCGCGGGGCCGGTCAGCGGGGCCGGTCAGCGGGGCCGGTCAGCGGCTGGGGTCGATGACGGTGATGCCGGCGACCGCGGCCCGGTCGAAGCCGGGGAGCAGGGCGGCCGCCTCCTCGAGCCCGACGGTGCGCTCGACGAGCCGTTGCGGCTGGAGCCGGCCCTGCTCGATGAGCTGCAGCATGCCGGGGTAGTCGCCCGCGGCCATGCCGTGGCTGCCGAGCACGTCCAGCTCCCAGGCGATCACCCGGTCCATCGGCACGCGGGGGTGACCCGACACCGGGGGCAGCAGGCCGACCTGCACGTGCCGGCCGCGGCGACGCAGCCCGCGGATCGCCTGGGCGCAGGTCTGCTCGCTGCCGACGGCGTCGACGGACACGTGGCTGCCTCCGCCGGTCAGCTCGGCCACCAGGGCGGGGACGTCGGTGTCACCGCTGCTGCTGGTGTCCCCGGCCTCCACGGTGTGGTCGGCACCGAGGGCCTTCGCCGCCTCGAGCGCCTGCGGGTTGCGGTCGACGGCGACCACGCGTGCACCGAGGGCCTTGGCGATCATCACGCTGCTCAGTCCCACGCCTCCCGCACCGACGACGGTGACCCACTCGCCGTCGCGGACACGCGCCCGGGCGACCAGGGCACGGTAGGCGGTGGCGAACCGGCAGCCGAGGCTCGCCGCCGTGGCGAGGTCGACCGCGTCCGGGACGGCGACGAGGTTCGTGTCCGCGGCGTGCAGGGCCACCTGCTCGGCGAAGGATCCCCAATGCGTGAAGCCGGGCTGCTCCTGGTGAGGGCAGACCTGGGCGTCGCCGGCCAGGCACCACTCGCACCGGCCGCAGCCGCAGACGAAGGGCACCGTCACCCGGTCACCCACCGACCACCGGCGCACGCCGTCACCCACCTGGGTGACCACGCCGGCCAGCTCGTGTCCCGGGACGTGCGGGAAGGCGATCTCGTCGTGCCCCGCCCAGGCGTGCCAGTCGCTGCGGCACAGCCCGGTCGCCGCCACCTCCACGACGACCCCGCCGGGCGGGGCGGTGGGCGCCTGGACCTCGCGGACCTGCGGCTGGGCTCGGACGGCATCGACGACGACGGCACGCATCCGGCGATCATGGCAGGCGCACAGCCGGTGCGTTCAGGAGCCCTCGGAGTTGTCGGGGCTTCTGACCGCTGCCGTCCTCGTCGCGGGAACAGCGACCTTGCGAAGGCGCCGTCACACTTCGCGCGTCCCGTTCGTCATCAGGGCAAGAGCACCGATCGAAGGAGTCGAACCATGAAGACGATGAGCTGCCGAGACCTCGGTGGACCGTGCGACGTCGCGCACCGCGGCGAGAACGCGGACGAGGTCATCAAGGCCCAGGACCGACACCTCAAGGAGGCCGAGCGTGCCGGTGACGCCACGCACCAGCAGGCCCGCGATGCCATGAAGAGCCGCTGGCGCCACCCCAGGCAGTCGATGGGCTGGTACCGCGACACGAAGGCGGCCTTCGAGGCCCTTCCCGAGGGCTGAGGCACGGCCGAGGCGCTTGGGGCCCCGGTCGCACCAGAGGGCCCCGTGGTACGGCGAAGGCCCGGTGGTACGGCGAAGGCCCGGTGGCAGCCGCTCACGCGCGCTGCCACCGGGCCCTCTCGGTCTTTCCTGGCCGGAAGCCGTCCGGTCAGTGCCGTCCGGTCAGTGCCGTCCGGTCAGTGCCGTCCGGTCGGCCGTCGGCCTGCTGTAGTCGGCATCCGGCCCGGACGGCGGGGTCACCGCGTCGGAGGCCGCCCAGCCGGTCGGGCGTGACGCCAGCGTGAAGGCCAGCCGGCCACCCCGGTGCACCTCGCGAAGCGGCAGCCAGGAGCTCGCATACGCCCTGCCGTCGAGCGAGAGCCCGGCGATGAACGGGCTCGCGGTGGCGTCCCGGTCGGTCTGCAGGCGCAGCGGCTTGTTGCCGAGCCACAGCGTCACCGCGGGGAACCGTGGCGTGGACAGGGCCAGCCCGGGGGCCGACGCGACGGTCGGGTACATCCCGAGGGCCGCGAAGACGTACCAGCTCGACAGCGCGCCCATGTCGTCATTGCCCGGCAGGCCGTCCCGATCGGTGCCGAACGTCACGTCCATGAGCTTCTGCACGACGTACTGCGTCGAGGCCGGAGAGCCTGCCCAGTTGTAGGCCCACGGAGCGTTGAAGCCCATCTCGTTGCCCATGTAGAAGGTGTCCGAGTCCTGGCCGCCGTTGAGCTGCTGCATGGTCGGCGTGGTCGACAGCGAGGAGTCCACCGAGAAGAGCCGGTCGAGGCGGGCGACGGCCTGCTCCTTGCCGCCGATCGCCTCGACGAGGTCGGTCCAGGCGTAGCCGAAGGACCAGAAGTAGTTCGGCTCGGTCGACTCGTGGAAGGTTCCCGGCAGCAGCCTGCCGGGCGTGCCGGGTGTCGTCGGCGCCTCTCGGGTGGCGATGCTGCCGGTGGCCGGGTCGAAGATGTTGCGCCACCAGCCGGCTCGGTCGTAGAGCTTGGCCAGGTCGGCGTCGGTGACGCGGACGCGGGGGTCGTGGCGGACCGACGCGGGAAGCGCCTGGAGGAAGGCTGCCGCGGCGCGGTCGCTGTTCCAGCGCTCGATGTTGCTCGAGGACCACTCCGGGCTCGGGTAGTAGCCGTCACGGAGGTACTGCTCCGAGCTGGCCATGCTCTTGTTGCCGTTGCAGGCGCTCGACGGGTCGAAGACCGACTGCTTGACGAGCCTGGCGGCGGTCGTGACGTCGAAGTCCTTCACGCCGAAGGCGTACGCGCCGGCGAGGACCGGCAGGGCGTTGTCGCCGGCCATGGGCGTGGAGTCGTCGCTCGCGTCGACCCAGTGCGGGAAGGCCCCGCACTGCTGGGCGTCCACCACCAGCGACTGCATCATCTCCGCGGACTCCTTCGGAGCCAGGAGCGCGAGGAGCTGGGCCTGGGAGCGGTAGGTGTCCCACATCGAGAAGCTGCTGTAGTGGGTGGTGTAGCCGCCGCGCCCGCCGCCCGGCCGCGTGTAGCGGTAGTCGGCGACGTTCGCCACCGCGCGCGGTGCGACCCCACCCGTCGTGTCCACCCCGGTGGGGAAAGGCTTCTCGGCTCCCATGCTGCGGAAGTCGCCGTTGACGTCGGAGTAGACCGTCGGTGAGCCGAAGACCCGGTAGAGGGCGGTGTAGAACTTCACGAGGTCGGCACGCTGCGCTGCCGTGAGCGCACCGGGGTTCGCGGCCCGGTCGACCTGCACGGTGTTGAGCCGGGTGTTCCACGCCGCCTCGGCCGCGCGCCGGGTCTGCTCGAAGGACGAGGACCGGTTCTCGGTGTGCAGGTTGAGCTTGGCGTTCGCGACGCTGACCGCCGAGATGCCCACGCGCATGGTGAGCGTCGGGTCGGAGGCGGGCAGCTCGTAGTGCAGCAGCGCGGCGCCGTCGCGGACGGTGTTGACGCCGGCCGGGTCGGTCGGCCCGCCCGTGGCGAGCGGCCGGTCGAGCTCGGCGTAGAAGTAGACCGGGGAGTTCCAGGGCGTGCCGTAGGGCGTGCAGAAGGCCGGGGCGACGGCCATGCCGGACAGCACGCGCCCGTGGTTGCCCACCTCGAGCGACACGTGGTCGGGCGTGATCTTGCCGGCCTCGGTGCGCCGGTTGCTGTTGCCGTTGAGCCGGGTGTCGATGGAGAAGTAGCCCGAGCCGGCGTCCGGGTAGGTGAAGCGCGCCAGACCGGTGCGGGTCGTGGCGGTGAGGCCGACCTTGACCTGGTCGTCCATCGTGACGCCGTAGTAGCCCGGCGACGCCGACTCGGTGGCGGTGTGGAAGGGGACGCCCCTCGGCACGCCGGTGCTCGACGCGACGGGTGTGGCGGTGGCCGAGGGCATCATCCCCACCGCGCCCTCGCCGGGGCAGCCGACCCCGTTGAGGTGAGTGAGGCTGAAGAAGTTGATCCGTCCGGTCGTGGCGCCGGGCGGGTTCAGGTAGCCGCCCGAGCCGTTGAAGTTGGTCCTGGGCATGTCGGGCCCGAAGTTCGTGAACCCGAACGGCACCTTGGCGCCCGGGTTGTCGTTGCCGGCGTAGCCACTCGTCGGTGACACGGCGGTCCCGATGAAGGGATCGACGAACTGGGTCAGGGGCAGCACCTGGCGGTGGTGCGGCGGGACGGCCCGGTGGTCGGAGTCCGCGCTCGCCGCCCCTCCGGTCGCGCCGGCGAGCAGGCCGGCGGTCGTGAGAGCGACCACCCACCTGCCCCTGGTTCTCGGAAGGTGCATGTCGGTTCTCCTCCTGCCGGCTTCTTCGCCGGCGTCGGCTCTGGCCCTGAGCCCGCCACGCTAGGGAGGGCCCTGCACAGCGGGCAATCCGAGATGTCCGTCTTGTCCGATCCGGTCGGCTGGTCGGACAGGTCCCGAGCCTGAGCGCTCACGGGCGGGGTAAGCGTCCGCCGTGACAGGACCTGACGAGCGCCTGACGGTGGTGGTCATCACCCACAACCGCTGCGCGGAGCTGGACCGCACGCTGTCCTCGCTCGAGCGCCTGCCCGAGCAGCCGCCGGTGATCGTCGTCGACAACGGCTCGTCCGACGGCACCAGCGGGATGGTCAGGACCAGACACCCTGCCGCCGAGCTCGTGACCGCCGGCGAGAACCTCGGAGCCGTGGGCCGCAACGTCGGTGTCCACCGGGCCACGACGCCCTACGTCGCCTTCTGCGACGACGACACGTGGTACGACCCCGGCGCGCTCACCCTCGCGGCCGACCTGCTCGACGCGCACCCGACGCTGGCCGTCGTCACCGGCAGCATCCGCGTCGAGCCGGACGGGAGGCTCGACGGGATCTGTGAGGAAATGGCGCAGAGCCCGATCGAGTGCCCGCCGGGCCTGCCCGGGCACCCGCTGCTCAGCTTCCTGGCGGGGGTGTCGGTGGTGCGCCGTCGGGCGTTCCTCGAGGCGGGCGGCTTCTCGGAACGGCTGTGGCTGGGCGGTGAGGAGGAACTGCTCGCCTCGGACCTCGTGCGGTCCGGGTGGCACCTGGCCTACGTCCCCGAGGTCGTCGCCCACCACCACGCCTCGGTCCTGCGCGACGCGCACCTCAGGCGACGACACGGCATACGCAACACGCTGTGGTTCACCTGGCTCCGACGACCACTCGGAAGCGCGGTGCGCCGCACGGCCAGGCTCCTCGTGCGGCTGCCGCGCGACCGCGTGACCGCCCAGGGCGTTCTCGACGCGTTGCGGGGTGCCCGGTGGGTGGCTCGCGAACGCCGGGTCGTGCCGCCCGAGGTGGAGCAGGGCTACCGGCTGCTCGAGGAGTCGCAGCTGAACGGCCGGTCGCGTCGCTACGTGTCGTGAGGGGGCCCGAAAATCGGGCGACGGCTGTCGGCGGCCCGTCCTAGGGTCTCGTCAGTGACCTCGACGCGACTGGACTCGCACCGCTCCGAGACGGCTCCGGCGGCGCCGCGCGACGTCCACCGATCCGTCGACTGGCGGCGGCTGCGCAACCCCGTGGCGGTGTGGGCGCTGGTGGCCTGCGCGATCGCCGCGGTCGGTTCCTCCCTCGGCTCGCTCCTCGCCGGCCGCCTGGCCGAGCACGCCACGACCACGCTCGTCGAGCTGCTCGCCGTGTGCGTCGTCGGTGCGGCGCTGCTCGACACCGTGGGCCGCACGCTCTGGGCCGGGTCGGTCGACCGTGCCGAGGGGCGCCTGCGAGCCGACCTCCTCGACGCCGCGATGCACCAGCCGCTTAGGGCCCTCAACGACCAGGCGGTCGGCGAGGTGCTCGACCGCGTCGACGACGACACGCACGAGGTCGGCGCGCTGCTGCGCCAGAGCGCCTGGCAGGCCATCCGTACCGTGCTCGCGTCCGGGCCGTTGTGGATCGTGGCCGGCACCACGTGGTGGCCGGCGTTCATCCTCTTCCCGCTCGCGGGGCTCGGGGCCGTCGCCGTGGTGCGGCCCCTGCTGCCGCAGGTGTCCGCCCGCAAGGTGGAGGAGGAGATGGCGTGGACCGACCACGCCGCCGCCCTCGAGGAGGGGGTGGCCGCCCGCAACGACCTGCGCGCCAGCCTCGGCCAGGCCCATGTCGTACGCCGGTGCACCGAGCTCGCCGCCACCGTGCACCGCCGCTTCGCCATCGTGCTGGGCCTCGAGAGCCGGATCGGGAGACGCACCGGCTCGCTGCTCCACGCCGTGCTCGCGGGCACGGCGCTCGTCGGAGTGGCCCTCGTCGTCGGCGACCGCCTCGACACGGCCGCGCTCGTGACACTTTTCCTCGTCACCACGATGTTCGTGGGCCAGGTCGACATGCTGGCGCGCCACCTCCCCGACCTGCAGGCCGGCTTCGGCGCGGTGCTGCGGCTGCGTGGACTCCTCGACGCGGAACGCGAGCCCGTCGGCGGGGCGGACCTGCCCGACGGTCCGCTCGACGTCGCGTTCCGCGACCTGCACTTCGCGTACGCCGGTGGCCGGTTCGCGCTCGAGCACGTCGACCTACGGGTCCCCGCCGGCACGACGTGCGCACTCGTCGGGCGCACCGGCTCGGGCAAGTCGACGCTGGCCTCGTTGCTCTCGCGCGCCGTCGAGCCCGAGCGCGGCACCGTGCTGCTCGGTGGTGTGGACGTGCTCGACGTCGACCTGCAGCAGCTGCGGTCCGCCGTCGGCGTCGTGACCCAGCGGACCGAGATCCTCGCCGGCACGCTGGCCGAGAACATCACCCTGTTCGAGCCGGTCACACGCGCGCAGGTGGAGGGCGCGATCACCGAGCTGGGCCTGGACGACTGGGTGGCCGGCCTGCCCGACGGGCTGGACACGGTGCTGGGCCCCGGTGGCACCACCCTGTCGTCGGGGGAGGAGCAGCTCGTCGCCTTCGCGCGGCTGCTCGTCCGCGACGTCCGCGTCGTGGTGCTCGACGAGGCCACCGCCCGCATGGACCGGGTCACCGAGACCCAGGTGGTCCGCGCCGCCGAGCGGCTGCTCGCCGGACGCACCGGGCTGCTCGTCGCCCACCGCCTCTCGACGACGGAGCGCGCCGAGCAGGTGGCCGTGCTCGAGTCCGGTCACGTGGTGCAGCAGGGCCCACGCGCCCGGCTGGCGTCGCAGGAGGGGCCCTTCCGCGCCCTGCTGGTGGCATCGGCCGAGACCGGCGAGACCATGGTCCCCGGCCCTGCGGCGGTGGGACAGGTCGGCACGGCTCGCCGCACCGGCACCGCGCCCCCGGCGCCGGAGCTGCGGCCCACACCCGGTCTGGCTCGGGCGACCGCGTCGGCCCTGTTCATCGAGCCGCAGTGGGGCCTCGTCAGCGTGGGACTCTTCCTCGTCTCCGCGCTGACCGGCGCCTTCGGCGCCCTCACGGGCTGGATCTGGGGGCACCTCGTCGTGGCGCTGCAGCAGGGGCAGAGCCCGACCGGGCTGACGGTCGCGCTGGTCGCCTCGCTGATGCTCTCGCCGCTGATGCTCGCCGAGGCGTTCCGCCGCTACCCCCGGTGGTGGATCTCGGTCATGCTGCGCGCGCGCTCAGCCGTCCTCGTCGGCCAGACGGCGCAGCACCGGCTGGAGCCGACGCCGCCGGGGGAGGCCGTTGCCCGCACGATGGACGCCGACCGGCTCGCGCGCTATGCCGACCGCTGGGTCGACTTCGTCAACGGCCTTGTCATCGCCGGTGTGACCGCGGCGGTCGCCGGGAGCTGGGTGGCCGGTGCCGTGTTGCTCGCGGTGATGGCGGCCTCGGCCCTGGCCTCGTCGTTGGGGCGGCGCGTCGCAGGCCGCTCCGCGGCGGCCTCGGCCGCTGCACGCGCCCGGTTCGGACGCTCGCTGGTCTCGGCGCTCGACTCGGTGCGCACCATCAAGCTCGCCGCCTCGACGCCCAGCGTCCACGCCCACCTGAGGGAGGTCGACTCCGGGCGCGTGGAGGCGGCGGTGCGTGAGCACCGCGTGCAGGCGCTGCTCGACGGTGTGCCGGTCGTGCTCGTGCAGTGCGGCGTGGTGGCGGCTTGGGCCCTGCTCGTGATGGGGGAGTGGGGCCTGGCCACGGCCCTGCTCGTCGCCGGGGCCGTCAACGGCTTCGACTGGTTCGGCCGGGTGGCCGGGTCCGTCATCACCGAGGCCCCGGGCACCAAGGCGTGGATGCAGGCCACCAGCCGGCTCGCCGGCGGCGGTGACCTGATGCACGTCACGACGGGGGTCGACCTCGTCCACGGCGCAGCCCCGGCTCCGGCGCCAGTCGAGCGGGAGCCGCTGCGCACCCTCGAGCTCACGGGTGTCACGGCGGTGCACGACGACGGGACACTGGGCGCCACCGACGTCGACCTGACGGTGCACGCCCGCGAGCTGGTGCTGCTCCTCGGCCAGGTCGGCTCCGGCAAGTCGAGCCTGCTCTCGGCGCTGGCCGGGCTCATCAGCTCCCGCGGCGAGATCCGCTGGAACGGCCAGTCGGTGTCCGACGCGCAGGCGTTCCTGCGACCCGGTCGGGTGGCCCACGTCGCACAGGTGCCGCTCGTGCTGTCGGGCACCTTCAGCGACAACGTGCGACTCGACCACGCCGACCGTGAGGTCATGCCCGCGCTGCAGGCTGCCCGGATGGGCGCCGACGTGGACGCGGCCGGCGGGCCCGATTCCCTGGTCGGCCACCGCGGCGTCCGGCTCTCGGGTGGGCAGGTGCAGCGGCTGGCGCTCGCGCGAGCCCTCGCCTGCGACGCCGAGCTGCTCCTCGCTGACGACGTGTCGTCCGCGCTCGACTCCGCCACCGAGATCGAGCTGTGGTCCACCCTGCGGGAGCGGGGTGCCACGGTGATCGGAGCCACCTCCAAGCGCGCCGCCCTGGCCCAGGCCGACCGCGTCGTGGTGCTCGTCGAGGGTCAGGTGGCCGCGGTCGGGCCTTGGGTCGAGCTGTCGGACGACTGGGGTCACCTCGCGGGCTGACCGGGTGCGTATGGCACTGGGACGCGAACGGCTCAACGGCGATGTGCACCGTCCGTGCGCGTAGCGTGTCGGCATGAGCGCAGCTGTCGAGGAGGCGCCGAGGTGATCCACGTCAGCACGCTGCTGCTCGCGCTGGACCTGGCCGGGACCGCGGTCTTCGCCCTGAACGGGGCACTGACCGCGGTCAGGGCGGCCCGCCTCGACATCGTCGGGGTCCTCACCCTGGGGATCGTCACGGCGATCGGCGGTGGCATCGTGCGTGACGTCATCATCGGCTACCTGCCGCCGTCGACGTTCCGCGACTGGCGCTATCTCGTTGTGGCCGCGACCGGTGCGCTGGTCGCGTTCGTCTGGGGCCGCAGGCTCGACCGGATGACCTTCGCCATCGACGTCTTCGACGCGCTCGGCCTCAGCTTCTTCGCCGTGACCGGGGCCAGCAAGGCACTCGATGCGGGTCTCGGACCGATCCAGGCCATGGTGCTCGGGGCCATCACCGGGGTGGGCGGGGGAACGATCCGGGACGTGATGATCGGGCGCGTCCCCACCGTGCTCAGCAGCGGGTTGTATGCCATCCCGGCCCTCGTCGGTGCCGCCATCACCGTCGTGGCCGCCGAGCTCGGCCTTCGGGGCTGGCCCGCCGCCGTCGTGGCCGTCGTGGCCTGCTTCGTCATCAGGCTCGTGGGCATCCGCTACGACCTCAACGCGCCGGAGCCGCCCGGAACGCAACGGGCCTGACCCAGGTCGGCCCCCGCGGCCGCTTCGAGCGGCGCGGCGACCTGGAGGTGCCGGCGGCCCTGGACGTCCCGGCGGCCCTGGACGTCCCGGCGGCCCTGGACGGGTCGGCGACCCGCGCCCTGCGCTGCCCCCGGACGTGCCAGCGACCCCGCCGGTGGTGGCGGGGTGTGGGGCGTGGTGGTCAGGTGTGCCAGGTGACGCCGAGGGCGGTGATGGTGGCGGTGAGGTCGCGTTCGTGGACCTCGGTGTGGTGTCGCTGGCAGAGCAGGGCGCTGTTGGACACGCAGGTCGTGCCGCCGTGGCGCCAGTGGACGACGTGGTGGGCTTCGCACCAGGTGGCCGGAACGGTGCAGCCGGGGTAGGTGCAGCCTTTGTCGCGGTGGATCAGGGCCAGGCGTTGGCCCCGGGTGAACAGGCGCCGGCTGCGGCCGACGTCGAGGGGTTCGCTGTCGGTGCCGAGGACGACGGGGATGATCTCGGCGTCGCACGCCATCCGCCGCACCACGCCGGGGGACAGGACGTCACCGGAGAGGGTGGTGCCGGTGCCTGTATTGGTGAGGTCGCCGAGGAGGGTGTCCCAGTCGATGAGGACGACGACCTTGGCCTTGTCGGTGACCGGGACGCCATCGGCGGCGGCGACGCCGCGCTGCACCATCGTCAGCAGGGCTTCGAGGCGGCGCCGGGCGAAGCTGCGAGTGTCGTCGCTGATCTTGTGGCCGTGCTCGTCGGTGACGGGGGCGGGCGCGGAGAGCGGGTCGATGGCGGCTTTGACGATGGCGGCCGCCTCCGGGTCGAGGGTGGCGCGCAGGCCGACCATGCCGGTGGCGGTGGGCTGGGTGAACCACAGGCCGCGAGCGTCACGGCGCCGGTGGTCGAGCCGGTCCTCGTCCTTGGGTGGGCGGATCTGTTCGGTGTGGTGCCGGGCGAGGCGGGCGAGCTCCTCAGGGCGCAGCTGCGCGGCCTGGTCGGTGAGGTCGGCGATCGCGGTGGCGAGGTCGGCGGGGTCGGCGATGGGGTGGGTGCGGGTGTGGAAGTCGATGATCTGGGCGGCGTGGCCGACGGTGACCTGTTGGGTGGCGACGAGCATCCGTAGCCGGGCCCACCGGGTTTCGGTCAGGGCGGTGCCGACGGTGACGAAGGCTTTGGCCTGTGCGGCGGTCAGGGACGGGTCGTGCCGGCGGAGCCAGTCGGTGCGGGACAGGCCTTCGGGGGCGTCGGTGCCGCGGGCGGCGAGCTCGGCGATGATCGTGACGAGGGTGACCTCGTAGGTGCGGCGTTGTGCGGCGACCCGCTCCGCAGCGGCGGTCAGGTCGAGGTCCGCGTGGGTGGTGAGGCCGAACCCGGCCATCGCGGCGACCTCGATCGCGTCCAACGTCTCGGGCCGGCTCCCGGTGCCGTGGTCGCGGTCGGCGTGGGCGGCGGCGTGGGCGTCTATCGCGGCGAGCCAGGCGGGGTCGTCGATCATCTGCTGGTAGCCGGCCTCGTCGAGCCACTGCACCTGGTCCAGGTCCAGCGACTCCAGTTCCTCGGCTGAGTTGCCTCCCCACGGCCCGGCCGGTGCCCCGGCCGGTCGGGTATGCGGGGCGACCCGCCGGGTCCGCCGCCGAGCGGCCGCGGCGTCGCACGCGCTCTCACCGTCGCCGGCACCGGCGTCAGCGTCGGCGGCATCGGCGGCATTGGCCAGCTTGGCTGGCTGGTGCTCGGATCCGTCGGCGGGTCCCGCCTGCGCCGACTGCGCCGGCCCTGGCTCCCGGAACCACTCCGACCACGCCGGCTGCGCGGCTTGAGCGGGACCGGCTGTCGGGGCGAAGAACGCCGACCCGGCCGGCTGGGCGAAGAGGGCCGAGTCGGCCGACTGCGAGGCATGAGCCCACTCCGACCCCTCGCGCGCCTGGGTGAAGAAGGCCGACCCCACCGACCGCGCGGACAGCTGCGAGGGAGCGGACGGCATACGCCCCGCGAAGCGCTCCCAGAACCCGCCCTCGGCCACCCCACCCGCGGCGCGCTGACGCGCCTCGAGGTCGGTGAGCCGGCTCCGGAGGAGCTCGAGCTTCGATGGTTCTGGGGCCATGAGTCGAACATACATTCGATCACCGACAGTGGATCGGGCTCATCCGCAGCAGGGACCTGCGTCGACGAGACCCCGATGGGTAGGACAACAGATGCCGGTCCGTCCGACCGGAACGAGCGCCGCCGGGGAGTTCCCGACGGTGACGTCTTCCGGTCCGGCAACCGGCCCAGCGGAAGACCGCACGATCGAAGGGAGCGAACCGTGCCCGAGAACCCTGACGCCCAGCCGCGCACCGAGCCTGCGACGCAGGCGGCTTCGTCCGTTCGGCGCGAGCCGTTTGCAGGGACGGCGGAGGAGCGGGAGCCCGAGAGGGACGCGATCCCGGACGGCCCACACGCGCCGGGTGACCCGGGCGACGACGAGCTCGAGGCTCAGGCGGCCGACGACTTCTTCCATGACCGGCCGGCCGCGACCTCCGCGCGAGTCTTCGACCCCGGCTCAGACGCAGCTTCGTGACGAGGGGTTGCTGAGCCCGTCGCGTAGTGCGGCGCGCGGTTTGACTACAAGCCGTCCGCGGTTCCCGTCTCGACGAGCTCGGCCGCGATGTCGGCCAGTTTGCGGTTGGCGTTCTGGCTGGCTACGCGGAGCCGGTCGAACGCCTCGTCCACCGTCAGCTTGTGGCGTTCGATGAGGATGCCCATCGCCGCCCCGATGGTGCGGCTGCGCAGCAGGGCCACCTCGAGGTTCTCCGCGGCGTCCTCGACGCGTGCTGCGTCGATGGCGATGGCGGCGTGCTCGGCCAGCACGTGGGCCCGGGCGGCGGCGTCGCGGTCGAAGGCGTGCGGCCGGTCCGCGTACACAGTCATCACTCCGGTGGTCGCACCCCGCAGCACCAGGGGGATCGAGATGACTGCGCGCACGCGGGTGTGCGCCACCATCTCCTCCGCGTAGTGCCGGAACTGCTCCTCGTGCTCGAGGTCGGGGCAGCAGACGGTGCGGGCCTCGTCGAAGGCGACGATCCCGGGGCTCGCGCCGACCCCGACCGCGATCCCGCCGATCACCCGGACGAGCTCGGAGTCGTTCGCCGCGAGCATCCGGGCCGGCCGCTGGTGCACGTCGTCGGTCACGACGACGGCGGCCCACGTGCAGGGCACGGCGTGGATCGCCGACTCGACGACCCCGTGGACGGTGGGCATGACGCCGGGAGTCTCGACGAGCTCGCGGGCCAGGTGGGCGAACTCCTCGGGTGAGGACGGGTGGTCGATCACACCGGTCATGGTTCCGATCCGTGGGAGGGGTGGGGCGGCGTCCTGCGGTGGGCCACTCAAGTGTGCTGCGGACACGATCCCGTTGTCACGGGTCGACGATGAGGGCCTGCGGTGCGGCCTGCTTCATCCGGGTGTTGAGCCAGCGCAGCTGGCGCCCGGTCTCGGCGTTGGCGGAGTTCGCGACCTCGAGCAGCTCGCGGTCGCGCAGGCCCTGGGCCCCCTGGGCGACGACCGTCCACGTCGTCTGGACCAGTGAGCCGAGCACGTGCAGGTCCTGCAGGTCGCGCAGCAAGCCCACCGGACCCGAGCGCACGTCGGCGAGCCCCGAGGCGTGCAGGCGCTCGGGCTCCTCGAGCTGCTCGTCCTCCCCGTAGCGCTCGATGACGGGCGCCAGTCTCTCGCGGTGCTGGTCGCTCCAGCCGGCCAGGGTCTGGCAGGTGTGGTAGACGTCCGCCTCCTGCTGGTGTCCCTGCGCGACCGCTCGGAACGAGTCCGCGAGGGTCTTCTCGCTGTGGTCGGCGAGACCGATGTAGGTGCTGAGGTGCGGCATCAGGACCTCCGGTGGACGGTGTCGGCGGCTGCTTCCTTGACGGTGTCGACGGCCGAGGCCACCCGCGACTGATGGTGGCCGGCCGTGCCCGACTGGCTGGGGTCGAGGCTGTATGCCGGCGTCTCCTCGAGCACGTGGCTGCTGGTCGGCTCGCCACCGCCGGTCGCGAGCACGTGGTGGCGGCCCGGGGCCGGCGCCGAGGCTGTGGTGGTGGGCGCGGGGGAGGGCCCGTCGCCGTCGCGGACCTTGGTCACCCGGCAGGCCGCGGTCTTGAAGTAGGGCTGCTTGGACACGGGGTCCCAGACCGTCATCGTCAGCTCGTTGGCGAGCCGGTGCTCCGCGTCGGGGGCCAGCCCCGTCGGGTCCCAGTGGCCGTAGTGGAACGGCGCGAACACCGCGCCCTCCATGACCCGGCCGACCCGGGCGCGGACCTCGATCGCCCCGCGAGGGGACTCCACGCATACCCAGTCGCCCTCGGCGATGCCGAGCCGGTCGGCGTCGGGCGCGGACAGCTCAACCCACGCGTCGGGCGCCGCGTCATGGAGGGACCGGGCGCGCCCGGTCTTCGTGCGGGTATGGAAGTGGTATGCCGTCCGCCCCGTCGTGTAGAGCAGCGGGTAGTCGTCGGAGGGCAGCTCGTGGGCAGGGGAGTACGGGGCGCCCTTGAGGAAGGCCCGCCCGCCGGGTGCTTGGGCGCGGTGCTCGAGCTCGGTGACCGTGCCGCCGGTGACGAGGTCGTGGCCGTACGTCTCGCAGTAGTCGGTGTCGGTGGGGAAGACGCCGTCGCCGTAGAGGCGGTCCGTGCCGTCGGGGTGCTCCTCGTTGACGGGCCACGGTATGCCGGTGGGTCCCCTCAGCTTCCCGTAGCTGAGCCCCGTGTAGTCCACCGGCCGCCCCGCGGTGACCGCCCGCCACGCGTCGAAGACCTCCTCGGGCGTGCGCCAGGTGATGAGCGGGTCGCCGTCCTTGTCGGTGAAGCCCATTCGGTCGGCGTACATCAGGAGGATGTCGAGGTCGCTGCGCGCCTCTCCGGGCGGCTCGACCGCCTTGTCGGACAGGTGGACCGTGCGGTTGACGTTGGTGAAGGTGCCGGTCTTCTCGCCCCACCCGGCCGCCGGCAGCACCACGTCGGCGAGCTCGGCCGTCTCGGTGAGGAAGAGGTCCTGGACGACGACGAAGCACTGGTCGCCGGAGAGGATTCTGCGGATGCGGGCCGACTCCGGCATCGACACGGCCGGGTTCGTCGCGGAGATCCAGAGCAGCTCGATCGATCCCGTCTCGGCGTAGCGGAAGATCTGCATCGCGTGGGTGGGCGGCGCCCAGTGCGGGATGGTCATCGGGTCGACGTTCCAGACGTCGGCGAGCTGGTCGACGTGCTCGACGTTGTCCCAGTTGCGGAAGCCGGGGAAGTCGCCGTCGGCGCCGCACTCGCGGTTGTTCTGGGCCGTCGGCTGGCCGTTCATCTGCAGGACGCCGGCGCCGGGGCGGCCGATCATGCCGCGCAGCAGGTGCAGGTTGTGCACCGCCACGGCCGCCGCGGTGGCCTGGTGCGACTGGTAGAAGCCCTGGAGCACCGTGGAGAGAACCGCTCCGCTCTCGCCGAAGATGCGTGCGGCGCGCCGGACGTCCTCCGCGTCGACCCCGCAGATGTCTGCCACGTGCTCGGGGGTGTAGGGCTCGACGGTGGAGCGCAGGTCGTCCACACCGATCGTGTGGGCGGCGACCCAGTCCTCGTCGACCCAGCCGTTGGCGAAGAGCTCGCGCGTCAGGCCGTTCATCAGGGCGAGGTTGGTGCCGACCCGCGGTGCGAGGTGCACGCCGCCGGTGCGCTGGGCCTCCTGGGCCACGAGGGTGCGGCGCGGGTCGACGCAGACGACCGTGGGCGGATCCTCGCCGCGGGTGCGGTCGAGGATGCGGGCCCACAGCACCGTCTGGGTCTCGGCCATGTTGTGGCCGAAGAGGAAGATCGCGTCACAGTGCTCGATGTCGGTGTAGGAGCCGGGCTGCCCGTCCGCGCCGAACGACTCCTTGAAGGCGGCTGCGGCGGTGGCGGTGCACAGGCGGGTGTTGCCGTCCATGTGGGGCGTCCCGATCCCGGCCTTCCCGATCACCGCGAGCGTGTAGTACTCCTCGATGAAGAGCTGCCCGGAGGTGTAGAAGCCGTGCGACAGCGGGCCCTTGCGGTGGAGCAGGTCCTTCGAGCGCTCGACGATGCGGCCCATCGCCGTCTCCCAGTCGGTCTCGACGAGCCCTCCGTCCTCGCGCACGAGCGGTCGGGTCAGCCGGTCGGGCGAGTTGGCCCAGGCGGTGCTGCCGTAGAGACCCTTGGGTCCGAGGCGTCCGTGGTTGACCACGTCGGTGGCCCGGCCCCGGATGCCGACCATGCGGCCGTCCTTGACCGCGATGTCGCACCCGCAGCCGTTGCTGCACAGCAGGCAGGCAGACTGCACCCAGGAGTCGACGTCCGACTCCTCCAGTCCGCCCTCGAGGTGGAGGTCGACCCGGGCCGGCCAGGTGGTGCCTCGCGCGTGGGGCGTGCGCTCGCCGTGGATATCAGAGATCCTGTCACTCACGATTGCTCCTCGCTCCTGGGTGGTGATCGCGTAGCATTCTTGCGTGAGCGCAAAACTTGCGTCTCAGCAAACAAATCACGGAGGAGGGGGTGGCGACAAGTGCCTCCTACCCGACCGGACGCAGGTCCACGCCCACCTGACACGGGGGGCGAGCGCGGGGGCGCCGGTCCGCAGGGGCTCCCGCCCGACGAGCTCGAGGAGCTCACCGACGCCTTCGTGACCTCGGCCCGCGCCCTCGTGGGCATCGCGCTGAGGTCGGTCAACGCCTCTCCGGTCGAGGTCACGCTGATGCAGCACCGCGTCCTGGTGCTCCTGGCCGCGGAAGGGGAGCAGTCGGTCTCGATGCTGGCGGACGAGCTCGGGGTCAACGCGTCCAACGCCAGCCGGGTGTGTGACCGGCTGCAGCGGCTCGGGCTCGTCGCACGCCGTCGCTCCACCACCGACGCGAGGTCGGTCAAGATCGCCCTGACCACCCAGGGTCTCGAGGTCGTCAACGCGGTCGACGAGCGCCGGCGCCGGGAGATCCGCGACCTCCTCGGCTCGCTCGAGCCCGAGTCCGGGCGCTACGTCGTGGCGGCGCTGCGCACCTTCAACGAGGCCGCGCACGAGAGTGCGCGCGCCGACTGGGTCGTCCCCGGTCAGGGAGATCGAGCAGGGAGGCGCGGCTGAGGGAGCGTCGCCGTTCCGAGGTTGGGTACGCGTGGGCTCGTGGGCTCGTGAGCCGGACCGTCCGGCGACGAACAGCCCACCCGAGAGGCGAGACCCATGTCCCCTGCGCAGCCCGGCCGGTTCCGCCTGCTCCCGCTTCCCGGCTACTCACGGACGACGGCCAATGGCACCCGGGTCTCGTGCAGCGGCTGCTGCCTACCGCTGCCGATCGGCTGCCTGACGGGCCTCGTGGCGGTGGCGGCGCCGGTGGTCGTGGACGTGGTGCGACGCCGTCGCGGCCGTCGCTGACGGGGGCGTCTGTGCGCACGTGGAGCGCCGCTGTGGATGTAGGCGTTCGCGACGGGTCAGGTCGACAGGGTAGGAGCGGTCACTGGTCGAGCTGGCCGGTGCGCGTCAGGTCCTCAGCGACCTCGTAGAGCTTGCGGTTCTTGTCCTGGCTCGTCTTGACGAGCATCCGGAAGGCCTCGTCGTCCGTGATCCGGTGGCGTTCCATCAGGATGCCCTTGGCCTGACCTATGAGGTCGCGGCGGTCGACGGCCACCTCGAGGTGGTGGACCTTCTGGGCGCCGGCGAAGGCGATGGCGGCGTGGCTCGCGAAGAGCAGGCCGACGTGCTCCGAGTCGTCGGTGAAGCTGCCGGGCGTGCGGCTGTAGAGGTTCAGCGCGCCGAGGTCGTCGTTCTCGACGTAGAGCTGCAGGGAGAGCATGCTCGCGGCGCCGAGACGGAGAGCGGCGGGCGCGAAGCGTGGCCAGCGCTCCTCGGTCGCCATGTCCGCGACCCGGACCGTCTCATGTGCGTAGGCAGCATCGAGACAGGGGCCCTCGCCGGCCTCCATCTGTGCGGCGTCCACCTTCGCCGGCAGATCTCCGGAGGGGTGCTGGGAGGAGATCCGGCTGCGCCCGACGACAACGCTGATGGAGCCTTCATCGGCGCCCGGGATCAAGGCCAGCGCCGAGCTGACCACCTCACTGAGCAGGGCGTCGGGGTCGCTCTGCGTCTCGACGCGCCGGGCGAAGTCGCTCAGCAGCTTGGCCAGCACGTCGTGGTCGACCGTGGTGCCGGTGTTGTCGGCCGACGGCTTGCCCCGTGACTCCGCAGGTGGTGTGACGGCCATGCAGTCAGACTAGGAGCGGCTGCGCAGGCCGTGCAAAGCGGACGTGCGGCTCGGTCGGGACCGCCGCGGGCGGGCTCCCTCGCGAAGGGAGCCCGCCCGCGGTGTCCCGGGAGTCGGTGGATCATTCCCGCTGAGTGTGCAGGCGGGGCCTCAGAGGCCGAGCTTGCCGCCCAGCCCACCGAGGCCGCCGCTCAGCAGCTCCTGCGGGTTGATCCCGAACTTGCCGAGCAGGTCGGCGTGCTGGTCGGTGTCGACCTGGTCGGGCAGCTCGCTCTCGGCCTGCTGGGCCTGCTGCTGGTCGCCGCGGCTGCGCAGGAACTCCAGGATCTGCTGCTTGTCGATCTGCATGTGGCTCTCCTCGAAGGTCAGGCACTGCCCGACGTGCGGGTCGGGAGCAGCGCTCGGAAGACTCGTGCCCGGTCGACGTACCCACTGCGGGCTCCGGTCGTCAGGCGATTGGCCCCGAAGCGTCGCGCGTTGCGCTGACGGCAGGGGGTACGCGTGGGGCATGAGCGACCACACGACCCAGGGCGGCGCCGGCCCCTACGACCCGGACCAGGACCCCGACACCGAAGCGACCATGACAGCACCGGAGGAGGGGCGCCCCGACGGAATGAGCTGGACTGCCGACGAGACCACGAGTGGGTCGGACGACGCCCCACCACAGAACGCGTCCTCCGACGCGGAGTTCCTCGACGCCGAGGAGGGGGAGAGCCCGGCTGACGAGTGAGCTGACCTTCCCAACCCCTTTGCCCGACAAGGAGATACACGTGCGCACCTACTCGGTCGGCTACTTCGTCGGCAGCCTCTCCTCGACCTCCATCAACCGGCAGCTGAGCAAGGCCCTGATCCGGCTCGCTCCGGCGGGCCTCGAGTTCACCGAGCTGCCCATCGGCAACCTGCCCCTCTACAGCCCCGACTTCGACGACGACTACCCGCCGGAGGCCCGCGCCCTCAAGGACGCCATCGCCGCGTCGGACGCCGTCCTCTTCGTCAGTCCGGAGTACAACCGCTCCATCCCCGGTGCGCTGAAGAACGCGATCGACTGGGCGTCGCGGCCGTGGGGTCAGAACTCCTTCCACCATGTGCCGGCGGCCGTCATCGGCGCTTCCCCCGGGCAGATCGGCACTGCGGTGGGCCAGCAGAGCCTGCGTGCGGTGCTGAGCTTCTGCAACGCCCGCCAGATGACGGCGCCGGAGGCCTACATCATGTATCGGCCCGGACTCGTCACCGACGACGGCGAGGTCACCGACGACACCACGGCAGAGTTCCTCTCGGCGTTCATGCAGGAGTTCCGCGACCACATCGAGCGCGTGCTCACGGTGCTGCCCCGCAGCTGACGCGTCCGAGGCCGCGGGCGCTCCTCGAGCGCCAACCTCACTCGACCCCAGTTATCACCCTGGGTTACTTGTCCTATAACATCGTGTACGCGAACGCGCCGGGAGCCCCGCGCCGGCTCAGCCTTGATCTCTGGGCGCGCCCGGGCAGGCCTGACCATCGCGTTCGCTCTGCCAGCACCGTCGCCCGGCGAGACGGTCCTCGGCGTGCCCGGGGGCCGTTGCCCCGCCACCACCCGGAGGAATCGCACCATGCTCACGCCCACGCGTGCCGTCGCCGCTTCGGCGCTCGCCCTCGCCGCCCTGTCGCTCACCGCGTGCGGCGGCTCGTCCGCCGGCCAGCCGTCCGCCGACAACCCCTACAACCTCCAGCAGCCGGGCGTCCTCCGGACCGGCACGCTGACCGACGCCCCGCCGAACGTCTACATCAAGGACGGGAAGTTCACCGGCTTCGACAACGACCTGTTGACCGCCGTCGCCGGCAAGCTCGGCCTCAAGGTCGAGTTCGTGGGCACGGAGTTCAGCTCGCTGCTGGCGCAGGTCAAGACCGGCAAGTTCGACGTCGGCTCGTCCTCCATCAGCATCACCGAGGCCCGCAGGAAGACCGTCGACTTCACGAACAAGTACGACTTCGGCTTCCTCGGGCTCGACGTGCCCGAGGGCTCGGCCATCACCTCCTTCGCGCAGCTCGCTGGCAAGCGTGTCGCGGTGGTCCAGGGCACGGTCCAGGACGACTACGCGACGCGTCAGAACCTCAACCCGGTGCGCGTCCCGGACTACAACGCGGCCCTCAACCAGCTGCGGGCCGGCACCGCCGACGCGTGGATCACCCCTGCCGAGATCGGTGAGAAGACTGCCGCCGACTCCGGCGGCAAGATCGTCTCGGTCGCCAAGCAGCTCGACCCGGGTGGCATGGCGTATGCCGTCGCGCCCGGCAACGACAAGCTGCGGGCCGCGCTCGACAAGGGGATCGACGAGGTCGTCGCCGACGGCACGTGGGCCAAGCTGCAGAAGCAGTACTACCCGGGCCGCGCGATCCCCGCCGACTTCAAGCCCGGCAGCGCCGGCGCCGCGAAGTAGCCCCGGGGCCGCATGGACGTCCTCAACACGCTGCGCGAGACCTTCCTCGACTGGGGGGCCATGCGAGCCGCGCTGCCCGACCTGCTGCGGGTGGGCCTGGTCAACACCCTGATCCTGGCCCTGTCGTCGGCGGTCATCGGCACGCTGCTCGGGATGCTGCTCGCGGTCGCCGGCCTGTCCCCCCGACGCTGGCTGCGGTGGCCGGCCCGGGTCTGGACCGACATCTTCCGGGGTCTGCCGGCGGCGGTGACGATCCTGCTGATCGGGGTGGGCCTGGCGCCCGTCGGGCTGAAGATCTGGGGGCCCAACCCCTATCCGCTCGGGATCCTCGCGCTCTCGCTCATCGCCAGCGCCTACATCGGCGAGATCTTCCGCTCGGGCATCCAGAGCGTCGACCACGGGCAGCTCGAGGCCGCCCGCGCCCTCGGCTTCAGTCGACCCTCGGGCATGCTCCTGGTCGTCATCCCACAGGGCGTGCGGCGTGTGCTGCCGGCGCTCGTCAACCAGTTCATCGCGCTCATCAAGGACTCCTCGCTCGTCTACTTCCTCGGGCTCCTCGCCACCCAGCGCGACCTCTTTCGCATCGGCCAGGACGCGGCGGCGAACTCGGGCAACCAGTCGGCGCTGCTCCTGGCCGGCCTGCTCTACCTCGTCATCACCGTGCCGCTCACCCACGTCGTCAATGCCGTCGACCGGCGCCTGCGGGAGGGTCGGCGTGCCGACGGAGCGCTCGCCGGCGGTCTCGACGAGGATCCCCTGCCCGCCACCGTCGCCGTGCCCCAGGAGGTCCGATGAGTGCCGTGACCCCGTCTCCGAGTGCTTCCCCCGCGGCCTCCGTCGACGGGAACGCCGCCGGAGTGGCCGTGGCGACCCGCGACGTCCACCTGGCGTTCGGCTCGAACCAGGTGCTCCGCGGTGTCGACCTCGACGTGGAGGCCGCGACCACGGCATGCGTCATCGGACCGTCGGGGTCGGGCAAGTCCACGCTGCTGCGGGTCGTCAACCGCCTGCTCGAGCCTGACCAGGGCGACGTGCTGCTCGACGGCCGGAGCGTTCTGGCCGACAACCCGGACGCCCTCCGTCAGCGCGTCGGGATGGTCTTCCAGCACTTCAACCTCTTCCCGCACAAGACGGTCCTCCAGAACGTCACCCTCGGTCTCGTCCACCTCAAGGGCCTGTCGAAGGACGAGGCGGCCGAGCGGGCGCACCACCACCTCGACCGGGTCGGGCTCGCCCACAAGGCGGACGTGCGCCCCGGCAGCCTCTCCGGCGGTCAGCAGCAGCGCGTGGCGATCGCCCGGGCGCTCGCGATGGAGCCCGAGGTCATGCTCTTCGACGAGGCCACCTCGGCGCTCGACCCCGAGCTCGTCAAGGGCGTGCTCGGCACCATGGCCGACCTCGCCGCCGAAGGCATGACGATGCTCGTCGTGACGCACGAGATGGGCTTCGCCCGCTCGGTCGCCCAGCAGGTGCTCTTCATGGACGGTGGTCGGGTCGTCGAGTCGGGCGCGCCCGACGCGGTCTTCGAGGCCCCCCGCACCGAGCGCCTCCAGCGCTTCCTCTCCCAGGTCCTCTGACCCACAACCCGGCAGCCCCACGTCGAGTGGGCACTTTCCGCCACGCTCCCGGGCGCGTCAGGCGTCGCAAAGTGCCCACTCGATGTGAGAGGGGGTGAGGCGTATGCGTGGCCACGTGTCGCAGTGGTCACGCGCAGGGGTGTGGAGGGGGCGGCGTACGTCCTCGGAGGAGCGCGTACGAAGGCACTCGCGGGACTGTGTAAGGTAAGCCTTACCTACCTCCCACCACGAAGGCAGCTCACCCATGACCTCTCGCCTCCACACCTCCCTCGGCGTCGCAGCCGTCGCCGCCGGTGCGCTGGCCCTCGGCGCCTGCGGCACGGGCGCCTCCGCAGGCAACGGCTCGGGCTCCGGCTCGATCACCCTCTACAACGCCCAGCACGAGACCCTCACCAAGGAGTGGGTCGACGCGTTCACGAAGCAGACCGGCATCAAGGTCACCGTGCGCAACGGCTCCGACACCGAGCTGTCCAACCAGATCATGCAGGAGGGCGCGGCGTCGCCGGCCGACGTCTTCCTCACCGAGAACAGCCCGGCCATGACGCAGGTCGAGAACGCGGGCCTCTTCGCCGACGTCGACAAGGCCACGCTGGCCCAGGTGCCCGAGCAGTACCGCCCGTCGACCGGCAAGTGGGTCGGCATCGCCGCCCGGTCGACCGTGCTCGTCTACGACAAGCGCAAGGTGCAGGAGAACCAGCTCCCCGCCTCGATGCTCGACCTCGCCAAGCCGGAGTGGAAGGGCCGCTGGGCCGCGTCCCCGTCGGGCGCAGACTTCCAGGCCATCGTCTCGGCGCTGCTCGAGCTCAAGGGTGAGGCCGTCACCAACGACTGGCTCACCGCGATGAAGGCCAACGCCAAGGTCTACAAGGGCAACAGCACCGCGATGAAGGCCGTCAACTCCGGCGAGGTCGACACCGCGCTCATCTACCACTACTACTTCTACGGTGACCAGGCCAAGACCGGCGAGAACTCCGCCAACCTCGGCACCCACTACTTCAAGCACCAGGACCCCGGCGCCTTCGTGTCCGTCTCCGGCGGCGGAGTGCTCAAGTCGTCGAAGAACGCCGCGGCCGCCCAGTCCCTGCTGAAGTTCATCACCGGCAAGGCCGGCCAGGAGGTGCTCGAGAAGGGCACGTCCTTCGAGTACGCCGTCGGCTCGGACGTGCCGTCCAACCCGGCGCTCGTGCCCCTGAAGGACCTCCAGGCGCCGACCGTCGACCCTGCCAAGCTCAACTCCGCCACGGTCACCGATCTGATGACCAAGGCCGGTCTGCTGTAGTAGTCGGGTGACCACCGACCTGACCACCGCGCCGGGTGCCCGCCGGGCACCCGGCGCCGACCGCGACGCCGGCCGCGACGAGGGCTGGGGCCCGGGCGCCCTCCCGGGCCCGGCGCGCAGCCGCCGCCGACCCTCGGCGCTCGCGGTCATCGCCGTGCTCATCGCGCTGTTCTCGCTCATGCCGCTCGGTTACGTCGTCGTGATGACGATCGCGACCGGCTGGGACACCGCGGAGAAGCTGATCTTCCGCGCCCGCGTCGGCGAGCTGCTGCTCAACACGATCCTGCTCATGCTCGTCTCGGTGCCGCTGTGCATCGTCCTCGGCGTCGGCGGTGCCTGGCTCGTGGAGCGGACCCGCCTGCGGGGCAACAGGTTCTGGGCGCTGGCGCTCGCCGCGCCGCTCGCCATCCCGGCGTTCGTCAACAGCTACGGCTGGGTGTCCGCGGTGCCCTCGCTCGCCGGCCTGTGGTCCGGCGTGCTCATCTCGGTGCTGTCGTACTTCCCGCTCGTCTATATCCCGGCCGCCGCGACGCTGAGCCGCCTCGACCCGGCGCTCGAGGAGTCCGCGGCCTCGGTCGGACTCAGCCCGTGGCAGGTCTTCCGGCGGGTCGTGCTGCCCCAGCTGCGCCTGGCCATGACGGGCGGCGCACTGCTCGTGGGACTGCACCTGCTCTCCGAGTACGGCGCCTTCGCGATGATCCGCTTCGACACCTTCACGACGGCGATCATGGTGCAGTACCAGTCGACCTTCAACGGCGCCGCCGGCAACATGCTCGCGAGCGTGCTCGTCGTGCTGTGCCTGCTGCTGCTGGTCGCCGAGGTGCGCAGCCGCGGCAGGGCCCGCTACGCCCGGGTCGGCTCGGGCGGCCAGGCAGCCCCCGCCCGTATGCCGCTGGGACGCCTCCACGTGCCCGCGCAGCTCGCGCTGCTGGTCCTCGTCGTGCTCGCCGTCGGCGTGCCGATGTGGTTCGTCGTGCGCTGGGTGGTGCTCGGCGGCTCAGCGATCTGGGCTCCGGACGAGCTCGTGCCGGCGCTCGTGCAGACCCTGCTCTACGGCCTGGCGGGCGCCGCAGCGACGACGGCCGTGGCCTTCCCGATGGCGTTCCTCGCGGTGCGCCGCCCGAGCTGGTTCACCCGGTCGCTCGAGCTGTCCAACTACGTGACGAGCTCGATGCCCGGCATCGTCGTGGGTCTTGCCTTCGTCACCGTGAGCATCCGGCTCTTCCCGTCCGTCTACCAGACGGCGTTCGTGCTCGTGGCCGCGTACGTGCTGCTCTTCCTGCCCCGCGCGCTCGTCAGCCTGCGCTCGGGCCTCGCCCAGGCGCCGCGGGAGCTCGAGGAGGCGGCGCAGGCCCTCGGCGTGCACCCCTTCGCCGCGTTCGCCCGCGTCACCCTGCGCCTCGCCGCCCCGGCCGCGGCCGGCGGAGCGGCACTCGTCTTCCTCGCGATCGTCAACGAGCTGACGGCCACCCTGCTGCTCTCGCCGAACGGCACCCGTACGCTGGCCACCGAGTTCTGGGCCAAGAGCAGCGAGATCGACTACGCCGGTGCCGCGCCGTACGCCCTGCTCATGGTCGTGCTCTCGGCGCCGATGACCTACCTCCTCTTCCAGCAGTCCAAGAAAGCGGCCGGACAGTGAGCCACACAGCCAGGCGCGATGCGTCAACCGCGCAGACCGAGCCGAGCGACCCGACCGAGCCGACCGAGCCGACCGAGCCGACCGAGCCGACCGGCCCGGGCGAGCCGCCGGGCCCCCGGGACGACGCTGCCGAGCGGGGCCGTCTGGAGGTCGCCGACCTCGTCAAGGCCTTCGACGCCCAGCAGGTGCTCCGCGGCGTCACCCTGTCGGTCGACCCGGGCAGCACCACGGCCATCGTCGGGCCCTCGGGCTCGGGCAAGACCACGCTGCTGCGCCTCATCGCCGGGTTCGAGCGCGCCGACGCCGGGAACGTCGCGCTGAGCGGTCGCACCCTGGCCCGCGGGGACGTCTGGGTCCCGGCGCACCACCGCGACGTGGGCTACGTGGCCCAGGACGGTGCCCTCTTCCCGCACCTGACGGTCGGCCAGAACATCGCCTTCGGCATGGACCGGGGGACCGGGCGGGCGGGACGTCGCGCGATCCGGACGCGGGTCGGCGAGCTGCTCGAGATGGTCTCGCTCGACCCGGCCCTCGCTGCCCGCCGGCCGCACGAGATCTCCGGAGGCCAGCAACAACGCGTCGCTCTTGCGAGAGCACTGGCCCGCGAGCCGGAGGTCATGCTCCTCGACGAGTCATTCTCGGCCCTCGACGCGGGCCTGCGCGTGGCCACCCGTCGCACGGTCGGGGCCGTGCTGCGCGAGGCCGGCATCACCACGGTCCTCGTGACCCACGACCAGGCGGAGGCCCTGTCCTTCGCCGACCAGGTCGCCGTCATGCGGGAGGGCCGGCTCGCCCAGGTCGACAACCCGCTCGAGGTCTACACCCACCCGGTGGACCGCGCCACGGCCGAGTTCCTCGGCGACGCGGTCATGCTCGAGGCGTGGGCCGACGGTGACACCGCCACGTGCTCCCTCGGGTCGGTCCGGCTGGCCCCGACGGCCCACCGTGGGCGCGTGCAGCTGATGCTGCGGCCCGAGCAGATCCGGGTCGACGAGGAGGGCCCGATCCTCGGGGTGGTGCTCGACACCGACTACTTCGGTCCCGAGAGCACCGTGCGCCTCGAGCTCACGTCAGGGCGCGAGCCGGGCTGCGAGACATCGTCACTCGCCCGCGAGGGCCAGGTCATCAGCATCCGGCACTCGAGCGCCTTCATCGCCCCGCCGGGCACGCAGCTGCGGCTGCGGATCGAGGGCGAGGCCATCGCCTTCCCGCCCGACGCCTGAGCCGCGGCCCGCTCAGCGCCCTGCTGCCGTCCGGCCGCGGCGCGGCCCGGAATCATCCGCGACGGGTGAGTGATCCACGGCCCGACCGGTCCACGCTCGAGCCAGGTACGCGTGTCGCCGGGTCCGCGCGTCGAGGGAGCGAGGAGGGGTCATGGAGCAGTCGGACTTCGTGCAGACGGGCCAGAAGGTGGGGCTCGTGATGGCGTCCGTCGTGACGCCGTCGACCCTGGCCCCGTCGCTGTCGAAGCGGTCGTGGCAGGACCAGGGCCTCATCACCGGTCTGTCGACGGGCGGCCACTACCTGCTCGCCCTCACCTCGCAGGACCTCATCGACGTCGTGTCGTGCGGCGCCGCCGGCGCAGCCGCCACGTGGGGCCTCTACCCGGACGACTGGTCCGACGCGCGACGCGACTCGATCGCGGCCCTGGGCTGCGAGCTGGCCACCGCGCCGCTGGGGCTCGGCCTCGCGGCGTACCTCGACCGTCGTGGCGTCCGCACGGCGCGAGAAGGGCTGGTGCGGCAGCTCGCCTGGCGGCTCGGGGCCACGGCCCTCAGCGGCGCCGCGCTGATCGGTGCCACGGCGGCGGTGCGCCGGCTGGACCGGGCGCTCGGCGCAGGCGGACGCCTCGCGGCCCTGCCCCTGTCGATCCCGGTGGGGCTCGCCGCCTCGGTCGTCCTCGACCGCGTCCAGCGCGTCGCGACCGAGCAGGGACTCGAACCGGCGGACGAGGTGCCGACGGCCCGGGGCCTGGCCGCGGGGGCGGGCGTCCTCGCCATCCTCTACGGCGTCGCAGAGGGCGAGCGGTGGACGGCGCAGCAGGTCCGCCGACTCGCTCCGGGCGCCACCCCCGGCACCGGCCTGGCGTGGCAGCTGTTCTCGCACGCCGCCTTCGTGGCCGGCGGCGGAGCGGTGCTCAATGCGCTCTGGACCCGCGCCATGCAGCGGGTCGAGTCGGCCACCACGACCGTCGACCCCTGGATGCAGACAGCACCAGGGGTGTGGACGGACTCCTTCGTCAGCGGCGACCCGGCCAGCCTCGTGTCGTGGGAGTCCCTCGGCCGCGAGGGCCGACGTCACGCCGTCTCGTTCGTGCGACCCGAGAAGATCGTCTCGCCCCCGCCCCTGCCGGACGGCACCGTGCCGTCCGACATGTCGATCGAGACGGTGATGGGGGAGCCGGCCCGCGCGCACCCCGTGCAGGTCTTCGTCGGGCTCGAGAGCGCCGCCAAGCCCACGGAGCGGGTCGCGCTGGCCATCGCCGAGATGGACCGCACCGACGCCTGGTCCCGGTCGCTGCTGGTGCTCGTGTCTCCGACCGGCACCGGCTACGTCAACTACGTCGCCATGGCCGCTTTGCAGTACCTCACGCGCGGCGACGTCGCGAGCGTGACGATGCAGTACTCCAAGCGCCCGTCACCACTGTCGCTCGGCAAGGTCAAGGACGCGCGCGAGCAGAACCGGCTGCTGTGGCTGCGCATCCTGCAGCGCGTCCGCGAGATGGCACCCGAGGACCGCCCCGAGGTCGTCCTCTTCGGGGAGTCGCTCGGCGCCCACACCAGCCAGGACGTCCTGCTCGGCTGGGGGACCCTCGGCCCGCAGGCGCTCGGCATCGACCGCGCCCTGTGGATCGGCACACCCGATGGCAGCAAGTGGAGCCACGAGGTCACCGGGGCCGCGCGACCCGACGTCGACCCGTCGCTCGTCACGGTCGTCAACGACCACGAGCAGCTCCTGGCGCTCGGCGAGGAGGCGCGCTCTCGGCTGCGTTACGTCCTGCTCAGCCACGACAACGACGGCGTCACCAAGTTCGGGCTCGATCTGCTCAACCGCCGCCCCGCCTGGCTCGGACCCGACCGCCCACGACGGGAGGACATCCCCGGGAGGTCACCCCGCGGCATACCCGCCGGTATGCGGTGGCGCCCCATCACCACGTTCGTCCAGACGCTCGTCGACATGAAGAACGCCCAGGTCCCCGGATCCTTCCGGGCGTGGGCCCACGACTACCGGGCCGACCTGCCCGAGTTCATCCGCGACGTCTACGGCCTGAGCTGCACCGACGAGCAGATGGCCGCCATCCAGGACGCCGTCCGCCGGCGCGAGGCCTACCGCGAGGGCGCCTTCTCCTGACGGTGGGCAGCCGCGTCAGCCGCGCGCGAGCATCGTCGGACCGAGCTCGAGCAGCTGGGCCCGCAGGGCGTCGTCGTCGACGTCGGCGAGCAGCGGGTCGATCCCCGACTGGGCGACGCCGGCCCCGACGACGGAGACCGCGATGCGCCGGCGCAGGGTGGGTGAGGGGCCGAGCAGCAGCGAGTTCAGGCGGCCCACGAGGGAGTGCAGGCTCTCGTGCGCGGCCATGATGCGCTCGACCTCGGGGTCGCGCATGAGGGCGGCGACGGCCTTGCGGTGGCTGACCATCAGCTCCACGAGTCCACGAAGGGCCGCGGTGGCGGCGGCGTCCGCCGAGGTCTCGGCCTCAGCGGCGCTCACGAAGGCCGACATCTCCTCGAGCGCCTCCTCGAGGACCGCCAGGACGATGTCCTCCTTGGCGTGGAACTGGTAGTAGACCGCTGCCTTGGTGACGCCGAGGTGCTCGGCGATCATCTGCAGCGAGGTCCCGCGCACGCCGTGCTCGGCGAAGAGCTCGACGGCGGCGTCGATGACGCGTGCCCGGCCCTGTCCACGGGGCGCCTGAGGTCGTGCCATGGGTCCCCTCTCCTCCGGCGGCAGCCGCCGGTCCTCGGTCCCCGCCGCCGGGGCCCTGCGCCCGGGCCGGGACCGCGACAGCGTAGCGGCCGGCCACGGTCCGCTGCTTGTCCGGACTTAGCCGATCGGATAACTTTGACGACGCTGGTCATCGCCGCCCGGCCACTGCTCCTCGCCCGGGCCGCTCGGGCACCCGACCCATCCGACCCTGGAGTTCCCGTTGGCCACCCTGCTCTACCGGATCGGACGCTTCGCCTTCGGGCGCCGCGGCCTCGTCGCATCCGCCTGGCTCGTCCTGCTCGCCGTGCTCGTCGGCGTGCTGCTGTCCCTCGGCACCGCCCCCACCTCGAGCGTCACCATCCCCGGCACCGAGTCCCAGCGGGCGCTCGAGGCGCTCGCCAAGGAGTTCCCGCAGGCGAGCGGGGCCGCGGGCACGGTCGTGGTCCGGGCGCCGCAGGGCCAGACGGTCGTGGCGCCCTCCGCCCAGCCGGTGGTCGACGGCATCGTGGCCCGCGCCACGAAGATCCCGGGAGTGGTCGCGGCGCTCGGCCCCGCCCAGACCAAGGCCGTCAGCCAGGACGGCCGCTACGGGCTCGTGACGGTGCAGTTCGCCCAGACGGCCGACGAGCTCACCCCCGAGCAGCGCGCGGACTACGAGGCGCTCGGCACCGCGGCGCCGGCCGGATGGACCGTCGCAGCGGGTGGCGAGCCGCTGCTGGCCACCCCCGAGGTGGGCTCCACCGAGGGCATCGGTGTCCTCGTCGCCCTCGTCGTGCTCGTCCTCACCTTCGGCTCGCTCGTCGCGGCCGGCATGACGATGGTCAACGCCCTCGTCGGCGTGGGCGTCGGCATGGTGGGGTTGCTGATCGTCGGCCACGCCGCCCAGCTCACCAGCGTCACACCGGTGCTCGCCCTCATGCTCGGCCTCGCGGTGGGCATCGACTACTCGCTCTTCATCACCTCCCGCTACCGGCACAACCTCGCGCTCGGCCTCGACCGGCAGGAGGCCGCGGGCCAGGCGGTCGGCACGGCCGGCACCGCGGTGGTGTTCGCCGGCCTCACCGTCTTCATCGCCCTGGCCGGGCTCTCGGTCGTCGGCATCCCGTTCCTGACCGGGATGGGCCTCGCCGCTGCCGGCACCGTCCTCGTCGCCGTGCTCGTCGCGGTGACGCTGCTGCCCGCACTGCTCGGCTTCGCCGGCGACCGGGTGCTCTCGCGCGGCCAGCGCCGCGCCCAGCGCGCCGGTGCGGCGGCCACGGACCTCGACGAGCGGTTCGACGGCCGCGGCTTCGCCTGGGGACGCTTCACGGTGCGCCACCGCGTGCCCGTGCTCCTCGCCGGCATCGTCGTCCTCGGCGCGGTGGCCCTTCCCGCCGCGGACATGCGCCTGGCACTGCCCGACGACGGCACCGCGCCGACCACGAGCAGCAAGCGCGTCGCCTACGACCTCGTCTCCGAGGGCTTCGGGGAGGGCTTCAACGGCCGCCTCGTCATGGTCGTCCACGCAGACGCGAAGGAGCAGGTGCAGCAGGCTGCCGCCGGTGCTGCCAAGGCGGCCACCGGGCTGGGTGACGTGCTCGCCGTCGCGCCCGGCCAGACCAGCGCCGACGGGCGCACGACGATCCTCGCCGTGATCCCGAAGTCCGGCCCCACGGCCGACGCCACCTTCGACCTCGTGCGGGACCTGCGCTCCAGGCTCGCAGCGACGGCCGCGTCCACCGGCGCCGACATCTCGGTCACCGGCGTGACCGCGGTCGGGGTCGACGTGTCCGACAAGCTCGCCGCCGCGCTGCCCGTCTACCTGCTCGTCGTCGTCGGGCTCGGCTTCGTGCTGCTCATGCTGATGTTCCGGTCGCTCCTCGTGCCGCTCAAGGCCACCGTCGGCTTCCTCCTGACCATCGGTGCCGCGTTCGGTGCGACGGTCGCGATCTTCCAGTGGGGCTGGCTGCGCTCGGTCGTCGGACTCGACACCGCAGGGCCGCTCGTCAGCTTCCTGCCGATCCTGCTCATCGGCATCCTCTTCGGCCTCGCCATGGACTACGAGGTCTTCCTCGTCTCGCGGATGCGCGAGGACTTCGTCCACGGCGAGACGGCACGCGCCGCCGTCGTCTCCGGCGTGGGGCACGGCGCCCGCGTCGTCGTCGCCGCGGCGCTCATCATGATGTCGGTCTTCGCCGGCTTCGTGCTCGTCGAGGACCCGATCATCAAGTCGATGGGCTTCGCGCTGGCCTTCGGTGTCGCCGTCGACGCGTTCGTCGTGCGCCTCTCGCTCGTGCCGGCCGTCATGTCGTTCCTGGGCGACCGGGCGTGGTGGCTCCCGCGCTGGCTCGACCGCGCGATGCCCAACGTCGACATCGAGGGCGAGAGCCTGCGCTCCACCGTCTCCACCGGTTCTGCCGGTCCCGCCGAGCCCGCGCACGAGGCGCAGCCGGCCCGCTGACCCGACCGACCCCGTATGCCGTGTGTCAGAGGGGGCACGACATGCGGGGTCGCGTCGTCAGCGGGTCCAGAGCACGACGACCACCACCAGGGCGGCCACCCCGACGAGTCCGCTGACGACGGCCGTGCGCGCCACGGCGACGCCCGCGGTGGTGGCGCCCGAGCCGGCCGCCACCATACGGGCGGCGTCGCGGTAGCGGTGTCGGGCAGCCAGCGCGAGGTCCAGGCCCCAGAGCAGGCCGAGGACCGAGACGGCATACCCGATCGGCCCCAGCTCCGGCGGGAGCACACGCAGTGCCACGAGCGAGCCCACGGTGACGGACAGGGCGGTGCGGCGCCAGGCCAGGGCGGTGCGCTCCGGCTGGAGTCCCGGGTCGGCGGGCTGCGTCACAGCACCGCCACCAGGACGGCGACCGCGACCACGCCCAGCAGGAGCGCGACGGGCAGCTTGAGACCCGAGGACGGCAGCGGTGCCAGACGCCGCATGGCACGCTCGGTGCGCACCCACGACAGCCACGCCTGCGCCGTCGATGCCATCCCGGCCAGCACGAGCACGACCGAGATGGTCAGACGCAGCCACGAGGGCACCGCGAGCGGCAGGGTCTCCACGGCGAGGCCCGCCGCGACGAAGGCGAGACCGGTGCGGATCCACGCCAGGAACGTGCGCTCGTTGGCCAGGCTGAACCGTGGGTCGGGGTCCTCGCCCTCGTCGAAGACCGAGCGGGGGAAGCGCGGCTGCTCGTCTGCATTCACGATGTCCACCTCCTCGAGCCGATCCTCGCGCCAGTGTGCCGCCCGCGCACGGGACCTTGGGCACTGGGCGCGGCGCGAGCGCCGGTGCTGTGCTGGAAGGAACCTGGAGGAGATGGTCAGGGACGCGATGAGGCCGTCCGAGGGTGCCGATGGCCACCGGGCGCGAGCGCTCGGCACGAGGGCCTACCTGCTCATGACGACCTTCCGCGTATGGCTCGCCGAGATCCCGGTGGCGGCCCTGAACGCCTTCGTGCTCATGGACCACGTCTACGCCCCGCGGGTGGGGCAGCTGCACGCGCACCAGATCGCGATGGCGACCCGCATCGTCATCGCCCTGGCGCTCGCCGTCGTGATCGTCCGTGTCGCGCACTCCCACGATGCCGGCCACGACCCAGGCAGCCTGCTGCTCGCCGGCCTCTTCTGGATGGGGCTGTGGCTGGCCTTCGAGTGGGCCGGCAGCCTCCTCATCCGCCGCCCGGTCGAGGAGATCCTCGTCGGCTGGCACGTCGAGCGCGGCTATGCCTGGCCCTACGTGCTGCTGACCTACCTGCTGGCCCCGCTGCTCGCCGACCGGGCCCTCGCGTGGCTCGGCCGGCGGCGCGGGTAGGGCTCAGAAGCCGGTGGGCTCGCGCGGGGTGTAGGCGCCCTCGAGCGTCGCCACCTCCTCGTCGGTCAGGTGGACGTCGAGCGCGGCGACGGCGTCGGCGAGGTGGTGCTCCTTGGTGGGCCCGACGATCGGGGCGCTGACGACCGGGTGGCGCAGCACCCAGGCGAGGGCGACCTGCGCCATCGGGATGCCGCGCGCCGACGCGACCTGCTCGACCGCGTCGGCGATCGGCTTGTCGCGGTCGGAGAAGAGCGTCTGCCCGAAGGCGTCGCTGCCGGTGCGCTTGGTCTCCGTGCCCCACGGGCGGGCGAGCCGGCCGCGTGCCAGTGGGCTCCAGGGAATGGCGCCGACGCCCTGGGCCTCGAGCAGGCCGAACATCTCGCGCTCCTCCTCGCGCTGCATGAGGGAGTACTGGTCCTGCATCGAGACGAAGCGAGTCCAGCCCCCGAGGTCGGCCGCGTGCTGCATGGTCGCGAACTGCCACGCCCACATCGAGGAGGCGCCGATGTAGCGGGCCTTGCCGGCCTTGACGACGTCGTGCAGGGCTTCCATCGTCTCCTCGACCGGCACGTCCGGGTCGAACCGGTGGATCTGGTAGAGGTCGACGTAGTCGGTCCCGAGCCGCGTGAGCGAGGCATCGATCTGCTCCAGGATCGCCTTGCGGGACAGGCCCGCTCCACCCGGGCCGTCGTGCATCCGGCCGTGCACCTTGGTGGCGAGGACCACGTCCTCGCGCCGGGTGTACCGGGTGATGGCGCGCCCGACGATCTCCTCGGAGGAACCGGCGCTGTAGACGTTCGCGGTGTCCCAGAAGGTGATACCGAGCTCGAGCGCCTGGCGGAAGAGCGGCTCGCTCTCGGCCTCGCTGAGCGACCACGCGTGGTTGCCGCGGCTGCTGTCGCCGAAGCTCATGCAGCCGAGCGCGATCCGGCTGACGCGAAGGCCTGACTGGCCGAGGCGGGTGTACTCCATGGTGGGTGTCCTTCCGAGGTTCTTCGGTGCAGGTCAGCCGCGTTCGGCGGCTGCGTTCGGCGGCGCCCCGGACCCATACCCGGACGGCGCCGACGGGCACGTAGGCCAGCCGCCGCCCCTCCGCCGCCGCCCCTCCGCCGCCGGCGCATGCTGCCGGCCCTCGCGCCCTCGCGCGCTTCCCGCCCCCTGCGTAGGTTGGGGTCATGGTGACGGTCCCCACGCGCACGCTCTCGGACGGCACGACGCTGCCCGCCATCGGCTTCGGCACGTACCCGCTGAAGGGGGAGGACGGCATACGCGCCATCGAGTCGGCGCTGCGCGCCGGCTACCGGCTGCTCGACACCGCCGTGAACTACGGCAACGAGGGCGAGGTCGGCGAGGCGATCCGAAGGTCCGGCGTCCCGCGCGAGGAGATCGTCGTGCAGACGAAGGTGCCCGGGCGCGACCATGCGTACGACCGGGCCATCGCCTCGGTGGAGGCCTCGCTCGAACGGCTCGGGCTCGAGCAGGTGGACGTGGCCCTCATCCACTGGCCCAACCCGAGCGTCGGGCTCTACGTGGACGCCTACCGTGCGCTCGTCGAGTGCCGCAGCCGCGGTCTCGTGCGCTCGGTCGGCGTCAGCAACTTCACCGAGAGGCACCTCGGCGAGGTCATCGACGCCACGGGGGTGACGCCGGTGCTCAACCAGGTGGAGCTGCACCCGCTCTTCCCGCAGGAGCAGCTGCGTGCTGCCCACGAGCGTCTGGGGATCCTCACCGAGGCGTGGAGCCCGCTCGGCAAGCGCAACGCCCCCTTCGCCGCCGACCCGGTCGCGGCGGCAGCGCAGGCCCACGGCGTCACCCCCGCGCAGGCGATCCTGCGCTGGCAGGTGCAGCTCGGGGTCGTCCCGCTGCCCAAGTCGGCCGACACCGAGCGGCAGCGGACCAACCTCGACGTCTTCGGCTTCGAGCTGGGCGAGGAGGAGGTCCGCGCCATCAGCGGGCTCGGCCGCGACGACGGGCGGCTCTTCGGCGGCGACCCCGACACCCACGAGGAGATGTGAGCGCGGCGGGCCCCCAGCAGCCGGCGATCACCGGGCCGCGAGGTCGGGCCTGCCGAGCGACGTGACGATCTCGCGCACGGCGTCGCGGGCGGTGCGGCCGACGCCGATGAGGGTCGCCGACGCCGGGCCGGTCCAGTCGCCGTAGCCGACGAGGTGCAGGCGCGGCTCGTCGCGCGCCCGGGTGCCCACGACCGCCGGGTGGTGGCCGTCGCGGGACAGGCGCAGCGGTGCCAGGTGCTGCAGGTCGGGGCGGAACCCGGTGCACCACAGCACCACGTCGGCCTCCTGCGTCGTGCCGTCAGCCCATTGGACCCCGGTGGGCGTTAGGCGTTCGAACATCGGCCGGGCCACGAGCACCCCCCGGTCGCGGGCCGCCCGCACGGGCGGCACCATGACGACGTCGCCGAGGCCCGCCACGCCACCCGGGTCGTCCCTGCCGCTGTCGAGAGCCTTGCGGCGGGCGGTCGCGACCTCGAACAGCACGCGCCCGTCGACGTCGTCGGGCAGCAGCCGCGGCGGCCGCAGCGTGACCCAGGTGGTGTCGGCGACGAGCGACACCTCGGCGAGGAGCTGCGCCCCGGTGTTGCCCCCGCCGACCACGACCACCCGCCTGCCGGCATACGGCTCGGCGGTGCGGAAGGCCGCGCTGTGGAGCTGCTCGCCGGCGAACGTCTCGGCGCCGGGGTAGCACGGCACGAACGGGCGACCCCACGTGCCTGTCGCGCTGACGACGGCGCGAGGCCGCCAGGTCGTCGTCCCTGTCGTGCCGGTCGTCCCGCTCGTCGGGCGACTGCGGACCATGAGCCGCGTCTCGCCCGGCTCGGGACGCTCCACGCCGAGCACGCGGGTGCCGCGATCGACCGGCAGCCCGTAGCGCTTTTCGTAGCGGGTGAGGTAGTCGACGACGTGGCGGGCCGGCGGGTAGTCCTCCTGCGTCACGGGCATCAGCCAGCCGGGCAGGGAGGAGAAGCCCGGCGGTGAGAAGAGTCGCAGGGACGGCCAGACGTGCTGCCACGCCCCGCCCGGGCCCTCCTCGGCGTCGAGCAGGACGTAGTCGCTGCCCGCGAGGAGGCCGGCGCGTCGCAGGTGGTAGCCCACGGCCAGGCCGGCCTGGCCGGCGCCGACGACGAGGACCTCCACCTCGCGCCCGCCGCTGGAGTCGTGCACGCCTACCGTCAGAGCCGGTCGAGTGACCCGGTCTCGACGACCTGGGCGGCGAGCACGTGCAGCTTGACGTTGCGGGACATGCTGGCGCGGCGCAGCTGCTCGAAGGCCTGCTCCCGGGTGAGCCGGGACAGGGCCATCAGGATGCCGATGGCAGCACCGATGTCCCGGCTGTGGCCGAGTGCCGACTCGAGCTGGATCGCTCGCGACTCGGCCGCGTCGAGACGCTCGAGCGCGTCGAGAAGGTAGCACTCGACAGGCGTCAGCTCCGCCATGCCGTGCGCCGTCGTTCCGAAAGCCGCGTCGACCCCTTCCGCTGGTGGTGTGTCCGTCAGGGCCTCAGGCTCCATGGACCGCTCCTCGTGCAACCCGGTCGGCTGGCCTTGTCTCGACCTCGACCGGTGAACGTCCCACCCTAGGGGAGCCCTCCGACAACGAGGGGAGCCGAGGGCGACGGCGCGGTGCGAGCCGGGTGACCGGGAGAGTCGCGGGAGCCACACGAGTCACGGGAACAGGCGAGACGGCACCCGCTCGGGGGATCGGGTGCCGCCTCACCCACACCATCGCGCCACCCGCCGTTGCGTTACACACTGTGCCGTATGTCGTCACGGGGCCTCGTGCGTCAGCTCGCCGTCGCCGAAGTGCTGGGCCCCGTAGACGGCGGCCTGGGTGCGGCGCTCGAAGCCGAGCTTGGCGAGCAGGGCCGACACGTAGTTCTTGACGGTCTTCTCGGCCAGGTGCAGTCGCGCCCCGATCTGGCGGTTCGTGAGCCCCTCGGCGATGAGCCCGAGGATCTCCTGCTCACGGTCGGTGAGGCCGTCGGGGCGGGGGCCGGCGCTGGTCTCCGTCTCGGGGCTGCGCAGCCGCTGCAGCAGCCGCTCGACGAGGGCCGGGTCGATGAGGGAGTGGCCGGCTGCCACGTGCTCGACCGCCTCCGTCAGGGACGGGCCCCGGATCTGCTTGAGGAGGTAGCCGGAGGCGCCGGCCATCACAGCGGCGAAGAGGGCGTCGTCGTCGTCGTAGGAGGTGAGGATGAGGCACCGGGTGTCCGGTGAGCTCATCTGCAGGTCCCGGCACACGTCGATGCCGCTGCCGTCGGGCAGCCGTGCGTCGAGCAGGGCGACGCGGGGAGCCAGGGTCGGGATCCGCCGCCGTGCCTCGGCGGCCGTGCCCGCCTCGCCGACGACCCGGAAGCCGTCGTGGGCCTCGAGCAGGTCGACGAGGCCGCGACGCACGATCTCGTGGTCGTCGAGCAGGAAGATCGTGACCTCGTCCATCGGGTCGTTCACGTGCTCGCCCCGTCGTCCAGTCGTGCGGTCCATGTCAGCACCGTCACTCTCTCGTTCGTCGTCAGCGCGCAGTCACCGTGCCGGGCCCGGGCGCGGCTGGCGAGGTTGGACAGGCCGCTCTCGGGGCCTCGGGCCGGCTGCTCGAGGCCGGCGCCGGTCACGCCCGTGGCCAGCGGTCCGTCGTCGCTGACCTGCACCGTCACGACGTCGGCCGATACGGTCACCCGGATGTCAACGGCCGAGGCCACCGAGTGCTTCACGACGTTCGTCAGAGCTTCGCGCAGCACGGCCGTCACGTCGTGGAGCAGGCCCGGCTCCAGGGCCGTCGCGACAGGGCCCTCCAGTCGCAGGGCCGGCTCGAACCCGAGGGCCGCCGACGCGGACGCCACGACCTCGAGGAGCACGGCCCGGGCGTCCCTCGAGGCCGGGTGGACCTGCAGCTCGAAGATCGCCGACCGGATCCTGCGGATGGTGCCGTCCAGATCGTCGACGGCGCGGGCCACGGTCTCCCTCACGGTGGGCTCGACGGCCCGGCTGCGTACCGCCTCGAGCGAGAGTCCAGTGGCGAAGATCCGCTGGATGACGTGGTCGTGCAGGTCCCTGGCGATGCGCTGGCGGTCCTCCAGGACCGCTATGCGCTCCTCGTCGGCCCGCCCGTCGGCGAGCTCGAGCGCCACGGCTGCGTGGTTGGCCAGCTGCTCGGCCATCTCGACCTCGGCCCGGGAGAAGACCGGCCCGCCCTTGCCGCGAGCCATGACGACGACGCCGCGCACGCCGGACTCCCCGGCGAGCGGGCACGCCATCGCGGGCCCGCACGGACCCTGTCCGGCAACTGCGACGAGCGCCGGCTCGCCGTCCGAGGCGGGGCCGGTGACGACGGCGCGGCGCTCGCGCATCGCCACGCCCGCGAGCGACCGCTCGGCGGGGTATGCCGTCCCGACCAGGTCGTCGGCCTGCCGACCGCGCGCAACCTCCACGACGAGGCGGACGGCATACGCCCCCGTGGCCTCGCCGCTCGAGGTCTCGGCCCCCGGCGCGGCGCTCACCTCGGGGAAGTCGAGGGTGACGACATCGGCGTCGGCGAGGCGCAGCATGGCATCCGCGATGCGCACAAGGACGTTGCTGCCGAGCCCCGGTCGCAGCAGGTCCCTGGTGATCTCCGCCGAGGCGCGCAGCCACTCCTGCCGACGGCGCGACTCCTCGTAGAGCCGGGCGTTCTCGATGGCGACGCCGGCGTTGGCCGCCAGGGCGACGACGAGGTCCTCGTCGTCGTCGGTGAAGTCGGAGCCGTCGACCCGGTCGGCGAGGTAGAGGTTGCCGAAGACCTCGCCCCGGCAGCGGATCGGCACTCCCAGGAAACCCTGCATGGTCGGGTGGCCGGCCGGGAATCCGGCCGACCGCGCGTGCTCCGCGATCGCACTGAGGCGGATGGGCTGGGGCCGCTCGATCAGCAGGCCGAGGATGCCGTCGCCGGTGGGAAGATGACCGATGCGGGCCACCGCGGCTTCGTCCATGCCGGTGTGGATGAACTCCTCGAGGCGGCCGTCGGGCCCGATGACTCCGAGGGCCGCGAAACGCGCCCCCGCGACGTCTCGGGCGGCCTCGACGATGCGCCGCAGGACGGCGGAGAGCGTCAGCTCGGAGACGACGGAGCGGTTGGCGGCGAGCAGGGTGCGGAGCCGGTCCTCGGCCGAGCCGGAAGGGCCGGCTGCAGTCGTGGCCCGCGTGCCCATCAGCGGCGTCCCTGTCCCGTCCCGAGAGGCGAGCTCCGTCGCCGGGTCGCGCGGGCCCTGCACGCCCCGGTCACGATCCAAGGCTAGAGCGCGGGACGCCGGCCCCGGGGGCATTCTGCGACAGTGGTTTTCAGCTCAAAAGGTACTTATCGGGCATTGACCGGTGTTCTGGGCAAGCCGAACGAGCGCCCGGTCATCCGCTCGACCGTGATGCCGATGAACACGTTGCGCACCCCGCCCGCCCACGGCTCTGCGCCCTCGACCGTCCACAAGTGCGTGAGCAGCGCGGGCGAGGCGACCGCCTGGGCTCGGCCGTGGACGATGACGCTCCAGCCGGCGTGGCGCGCAGCATCCAGCTCGTCGACCTCGAAGACCACCTGCGTCGGCCGCACGAGCTCCGAGAGCACACCGAAGGGCGAGGTGCGGAAGACGAGCAGCTCACCGACGCAGGCATAGCTCACCGGCAGGATCTGCGGTCCGCCGCCGGCGTTCCACGCGATCCGCCCGATGTCGCGCGACTCGAGCAGCGTCTGGCACTCGGGCAGGGTGAGGTCGACGTAGTTGAGCCGTCGGCTGGACCGGCGCGGCTGTGGCGTGATGGGCGCCGGCGGGGCCAGCGGGGCCGGATGGACCGACCGAGCTGCCTCGGCCGTCTGGGCGGGCCGGGCCGGGCGCGAACGCTGGCCGGCGGGGGTCTTCGACAGGGCCATGTCAGGTCTCCCGTGCGACGCCGGATGCGGCGAGCCGGCGATGGCGGTGACGACTGTGGCCCGGCCCGTCGGTCCGTCCGTGTCCGACCGGGGCGGTCAGCGCGGGGCTCAGTGCCGGGCTCAGTGCCGGGCTCTGCGTCAGGGCCTTCGGCTCGGGGACCTCGGTGATCGGCGAGGGCGGGGCGGTGGCTGCGTGCAGCAGCTCGCGACACTGCTCGAGCTCCGTGCGCACGCGGACCAGCTCCGAGCGCAGCTCGAGGTAACCGGCG
The DNA here is from genome assembly GCF_040702505.1 of Terrabacter sp. NPDC080008. Taxonomy (NCBI): domain Bacteria; kingdom Bacillati; phylum Actinomycetota; class Actinomycetes; order Micrococcales; family Intrasporangiaceae; genus Terrabacter; species Terrabacter sp. NPDC080008. The sequence continues at coordinate 183,443 of NZ_JBFBLC010000007.1, forward strand.
AGGCTGTCACCCACGGTGCGGGCCCAGGCGTCCACGGCACGCCAGTCGGCTCCCCACGTCATCGGGATCGACGAGTCCCCGCTGTGGGCGCGCTCGTCGGCGGCCGCGTCGTCGGTCAGCAGGCTGTTTCGCCGCTGCGGCTCCCGGTTCGCTCCAGCGCCACGGTGGGTCACTCGCAGGCGGTCGACGTCGACGACGAGGTCGTAGCCGCCCGTCACCGGCATCGCCACGCACGGCCGGCAGGTCACCTGGTGACCGACCAGGCTCAGCTCGTCGGCGATGGTCGCGGCGATGGCTTCGTCGATCCCCGCCGTGGTCGCGGCCACCGACGTGGTCGGCGCTCCGGTGGCGGGGCCTTCGGTCGCCTCAACGTCGACAGGTCGGCGCCGGGGCTCGTCCGACGGCGGTGGGGGCGTGGGATAGGTGATGAGGACCGTGCTCATGTGCTCTCCGTGCTCGACGGCCGCCTGGTGCGGCACTGCGTCGATCCTGCGTCGACGTCGTGCTCGGGGAGCACGGCCGAAGGTCGGGGACGGACGGGACCAAGGTCCCGGATCGGACAGGACCAAAGCACCTGACCAGTCCCGTCGGGGTGGGCGAGTGTGGTCATGAGGTGAGTTCCATGGACGAGACGACGCAATCAGGCGCCGGCCCTACGGCCTCCGAGCCGTCACGCGCGCCACAGCGGTCAGCGGTAGGAGGGAGTGCCGTTCCCGCTGGGCAGACGGGCCTGGTCGTGGTGGGGGTGGACGGCTCGAAGGAGAGCCGGATCGCGCTGCGCTGGGCCTGCTCCGAGGCACGCGTCCGCGGCTGCGCCGTCCTTGCCGTCTCGGTGTGGCACCTCTACCCGCTGGCGCCCCCTGAACGAGTCGGGGCGTCACCGTGGTGGTTCACGGCCGACCCCGAGGAAGCCACCCGTGCCTTCCTCGGGGAGGTCGTGGACGAGGTCACCGCCGACTTCCCGGACGTCCAGGTGGAGCGGCGGGTGATCGCCGGTCACGCGGCGGAGGAGCTCATCGGGCTCTCCTCCCAGGCCGACGTGGTCGTGCTCGGCGCCACCGGCAGCGGGGGCTTCGTGGGGATGAGGCTGGGCTCGGTGACCCGAGCCGTGCTCGAGCACGCCCTCTGCACCGTCGTCGTCGCCCGCTGAGGCCGTCTCAGGCGGTCTGCGGCCGTCTCAGGCGGCCTCTGCTGCGGCGGCCGCAGCGATGCGCTCCGCGCGCGCCGCCGCACGCTCGCGGCGACGGTCGAGGTGGCGCATGACCGGTGTCGCGAAGGTCCCGTGCACCATCACGGAGAGCAGGATCGTGAAGGCGACGGTCGACCACATCCAGCGCTCGTCGGAGAAGGCGTGCTCGCCGGCCGCGAAGGCGAGGTAGTAGAGCGAGCCGACGCCGCGTACCCCGAAGAAGGCCGTCGCCAGCGTCTCGCGCCGACCCAGGCCGCCCGGCAGGTCCGCGCGCCGGGCCGCCACCCGCAGGCTGAGCCAGCCCGCCAGGGGCCGCACGACGAAGACGAGCGCGAGGGCGATGACGACCCCGCGCCAGTCGAGTGCGTCGAGCACGCCCTTGGTCATGCCCATGCCGAGCAGCAGCAGGATGATGAGCGTGAGCAGGCGTTCGAGACGCTGCACCACCTCGTGCATCGAGCGGTGGTAGTGGTGGTTGCGCTCCGCAGCCCGCAGAGTCATGCCGCACACGAAGACCGACACGAACCCGTAGCCACCGACGAGCTGGCTCACACCGTAGGTCATGACGAGCGCGGCGAGCGCGAGCAGCGGCTCGCCCTGCTCCGCCAGGCGCAGGGAGGGGCTGGGGGAGCGGAAGGCGATGCGGGCCAGCACCCACCCGACGGCGGCGCCGGCCGCGACGCCGAGGACGATCTTGCCCACGAGGTCCCACGCGAGCCAGTGCGCGCCCCACGACGCGAAGCCACCGGCCGAGGCGAGCAGCACGGCCGCGGTCACGAACGGGAAGGCGAGGCCGTCGTTGAGTCCCGCCTCCGAGGTCAGGGCGAAGCGCACGTCGTCCTTCTCGTCGACCGGCTCGCCGTCGTCGCCCTGCGGGGACTCCGCTGCCCCGGGCACGGCCTCGCTGTGGGCGGCGTCCGGTCCATCGGAGCGGATGCCCCCGGCGGAGTCCCCGCCGGGGCTCACCTCGTCCTCGCCGACACGGGGGCCGCCGACCTGCACGTCACTGGCCAGCACCGGGTCGGTGGGGGCCAGCGCGGCCCCGAGCAGGAGCGCGGCGGCCGGTGCCACGCCGAGGCCCCAGCCGAGCAGGGCGATCGCGCCGATCGACAGCGGCATCGCGACCGCCAGCAGCCGCCACGTCGGCGACCACGACGCCCACGAGGCCTTGCTGCGCCAGTCGAAGGACCGATCGATGGCGAGCCCGACGCCCATCAGGGCCACGAGGATGGCGAACTCCGTCACGCGCTCGACCTGGGGCCGGATCGCGACGGGGTCCAGACGCATACCCTGCGGCAGCGGCAGCAGCCCGATCCCCATGCCGAGGAGCAGCAGCACCATCGCGGCCGACACGGCATACCGCTCGAGGATGTTCGGCAGCACCGCGGCGAGGAACATGGCGAGGCCCGCGATGAGGTAGATCAGGTCGATGGACATGGTGTCATTGCAGCTTGCTCCTCCGGTGGGCCCCACGTCACCTACCCGGCGCGGGCCCGGCGCGATCCGCGACGGCTCGCGCCGAGGCGTGGGCGCCTCTCGCGCACGGGCCGTCGGGCAGGCGCGTCGCGAGCGAGCTCGGGTTGCCGAGCAAGCTGAGCTGGGGGTGCTGACGGCCCGGCACCAGCTGACACGTGACCAGGCGTTCGGCCTGTTGTGAATGGCCAGCCAGGACACCAACCGCAAGCTGCGCGACGTGGCGCTCGAGGTGTCCGACACCGCGCAGCTGCCGGCCGCGAGGCGCGGCCGCCCGCGACGCGGTGACGTCGCGGGCTGACCGCCCTCCCGGCTCGAGCAGGCTGCTCGAGCCGGGCCGTCAGGGCTGTCACGCCCGTCAGGACGCGGCGGTCACCTGCTCGTGCTCGGTGTGCTCGACGAGGTGGTCGTGCAGACGCCCCGTGATGCGGCGCAGCGTCCGGGAGACCTGCATCTGGCTGACGCCCCGGGCCTCGCCGATCTCACGCTGGGTCATGCCCTCGACGTAGCGCATCAGCAGCAGCTCGCGCTCGTCGTCGTCGAGCTCGGTGAGCGCCTCGGTCAGGCACACGCGGTCGTCCGCGCCCTCCATGTCCTCGTCGTCGGCGGCCAGGAAGGCCGACAGGCCCGGACGCTCGTCGTCGGCGGGGCTGCAGTCGAGCGAGAGCGGCCGGAATCCCGTGGCGGCGGACGCCACCTCGCGCACGTCCTCGACCGAGACGCCGACGGCTTCGGCCAGCTCGGCGTCGCTGGGGGTGGACCCCAGCTGCTGCTCGAGCTCGGCACGGATCGACTGGAGGTTGACCCGCAGCTCCTGCAGGCGGCGGGGCGGGCGCACCACCCAGCCGCGGTCGCGGAACCAGCGCTTCAGCTCTCCCGAGATCGTGGGCACGGCATACGCCGCGAAGGAGGGCGCGTGACCCGGCTCGTAGCGCCGGACCGCCTTGACGAGCGCGAGCCGTGCGACCTGGACCAGGTCGTCGTGCTCGATGCCCCGACCTTCGTAACGGCCGGCCATCGTGGTGCAGAGGTCGAGGTAGAGGTGCACGATGTGCTCGACCACCTGCTCCGACTCTTCGGTGCTGCTGCAGTGCCGCATCTGCTCGAAGAGCTCGGCGGTCTCGAGGTCGCGTTCGGCAAAGGAAAGTCGAGGGTGCACAGAGTAATGCGCCATGACTCATCTCCGATCATTCGGACGAAAGAGTCGGCGCTGTGATTGGACCGCTCAGACACTTCGACGGTCTCACGGTCCACACGATTGCGCAATGGCAGGCATCCGATCGAGCACGTTTGCCGGGGCCCGTCTCGGGTATGAGACGGCCATGCGACGCGTCCACTCGCTCCTGACCCTCGCCGCCATCGGCGCGGTGACGTTCACCGGGTGCTCGTCCGTGGACGAGCCCGGCGCCTCCGCCGTGGCGCAGCGGTTCCTCACCCTGGCGCGCACCGACGCGACGGCCGCGTGCGAGCTGCTCGCGCCGCAGACGGCACAGCGCCTCCAGGATGACGGGGGCAGCTGCCCCAAGGGCCTGCAGTCGGCGAAGCCGCCCGCGCCGGGTGAGGCCACGAGGGTGACCGTCGCGATGAACTCGGCGCAGGTCCGGATGGGCGACCAGGCGGTCTTCCTCGCGCGGTTCGACTCCGGCTGGCGCGTGACGGCGGCCGGCTGCACGCGCGAGTCCTCGGACGACGCGGTGCCCTACAGGTGCGCGGTCGAGGGGAGCTGACGTGAAGACGATGTTCGTCCTCTACTGCCTGGTCATCGCGGCCGGGTTCGCGCTGGCCTTCACCGTCGGGGTGGCGGGTCGATGAGGGCCCGGCGACCGGCGAGCGGTCCCCGCTCGTTCTGGCGCGCGAACAGCCTGACCATCGTCTTCGGGCTCCTCCTGCTCGCCTTCGTCGTCGGCCAGGCCGTCTCCGGCCTCGCCGAATACAACGAGTCGATGAGAACCGAAGGCCTGCAGGAGCTCTCGTTGCTGCGCTACGTGACCTCCTCCTCCTTCGCCGTAGACCTGTTGGAGAACTGGCAGTCCGAGTACCTGCAGTTCACGCTCTACATCCTGCTGACCGTCTGGCTCGTCCAGCGAGGGTCGTCCGAGTCGAAGAAGCCCGGCGAGGAGGGGCGGGACTCGGACGAGACGCAGATGGTGGGCCCCTTCGCCCGACCCGACTCCCCGTCGTGGGCCGCGCGCCGGGGCTGGCGCCGCAGCGTCTACTCGCACTCGCTCGTCATCGTCATGGCCGTGGTGTTCCTGCTCTCGTGGTTCGCCCAGGCGGTCACGGGCCGCGTCGCCGAGAACGACCAGCGGCTGCGGAACCGGCTCGACCCGATCAGCCTGGGCGACTACGTCGTGAGCCCCGACTTCTGGTCCCGCACGCTGCAGAACTGGCAGTCGGAGATGCTGGCCATCGGCTCGATGGCGGTCTTCGCGATCTACCTGCGGGAGCGGGGCTCACCGGAGTCGAAGCCGGTCGGCATGCCCCACCACGTCACCACCTCGGACGACTGACCGATGGCAGCCACTGGTGCAGGCCGCGGTGCACCCCACGACGGCGGGGGCGCCGCACCGTGGGTGCCGTCCGAGCCCACGGTCGCATCCCTCAAGGCGGCCGTGCAGGCGTGTCGTGGGTGCGAGCTGTTCGAGGACACCACGCAGGCCGTGATGGGCGATGGCCCCGAGGGGGCGCGGCTCATGCTCCTCGGTGAGCAGCCGGGCGACCGGGAAGACCGCGAGGGCCTGCCCTTCGTGGGGCCTGCCGGGCGGCTGCTCGACCATGCGCTCGAGTCCGCCGGACTGGGCGACGTACCGGCCTACCGCACCAACGTCGTCAAACACTTCCGCCACGAACGCGGGGCGGGCAAGCGGATCCACAAGTCGCCGTCACGGTGGCACGTCGCGGCCTGCGAGCCGTGGCTCTTGGGCGAGCTGGAGGCCGTGCGCCCCGTCGGTGTGGTGGTGCTCGGCGCCACGGCGGGACAGTCCCTCCTCGGCCCGTCCTTCCGGGTCGGCGCCTCGCGGGGCCGCCGGATCGACTGGCCCACAGAGCGTTTCGCGTTGACGCGCCAGCCCGGGTGGTTGGTCGCAACCGCGCACCCCTCGTCGGTGCTGCGGTCGCGGCAGCGCGATGCCGACCTGGCCGCGCTCGTCGCCGACCTCGAGGTGGCCCGGGACCTGCTGCGCTGACGAGCGGCCGCAAGTGGCCTACGCGGCTTGCGTAGCCTGCGCGGTCAGTCGTCGCGCTCCCACGGGGCGTCCTCGCCCATCTTGGCGTAGTACTTGGCCAGGTGGCTCTTCACCCGGTCGCGGTCCTTGTCAGGCAGGTCCACGCCGCCGCGCGAGCCCTGCATGACGGCCGCGGCGGCCATGACGCCCCGCGGCACGGCCGTGAGCTTCCCGTCGACGACGTCGGCGACGAGGAGCTTGTATGCCGTGAAGTTCGTCTTGTTGTCGGCGTCGTACCAGACGTGGGCATCGCGATACTTCTCGTTCGGCTCGTCGCTGGCACCCGCCCACTCCCGCACCCGCTTCTCCGCGGCAGCACCGTCCCACTGGCGGTCGCGGTCGGCGAGGGGTAGGTCCTGGAAGCTCGTGACGCTCATCTGCGGTCTCCTTCTCTCGTTCGGCGTCGGTCGGGGGCTTGTGCTTTTGGCCCGCGGGTGGTTCAGGGTCGCAGGACCACCTTGAGGCACTCGTCCTGCTTCTCCTGGAAGACGCGGTAGAGCTCCGGCGCGTCCTCGAGGCGGGCGTGGTGCGTGGCCAGGCCCTCCAGGCCGAGCACGTCGTCGTCCGTGCGGACGATGTCGAGCAGCTCGTCGCTCCAGCGGCGCACGTGGCACTGGCCCATGCGGATGGTCAGTCCCTTGTCGAACAGCTCCATCATCGGCATCGGGTCGGCCATCCCGCCGTAGACGCCGCTGATCGAGAGCGTGCCACCGCGGCGCACGGCAGCCACGGCGGTGTGGAGCGCGGCGAGGCGGTCGATCCCGAACCGCTCGATCGCGCCGCGCGCCACCGGCTTGGGCATCCGGCTGGCGGCTCCGATCACCTTCTCCGACAGTGGGTTTCCGTGTGCCTCCATGCCGACCGCGTCGATGACCGCGTCCGGGCCGCGGCCGTCGGTCAGGTCGATGAGGGCCTGCGCGACGTCGGTGTCGCGGGCATCGACGACCTCGGCGCCGTTGGCCCGGGCCAGCTCGAGCCGGTCGGGCACGAGGTCGACGCCGATGACCCGGCCGACACCGCGGTGCAGCGCGGACCGGACGGCCAGCTGTCCGACGGGCCCGAGCCCCAGCACCGCGAGCGTGTCGTTCCCGTTGACGTCGGCGTACTCGACGGCCTGCCAGGCCGTGGGGAGGATGTCGGAGAGGTAGAGGAAGCGCTCGTCGGGCATCTCGTGCGGGATGACGATCGGGCCGAAGTCGGCGTGCGGCACGCGGACGTACTCGGCCTGGCCGCCCGGGACGGACCCATAGAGGCTGGTGTAGCCGAAGAGGCTGGCTCCCTTGCCGGCCTCAGTGTTCTGGGTCGTCTCGCACTGGGCGAAGAGCCCGCGCTGGCACATCCAGCACCGGCCGCACGAGATGTTGAAGGGCACGACCACCCGGTCCCCGACGGCGAGGGTGGCCACGCCCGGGCCGACCTCCTCGACGATCCCCATGAACTCGTGCCCGAGCACGTCGCCGGGCTGCAGGTAGGGGGCCAGCACCCGGTAGAGGTGCAGGTCCGAGCCGCAGATGGCGGTTGAGGTGACGCGGACGATCGCGTCGGTGGTGTGAGCGATGACGGGGTCGGGTACGTCGGTCACGCGGACGTCCTCGATGCCGTGCCAGGTCAGAGCCTTCATGTCCGGCTCGTACCCGCGCCCGCTCGCCGCAGAACCTGCAAGGAGACACCATGGCCCCGACCGGATCAGCCCAATCGGGCGTCGACGAGGCGACCCCGGCGTCGTCACCGGCGACGCCCGACGGTGACGCACCGACCGGCCGCCTGCCCGTCGCCGTCGTGCTGGGCGCCTCGCGCGGGCTGGGGTTCCTCATCGCCCGGGACCTGCTGCAGCGGGGCCACCACGTGGTGCTCGCAGCACGTGACGAGGCCGAGCTGGCCGACGCGGCCCGCGACCTCGAAGGACTGGGTCCGCTGGCCGTCGAGCCGTGCGACGTCCGCGACCGCCACCAGGTCGGCGAGCTCGTGGGCAAGGTGGAGCACACCGTCGGACCCATCGAGGTGCTCGTCACCGTGGCGGGGGTCATCCAGGCTGCGCCGGCCGAGTCGCTGGCCCTGCACGAGTTCGAGGACGCGATCGACACCATGGCCTGGGGCCCGATCCACGCGGCGATGACCGTGCTGCCGCACATGCGCCGGCGCGGACACGGCCGGATCGGAACCGTCACCTCGATCGGGGGCATGGTCTCGCCGCCGCACCTGCTGCCGTACGCCACTGCCAAGTTCGCGGCCGTGGGCTTCTCCGACGGGCTCGCCGCGGCCCTCAGCGGCACCGGCGTCTCGGCCACGACGGTGGTGCCGGGACTGATGCGCACCGGGGGCCACGTGCACGCGCGTTTCGGCGGGGACGCGCCGGCCGAGTACGCGTGGTTCGCCCCGGCTGCCTCCCTGCCCTTGGTCTCGGTTGATGCCGAGCGTGCCGCCCGCCGCATCGTCGACGGCGTGCTGCGCGGCAAGGCCATGGTGGTGCTCACGCCGCTGGCGTGGGTCGGCATCCGCGTGCGCGGTCTCGCCCCTGCCACGACGACGCGCCTGATGGGCCTGGCCGCACGGCTGCTCCCAGGGCCGGCGGGGCGGGAGGGTGCGCGGACCGTCGAGGGCGCCGAGGCCGCGCGCCGTCTCGCCTCGCCGCTCGTCGACCGGCTCACCACGCTCGGTGACCGCGCCGCGAGGCGCACGCACGACGCAGCGCCTCCGGCAGGCGGCGACTCGGACATCTAGAGCCGCCCGGCCGACCGCTCGACCACCACACCGCCCGTCGGGGGTGGGTGTTCCCACCGCGTCCGCGGGTACGGGACCGGGACCTGCACCCGACGACACCGGAGGTTCCCGTGCCCCTGACCGCCCTCGCCCTGAACTGCACGCTCAGCCCGTCCCCGGCCGACTCGAGCACCGAGCTGCTGGCCCAGCAGGTGCTCGACGCCCTGGCCGAGCACGACGTGTCCGGCTCGATGGTGCGCGTCGTCGACCATGACGTCCGTCCCGGTGTCGAGCTCGACATGGGCCACGGCGACGCCTGGCCGGGCATCCGCGAGCAGCTGGTCGCCAGCGACATCATCGTGGTGGCCACCCCGACGTGGGTCGGGCAGCACAGCAGCGTGTGCCAGCGCGTCATCGAGCGGCTCGACGCCGAGCTGTCGGAGAAGGACGACCAGGGTCGCCTGCAGACCTACGGCAAGGTCGCGGTGGCGGTCGTCGTCGGCAACGAGGACGGCGCCCACCACATCAGTGCGGTCCTCTTCCAGGCGCTCAACGACGTCGGCTTCACGATCCCTGCCGGTGGCGTGACCTACTGGAACGGCGAGGCGATGCACGGCACCGACTACAAGGACCTGGACTCGACGCCCGACACGGTGGCCAGCACGACGCGTACGCTCGCGGCCAACGCGGCCCACCTCGCGGGGCTGCTGGCCGGCAGCCCCTACCCGCCGTCCGAGTGAGCTGCGGCCCCGTCAGGGCGCCGACCGGAACGCGTTGACCGCCTCCGCCGCGGAGAGCTGGTCCATGACGGCACCGGCCAGCAGCGTGTGCCCGGCTGCGTTGGGGTGGTCACCGTCGTCGAGCAGGTCGCCTGTGGGGTCGCGGTCGCCGGCCGGGCCCTTGAGGGGCGTGTAGGCGTCGACGTAGATCGCCCCCGTGGACCCGGCCACCTGCTGCACGGTGTCGTTGACGAGCCGGGTGAGCGAGTCGCTGCCGTTGACGAAGGCCTCGCCGAGGGCGCGGCCCACCGCGCCGTCCCGGGTGACGTTCCAGTAGCCGAGGAGGGCGATGCGCAGGTCGGGCCGCTGGTCGATCCGGTGGATCGCCGCGATGATCCGGAGCAGGCCGTCACGCACTCCGGCCACGGTCGAGGACCAGCACGACGAGCCGGCGGCGGGGTAGCAGCCCTGGTCGTCGACGCGGTCGAGGTTGAAGTCGTTGGCCCCGACCTCGATGACGACGAGGTCGGCCTTGGCGAGGTGGTCACGCGTGGGCGAGGTGTTGACGTCGTTCTCGACGTCGGCCGTGGTCCAGCCGCCCTGGGCGTCGTTGTGCACGGTCCACGGGCGGTGGGTCAGCTTCTGCAGCTGGCTGCCCACCTGCTCGACGAAGCCGGTGCAGCCGCACGTGGTGGCCGAGGGCACCGAGTCGCCGAGCCCGACGAGGGTCAGGGGACCGGTCGGGGTCGCCGTCGACGTCGGCGAGGGGGAGGCGCTGGAGGCAGTCGGGGTCGGGCTCGCGGGCGTCGGGCTCGAGGGCTCACCCGATGCCGCACCCGTGGGTGCGGCCGTGCCGGTGGCCGTGCCCGCCCCTAGCGAGGTGCCTGCGGGTCCGAGCCCGGGCACGACGCCGCTGATGCCGAGTGCTGCGAGCACGACGAGCCCGAGCAGGGCTGCCAGCACGTGCCTGGGCCTGGGTCCTCCCGCTGCCGCCCCACCGGCGCGCCGGTGCTGCCCGGAGCGGCGGTGCTGCCCGGAGCGGCGGCGCTGCCTGGGCGCGACGTCCGGCGCGTGCGGGTCCCGGCCCTGCGGCACACGCCCTCGCCCGTCAGCCACGGAAGCCCGGCAGGGTCTGGGCCAGCCACGACAGGGCCACCGGGACGTACGGGGTGACGAGCGCGTCGTGGTGGCCGCCGCGGGCGAGTACGGTCCCGGTGACGTCGAGCGGGGGTCGCGCGGCGCTCAGCAGGGCCGAGGTGGTGGGGTACGACAACGAGTCCTCCCGGGAGGTGAGCACCCACATCGACACGGGTGGCGGGGCAGTGCGGGCGAGGGCGACCAGGTCGTAGCCACGCTGCGCGGCACTGCTCCGAGGATCGTACGCGGCGCTGAAGTCCGGCCGGAAGTAGCCGGCGAGGACCACGGCAGCGCCGTAGACGTCGGGGTGGCGCATCGCGACCGACGCCGCACACCACCCACCGGAGGAGTAGCCGAGGGTGGTCCAGCCCAGCCGGCTGCGCTGGACGCGGAAGTGCTGTGCCGTCCAGGCGGGCAGGCCGCGTGCGAGCCAGCTGTCGGTCTGTGGCTCGGTCGGCGCGCCGTCGACGCACTCGGTGTCCGGCGCGGTCGCGGTGTCGATGGTCGGCACGACGACGATCGAGGGGGAGAGCCGGTGCTGCGCGGTCAGGCGGTCCACCGTGCTGAGGACGCCGAGGCGCAGGAATCCCTGTGGCCCGCTCGGCAGCGCCGGCAGGCCGACGATGACCGGGTAGAGCCGGCCCGAGCGCGGGTTGTAGCCGACGGGCAGCTGGACGTAGACCTCGCTCCGGGTCCTCGAGCGGCTGTCGCTCACCGTGAACACCTGCAGCCGCGTGCCGGGGTGGGGCAGCGGCGGCAGCACCAAGGGCGAGCCCACCACGGGCAGCCCGGGGCCCTGGACGTGCGCTGCCGCACCGCCGGGTGGCTTCCCGCCCTGGTGCACCCGCACGGTGTCGGCGCGGGCGCCGAAGAGGTCGCTCCAGCTCGAGTAGAAGAGGTACTGGTCGTTGAGCGCCGCGCCCGCGAGGGCGAGGACGAAGACGTTGAGGGCGACCACCTGGAGGGCTCGCACGACGCCACGGACCACGGGCCCGCCCCGGCGGGGCGAGCCGGCGACGATCAGCCCGAAGGCGGCGACGGCGAGGAGGGCGAGCAGGACGACGAGGCTGGTGTCCGTCAGCTCCATGCAGGGCTCGCCTCTCGCTCGGTCCGGGGCTGCGCGACGGGGCGGACGAAGGGGAAGGTGAGGACCGAGCGGATCGAGGTGTTGGTCAGCAGCATCACGAGCCGGTCGACTCCGATGCCGAGGCCGCCGCTCGGCGGCATGCCGAGCTCGAGCGCGTGGAGGAAGTCCTCGTCGACCTCCATGGCCTCCGGGTCGCCGGCGGCCGCCTTGAGGGACTGCTCGGTCAGGCGGGCGCGCTGGTCGACCGGGTCCGTCAGCTCGCTGTATGCGGTGCCGATCTCCATCCCGGCCACGACGAGGTCCCAGCGCTCGACGAGCCCGGGGGTCGCTCGGTGCTGGCGGGTCAGGGGCGAGGTCTCCACCGGGAAGTCGGTGTAGAAGGTGGGCAGCACCGTGGCCGGCTCGACGAGCTCGGCGTAGAGCTCCTCGATCAGGGCGCCGGCGCCCATCTCGGGACGCACCCTGATGCCGTGGGTCGAGGCGAGCTCGAGCAGCACGTCCATGTCGGTACCGAGGTCGACCGGGCGTCCCACGGCCTCGGAGACTGCCTCGAGCACGGGCACGACGGGCCACTCGCCGCTGATGTCGACGAGCTCGACCGCTTCAGCGGGCGTGCTGTCGGACGACTGGGGACGCCCCCCGCGTCCCACCGGCAGCGGCATGACCTCACGGCCGTGCACCGCCCGGGCCGCCTCGCGGACCAGGCGCTCGGTGAGGTGGCGCATCGTCGTGTAGTCGGCGTGCGGCTGGTAGACCTCGAGCGAGGTGAACTCCGGGTTGTGGGTCGAGTCGGCGCCCTCGTTGCGGAAGTTGCGTCCGAGCTCGAAGACGCGTCCGAGTCCGGCGACGAGCAGCCGCTTGAGGTGCAGCTCCGGGGCGATGCGCAGCGAGAGGTCCACGCCGTACGCGTTGATGAACGTCGTGAAGGGACGCGCGGTCGCGCCGCCGTGCACGCTGTGCAGCATGGGGGTCTCGACCTCGAGGAAGCCGCCGTCGGTGAGAGTCCGGCGGATCGAGGCGACCACGGCCGAGCGCCGGCGGAGCAGCTCCACCTCTCGCGGGTGCACGAGCAGGTCGGTGGAGCGGTTGCGGGCGCGAGCGGTCGGGTCGTCGAAGGCCCGGAACGGCACGGGATGCAGCGACTTGGCCTCCATGCGCCAGTGGTGCACGAGCAGGCTCGGGGTGCCGGATCGCGACCACCCCATGGGCCCGTCCACCCGCACCAGGTCGCCGGCGTCGACGAACGCGGTGAAGCGGTCGAGGCAAGGGCGACCGACGCGAGCGGCATCCAGGAGGACCTGCACCGTCGCATCGCCGTCGACGAGCGTGGCGAAGAGCACGCCACCGTGGTCGCGGATCTCCCGCACGCGGCCCACCACCGACAGGTGCTCGTCCGTCGGGTGCGTCGTGTCCGTCGCGGGGCGCGACCCGGCGCGGTCGCCGTCCAATCGCCCGCAGAGCTGTGCGATGGGGGTGGTGGGCGTGGTGGCGGCGCCCACGGGGTAGGCCTCGACCCCCGCGGCACGCATCCGCTCCAGCGTCGCCGCCCGGTGCCGGTACTGCTCGGTGCGGCGGGGGCCGAGCGCCTCCACGTCGACGCTCGGGGTGGAGACCGCGGCGGCACGTGCGAGGTGCTCGGCGTCCAGCTCGCCCCTGGCATGGCCGAGGGCGGGGTAGCGGATGAAGCCCTCAAGGGCTCCCGCGGCGACGGCCACCTGCGGCAGCGACACGGCGTCGTCGTAGCAGAGGAAGCGCGGCTGCCACTGCGGCTCGTACTTCTCGTTCGACCGGTAGAGCCGCTCAAGCTGCCAGAAGCGGTCGAAGAAGCCCAGCACCGAGGCGCTCACCCGGGTCAGTGAGCCCGAGCCGATGCGCTCGGCGTCCTCGAAGACCCCGCGGAACATGCAGAAGTTCAGCGACACCCGCGACAGGCCGAGCTCTCGGGCGTGACCCAGCAGCTCGGTCACCATCAGCTCGGTGACGCCGTTGGGCGCGTCGGGGGAGCGCCGCATGACGTCGAGGGAGACGCCGGAGCGTCCCCACGGCACGAGCGAGAGGACGCCGGCCAGGGTGCCGTCGGCCCCGTGCGCGGTCACGTGCAGGATGTCGCCGTCGGCCGGGTCGCCGGCACGGTTCAGGGCCATCGAGAAGCCGCGGTCGGTCTCCCCGCCGCGCCAGGCCTCGGCGCGGTCGGTGATCTCGGCCAGCTCCTCGGGCCGCAGGTCGCGCTGGCGGCGCACCTGCACGGTCAGGCCCGCGCGGCTCGCGTGCGCCACGGCCCGGCGCAGCGGCGCGAGGGACGCGCGGCGCAGGTCGAAGCGGCGGGTCTCGACGATGGCCTCGTCGCCGAGCACGAGCACCCGCATGCCGTGCGCCGCGGCGTAGGCGCGTGCGGCTCGCTCGCTCGCGCCGAGCACCGCCGGCACCCAACCGAACTCACGGGCCTCCGCCCGCCACGCCTCGATCGCCGGCTGCCAGCTGTCCGGGTGGCCGACGGGGTCGCCGGAGGCGAGCGAGACACCGGCGACGACCCGGTAGGTGACGGCTGCCCGTCCGTCGGGGGAGAAGACCGAGGCCTTGTCGCGGCGGATGGCGAAGTAGCCCAGGGAGTCGTCGGAGCCGTGGTGGGCGAGCAGCTCGCGCAGTGCCACCTCGCGGTCGGCCGACCACCGGCTGCGGGGCCGGGCCGAGGCGAGGAACAGGGTGACGGCCGCGAGGATGGTCAGGCCGGCGAGGACGGCGACGACGTCCACCACCCACGGGGGCACGAGCAGCGCGGTGCGACGGCTCACCCCGCCGAACACCTCCAGCACGGTGTCGACGAGCGGGTCGACCTGCGACTGCGGAGCGCCCACCGCGCCGATGAGCAGCCACGCGACGGCGAGGGTGATGGCGGAGCCGCCGGCCAGCGCCGCCACCGACAGGCCCCAGGAGCCACGCTGCAGCCGGCCCGTGAACTCGTGACGGATGCGCCACAGCCACCACAGGGCCAGTGCGGCGACCACGGTGGAGACCACGTCGAGGCCACGGCCGAGGCCGCCGCGGCTGACCCACATCTCGGTGAGCGGCACCTCCACCGACGGCACGAGTTCCTCCAGCCCCACATAGATGCCGAAGACCTGGAAGGCCGCCACGAACCACAGCCCTACGCGCTTGCGCCCGAGCAGGGCGCGCGTGGCGAGCGCGAGGACGACCACCGACACGAAGGTGGGGGCGACCGGGATGTTGAGCAGCCCGAAGAACTGCTCCGCGAGGATCGGGTGAGGTCGCCGCCGGCCGAGCAGGGTGAGCAGGAGCGCGGTGACGGTGGCGAGCGCGTAGAGCCCCGTGAGCAGTCGCGCCGGCCGGTGTGGTGCCGGCGCACGCGAGGATGAGGTGGCCATGCTCACAGGTTCCACCCTGCCGCTGGGCGGTTGCTGCAGGTTCGCTGCAGAACCGCTCACAGTGTTCGTGCAGCAGACTCCCAGCCTCGAGATCCGCCCGGGGCCGCTGTTCGGCCTTGGCAAGTCGCTGCCGGTCAGTCCGTCGTGCTCAGTCCGTCGCCGTCAGTCCGTCGCCGTCAGTCCGTCGCCGTCAGTCAGTCGTCGTCGCCGCGATGACGCGCGTGAGCGCGGCGTGCAGGGTCCTGAGGTCCTCGACGGGCAGGCCGAGGCGCTCGACGACCTGCGGGGGCACCTCGAGGGCGCGCTGCCGCAGCTGGCGGCCGCGGTCGGTCAGGGTCAGGGCCAGCGCCCGGTCGTCGCCGGGATGGCGCTCCCGGCTCACCAGGCCCGCGGCCTCCAGGCGCTTGAGCAGGGGAGACAGGGTGGCCGGCTCGAGGCTGAGCAGCCGTCCCACCTCACGCAGCGTGAGCGGCGATCGCTCCCAGAGGGCGAGCATCACGAGGTACTGCGGGTGGGTCAGGCCGAGCGGCTCGAGGATGGGGCGGTAGAGCGCGATGACGTTGCGGGCCGCGACGGCGAGGGCGAAGCAGACCTGCTGGTCGAGCTTGAGCAGCTCGTCCGGCGAGACCGAGGCTGCAGGCGCCCGGGAGCTCGGCTGGGGGCTGCTGGCCACCTCGTCCTCCTCGGTCCATCGTTCGGTGAGATGCGAGTACACTAACAGTTCGTACACTAATCATCCTGGAGGCGTTAATCGTGTCGAGCTCGAAATCCCGCGACGGGCTGTCCATCGGCTATCGCATCGGCTACCGCATCCGGATGTTCGTGCTGACGATCTTCGGCCCGGCCCAGCTCGGGGAGAGCAACGATCCCAAGGCGCGCCTGGAGCGGGAGCGAGCTGCTCGGATCGCTCGCGCCCGGGCAGGCTCCTCCGGTTCCGACTGACACGGTCCGGCATCACTCGCCCCGTCCGTTCGCCAGGGCCGGTGCGTCGCCGGTGGGTCGGTGGGTACGTCCTGAAGGACACCGCGACGGAGGGAGAGACATGGGTGACCGCGTAGGGCTTTTCGTCATGCTGGCCATCGTCATCGTGCTGGCAGCGATCCTGTGGGTCATGATCCCGCGGCGACGCACCAAGGGCGACGTGGAGCACGAGACGCTCAACCCACGGGTCGAGGCGAAGGACGGCGGGTCCGTCCCGCCGCCGGACCCTGACCGGCTCGTCGGCAACCCGCCCGCCGACGTCCTCGACGCCTCGGGTGACGGCAGCGCCGTCGCGGGCGCCGGCGCGGGGGGATGGACCCCTGACGCTCGCGACCCGCTGCGCGCGCCGCCGAACGACGTGGGTCACTCTCCCGACACGACCTGACCCGTCCCGCCGGCACGCAGACCGCACCTCCCGGCGCTCCGCGCGGCGCTACGACCTCTTGTCGACCGGGGACGCTCCGCACCGCCCGGGAGTACCCTCTGAGGTGACGGGGACCGCACACCGGGAGGTGCCGTCGTGGGTGATGGCTTCGGAGAGTTCGTTCTGCTGCTCATCGTGGTGATCTTCATCGTCGGGTTGGTCGTGGTGGCACCGCGACACCGGTGGCGCGGCAGCGACGGCAACGAGACGCTCAACCCGCACGTGCCCGAGACCGAGCGTCGGCGGCGCGACCACCCCGAGGGCGCCGAGCGGTCGCACCTCGTGGGCAACCCCCCGGTCGACACCATCTGCGCCGACGGTTGGGGCGTGGCCAGGCCCGGCGAGGGCGCCGAGCCCGTCGATCTGCCCGAGGACGTCCACCCCGAGCTGCACGAGGAGCCCCGGCACCTGCGCCGTCACTGACAACCGGGCGTGGCGGCCAGCCGCCGGCCCTCAGCGCTCGCGGCCGAGGCGCCAGGTCGTCGTGCTGGAGTGGACCTCGCCCGCGCGCAGCACGGTCGAGGGGAAGGCCGGCTGGTTCGGCGCGTCGGGGAATCCCTGCGTCTCCAGGGCGATCCCTGCGCGGGGGCCGTACGCCGTCCCGGACGTCCCGGTGACCGTGCCGTCGAAGTGTGCCCCGGTGTAGACCTGCACTCCCGGCTGGTCACTGTGCAGCTCCAAGGTGCGGCCCGAAGCGCCGCGCAGCGACGCGACGTGTCGGGCGCCCACGCCTGAGACGACGAAGTTGTGGTCGAGGCCCTGACCGAAGACCAGCTGCTCGTCGTCGGCCGCGAGCACCTCGCCGAGCCGGGTCGCCCGTCGCAGGTCGAACGCGGTCCCCGTCACGTCCCGCAGCTCCCCGGTGGGAAGCAGCTGGGCGTCGGTGGGGGTGAACGCATCGGCCGACAGGCGCAGCTCGTGGGCGTCGACCGGCCCGCTGCCCTCGCCGTCGAGGTTGAAGTAGGTGTGGTTGGTCAGGTTGACCACCGTGTCGCGGTCGGCCGTCGCGGTGTAGTCGATCCGGACCGCACCCGGCTGCACGGAGTAGGTGACCGTCGCGTCCAGAGCGCCGGGGAAGCCCTGGTCGCCGTCCGCGCTGTGCAGGGCGAGGCGCACGTGCTGCGGCCCCCGGTCGAGCACCGTCCACTCCCGGCGGTCGAAGCCCTCGAGCCCGCCGTGCAGCGCGTTGCCGTTCTCGTTGGCGGCCAGGACGTGCGTCGTACCGTCGAGGGTGAAGCGGGCCCCGGCGATCCGGTTGCCGAAGCGCCCGATCGTCGCCCCCAGGTAGCCGCCGTCCACGGCATACGTCATCGGGTCGGCATGTCCGAGAACGACATTCGTCTCGCCCGTGTCGTCGGTGACGACGAGGCGGCGGATGGCGGCCCCGGCCGTCACCACCTCGAGGAGCAGGCCCTCGGTGACGAGCTCGACGGACGTCGGCGTTTCGGGTGGCATGCGAGGCTCCTGCTGCGGTCGAGGGGTCGGGCCCGGCGCGGGCCGTCCGGCAAGCCTGCCACTGGTGGGCGCCCCGTCCCAGCCGACGAGCCCGGTGCCTCCGGCTCGAGCGGCGGCAGCGGGGTCGGGTGCCGCAGACTGTGGGCATGGCGAGCGCGGAGAACAACTGGGCCGGCAACCACACCTACCGCGCGCGGATCGAGCGGGTGCGGTCCGTCGAGCACCTGCAGGAGGTCGTGGCGGCGGCCGAACGGGTGCGCGCGCTGGGCACCCGCCACAGCTTCACCGACCTGGCCGACCTTCCTGACGGTGGTGTCCTCGTCTCGCTCGCCGACCTCCCGCCCGTGGTGGAGGTGGACTCGGCCGCCCGCACGGCGCGCGTGACGGCAGGGACGGCATACGGCCTCGTCGGGTCGCGACTGCAGGAGCAGGGGTGGGCGCTGGCCAACCTCGCCTCGCTGCCGCACATCTCGGTGGCGGGCGCCGTGGCCACCGGCACGCACGGGTCGGGCGTGCACAACGGCTCCCTCGCGACGGCCGTCGCCGCCCTGGAGGTCGTCGGTGCCGACGGGGAGCTGCGCACGGTGCGCCGCGGCGACGCGGACTTCCACGGCAGCGTGGTCTCGCTCGGGGCACTCGGTGTGGTCACTCACGCCACGCTGGACGTCGAGCCCAGCTACGACGTGCGGCAGACGGTCTTCACCGGGCTGCCCTGGGACGCGGTGGAAGCGGAGCTCGACGCCGTCCTGTCGAGCGCCTACAGCGTCAGCCTCTTCACCCGCTGGGCCGAGGGCATCGACCAGGTCTGGGTCAAGAGCCGCGACGGCGACGTGCCCACCGAGCTGTGCGGGGCGTCACCGGCCGGCGCGACGGTGCACATGCTGGAGGGCGGTGACTGCGAGGCGGTGACTGCGCAGCTCGGAGAGCCGGGGGCGTGGCTCGAACGGCTGCCGCACTTCCGGATGGGCTTCACCCCCAGTCGCGGGGAGGAGCTGCAGAGCGAGTACCTCCTGCCGCGCCGCCACGCCGGCGCGGCGGTCGAGCGCCTCCGGGCCCTGCGCGACGTCGTCGCACCGGTGCTGCAGGTGAGCGAGCTGCGCACGGTGGCCGCGGACGAGCACTGGCTGAGCAGCGCGTACGGCGAGGACGTCCTCGGTGTGCACTTCACGTGGGCCCGGGAGCCCGAGCGTGTGCACGCCGTGCTGCCGGCGGTCGAGGAGGCCCTCCTGCCGCTCGGTGCGCGTCCGCACTGGGGGAAGTGCTTCGTCGCGGAGCGCGACCGGCTGGAGCCGCTCTACCCGCGGATGGGCGACTTCCGAAAGCTGCGCGACCGGCTCGACCCCGACCGCACCTTCGACAACGCGTTCCTGCGACGCGTCATCGGCTGACGTCGACGGCTTTCCGGCGGCGGTCCCGCAGGGCACCGGCGAAGGAGACCATCGGCCCGAGCGCTCCCACGAGCGAGGCCTGGTAGGCGTGGTAGACGTCCGGCCGGCCCGTCCACACGGTGCTCGACGGGGTGAGGTCCGGACCAAGCTCGTGGCGCCACGAGCCGTCGTCGTCGACGAAGCGGTCGTGTGCGTGCTGCCACCACCGGTCGTACCACTCGGCATACGTGGGGTCCCCGGTCGCCAGGTGCAGCGTCCGTGCCGCGCAGATCGCCTCAGCCAGGACCCAGTGCAGGCGGTCCCGGACGACCGGGCGGCCGTCGAAGTCCGTGGTGTAGACGAAGCCGTCCTCGCCGTCGACGTGCCAGCCGTCCTGCACGCCGACGTCGAAGAGGGATCGGGCGTTCTCGAGCAGCCACCCGGGCGCCTCGGCGCCCAGCGCGTGACGCACGTGCAGGCACAGTCGTGCCCACTCGAGCAGGTGTCCCGGGGTCACGCCGTAGGGCCGGAACGGATCGGCTGGGCGGTCGCGGTGGTAGTCCGGCAGCGGCTGCCAGTCCGGCGTGTAGTGCTCCGGGAGCCGGAACGCCCAGGCGCGGGCCACCTCGTGCACCAGCCGCTCGACGGTCCGCAGGGCGTGGCCGAGCCACCGGGGGTCCCGGGTGACGTCCCACGCGGCGAGCAGCGCCTCGACCGAGTGCATGTTGGCGTTCGCCCCGCGGTAGTCCTCGAGCGTCGTCCAGGTGCGGTCCCACGAGTCGGCTGCGAGCCCGTCGTGATCGCCCCAGAAGCCTTGGTCGAACACGTGCAGCGCCTCGTCGAGGAGGGCGTCGGCCCCTGGCCGGCCAGCAGTGAGCGCGCTCGCGGCGGCCAGGACGACGAATGCGTGCTCGTAGGCGCGTTTGTCCGTGACGGCCGGCGTGCCGTCGGCGCGCACCGAGGCGAACCACCCGCCCCACTCGCGGTCGTGCAGCAGGCCTCCCGGAACGAGCGCCTCGATGCCGTGGTCGGCGAGCTCCTCGCAGGTCGCGTCGCCCTCGAGGACCCCCAGCGCCGCCACATGGGTCATCCGCGCCGAGACCCACAGGTGCACGCCGCGGTCGGCCAGCAGGTGGCCGTCGTCGGAGAGCCAGCCGAAGCCGCCGTCGGGCCGTCGGGCCCGGCCCACCAGGGTGCGCAGCAGGCGGCGACCGCGGAGGAGTTGCACCAGGTGCTGCTCCTCGTCGGGGTGTGGGTGCTGCGGGCGCTGTGGGCGCTGGTGCTGGTCGGGCACGCCTCCAGTCTGACGAGTCCGTGGCGGCGCGGAGGCCGGGTCGTCGACTTCCGGTGTCGGCTCAGAAGTCGCCGGCGCTGCGGCGCAGCCGGGTCAGCACGTCGACGAGGGAGCGCACGTCCTCGGTGCCCAGGTCGGGCCGTTCGAACACCTCTGTGTTGAGCGCCCTGGTGGCGCGTTCGGCGAGCTCGCGCCCGGTGGGGGTCAGGGCGACGAGCATCGCGCGCCGGTCGTCCGGGTGCGTCGAACGGGTGACCAGCCCGGCGTCCTCGAGGCGGTCGACGGCGTTGGTGACGCTCGTCGGGTGCACCTGCAGGCGCGAGCCGATGACCTTCATCGGCAGCGACCCCCGCTTGCTGAACCACAGCAGCATCAGCACCTCGTAGCGGGCGAAGGTGACGCCGAGCGGCTTGAGGGTCGCCTCGACCCGAGCCAGCACGATCTGGTGGGCGCGCATGAGGGAGGTGATCGCGGCCATGCCGTCGGCCGCCGCGACCCAGCCCTGCTCGGTCCACTGCTGACGAGCGCGGGCGATGGGGTCGAAGTCGAGCCCGGATCCGACACCGCTCGTAGGGCTCACGGAGCCGGCACTGCTGGCCGGGGCGCTCGTTCCCGCAGTCATGCTGCCATCGTAGGGGCGTGACGCGTTGACGTCCATTATTCGGAAGTCCTAGTATTTTGCCATGTCCGACGCAGCGCAGCGCGAGCACCACCAGCCCTCCCACCACGTCCGCCTCGTCACGGCCAGCAGCCTCTTCGACGGCCATGACGCCTCGATCAACATCATGCGGCGGATCATGCAGACGCAGGGCGCCGAGGTCATCCACCTCGGGCACAACCGGTCCGTCCAGGAGGTCGTCGACGCGGCGATCGAGGAGGACGTCCAGGGTGTGGCCGTCAGCTCCTACCAGGGCGGCCACGTCGAGTACTTCGAGTACCTCGTGCAGCTGCTCAAGGAGAACGGCGCCGGCCACATCCGCGTCGTCGGCGGCGGGGGTGGCGTCATCGTCCCCGAGGAGATCGCGCGGCTGCGCGACTCCGGGGTCACCATCTTCAGCCCCGAGGACGGCCAGCGCCTGGGTCTCGCCGGCATGATCAACACCGTCATCGCCGACTGCGACTTCGACCCGTGGGAGATCGGTGCCCCCTCGCTCGAGGCCGTCCTCGCCGGCGACCGCACCGCGGTGGCCCGAGCGATCACGGGTGCGCAGGAGGGCGAGCTCGACGACGCGACCCTCGGTGGCATCCGCGAGGCCGCGTCCCGCCGCCGGGTCCCCGTGCTCGGCATCACCGGCACCGGTGGCTCGGGGAAGTCCAGCCTCACCGACGAGCTGATCCGCCGCCTGCGCCTCGACCAGCAGGACAAGCTGCGCGTCGCCGTCCTCGCCGTCGACCCGACCCGCAGCCGCGGCGGCGGCGCCCTGCTCGGCGACCGCATCCGGATGAGCTCGCTCGACGGCGACCGCGTCTACTTCCGCAGCCTCGCCACGCGCGGCGGGTCGCAGGTCCCGACCCACCTCGACGACGTGCTCTCCGTCGTCAAGGCCGCCGGCTACGACCTCGTCATCCTCGAGACGCCGGGCATCGGCCAGGGTGACGCCGCGATCGTCGACTACGCCGACGTCTCCCTGTACGTCATGACGCCCGAGTTCGGCGCCAGCAGCCAGCTCGAGAAGATCGACATGCTCGACCGCGCCGACGTCGTGGCCATCAACAAGTTCGAGCGCCGCGGCGCCGAGGACGCGCTGCGCGACGTCGGGCGCCAGATGGTGCGCAACCGCGAGGCCTTCGGCAAGGGTCCGGCCGACATGCCGGTCTTCGGCACGTCGGCCGCCACCTTCAACGACGACGGCGTCACCGCCCTGTACCAGGAGCTGCGAGCCCTGCTGTCTGACAAGGGGATGCCGGTCGAGGAGGGCGCGCTGCCGCACGTCGCGACCAAGCAGTCGACGCGCATCGCCACCATCGTCCCCGCCTCCCGGGTGCGCTACCTCTCCGAGATCAGCGACACCGTCCGCGGCTACCACGAAGCCACCGAGCGGTATGCCGCCGCGGCCAGTCGCGTGCAGCGGCTCGAGTCCGTGCGCGGCGAGCTCGCAGGCGCCGCCGCGGCCGGCGAGGTGGGCAGTGCCGGCTCCGCGGTCGATGCGGTCGACGCCCTTCTCGAGGAGGCGCGCACCGACCTGCCGGCCGAGGTGTCCAAGGCGCTCGACGACTGGCCGTCGGTCGTCGAGTCGTACTCCGGCGACGAGCAGGTCGTGCGCATCCGCGACAAGGAGATTCGCAACGTCCTGACGCGAGAGTCGCTGTCCGGCAACAAGATCCCGCGCGTCGCCCTGCCCCGCTACCGCGACCACGGCGAGCTCGTCGGCTTCCTGCGCCGCGAGAACCTCCCCGGCTACTTCCCGTTCACGGCCGGCGTCTTCCCGTTCAAGCGCGAGGGTGAGGACCCCGCGCGCATGTTCGCCGGCGAGGGCGACCCGTTCCGCACCAACCGCCGCTTCAAGCTGCTCTCGGAGGGGCAGCAGGCCACCCGCCTGTCCACCGCCTTCGACTCGGTCACGCTCTACGGCCGCGACCCCGACCCTCGCCCTGACGTCTACGGCAAGGTCGGCACGTCCGGCGTCTCCATCGCAACGCTCGACGACATGAAGGCGCTCTACGACGGCTTCGACCTCGTCTCGCCGACCACCTCCGTGTCGATGACCATCAACGGCCCGGCACCGACGATCCTCGCCTTCTTCCTCAACACCGCGATCGACCAGCAGGTCGACGCCTTCCGGGCGCGGGAGGGCAGGGAGCCCGGCGACGAGGAGCGCGACCAGCTCACGGCATACGCCCTCGCGAACGTCCGCGGCACGGTGCAGGCCGACATCCTCAAGGAGGACCAGGGCCAGAACACCTGCATCTTCAGCACCGAGTTCAGCCTCAAGATGATGGCCGACATCCAGGAGTGGTTCATCGAGCACTCGGTGCGCAACTTCTACTCGGTGTCGATCTCCGGCTACCACATCGCCGAGGCCGGGGCCAACCCGATCAGCCAGCTCGCCTTCACCCTCGCCAACGGGTTCACCTACGTCGAGAGCTACCTCGCTCGCGGGATGAAGGTCGACGACTTCGCGCCCAACCTGTCGTTCTTCTTCAGCAACGGCATGGACCCCGAGTACTCCGTGCTCGGCCGGGTCGCCCGGCGCATCTGGGCCGTCGCGATGAAGGAGAAGTACGGCGCGGGGGAGCGCAGCCAGAAGCTGAAGTACCACGTGCAGACGTCGGGCCGCAGCCTGCACGCGCAGGAGATGGACTTCAACGACATCCGCACCACGCTGCAGGCGCTCATCGCGATCTACGACAACGCGAACTCCCTGCACACCAACGCGTTCGACGAGGCGGTGACGACCCCGTCGGAGGAGTCGGTGCGCCGGGCGCTGGCTATCCAGCTCATCATCAACCGCGAGTGGGGCCTGGCGATGAACGAGAACCCGCTCCAGGGCTCGTTCGTCATCGACGAGCTGACCGACCTGGTCGAGGCCGCGGTGCTCAAGGAGTTCGACCGCATCACCGAGCGCGGCGGAGTGCTCGGCGCGATGGAGACCGGCTACCAGCGCGGCCGCATCCAGGACGAGTCGATGCTCTACGAGCACCGCAAGCACGACGGCAGCCTGCCGATCATCGGTGTCAACACCTTCCGCAACCCGCACGAGGGCGAGGCGCCGCGCAAGGTCGTCCTCGCCCGCGGCACCGAGGAGGAGAAGCAGAGCCAGCTCTCGCGGGTGCGGGCGTTCCGGAAGGCGCACGAGGTCGAGGCGAGGGCGGAGCTCGAGGAGCTCAAGGCGGTCGCCATCGAAGGCGGCAACGTTTTCGACGTCCTGATGCGCGCAGCGCGGGTCTGCTCGCTCCAGCAGGTGACCGAGGCCTTCTTCGAGGTCGGCGGCCAGTACCGCCGCAACGTCTGACCGTCGAAAGGCCACGTCTGGCCCCTCCTCAACCGTCGAAAGGCCACGAATTGCCCCCTTCGCGCAGTCGAGAGGCCACGTCGTGCCGCCCGTGACGCTCGAGGACGACCTGGCGTATGCCGTGTCCTTCCCGTCGCCGCCCCGCCGGGTCGTCTCGCTGGTGCCGTCGATCACCGAGGCCCTGGCGGCGACGTGCATTGATCGGCTGGTCGGTGCGACGGACTGGTGCACCCACCCGAGCGAGCTTGCCGTGCAACGGGTTCGGGGCACCAAGAACCCTGACCGGGCGGCCATCGCTGGCCTGCGGCCCGACCTCGTCGTGGCCAACAAGGAGGAGAACCGGGAGCTCGACGTGCAGCGGTTGCGCGCCGACGGCATACCGGTCTGGGTCACGGACATCGAGACGGTGCCGGCGGCACTCGACTCGCTCGAGCGCCTCTTCGTCGAGGTGCTCGACGTCGGCACGCCGGCGTGGCTCGCGCAGGCCCGTGACGAGTGGGGCGGCCCGCTGCCGGAGCCGTCGCTCGAGGTGGCCGTCGCGATCTGGTGCGACCCGTGGATGGCCGTCGGCCGGGACACGTTCACCGGCGACGTCGTCGCGCGGCTGGGCTGGCGCAACGTGCTGGCCGACGCGCCCGAGCGCTACCCGCACGTCGACCTCGCGGACCTCGACCGCGAAGGCGTGACGGTCCTGCTCCCGGACGAGCCCTACGTCTTCACCCCGGACGACGGGCCGGAGGCGTTCGCGCGGGCGCGCACCGCGCTCGTGAGCGGCCGGCTGCTCACGTGGTACGGCCCGTCCCTCGTCGGTGCCCGGGCCGCGCTGACAGCCGCGGTGACCGGCTGACGCCAGAGGCAGCTGGTCGAGGGGTTGTCGAGGGCCCGACGTGGCCTCTCGGCGCGTCCGGGTGGGCCACATGAGGCCTCTCGACGGTTGAGGAGGGGCCAGACGTGGCCTCTCGACGGTTGAGGAGGGGCCAGGCGGAGCTGTCAGTCGGTGTCCTCCACCACGACGAGCAGGCCGGCGAGCACCATCCGTCGCGCCAGGTCGAGGCCGACCATGCCGGCCCGCAGCTCACCGCCGTCGACGAGGGCCACCAGGGTGCCTACGTCGCGCGGCTCGACCGCGAAGTCGGCCAGCCGGCTTCGCAGCGTCGCAGAGCCGTCGTCTCCGGGCACGAGGCACGCGCGAAGGTGAGAGCGCAGCCGCAGCACCATGTCCGACCCGAGCGCCTCTGCCGAGGCCACCTGGGCCAGGGGTCCGACGGGGGCCGGGCGCAGCGCGGCGCGGGACCGGGACTCCATCGCGTCGACGACCGCGGTGGGGTCGAGCTCGTGCAGGGCGCGGATGAGGGCCGACCGCACCAGCTCGATGTCCGGGGTGAGGCCGTCGCGGTCGAAGCCGGTGGGGCAGACGCCGAGGGAGGCGCGCACCCTCGTGTCCCGACTGACCTGTGCCAGTGCCAGGGAGACCATCTCGTCGGCCACGTGCCGGCGGGTCCAGACGTGGACTCCGAGGGTGAGGTGGGTGCTGACGCCGCCCAGGGCCGTCGCGGAGTGCAGCCAGCCCCGGGGCAGGTAGAGCACGTCGCCGGGCCGGAGCGTGAACTCGTGCTCGGCGGGGCGCCGCGCCGCCTCCTGCACCGCGACACGGTGATCGGTCCACGGTTGGTCGCGCAGCGGCGACTCGTGGACCGGGGGACGCACCCGCCAGCGCTTCTCGCCGCCCATCTGCAGCACGAAGACGTCGTGCACGTCGTAGTGGTCGCTGAAGCCGGTGTTCTGGCTGGGGGTGACGTACGCGTTGGCCTGCACGGGGTGCCCGAGCTCCTCGGCCAGCTGCTGGGTGAAGTCGATCAGCGGCGCCCAGGTGCGGTGCAGGCCCTGGAGCACGATCGTGGCGCCGGCGGCGAAGTGGCCGAGCAGCTTGTCGTCCGAGACCTGGTCGGCGACCGACGCGCCGACGCCACCGCCGGAGGTGAACTCCCGGTCGCCGAGCGTGCGCCCGTCGCGGGCGACCCGCAGGAACGGCGCCCGCAGTCCGCGACGGGACACGAGCTCGTCGACCGACTCCTCCCCGAAGAGATCGAGTATGCCGCCGGGCAGGTCCGCGGCACGCGTGACGACGGGCGTGTGCGACCAGTGGTCGCGGGCGAACTCGTCGCGGCTGAAGGGGACGAGCTGTGCCAAGGCCGAGTGCCCACGCCGACGCGTGGGCACCCGGTCCGTCGTGCCAGCGGTCATCAGATCGCGTTCGTCGGGTCCACCCCGGCACCGCTGTCGGCGCCGCCGTCCTCGGTGCCGGTGTCGGCACCGCCGTCGGCCGGCCCCTCGCCGCCTCCGCCGCTGGAGTCGGCGCCGCCGTCAGCTCCGCCGTCGTGGGTGCCGGTGTCGGCCCCGCCGTCGGCCGGGCCCTCGCCGCCTGCGCCGCCGCCGCTCGAGTCGGCGCCGCCGTCTGCACCGCCGTCCTGTGCGGCCGTGTCCGCTCCGCCGTCGGCGGTACCTTCGGCCATCGGGTCGTCGCCGGCGGGCTCGCCGACCGGGTCCATCGGGGTGTCAGTCATGGCTTCTCCTCCGTGGGGTGTCAGACGGCGCCGGACAGCGACGTCGCCCTCCTCCTACCCGGTCGGTTCACCCCTGGCACGACACGCCGGATCGTGTTCTGATCGAGCGCATGGGGATCTCCAAGGGTGACACCGTCCACTGGAACACGTCGCAGGGCCGCACCACCGGCAAGGCGGTCGAGAAGCGCGAGAAGGAGTTCACCTTCGACGGCCAGAAGTTCAACGCCTCGAAGGACGAGCCGTACTGGATCGTCGAGTCGAGCAAGACGGGCGCCAAGGCGGCCCACAAGGAGTCGTCACTCGACGCCGGCTGACACCGGGCCGGGGGCTCAGGTCAGGTGGTCGAAGTCGCCGCGCGTCCACGCGGCGTGCCGGTCCGCGGACGCGCGCACCACGGCCTTCGCGCCCGACGGCACCACGGCGCCGAAGTTGTTGTAGAGGCGGTCGTGGTGCAGGCCCTCGAGCTGGTCGGCGATGCGCTGTACGACGTTGCCGGACAGAGGGATCCGGTTGGGGTAGCTGCGCATGAAGCTCACCGACCGACGGTCCGGGTTGGGGAACACGGCATCGCCCGCCAGCAGCACACCCCGACCCTCGGCTCCGGCCGTCCACTCGACGACGGCCTGCCCACGGAAGTGCCCGCCGACGCGGTGCAGGGTCAGTCCCGGTGCCACCTCGCGCTGTTCGTCGTAGAGCTCGACGAGCGGGTCGCGTCGGCGCACCCACTCGGCATCCGCGGAGGCGACGAGCACCGGCACGTTCCCGAGGGCCCGCGCCCACTCGGTCTGCACGCCGTACATGTGCGGGTGGCTCGCGGCGACCGCCAGCGCCGGGCCCAGCGAGCGCACGTGCTCCACCGCGGCGTCGTCGAGGTATCCGACACAGTCGAAGAGCAGCACCCCCTCGGGCGTGCGGACGACCATCGTCTGCTGGCCGATGCCCACCGAGGGCTCCGCGCGCAGACCCCACAGGTCCGGCTCGACCTCCTTCACCGAGATCGTCGTGCCCGCCTCCCGGAGACGCTCCAGCGTCGTCCACCGCTGCCCGTCCTCGGGCACCCACTGCCGCTCGTCCTCGCAGATCTCACACGCCTTCGGAGGCTCGGGCAGGTCGGCGGTCTCGACACCACAGGTCTCACAGATCCAGGTCACGCGCCCAGCCTGCCGGTCCGCGACGGGTCACGCCACCGATTCTGCGCGAGGATGCGAGGGTGATCCTGCACCTGCGCGCCGCGGTCGAGCAGCTGTATGCCGTCCCGCCGGCCCGGTTCACGCCGCTGCGCTCCGAGCTGGTGGCCCAGGCGAAGTCGGCCGGCGACAAGGCGCTCGCCGCCTCGGTCGGCGCGCTGCGCAAGCCGACCGTGGCCGCGTGGGCCGTCAACCACTTCGTGCGCGAGCACCGTGACGAGGTCGACGAGCTGCGGTCCTTCGCCGAGCTTCTCCGGGAGGCGCAGCGCACCCTCGACGCCGACCAGCTGCGCGTCCTCGGGCGGGAGCGTGCCAAGCGGGTCGACGTCGTCGCCGACCGGATCGCCGAGGTGGCGGCCGAGGAGGGGCAGCGGCTGGGCGCGGGGGTCGCGCAGGAGGTGCGCGACACCTTGACGGCGCTCATCGCCGACGAGGACGCCGAGGCCTCGGTGCTGACCGGCTCCCTCGTCAAGGCCCTCAGCTACTCCGGCTTCGGCTCCGTCGACCTGGCCGACGCCGTCGCGCTCGGTGACGAGGCGACGCCCAACCGTGGCGCGGCCGAGCGTCCCTCCCTCTCAGTCCTCCCCGGTGGTGGAGGGGGAGACGCAGGGGGAGACGGGGCGGGTGGTGACGGCGAGGCGGTCGACCTCGAGGAGCGGCGGCGCGCACGACGGGCGGCCGAGAGGGCCCGGCTGCAGGCGGCGCTCGAGACCGCCCGGTCGGGGCTGCGCTCGGCCGACCGGCAGGTCGCGGTGCTCACGGCTCGACAGGAGGAGGTCGTGGAGGGGGTCGCCGACCTCGAGCGCCGGCTGGCCGCGGCTCGGGCCCGGCTCGAGAAGGTCACGGGCGAGCTCGAGGAGGCAGGCCGCATACGCGATCGGCGGGAGCAGCAGGAGGCTGCGGCACAGTCGGCGCTGGACGCCCACGACGGCGACGAGCGCGGCGCCGCACGTGACGACTGACGGCGGCGCCACCGGCTCGCTGCGGCAGGGCTGCTCGATTTCGTATCCACGCCGCGGACCGTGTAGTGTCACGGTCGCACAACAGGTCGACGGAAGCGTCCACGCGACGCGTCCACCACGTCGGCCGTGCCCCAATAGCTCAGTCGGCAGAGCGTTTCCATGGTAAGGAAAAGGTCTAGGGTTCGATTCCCTATTGGGGCTCTGGTCAGCCGGATTCCGGTTCCCCGTCGTCACGGCGACGGGGCCGGGAACGGCCGCCTTGGCGGGGTAGCTCAGCTGGTTAGAGCGCACGACTCATAATCGTGAGGTCGCGGGATCGAGTCCCGCTCCCGCTACCACTTCCGCGCGCACCCGCGCCGATTTCCGGATCGGTCGGTGTGTCGCGTAACCTAGGACGTCGCGCCTGCATGTCACCCGGGCAGCCCTCGGGACGCGTGACGCGCGCGACGCCCGTCGCAAGACGACAGAACACCCGAGTACGTTCCCGAAAGAGCAGGTTGCCGTGGCCAGCAAGAGCACCGACGTCCGTCCCAAGATCACGATGGCGTGCGTGGACTGCAAGGACCGCAACTACATCACGAAGAAGAACCGTCGGAACAACCCCGACCGTCTCGCGATGAACAAGTTCTGCCCCAAGTGCGGCCACCACACGGAGCACCGCGAGACCCGCTGAGCTCCCGCACACGACGCGATCGCTCCCTCGGCCCCCTGGGCCGGGGGAGCGTTGTCGTTCCCGCGGCCCGTCGGGCGCCCGCACGCCGTGCGGCCCGCGTCGGCGCCGCTCGGTAGGGTGCGCGTATGCCGGTGAACGCAGACTTCCAGGGGCGGGTCTACCCGCCCACCGAGACCTACCGGGTCAGTGCCGCCAAGATCCGCGAGTTCGCCGAGGCCGTCGGCTCCTCCGACCCGGTGCACGTCGACACCAACGTGGCGCGGTCGCGAGGCTACGCCGACGTCATCGCGCCGCCGACCTTCGCGGTCCTCATCGCCCAGCAGTGCGACGCCCAGCTCATCCGTGACCCCGAGGCGGGCATCGACTTCTCACGGGTCGTCCACGGCGAGCAGCGCTTCGTCCACCACCGGCCGCTGACGGCGGGCGACGCGATCGTGGGCACCCTGCACGTCGACACCGTCCGGGAGGCCGGCGGCCACTCCATGGTGACCACCCGCACCGAGCTGGCCACCGAGGCGGGCGAGCCCGTCTGCACCGCCACCTCGACCATCGTCATCCGAGGAGCAGAGTGATGAGCGCCCAGTCGACCACCCCCGCCGGCGTCCGGTCCTTCGACGGAGTCGCCGTCGGCGACGCCCTGCCGCCGCTCACGGTCCACGTCGACCGGGCCCGGCTCGTCCAGTATGCCGGCGCCTCGCTCGACCGCAACCGCATCCACTGGGACGAGCGGTTCGCCAAGGAGGTCGGCCTGCCCGACGTCATCGCCCACGGCATGTTCACGATGGGCTCCGCGGTCACGATCGTCACCGACTGGGTGGGCGACGCCGGCCGTGTCGTCGAGTACGGCGTGCGGTTCACCCGGCCCGTCGTGGTGCCCTACGAGGAAGGTGCCGACATCGAGGTCTCCGGCGTCGTCAAGGCGGTCGACCCCGACACCCGCCGCGTCACCGTCGAGCTGACGGCCACGGCAGGCGGCGAGAAGGTCCTCGGCCGCGCCCAGGCCGTCGCCGTGCTGGCCTGAGGGTCCGGGTCCCCCGCGTGCTCGAGCAGTCCGACCTGCCCCTGTCCACCCTGACGACGATGCGCGTCGGCGGCCCGGCCGCCCGGGTCGTCACCGCCACCACCACCGACGAGCTCGTCGATGCCGTGCGTGAGGTCGACGACGCCGACGAGCCGCTGCTGGTCGTCTCCGGAGGCTCCAACCTCGTCGTGTCCGACGACGGCTTCCCCGGCACCGTGGTGCGGGTCGCCACCTCGGGCATCACGCCAGAGTCGGCCGACTACTGCGGCGGCGCCGTGGTGCGCGTGGCGGCGGGCGAGGTCTGGGACGACGTCGTGGCTCGCGCCGTCGTGGAGGGCTGGGCGGGCGTCGAGGCCCTCAGCGGCATACCCGGGCTGACGGGCGCCACCCCCATCCAGAACGTCGGCGCCTACGGCCAGGACGTCTCGCAGACCATCGCGCAGGTGCGCACCTGGGACCGCCAGGAGCAGGCCGTGCGCACCTTCATGAACGCCGACTGCGCCTTCACCTACCGCCACTCGCGGTTCAAGGGCCACTCGCGCTACGTCGTGCTCGACGCGCTCTTCCAGTTCGAGGTGGCCGACCTCAGCCGGCCGATCGCGTATGCCGCCCTGGCGAAGGGACTCGACGTCCCCCTCGGCACGCGCGTGCCCCTCTCCGATGCCCGCGAGGCGGTCCTCGAGCAGCGCCGGTCCCGCGGCATGGTGCTCGACGACGCCGACCCCGACACGTGGTCGTGCGGCTCCTTCTTCACCAACCCGATCCTCACCTCCCGCGAGTTCGACGACCTCGTCGAGCGGGTGGGGGAGCGGCTCGGCTGGGAGGGCCCCACGCCCCCGCGGTTCCCCGAGGCCGACGGACGGGTCAAGACCAGCGCCGCGTGGCTCATCGAGCACGCCGGGTTCGGCAAGGGCTTCGGCCTGCCGGCTCCGGCAGCGCTGTCCACGAAGCACACGCTTGCGGTCACCAACCGCGGTGGAGCCTCGACCTCGGACGTGCTCGCCCTGGCACGACAGGTGCGCGACGGGGTCCGCGACGCCTTCGGGGTCACCCTCGTCAACGAGCCGGTGCTCGTCGGCGAGCAGCTCTGAGGCTCGACCGGGCGCAGGCCCGGCCCGGCGGGACCTACTTGACCAGGACGGCCGAGAAGGTCTTCGCCGGGATGTTCTTGCCGGTCGTGCTCACCTCGTAGGCGGGGCGGTTGAAGGCCAGCTTGAGCGAGCTCGTCGTGCCGCGGTCGACCTTGAAGAAGACCCAGCCGGTGCTCGTCTGCGAGCGCTGGGCGGTCCCGAGCGCGACCGCACCCCAGCGGTTCTTGAACTCCGACGTGGGCGTGATCGTCTGGGCGGGGTTCGCTGCCACGAGCGAGAGCATCGCGGGGTCGATGCGGGCGGAGTAGCGCGACCCCGCCTGCGCGATGACGCGCACGCCGACGATCTCGAACTGCTCGGCGCCGACCGGCTGTCCGCCCGGCCACTTCAGGTGGCGGGCGATGCGCGTGGCCGTGATGGTGTGGCCGAGATCCGGGTCCTTGATGACCGCGTCGATGTTGGCGTAGGCGACCTTGTCGCTGGCCGGCCCGTCGGTCGTGGTCGTCGGCGCCGGCGTGGCCGCCGTCGTGCTCGTGTCGGGTGCGGGCGTGCTCGGAGTCGGGGCCGTCGTGCCGGCCGGGGCGCTGCTCGCCGGCGTGGTGCCGCCGGCCGCGACCGGGGACTCGCCGCTGCAGGCCGCGAGCGCGAGCACGGGGGCCGCCAGGCCGAGGGCGGCGAGGCGGGCCAGGCGGCGTCGGGGGGCGGTGGACGGGCGTGCGGGAGCGGCGGCAGAAGTCTTCATGGCCCGCCCAGCATGACCGGAGGGCCCGACCCTGGGCAAACTCGCCCGCAGGGCTGAGCCCGTGCTGTGCGGCCGTCGGACGTCCGGGCAGGCCTCGTGGCTGCCCGCTATGTCCGGGTTGGCGGCGTGTCCGGCGTCACGAACCGTCCGCGAGCCAGGAGTCCACGTCGGCGAGCGCGGCCTTGCGCAGCCGCTCCGGCATCCGGCTGCCGTGGAGGGAGTCGCGGGCCAGTCCGGCCAGCTCCTCGTCGTCGAAGCCGAGCTCGCGGGCCGCCGCGTACTGGTCCGTCAGCCGGGACCCGAAGAGCAGTGGGTCGTCGGCTCCCAGCGCCACGGGCACGCCGGCGTCGACGATGGCCCGCAGCGGCACCTCCTGCCGGTCGGCGTAGACGCCGAGCGCCACGTTGCTGCCGGGGCACACCTCCAGGGTCACCCCTGCCTCGGCCACGGCGTCGAGCACCTGGGGGTCCTCCACGCTGCGCACGCCGTGCCCGATGCGGTCCGGGCCAAGCTGTTCGAGCGTCTCCATGACGGACTGCGCCCCCAGCAGCTCACCGCCGTGCGGCACGAGGGCGAGACCGGCACGGCGCGCGATGGCGAAGGCGGGTGCGAAGTCGCCGATGAGCCCGCGCCGCTCGTCGTTGGACAGGCCGAAGCCGACGACGTCGCCGGGCTCCTCACCCGCGTGCCGCGCCGCGAGGCGAGCCAGGGTGCGCGCCTCGAGCGGGTGGCGCATGCGGCTGGCCGCCACGACGACGCCGACACCGATCCGGCCCTGCGCCGAGACGGCTCGCGCCTCGTCGAGCACGATCTCCAGGGCGGGGGTGATGCCCCCGACGAACGGCGCGTACGACGTGGGGTCGACCTGCAGCTCGAGCCACCGCGAGCCCTCGGCGGCGTCGTCCTCGGCGGCCTCGCGCACGATGCGGCGCATGTCCTCCTCGCCGCGCACGCACGCCCGCGCCGAGTCGTAGAGGCGCTGGAAGCGGAACCAGCCCCGCTCGTCGGTCGCACGCGCGAGCCGGGGCGGCCAGTCGGCCAGGAGGGCGTCAGGGAGACGGATGCCGTGGCGGGCGGCGAGCTCGCGGACGGTGTCGACGCGCATCGAACCGGTGAAGTGCAGGTGCAGGTGCGCCTTCGGAAGGTCCTGCACCGCGCGCGTCATGCGGGTCAGTGTGTCACCCCCGCAGAGCGTGCCCTCGGCGTGTCGGGGACCGGACGGCATACGGCCGGTGAACGACGGGCGGTCTCATGCCTGCGCGGCCCCGCGCGCCCGGTCACAGGACGCGCGGGGCCAGCAGGTTCGCCGGCTCAGACCTCGTCGGGCTCGTCGGCGATCTCGTCGACGACGTGGACCGCGGCCTCCTCGGCCGACGCGGCCGCGCCGTCGATGCCCACGTCGCTGGCCCACACCTGCTTCTCCGTGTCCTCGTGGGCGCCCTCGTCGTCGGCCACCAGGCGCCCGGCGCGCTGGTCGCCGACCTCGTTGTCACCGAGCCAGTCGTCATCGGCCGCGATGGAGTCGGGGTCGTCACCGCCGACGCGCTCCTCGTCGAGACCGCTCTCGTTGTCCGGGGCGCCGTAGGCCGTGTTCGGGTCGGGCTCCTCCTGCTGGATCCGCTGGTCGATCGTCTCGTCGAGCGACTCCTCGTAGGCCGTGGTGCCGAAGGCATCGGTGCCCCGCTCCTTCTCGGGCGGGGAGTATCCGCGGTCGAGCTCGTCCTCGACGTCGTCGTCGGGAAGGCCCTCGAGGTTCGACGGCTGGTCCTCGTCGTCGACGCTGTAGCTCGTCAGGTCGGTGTCGATGTTCTCGGTGGGACCGGTGTCGCTCATCGCGAGGCTCCTTCGGTGGCGGTATTCGGGGCGTCCTGCGCCGACGGCGTGGAGCCGTCGCCCTGTGCCCCTACCCGACCGGCACGCTCGTGCGTCAGCTTCTCGGCTGCCGCCAGCGCCACGCACGTGGCGACGCCCGCCATGGCCGTGCGCACCTCGTCGAGGACCGGGAAGGTCGGTGCGAGGCGGATGTTGCGGTCGCGCGGGTCGTGCCCGTGGGGGAAGGAGGCGCCCGCCGGGGTGAGCGCGATGCCCGCCTCCTTGGCGAGGGTCACGACCCGCGAAGCCGTGCCGTCGAGGACGTCGAGGTTGACGAAGTAGCCGCCGGTCGGGTGGCTCCACTGCGCGATCTCCAGGCCCTCGAGCCCGGCCGTC
This sequence comes from Terrabacter sp. NPDC080008, assembly GCF_040702505.1. Lineage (NCBI taxonomy): Bacteria > Bacillati > Actinomycetota > Actinomycetes > Micrococcales > Intrasporangiaceae > Terrabacter > Terrabacter sp. NPDC080008. Next base: position 218,277 of record NZ_JBFBLC010000007.1, read on the forward strand.
AGGGCCTCGTCGACGGCGGCGAACTTGGGGGCGATGATCTCGCGGTGGCGGCGCATGTGGGCGCGGACGCCGTCGGCGTCGCCGAAGAACTCGACGTGGCGCAGGTGGTTGACCTTGTCCGGGCCGATCGAGCCCATCGCGAGGTGGCCGAGGTACCACTTGACGTTCGCCTGGCTGGCCGCGAGGACGGCGACGCCCGCGCCCGCGTACGTGATCTTGGAGGTCGACGCGTACATGATCGGACGGTTCGGGTGCCCGGAGGCGGCGCAGAGGCTGAGGATGTCGGCGCTCTTGGCCTCCTCCTCGGTCAGGTGGTGGAAGGCGTACGCGTTGTCCCAGAAGATCGTGAAGTCGGGGGCGGCGGTGGGCATGGCGGCCAGGCGCGCCGCCACCTCCTGGGAGACGACCGCGCCGGTCGGGTTCGCGTAGGTCGGGACGATCCAGATGCCCTTGACGCTCGGGTCGTCCCTGACGAGCGCCTCGACGGCCGGCATGTCCGGTCCGTCGGCGTGCATGTCGACGGTCACCATCTCGATCCCGAACGACGCGAGCATCGAGAAGTGGCGGTCGTAGCCGGGCACGGGGCAGATGAAGCGGACCTTCTCCTCCTGGCTCCACGGGCGCGGGGACTCGACGCCGCCGAAGAGCAGGAAGTCGACGATCGTGGCGTACATCATCGACAGGCTCGAGTTGCCGCCCGCGACCACCTGCGAGGGCTCGACCGAGAGCAGCTCGGCGAAGATCTCCCGCAGCTCGGCCAGGCCCTCGAGGCCGCCGTAGTTGCGCACGTCGACGCCGGCGCGGTCCTTCGTCGTGCTCGGCAGCCGCAGCAGGTCGTCGGCCAGGTCGAGCTGGGCCGACGACGGCTTGCCCCGCGTCAGGTCGAGCTTGAGACCGCGCGCCTGCAGCGACGCGTACGCTGAGCGCTGCTCGGCGAGGAAGCCGGCCAGGTCGTCGTCGGACAGGGACGCGAGAGGAGTACGCGGGTTCGTCACACGTCGATCCTGCCACTGCCGCCTGTCGCCGAGGCTGCCCCGTCCGTATGCCGGTGGGTGTCGCGTGGGTGCCTCAGGAGCAGTCCGGCACCTTGCGGCGGACCCGCTTCTCGGTCGGTTCGCCTTGGAGCGCATCCGTCCCGTATGATCGATCCTCGGACGGCTTCGCTGGCCATGCTGACGCATGCCGTCCCGCCGGAGGCACCCAACACCTGCGGCGAAGGGCAATAGCTCAATTGGTAGAGCACTGGTCTCCAAAACCAGCGGTTGGGGGTTCGAGTCCCTCTTGCCCTGCGCATCCCGGTGATGTGGTCGTCGTGCAAGGCGGCACGCGACTTCTGCCCGACGTGGGACCCACGGGTCGGGCGCCTGTCGCGGGCCGACACCCAGGCAGAAAGAAGGAATCGTGACGGAGACGAGCGCCAAGCGCGGGTCCGGGCGTGCCGACAAGGCTCGCGGCGGCAACCCGGTGTCGCGCTTCTTCAGCGCGGTCAGCCTCTTCGTGCGCCAGATCCTCGACGAGCTGCGCAAGGTCGTGCGGCCGACCGGCCCCGAGCTCGTGCGCTACACGACCGTCGTGGTCGTCTTCGTCGTGGTCATGATGGCGCTGGTCTCGGTGCTCGACTTCGGCCTGACCAAGCTGATCTCCTGGGCCTTCACCGGTTCCACCACCTGACGGCACCGCCCGTCACGGGATGACACCGCCAGCCGCGACCGGCTGGTCCACGAGCAAGGAAGTAGGTCAGAGCGTGTCCGAGCAGTTCGCCCACGAGGGCGCTCCGAACGGCGAGAGCACCGAGACTGACGTCGTCGACCCCACGGTCGAGGCCGACGAGGTCTCGGCATCCGACCTCGCCTCCGGTGCTGGGGACACCGCCTCCGCGGACGACGAGGGCCTCGAGGCCGGCGAGTTCGCCGACTCCGGCGAGTCCGACGCGTCCGACGCGTCCGACGAGGCCGTCGACGCGGACGGCACCGGCGAGCAGCCGGCCGCCGAGGGCAGCGGTGACCCCGTCGCCGACTTCAAGCGCGAGCTGCGGATGAAGGACGGCGACTGGTACGTCATCCACTCCTACGCCGGCTACGAGAACCGCGTGAAGGCCAACCTCGAGACGCGCATCCAGACCCTCAACATGGAGGACTTCATCTTCGAGATCGAGGTCCCCATGGAGGAGGTCACCGAGATCAAGAACGGCCAGAAGAAGCAGGTCCGCCGTGTCCGGATGCCCGGATACGTCCTCGTCCGCATGGACCTCACCGACGAGAGCTGGGGCGCCGTGCGCCACACGCCGGGCGTCACCGGGTTCGTCGGCAACGCGCACCAGCCCGTGCCGCTCTCGACCGACGAGGTCTTCACGATGCTCGCCCCCAACTTCGAGGCCGCCGCTGCTGCCGAGGGTGCAGCCACCGCCAAGACCGCAGGCCCGCGCGACGTCCGCGTCGTCGACTTCGAGGTCGGCGAGTCCGTCACCGTCATGGAGGGGCCCTTCGAGACCCTTCCCGCCACGATCTCCGAGATCAACGCCGACACGCAGAAGCTCAAGGTGCTGGTCTCGATCTTCGGCCGGGAGACCCCGGTCGAGCTCTCCTTCGGCCAGGTCGCCAAGATCTGACGAAGGTCGTAGGACCTCGTGCGGCTGACCGCCCGAGGACATGCAACCGGGTCATCGCCCATCCAGTTCCACTGGCGTCGGCCCAGCAACACAGAAGGTAGGCATCCATGCCCCCCAAGAAGAAGGTCTCCGGCTTCATCAAGCTGCAGATCCAGGCCGGTCAGGCCACGCCCGCCCCGCCCGTCGGCCCGGCCCTCGGTCAGCACGGCGTCAACATCATGGAGTTCGTCAAGGCGTACAACGCCGCGACGGAGTCCCAGCGCGGCAACGTCATCCCGGTCGAGATCACGGTCTACGAGGACCGCTCGTTCACCTTCGTCACCAAGACGCCGCCGGCCGCCGAGCTGATCAAGAAGGCTGCGGGCGTCCCCAAGGGCTCCGGTGAGCCGCACAAGACCAAGGTCGCCAAGCTGACGCGCGAGCAGGTGCTCGACATCGCCCGCCAGAAGATGGAAGACCTCAACGCCAACGACGAGGAGATGGCGGCGCGCATCATCGCCGGCACCGCTCGCTCGATGGGCATCGACACCGAGCTCTGAGCTCGCACGTCACCCCCGCCGCACGGCATACGGACCGTATGCCGTCGGCCACGTGGGAGGGCCAGCGCTGGTCCGCACCACGACTCCACCACCACGCAAGGAGCAGTTCCATGAAGCGCAGCAAGAACTACCGCGCAGCCGCCGAGCTCATCGCGCCCGGCAAGGTCTACGCCCCGCTCGAGGCCGTCCGCGTCGCCAAGCAGACCGCCAAGGCCAAGTACGACGAGACCGTCGAGGTCGCCATGCGCCTCGGCGTCGACCCCCGCAAGGCCGACCAGGCCGTCCGCGGCACGGTCAACCTGCCGCACGGCACGGGCAAGACCGCCAAGGTCCTGGTCTTCGCCAACGGCGACAAGGCCGAGGCCGCCCGCGAGGCCGGCGCCGACTACGTCGGCTCCGACGACATGCTCGAGAAGGTCCAGGGCGGCTGGCTCGACTTCGACGCCGTCGTCGCGACCCCTGACCTCATGGGCAAGGTCGGTCGGCTCGGCAAGGTGCTCGGTCCGCGAGGCCTGATGCCCAACCCGAAGACCGGCACCGTGACGATGGACGTCGCCAAGGCCGTCTCCGACATCAAGGGCGGCAAGATCGAGTTCCGCGTCGACAAGCACGCGAACCTCCACTTCATCATCGGCAAGGCCTCCTTCGACGAGACCAAGCTCGTCGAGAACTACGCCGCCGCGCTGGAGGAGATCCTGCGTCTCAAGCCGTCGAGCTCGAAGGGCCGCTACATCGAGAAGGCCACCGTCTCCACGACGATGGGCCCGGGCATCCCGCTCGACTTCTCCAAGACCCGCAACCTCCTCGAGGAGGAGCAGGCTTCCGCCTGATCCTCCTCGAGGAGGAGCAGGCTTCCGCCTGATCTCGTTGCTCACGAGAGCCCGTCACCCTTCTGGGGTGCCGGGCTCTCGTCGTCTGTGGCTGGGTATGCGCCGCGGCGACCGCACCCGCTCGCCGCGTGGGGTCGCACCCGGCGCCCACCGGTCACTCCCGGCGCCGATCGGTCACTCCCGGCGCCCACCGGTCACTCCCGGGGCCGACCGGTCACTCCCGGCGCCCACCGTCGCTCGCGGCGTGGAGCGTCGACGGGCGTATGCCGGCACGCTCGCTTCCCGGGACACGCTGCCCGTCGCCGATGCCGCTCCCGACGATGGGCACCACTCGCTCCAAGCCGGCTCAGGCTGACTCGAGAGCGCACCCCGCCCCACTCGAGAGCGCGCCCCGTCCCAGTCGAGCGAGCGCCCCGTCCCAGTCGAGTGAGCGCTCCGTCCCAGATGTCTCGAGGACGGGTTTCGACGGGCGGTGTCTGGGATGCCGCATTACGGTCGAAGGATGAGTCGTCACAGCGCACGCACAACACGTTCACGCTGGGTACTCGGCGCTCTCGTCGTCGGACTCCCACTCTCGTTGCTGCCGGCCGCGGCCGGGGCACAACCCTCCGTGGCGCCTGCCAAGTCCGGGCACGACCGCGGGTGGCACGGCAAGTCGGTGACGCTGCCGAAGGTCCCGGTGATGACCGGGTCCGGGGGAGCGGTCGCCTCCGTCGACCGGGATGCCTCGCAGGTGGGCATCGACGTGCTGGCTCGTGGCGGCAACGCGGCCGACGCGGCGGTGGCCACTGCTGCTGCTCTCGGGGTGACGGAGCCCTACAGTGCGGGCATCGGCGGTGGCGGGTTCCTCGTCTACTACGACGCGAAGACCAAGAAGGTCTCGACGATCGACGGGCGCGAGACTGCCCCGGCGACCTTCACTGAGAACACCTTCCGCAAACCGGACGGGTCCGCGATGGACTTCAACACGGTGGTCAACTCCGGACTGTCGATCGGGGTGCCGGGCACGCCCGCACTGTGGGCCAAGGCTCTGCGCGACTACGGCACGCTGTCGTGGAACGAGGCCCTGAAGCCGGCGGAGCGGCTGGCGGCGAAGGGCTTCGTCGTCGACCAGACGTTCCACGACCAGACGGCGCAGAACGCGGCACGGTTCTCTAAGTTCCCGGAGACCGCGCGCGTCTTCCTGCGCAATGGGCAGGCCCCGGCCGTGGGCTCGCTGTTCTCCAACCCCGACATGGCCAAGGCGTACCGCACGTTGCGAACCCACGGCGTCGACGAGCTCTACCGCGGCCGCCTCGGCGAGGCGATCGTCCGCGAGTCCAATGCACCGCACACGGCTCCCGGAGTCAGCGTCATGGGCGGGCAGATGACGCTGCGCGACCTGGCGTCCTACCGCGCGCTGACCAAGGCGCCGATCCACTCGAGCTACAAGGGTCTCGACGTCTACGGCATGCCCGTGCCCAGCTCGGGTGGCATCGCCGTGGCAGAGATCCTCAACCTGATGAAGGCCTACGAGGACCGCACCGGCACGCCGACGTCGAAGGTGTCCGACGTCGACTACCTCCACCGGTTCTCCGAGGCGTCGGCCACGGCGTTCGCCGACCGCAACCGCTACGTCGGCGACGTGCCGAACGTTCCGGTCTCCGAACTGGTCAACCCGGCCTTCGCTGCGGAGAGAGCCTGCCTGTTCGACCCGAACAAGGCCCAGCCGCGGCCCATCCCGTTCGGCGAGCCCGACGGCAGCTACACCTCCTGCGCCCCCGGCACGACCGCTCAGAAGGAGCCCTACGAGGGCCTGTCGACGACGCACCTGGTGGCGACCGACCGGTGGGGCAACATGGCGTCCTACACGCTGACGATCGAGCAGACCGGTGGCTCGGGCATCACGGTCCCGGGCTGGGGTTTCCTGCTCAACAACGAGCTCACCGACTTCAACTTCACGCCTCTGACGCCCGGCGTGCCCGACCCCAACCTCCCCGGTCCGGGCAAGCGGCCACGGTCGTCGATGAGCCCGACGATCCTGATGCAGGACGGCAAGCCCTTCCTCGCGGTGGGCTCGCCCGGCGGTGCCACGATCATCACGTCGGTGGCGCAGACGGTCCTCGGCTACCTCGACCGCAACCTGTCTCTCGTCGACGCCATCGCGGCGCCGCGGCTTTCGTCACGCAACGGCTCGTCCGAGGGCGCCGAGCCGGCGTTCCTGGCGAGCCCCGAGGCCGCGGGGCTGCAGGAGCTCGGCCACAAGCTCTCCGACGCCGGTGAGATCGGTGCCGTGACGGCGATCCGCAGCCTCGGCCACGACAGGTTCGAGGCGGCCGCCGAGCCGGTCCGCCGCGGTGGTGGCTCGGCCATGGTGGTGCGCCCGACGCGCTGACCACGCCCCCGGTCTGTCGCAAAGTGCCCACTCGACCTGCACGTCGAGTGGGCACTTTGCTGCACCGACACACCCAGCGGGGCTCGCCACGTCGAGTGGGCACTTTGCGACGTCGAGTGGGCACTTCGCGACGTCGAGCGGGCGTCGGACAGGGCGAAAAGGACGCAGGGCGCATAACGCCGGGGCGCCGAGGGTCGTTGGATCTGCTACATCGGTCAGGGGATCGATGAGCAGGGCATCGATGACAGGAGAACCACCGTGGACAGAAAGCTCACTGCAATCCTCTCGGCAGCGGCCATCTCGGCGATGGCCGCGCCTCTGGGCGCCGCGCCGGCGTCCGCCGCCACCCCGACCCTCGGGGTCAGCGCCTCCGCCTACGGCTCGTATGCCGTCGTCGGGGGCGTCGTCCGCTCCGGACCGACCGCGCTCGTCTCCATCGGTTGCACCACGGCGTTCGGACGTACGGTGAACGGCTCGACGGCCGCCGTGAGCCTGCCCGGCGTCGGCTCGGTGGGGGCCACCCGGACCAGTGCCTCCACGTCGCAGGGCACGACCGGGCACTCCAGTCGAGCGAGCGCCACGACCGCGGGCGTGGACCTGCTGGGCGGGCTGGTGCACGCGGACACGGTCACATCCACGAGCTCCGCATCACGCAGCGCGTCGGGTGCGCTCACCGGCTCGGCCACGTCACGGCTGCTGGGCCTCAAGGTGGGCGAACGGTCACTCAACGCCGTCCCCGCGCCGAACTCGGCGATCTCGCTGAAGACCTCGACGGGCGCAGCCCTGGCGACGGTCTATCTCAACCAGCAGTCCAAGGCAATGGTGGACAACGACCTCCAGGTCAGTTCGGTCGCGCTACGGGTGGTGATCACCGGCAGGAACGCGCTCGGCCTGCCGATCGGCTCGCGGGTCGACGTCGGGGTCTCCCGCACCGCGCTGTCACGCCCGATCCAGGGTCTCGTCGGTGGCTCCGGCTACGCCACGTCCGCCAGCCTCGCGAACGGCGCAGTGGCCTCCAGCAGGACGGCTCTCGCGTACGCCGCGTGCACAGGCGGGTCTGGCAAGGCGACCCTCGCGACAGCCGGAGTCCCCGGCGTGGTGTCGACAGGAACGACCACCACGGAGGTGCTGTCCAAGGTCACGACGTCGTCCCGCAGCTCCCTCGTCAAGAGCACCATCGCGGGCCCGCGGGTCCTCGGCGGTCTCATCAGCGCGGATGCCATCGTCGCCGAGACCTCGGCATCCCAGACCGGCGCCGGTGCGCCCGTGCTGGGTGACAGCTCCCGCTTCGTCGGGCTGCGCATCGCCGGGCTACCGGCGTTCTCCTCGGCGGTGAAGCCGAACACCGTCCTGACCGTGCCCGGGCTCGGACGCGTGACCCTGCACAAGACGGTGCGCACCGCCAGGTCGATCGACGTGGTCATGATCGAGATCGTCACCGACCGGGTGTTCGGGTCGCTTCCGACCGGGTCCGTGGTGCGCGTCGGCGCCTCGACGACCTCTGTGAGCTGAGCCGCCGACAGGTGCGCAGGTGGCCGTCGCCCGTGGGGCGGCGGCCACCTGTGTCAGGCGGGCTTGGGGGTGGGCCAGGGCCACGCGGTGCAGCCCTTGAGGCCGTAGGTCTGCTGCATCATCACCGGGGCCACCTTGCCCTTGCCGCCGCAGTACTCGTGGGGGTGACCGATGCCGTGCCCCACCTCGTGGTTGACCAGGTACGTGCGGTAGCCGGCAATGTCCTTGCCGTACGCCTCCGCACCCAGCACCCAGCGACGCAGGTTGAGCACGACGCGGCCGCCGTTGTGGCAGCTGACCTGCCCCCGCGTCTCGAGAGGTGCGCAGAGCCGGTCGGTGGTGTCGGGGCTGGCCAGCGTGATGCGCAGGTCGACCTTTGCGCCCTTGGCCGCCTCGGCCGGTGCCACGTTCACGAACCGGACGCCGTCCTCGGTCTGCCAGCCGCGGGGATCGGTCAGCACCGACCCAACCGTGGTGGCGAAGTCCGTCGCGGAGACGTCGAGGCCGCCCTCGAGCTCGACGGTGTAGCGGACCGTCCGCCCGCTCGACGGCTCGGGTCGTAGCGCGGAGGCGGGCATGGCGACCACCGTGAACCGGCCCGAGCCCAACTCGATGACGGCACCCTTGGCGTCCTTGCCGTCACCCTTGCCCTTCCCGGCGGCCGTTGAGCTGCCGCCGACCGGCGAGTCGGCCCCGGCATCCGGGACCTGCTCCGCCTCGTCCCGCGGCGTCGGCGATGCGCTCGCCGTGGACGAGACCTGCGGAGCCGGGCGGTCCGCCATCGGCTCACCGGCGCTGGCGGAGGGCACCGAGGACCACACGGACCAGGCATCGGCAGTGATGCACAGCACGACGGCGAGGGCCGCCCACGAGCGTCGACGCCGGATGGCCCGCCCCTGCGCCGGGGTCGGGCGGTCCGCTCGCCTGCTCGTCGCCATGCTTTGCACGCTAGGGCACCTACCCGGCGCCGAGCGGGAGCCCGCGCCGCCCTGCGCTCGGTTCGCGGGCCGATTTGGCCGCGCGGGAGCTTGCCCGTACTCTGGTCAACGACCAATGACCGCCGGTTGGAGGCGTGGGCAACCACGAGCTCCCGAAGGTTCCGCACGACGCGGGCAGCCAGCGCAGGACACTCAGCCTCACGGCATACGTGATCGTATGCCGCTCCGAGCCCCGAGCGCCCTGCGCCGGGGCTCTCTTCGTGCAGGCCCTCCGGGCCCCTTCCGCCGGCGGCACCACGCAAGGGAAGGAGGCCCAGATGGCGAACGCCGAGAAGAGCGCAGCCATTGCCGAGATCGCGGACAAGTTCCGTGAGTCCGGTGCGGCCGTTCTCACCGAGTACCGCGGTCTGACCGTGGCTCAGCTCTCGCAGCTGCGCAGCTCGATCCGGGAACACGCCACCTACGCCGTGGTCAAGAACACGCTCACGGAGCGCGCCGCGAAGGAGGCCGGGATCACGGCCTTCGACGGGCACCTCCAGGGCCCGTCGGCCATCGCCTTCATCACCGGTGACCCGGTCGAGGCGGCCAAGGGTCTGCGTGACTTCGCCAAGGCACACCCCCTCCTCGTGATCAAGGCTGGCGTCCTCGACGGCAAGCCCTTGGCTCCCGAGGACATCACGAAGCTCGCGGACCTCGAGTCCCGCGAGGTTCTGCTGGCCAAGCTTGCGGGCGCCATGAAGGGCTCCCTCACCAAGGCCGCCTACCTCTTCGTCGCTCCTCTGTCGCAGACGGCCCGCGTGGTCGACGCCCTGCGCCAGAAGCTCGAGGAGCAGGGCACCGCCACGCCGGCCGCTGCGGCCGACGAGGCAACCACCGACGTCGCCGAGGGTGGCGACGAGAGCTGAGCGCTCCTGCGCTCCAGCTCAATTCACAACACGCCACTCACGGCACTATCTAGGAAGGAAGCCACCATGGCGAAGCTCAGCACCGACGAGCTCCTTGACGCTTTCAAGGAGATGACCCTCATCGAGCTCTCCGAGTTCGTGAAGCAGTTCGAGGAGACCTTCGAGGTCACCGCTGCTGCCCCCGTTGCCGCCGCCCCCGCGGCCGGTGGCGGCGCCGCTGCCCCCGCCGAGGAGGAGGAGAAGGACTCGTTCGACGTCGTTCTCGTCGCCGCCGGTGACAAGAAGATCCAGGTCATCAAGGAGGTCCGCGCGCTCACGAGCCTCGGCCTCAAGGAGGCCAAGGACCTCGTCGACGGCGCCCCCAAGCCCGTTCTCGAGGGTGTCGACAAGGCTGCGGCCGACAAGGCCAAGGAGCAGCTCGAGGGCGCTGGCGCGACCGTCGAGCTCAAGTGATCTGACCCGGCCGAGCCGGGATCACTGCTCTACCGCGAAGGCGGGTCCGACCATCTGGTCGGGCCCGCCTTCGCCTTTGTCCGGTTGGTCGGTCGCGGGGCGCAGCGCCGCTCGCGGCGTGGAGCGTCGGCGGGCGTATGCCGTCACGCGGGCTCCCAGCGCGACGTGCCCGCCGCCGATGCCGCTCGCGCCGCCACGCCCCGCTCCCTGTGGACAGGCGTCGCAAAGTGCCCACTCGACGTTCGAGGGCTGGCCGTCGGCCCCTCCTCGACGTCGAGTGGGCACTTTGCTGCGGTCGTCCACAGCTGACCGTGTCGCGCACCGCCGCCAGTCGAGGTGATCGGCGACCGGGTGCGGTCGCCGATCACCTCGACTCAGGCGCGGCTGGTCAGCTGGTGGTCAGCTGGCGTGGTCGAGGGCGTCCTTGAGAGCAGCGAGGATCAGGGCGACGCGGTCGGGGCGGGCGTTGTGGCCCATCAGGCCGATGCGCCAGACGGTGGAGGCGAACTGCCCGGCGCCGGCGCCGATCTCGAGGTCGTGGCGCTCGAGGAGGTAACGGCGTACAGCTGCGGAGTCGACGCCGTCGGGAACCCGCACGGTCGTCAGCTCGGGCAGGCGGGACCCCTCCTGCGCGAAGAGGGCCAGCCCCATCTCCTGCAACCCGTCCTGAAGGAGACGACCGGCCTCGGCGTGGCGGTCCCACACCTTCTCCAAGCCCTCGTCGGTGATGCGCTGCAGGGCTGCGTGCAGGCTGGCGACCATCGCGGTGGGGGCGGTGTGGTGGTAGGTGCGTTGGCCGGCTCCCGAGGCCTCGCCGACGTAGCCGCCGAGCAGGCCGAGGTCGAGGTACCACGACGACGGCTTCTCGACCCGGCGCTCGAAGGCCCGGTCGTTGATGGTGAAGGGCGCTAGTCCCGGGGCGACGCCGAGGCACTTCTGCGACCCGGCGTAGCCGATGTCGATTCCCCAGTCGTCGGCCCGCAGCTCGATGCCGCCGATGCTCGTGACGGCGTCGACGAGGAGCAGCGCGTCGCCCTTGACCGCGCCGAGCGCCGCGATGTCGGATCGCACGCCGGTCGAGGTCTCGGCGTGGACGGCGGCGATGATCTTCGGTGCCGGGTGGGCGGCCGCCACGCGCTCGGCGTCGACCGGCGTGCCCCACTCGTGGTCGACTCGGACCACCTCGGCGCCGTGCCGGCCGGCCACGTCGACCATGCGTTCGCCGAAGAGCCCGTTGACGGCCACGACGACGACGTCACCGGGGGAGACGGTGTTGACGAAGGCCGCCTCCATGCCGGCCGAGCCGGTCGCCGACAAGGGGAGCGTGCGGCGGTTGTCGGTGCCCCACAGCTCGCGGAGCAGCTCGCACGTCTCGTCCATGATGGCGAGGAAGTCGGGGTCGAGGTGCCCGAGCAACGGAGCCGCGAGCGCGAGCGTCGCCTCCGGGTAGGGGTTGCACGGCCCGGGGCCGAAGAGGTGCCGCTCCGCGATGGGGCGCCGGCTCGAGGTGGGGGAGGTCGTCATCAGAATCCTGCTCCGGGGTTGAGGATGCCCTGCGGGTCGAGGGCGTTCTTGATGCGGTGGGTCAGGGCCATCACGTCCGGGCCGAGCTGCTCGGGCAGGGCCGCGCGCTTGAGCCGGCCGATCCCGTGCTCACCGGTGATTGTCCCCCCGAGCCCGATGGCGAGGCTCATGACCTCCGAGAAGGCCTGCGCGGCCCGCTCCCTGGCGGCCTCGTCCCCGGCTGGGTAGACGATCACCGGGTGCGTGTTGCCGTCGCCCGCGTGGGCCACGACAGGGATCTCGACCTCGTGCCGCCGCGAGATCTCCGCGATGCCGGTCAGCAGGTCGGGCAGCCGAGGCACGGGCACGCCGACGTCCTCCAGCATGATCGCGCCGCGCCGCTCGATGGCGACGATCGCGGCCCGTCGAGCGGCGACGAACAGCTCGCCCTCGGCGGCGTCGGTCGTCGTGAAGCACTCCCGGGCGCCGCCTGCCTCGCAGAGCCGCTCCATGGCCGCGATCTCCTCGCCGCGGGCCGCGCCCGGCGCGTCCGACTGCGCCAACAGCATCGCCCCGGCCTCCCGGTCGAGCCCCATGCTGCGGTGGTCCTCGACGGCATTGATCGAGGCCGAGTCCATCAGCTCCATCATCGACGCGCGCAGCGTGTTGCCGATGGCGACGACCACCCGGGCGGCGTCCTCGACCGTGTCGAACGTCGCGACGAGCGTCGCGGGCGGCGCCTGGGCCGGCACGAGCCGCAGCGTCACCTTCGTCACGATCCCGAGCGTGCCCTCGCTGCCGACGAAGAGCTTGACGAGCGAGAGCCCCGCGGTGTCCTTGACGCGCTGGCCGCCCAGGTGCACGAGCGTGCCGTCCGCGAGGACGACGTCCAGGCCGAGCACGTAGTCGGTCGTCACGCCGTACTTCACGCAGCACAGCCCGCCGGCGTTGGTCGCGACGTTGCCGCCGATCGAGCAGATCTCGAACGAGGACGGGTCAGGCGGGTACCACAGCCCGTGCTCGGCGGCCGCGTGCTTCACCTCGACGTTGAGCGCTCCCGGCTCCACGACGGCGGTCCGGGTGGCGGGGTCGATCTCCACCGCGCGCATCCGCTCGAGGCTGAGCACCAGGCAACCGTCGACGGCGTTGGAGCCGCCGGACAGGCCGCTGCCCGCGCCGCGGGGCACCACGGCCACGCCGTGCTCGGCCGCCCACCGCACGGTGGCCTGCACATCCGCCACGCACGTCGCCCGCACCACGGCCCGCGGCAGGCCGGCGCCCGCGTCTGCCGTGTAGTCGAACCGGTAGGCCGCCACGCTCTCGGGCTCCGTCAGCAGCGCTCCGGGAGTGAGGGACCCGGCGAGCCCGTCGAGGCCCAGCAGGTCGGGAGCGTCCTTGCTCACTGTCGTCACCCGAACACCGTAACCACGCCCTCCGCGTCCCGCGCCCCGGGGCGAGAGATGGCGTATGCCGTCGCGCACCGTTTCCGGGACACCGCGCGCCGCGCCGGACCGTCCGATCGCGTCCAGCTCCCGGGTAGGTTGACCGCCATGGGATGGTTGTCGCGCACCTTCAAGCCTGCCGATGCAGGCTCCGACCCTGCCCACCACAGCGCGCCCGAGGAGCCTCCGGTCCCGCCTCTTCCGGCAGCAGGTGACGGGACCGCCACTCTGCCGGTGACGCCATCGGTGCAGCCGCCGACGACGTCCGCTCCGCAGAGCGGTTCGGGCCCGGCAGGCGCGTCGGGCGCGACGGGCGCCTCGAGCCCGACCGGGCGCTACGGGCCGCTGGTCAGCGTGACGCGCTTCGAGGTCGCTCCTCCCGAGCTCGAGTGGCAGCTCCCCCTCAACGGAGAGCTCTACCGGCTCATGCCCGGCTCGGACCGGCCTGACTACTCGCTGTTCGTGCTGGAGCGGCCACTGCACTTCTACCCCGCCGCCGACTTCGACCTCGGGCGCGTCGAGGCGCAGCAGCGCGTCCAGGACCGCAAGGGACGCACCATGGTGCGGGTGCACGCGATGCTGCTGTGCGCCCGCTTCGTCGGGCAGCAGCTGCACCCGGGGATGAAGGACCTCGCGGTCAACCTCGCCTACGTGATCGACAACTCGCTCGCGCGCGACCCGGAGGTCGACTTCAGCAAGATCCAGTTCGCCGCCATCGGCTTCCTCAGCGAGGGCCACACGACCCGTCCCGAGGGCGAGCCGGTCCTGGGCACCGGGTCCGAGCAGGGCGGGGTCCACGAAGGGGAGCAGTCCGCCCGGCCGGACGGCGCGCCACCCGCGGAGGCCGCGCCCACGGCAGGGGAGCCGACCGCAGACCCCGCGGGACGGCATACGTCCTCGGACGTCTCGGACGTGCTCGACGAGCTGGCGCGCACGTTGCGCGAAGGCGTCGAGGCCGAGCGAGGCGCTCGCGTCGAGCGCCTGACGGCAGTCCTCACGGTGGGCCCGGACCACCGGCTCACGGGGCTGTCGGGCAACGCCGACGGACAGGCGCCGATCCCGACGGCCGACACCTTCGACCGGCTGGGCGAGATCCTCGCCCGTCTCTCGGCGTTGGGCCAGGAGGGACGCGTCGCGACGGTCACGGTCCGGGCGGAGGGACAGGTCGTGACCCGCGAGGTGACAGCCGCCCACGACTGAGCAGAGGTCGAGCGACGCCGCCGCACAACGAGGCTCAGGCCCCGGCGACCTCTCGGTAGCAGTGGACGAGAGCTCGGTCGACCAGGCGTCCGACGCTGATCTCCCAGACGCCGCCGTCGAAGCTCTCGTAGACGAGGCGGCTGTCGCCGTCGGCGTACTCGACGAACTCGCAGCTCCCGCTGCGACCGGTGCCGGTGTGGCCCTCGGCGCTGTAACGGGCGGTGCCCGACTCGATCCGGGACCAGGTGCGACCGTCCATCTCGAGCACGGCGCCCCCGGGCTCGCCTTCCAGCTCCGGGCGTGCGACCCAGTGCACGACCGTCAGCTCGCCCCGCGGTCGGATCGAGAGCCACTCCGGACGCCCGTGCTCGCCCTTGATGCAGTGCTCGGCCCAGAGCGCGCCGCGCATGTCGAAGTGAAGCGAGCCGACGACCTGGAAGGATCGACCCTCCAGCTCGAGCACCGCACCGGGCGCCACCTGTGACGCCCGAAGATCTGCACGCATGGCCCCTCCCCGGTCCCGCTGTGCCCACAGGGTAGCCGTCGCGGCCGGGGACCACCCGTGGCACCGAACCCGGCCGAACCCGGGCGTAACTTCCGTCCCGGACCCTCGTTTCCCCCGTAGCCGAGTCGAGACGGCGGAAAGTCATGGTGGAGACCACATGGGTGTGGAGATCGCGGTCAAGGGTCTGACGAAGACCTTCGGGTCGCAGACGATCTGGCGGGACGTGACCCTCACGCTTCCCGCAGGGGAGATCTCGGTCATGCTCGGGCCCTCGGGCACCGGCAAGTCCGTGTTCCTCAAGACGCTGGTCGGCCTGCTCAAGCCCGATGCCGGCTCGATCGTCATCAACGGCCGCGACCTGACGCGCCTGCGCGAAGCCGACCTCTACGAGGTGCGCAAGCTGTTCGGCGTGCTGTTCCAGGACGGCGCGCTCTTCGGGTCGATGACCCTCTACGACAACGTCGCCTTCCCGCTGCGCGAGCACACGAAGAAGACCGAGGCGGAGATCAAGCGCATCGTCACCGAGAAGATGGACCTCGTCGGGCTCTCCGGCGCGGAGGGCAAGCTGCCCGGCGAGATCTCGGGCGGGATGCGCAAGCGAGCCGGGCTCGCCCGCGCCCTCGTGCTCGACCCCGAGATCCTGCTCATCGACGAGCCGGACTCCGGCCTCGACCCGGTGCGCACGAGCTACATCAACCAGCTCTTCATCGACCTCAACGCGCAGATCGACGCGACGTTCCTCATCGTCACGCACGACATCAACACGGCGCGCACCGTGCCCGACAACATCGGCCTGCTGTACCACAAGCACCTCGCGATGTTCGGCCCGCGGGAGATGCTGCTGAGCTCGGAGGAGCCGGTCGTGCGCCAGTTCCTCAACGCGCAGACCGTGGGGCCGATCGGCATGTCCGAGGAGAAGGACGCCGAGGAGCTGGCCGCCGAGCAGGGGCAGGAGCTGCCGCCGCTGCCGCCGATCCCCCTGCAGCTCGGCACGAGCGACGGGTCGCCGCGCCGCGCCGAGCGCCCGGCCGGGGAGTGGTGCCGGACGAACGGCGTCACCCCGCCGCCCGGGTCCTTCCTCACCGACAGGGCCGGCGTGCCGGGCGTGCGCCACGAGGCGCCGATCGAGGCCGGCGCCCCGACGGCCGTCGTGCCCGCGCCCACCGACCCCGAGCTCGTCGGCGAGGTGAGCTGACCGTGGCCGCACCCCTCACCGGCGTGCTCCGCCAGTCGGGCTCGCTCTTCGCCCTCGCCCTCGACGTGATGCGGGCCCTGCCCAAGCGGCCCTTCCAGGTCAAGGAGTTCATCCAGCAGGCCTGGTTCATCGCCAGCGTCACCATCCTGCCGACGGCCCTGGTGTCCATCCCGTTCGGTGCCGTCATCGCCCTGCAGCTCGGCACTCTGACGCGACAGCTCGGGGCCCAGTCCTACACGGGCGCCGCGAGCGTGCTCGCCGTGCTGCGCGAGGCGAGCCCGATCGTCACCGCGCTGCTCATCGCGGGCGCCGGCGGCTCCGCCATCTGCGCCGACCTCGGCTCCCGCAAGATCCGCGAGGAGATCGACGCGATGGAGGTGCTCGGCATCAGCCCGATCCAGCGTCTCGTCGTACCCCGCGTGCTCGCCTCGATGCTCATCGGCGTGCTGCTCAACGGGCTCGTGTCGGTCGTCGGGGTCGTCGGCGGCTACGTCTTCAACGTCATCGTGCAGGGCGGCACCCCCGGCGCGTACATCGCGAGCTTCACCGCCCTGGCCCAGCTGCCCGACCTCTGGACCGCAGAGATCAAGGCGCTGATCTTCGGGGCCATCGCGGCCATCGTCGCGGCCTACAAGGGCCTCAACGCTGGCGGCGGTCCCAAGGGCGTGGGCGACGCCGTCAACCAGAGCGTGGTCATCACCTTCATGCTCCTGTTCGTCGTCAACTTCGTCATCACGGCCGTCTACTTCCAAGTCGTCCCGCAGAAGATCTGAGGAGGCGACCATGGCGACGAACACCTCGAACCGGACGCGCTCGGCGAGCGCCGAGCGCGTGCTCGACCTCGCGAGCCGGCCCTCCCGCGCCCTCGACTCGCTGGGCGAGCAGATGCGCTTCTACGTGCGCTCCCTCGCGTGGAGCGGACGCACGATCCGGCGCTACAAGAAGGAGGTCGTACGCCTGCTGGCGGAGGTCTCCCTCGGCACCGGAGCCCTGTCGGTCATCGGCGGCACGGTCGGCGTCATCGCCTTCCTCGCCTTCTTCACCGGCACCGAGGTCGGCCTGCAGGGCTACTCCTCCCTCGAGCAGCTGGGCACCGGCGCCTTCACCGGCTTCTTCGCCGCCTACCTCAACACCCGCGAGATCGCCCCGCTCGTCGCGGGGCTGGCGCTCGCGGCCACCGTCGGCTGCGGCTTCACCGCCCAGCTCGGGGCGATGCGCATCTCCGAGGAGGTCGACGCCCTGGAGGTGATGGGCATCCCGTCGCTGCCGTTCCTCGTGACGACGCGCATGATCGCCGGCTTCATCGCCGTCATCCCGCTCTACGTGCTGGGCCTGCTGAGCTCGTATGCCGCCACGCGCTTCATCTCGACGACGTACTTCGGGCAGTCCGAGGGCACCTACGACCACTACTTTCACCTGTTCCTGCCCCCGGGCGACGTGTTCTGGTCGTTCGCCAAGGTGATGGTCTTCGCCGTCGTCATCATCCTCATCCACTGCTACTACGGCTACACGGCCTCGGGAGGGCCTGCCGGCGTGGGCGTGGCGGTGGGCACCGCGGTGCGCACCTCGATCGTGGCCATCAACATCGTCGACTTCTTCCTGTCGCTCGCGATCTGGGGCGCGACGACGAGCGTGAGGATCGCCGGGTGAGCGCCGTCCCGCCCGAGGCGGTCACCGACGTCAGCACCGACGCGACGCCGGGACCTCTCACCCAGCACACGCGAAAGCGGCTGGGACAGAAGGCATACGGCCTCGTCTTCCTCGTCGTGCTGGCCCTGCTGCTCGGGCTCGCGGTCGCCTCGTTCCAGAAGCGCTTCACCCCCGTTGTGCTGGTCACGCTCGAGACCGATCGTCTCGGCAGCCAGCTGCAGGAGAGCTCCGACGTCAAGCTGCGGGGGCTGCTCGTCGGGGAGGTCCGCACGGTGGAGGCCACACCGACGGGCGCCCGTCTCGAGCTGGCGCTGCAGCCCGACGAGGTGGCCCGGATCCCGTCGAACGTCCGGGCGCGGGTGCTGCCGAAGACGCTCTTCGGCGAGCGCTACGTCGACCTCGAGACGACCGGCACGCCCGCTCGCCCCATCCGCGCCGGGGACGTCATCCCGCAGGACCGCAGCAAGGTCGCCATCGAGCTCGAGACGGTCCTCGACAACCTCTACCCGCTCCTGCGCACGGTCCAGCCGGCAAAGCTGGCCACCACGCTCAACGCCCTCTCGACGACCCTGGACGGACGCGGGGACCAGATCGGGCGCAACCTCACGCTCGTCGACCGCTACCTCAAGGCCCTCAACCCCAGCATGCCGACGCTCCAGAAGGACATCTCGCTGCTCGCCGACACGGCCGACCTCTACAACGGGGTCGCCCCGGACTTCTTCCGGCTCACGGAGTCGCTGCGCGTCACGAACAAGACGGTCGTCGAGAAGGACCAGCAGCTCGCCGCCTTCCTCGTCGGCACCGCCGGCTTCGCCAACGACACCGCCGGCTTCCTGCGCGACAACGAGCAGCGCATCATCCAGGTGGGGCGTGTCAGCCGACCCACGCTGCAGCTGCTCGCCGAGTACTCCCCGATCTACCCCTGCGTCGCCTCGGGCCTGGTCAACTGGATCCCGCGGGCCAACGCCGCCTTCGCGGGCGGGACCTTCCACATCACCCTCGAGGTCGTGCCGCCGCGCCAGCCGTACCGGCCCGGCGAGGAGCCTCGCTGGGAGGACAAGCGCGGCCCGCACTGCTACGGACTGCCGACGCCGGGCGGCTCGCAGTCCAACCCCTTCCGGGGCAACCACTTCGCGGACGGCACGAAGCCGGCCAGCAACGCGCCGCCCTTCTCCGACATCCCGTCGGCGCTGCTCGGCGACGCCTCGGCGGCCGACTCCGGCACGGCGGGCACCTCGGAGGAGCAGCAGGTCATCGGGGCCCTGCTCAGCCGCGACGGCCTGCAGGCCACACCGGGCGCCAGCGGCATCCAGGCCCTGCTGGCGGGCCCGATGATGCGCGGAACGGTGGTGAGCACCCGATGAAGGTCAGGGGCCCGCTCGTCAAGCTCATCGTGTTCGCGGCCGTCACGCTCTTCGCGACGAGCATCCTCGCGCTGACGATCGCCAACATCCAGCTCGGCGACAAGGCCACCTACACGGCCGAGGTGAGCGATGCCACGGGAGTCCTCGCCGGCCAGGACGTGCGCATCGCCGGCGTCCGGGTGGGGGAGGTCACCGACGTGCGCGTCGCCCACGACGCGACGTCCGACGGCGCCACCGCCGAGATCGACTTCTCGGTCCTCAAGAGCTCGGTCCTGACGCAGGGCACCGAGGTGACGGTCAAGTACCGCAACCTCGTCGGTCAGCGCTACCTCGCGCTGAGCCAGGGCACCGGGTCGCCGGCCCCGCTCGCCGACGGCGCCACGATCCCGCTCTCCCGGACCCACCCGGCGCTCGACCTCACCGTCCTGTTCAACGGCTTCAAGCCGCTCTTCGCCGCCCTCTCACCGAGCGACGTCAACGAGCTGTCCGGCCTGCTCATCCAGACCCTGCAGGGCGAGGGTGGGGACGTCAACACGCTCCTGGCCAAGACGGCCAGCCTGACCTCGGCCATCGCCGACCGCGACGCCGTCATCGGCCGCACCATCGACAACCTCAACGCGGTGCTCGGCACCGTCGACGCCCACGACCAGCAGCTGCTCTCGCTCATCGACCAGCTCCAGCGCTTCACCAGCGGCCTTGCTGCCGACCGCGAGACCATCGGCCGCTCGCTGTCCGGGATCAACGACCTGTCCGCGCAGACCGCCGACCTACTCGTGTCGACCCGCCCGCTGATCAAGGACGACGTCGCGCAGCTGCGCACCCTGGCGACCACCCTGAACAAGCCGTCGAACGTCAAGGAGTTCGAGACCTTCATCAGCAACGCGCCGAATCGCATCGACACGCTGACGCGCACGGCCACCTACGGCTCGTGGTTCAACTTCTACCTCTGCAAGTTCGACACCAAGAGCCCGATCCTGCCGGGCGTCAGCCCCACCTACGACGTCGCGTCCGCGAGGTGCAAGTCATGAGCATCCCCTTCCGGGAGCGCAACCCGGTCCCCATCGGCGCGGTCGGCCTGCTCGTCATCGCGGTGCTGCTCTACCTGGCCTTCAACGCCTCCAGCCTGCCGATCATCGGCGGCGGCACGGCCTACAGCGCCGCCTTCACGGAAGCCGGCGGCATCAAGCCCGACGACGACGTCCGCATCGCCGGGGTCAAGGTCGGCAAGGTGACCGGCGTCGACCTCGAGGGCGACCACGTCCGCGTGGACTTCACCATCACCGAGGACGCCAGCTTCGGGCCGCAGACCGGCGCCTCGATCCGGATGAAGACGATCCTGGGGGAGAAGTACCTCGCGCTCGACCCCAAGGGCCGCGGCCAGCTCGACCCCGACACCCAGATCCCGGTGGCCCGCACCGTCAGCTCCTACGACGTCATCAACGCCTTCCAGGACCTCACCACGACGACCGAGCGCATCGACACCGACCAGCTCGCGAAGTCCCTGACCGTCATCGCCTCCGAGTTCAAGGACAGCCCGCAGTACGTCCGGGCCACCCTCGACGGGCTCTCCCGCCTCTCGCGCACCGTGGCCAGCCGCGACGCCGAGCTCGGCTCTTTGCTCAAGCGGGCCAACAGCGTCAGCGGCCTGGTGCGCAGCCGCAACCAGCAGGTGGGGACGCTGATCCACGACGCCGACCTGCTCATGGTCGAGCTCGTCAAGCGCCGCGACGACATCCGCACCCTCTTCCGCAACACCTCGGCGCTCGCGCAGCAGCTGACCGGCCTGGCCCGCGACAACCGCGCCCAGCTCAAGCCGGCGCTCGCCGAGCTCGACAAGACGCTCGCGCTGCTGCAGAAGCACGACACCGACCTGCAGAAGACGATCCAGGCCATGGCGCCGTTCACCCGCGTGTACGCCAACACCCTGGGCACCGGGCGCTGGTTCGACACCTGGGTGTCGAACCTGGTCGTCCCCGTGGGCACCCCGGGCCTGGCCCTGCCCGGCACGAAGCTGCCCGACCTGCTCCTTCCCGGCACCTCCGGAGGTGGTCGCTGATGCCCGCGTCCCAGCCGCGTATGCCGTTCGGCCGGCTCCACACGCCCGTGACCGCCATCGGCAAGGTCGTCGCCGGCCTGCTCGTCGTGGCGGTCGTCGCCGCCGTCGTCGCGTTCTGGCCGAGCCAGGGGCAGACGACCGTCAGCGCGGACTTCACGCGTGCCGTCGGCCTCTATCCGGGCTCCGACGTGCGCATCCTCGGCGTCAAGGTCGGCCAGGTCGACAGCGTGACCCCCCAGGGCGACCACGTCCACGTCACCTTCAGCTTCGACGACAAGTACCGCGTGCCGGCCTCGGCCCAGGCCGCGATCATCGCGCCCTCGCTCGTGTCCGACCGCTACGTCCAGCTGCTGCCCGTCTACCAGTCCGGTCCGACGCTCGCTGCCGGCACCCGGATCCCCTTGGAGCGCACCGCAGTTCCCGTCGAGCTCGACCGCGTGTCGCAGAGCCTTGATGACCTGATGGTGGCGCTGGGACCGGACGGGGCCAACAAGGACGGCGCCCTCAACCAGCTGTTGCGCACCTCGGCGGCCAACCTGGGCGGCAACGGCGACAAGATCAACGGCACGGTCCACGACTTGTCGACGGCCCTCTCGACCCTGTCGGGCAGCCGCGACGACCTCTTCGGCACGGTGAAGAACCTGCAGTCGTTCACCTCCATGCTGGCCGACAACAATGCGCAGGTGCGCCGGCTGAACTCCGACCTCGCCACCGTGGCCGGGCAGCTGAGCGAGGAGCGCGAGAACCTCAAGGCGACGCTCCAGAGCCTGGGCGTCGCGGTCGACGAGGTCTCCACCTTCGTCTCGGACAACCGCGCGCTCCTCAAGAGCAACCTCGACCGCGCCGTCACCGTGACCGACGCCCTGGCCAAGAACCGGCAGGCACTGGCGCAGCTGCTCGAGAACGCACCGGTCGCACTCTCCAACCTGCAGAACGCCTACCACCCTCAGACCGGCACGCTCGACGTGCGCAACAACGCCAAGGGCCTCGACGACCCACTGCTGCTCGTCTGCTCGCTCCTTTCCGGCCCGACCAACACCGGCAGCACGCAGCTGTGCAACACCCTCAAGAAGGCCGTGCTGCCGCTGCTGCCCAAGCTGCCCTCCCTTCCGAGCGGCACCGCGCTCCAAGGGGTTCCGCAGCCCAGTGGCCTGGTCAACCTCCGCGGGGCCGACCCCACCCTCGGCGGACTCCTAGGAGGCTCCCGATGACGTATGCCGTCCCCTTCCTTCCGCGCCGCGCCTTTCGCGCCGTCGTGGTGGTCTCCCTCGCGGCGCTCGCCCTGGGCGGCTGCAGCGCCTACGACCTGCCGCTCCCCGGCGGGGCGGGCGGCGGTGACGACTCCTACACCGTCACGGCGGAGTTCGCGGACGTGCTCGACCTCGTGCCGCAATCGTCGGTGAAGGTCAACCAGGTGACGGTCGGCTCGGTCGAGGACATCCAGGTGACCGGGTGGACGGCGACCGTGCGGATGCGTCTGCCGCGCAGCGTGGTGCTCCCGGACAACGCGACGGCCGAGCTGAAGCAGACCTCGCTGCTCGGCGAGAAGTACGTCGCGCTCGCTGCGCCGACCGACGTGGCGCCCGAGGGGCGGCTCGGCGAGGGGGACCGCATCCCGCTGTCGCGCACCAGCCGCAACCCCGAGGTCGAGGAGGTCCTCGGCGCGATGTCGCTGCTGCTGAACGGTGGCGGGGTCGCGCAGCTGAAGACGATCGAGACCGAGCTCAACAACGCGATGCGCGGCCGCACCGGTGACATCAAGGACCTCGTGACCCAGCTCAACACGTTCGTCGGCGGCCTCGACACCCAGAAGGGCGAGATCGTCCGCGCCATCGACAGCATCGACCGGCTCTCCAAGACGCTGGCGGACAACCAGTCCAAGATCGCTGCGGCGCTGGACGAGCTGCCGCAGGGCCTGAAGATCCTCGCGGACCAGCGACAGCAGCTGACCGCGATGCTCACGGCCCTGGCGAACCTCGGCGAGGTCGGCACGCGCGTCATCCGCGGCTCGAAGGCCGACCTCGAGGCCAACCTGCGCGCGATCAGCCCGATCCTGCGCCAGCTCAACAAGGCGGGCGACGACCTGCCGAAGAGCTACCAGCTGCTGCTGACCTATCCCTTCCCCAACAACGCGCAGAACACGATCAAGGGCGACTACACCAACCTCTGGGCGACCCTCGACACCAATCTCGACACGATCGCCGGCAACCTCGGGGTGGGACGCCTGCCGAAGGTGCCCAACGTTCCGCTCCCGTCGGTGCCGCTGCCGTCGGTGCCGCTGCCGTCGGTGCCGCTGCCGTCGGTGCCGTTGCCGTCGGTGTCGCTGCCCCACGTGCCGATCCCGACCGTGTCGGGCGTCCCGCTCCCGACGACACTGCCGGGCGGCCTCCTCGGCGCGCCTGCCCCCGGAGCGAGCTCACCCGACGCGGCGTCCTGGTCGACGCTCTTCCCGACGGGAGGCTCCCGATGATCACCCGCACCGTCCGCCTGCAGCTGGCCGCCTTCGCCCTGCTGTCTGTGACCCTGGTGGCGATCCTGTCCGCCAACTACGTCGGGCTCACCGACAAGATCGCAGGCGGCAGCTACGTTGTGTCGGCCGACCTCGCGCAGTCGGGCGGCATCTTCGTCGGCGCCGAGGTGACGTATCGCGGCGTCACCGTGGGCAAGGTCGAGGCCCTTCGCCTGTCGGGCACAGGCGTGGCCGTGGACGCGAGGCTCGACCGCGGCACCCAGATCCCCAAGGACACCACGGCCGTCGTCGAGAACCGGTCTGCGGTGGGGGAGCAGTACCTCGACCTGCAGCCGCGCACCGGCAGCGGCCCGTTCCTCGCTGCGGGCGACGTCATCCCGCGCGACCGCACCGCCTACCCGCTGCGCATCGACCAGCTTTTGCAGCACGTCGACAACACGGTCGCCTCGGTGCCGCGGGACGCGCTGGTGACCACCGTCGACGAGCTGGCCAAGGCCTTCCAGGGCGGGGGCACTGACCTGCAGCGTCTCGTCGACTCGGGCAACGCGCTGACCACGGCGGCATCCGAGGCGCTGCCGCAGACGACGAAGCTCATCGACGACGGGCGGATCGTCCTGGACACGCAGGTGAAGAGCGGCGCGGACATCCGCAAGAGCGTCTCGGGTTTCGCCGATGTCGCGGACGCCCTGCGCGAGGCCGACCCCGACCTGCGCCTGGTCCTCGACCGTGGCTCCGTCGCCACCTCGCAGCTCGACGCACTCATCACGGAGAACAAGCAGAGCCTGGCTGCGCTGCTCGCCAACTTCATCACCGTCGGCAACGTCACGACGGCCCGCCTCGACGGCATCGAGCAGCTGCTCGTCACCTACCCCGACGTCGTGACGGGCGGGTTCACCGTCGTCCCCGGCGACGGCACGGCGCACTTCGGGCTCGTGCTCAACGTGGACGACCCCAAGGCCTGCGAGGTCGGCTACGAGGGCACGACCAAGACCGACCCCAACCGCACCACCGGCCTCCCACCGCTCAACCGGGACGCCCACTGCGCCGCGGCCCGAGGCTCCGGAGTCAACGTCCGCGGGGCCCAGAACGCCCCCAAGCCCACGCCGGGCGGCCAGGGCGGCCAGGGCGGCCGCAGCTACCCGATGGCCTTCGGGGCGACGCCGGTGGCCCTCGGAAACCCGGCCGTGACCTCCGGCCGTCCTGCCTCGTTGTCAGTCCAGTCGCCGGTCGTCCCGACCGGTGGCGACGGACGGACCGACAACGGCACGAGCTGGCTCTGGATGATGCAGGAGGCGCTCCGCTAGCCGGTGACGGAAGGAACCCCTCGATGACGATGGCCCCCACCCGCTCACACACCGAGCGGCCCACGACGGCGCACGCCCCCGACGACCCCGAGGAGAGCGCCTCGGAGCCGCTCGGGGGGGAGCACGGCGAACGCGAACCCACAGACACGCCACGTGCGGGCCGCCGGGGAGTCCGCACGTGGCGGCCGAGCCCCCGCCTGCTCTGGATCCTGGCGGCCCTGCTCGTCGTCGCCGCCGCTGCGGTGACGGCCACGGCCGGGCGCTCGGCCTGGCAGCAGCAGCGCGACGAGGACGCGCGCGCGGCCGCCCTGGCCGCCGGGCGCCAGATCGCGGTCAACTTCGTGACGATGAGCGCCTCGACGTTCGACGCCGACACCAAGCGCGTCCTCGACGAGTCGACCGGCACCTTCGCCACGGAGTACGCGTCGACGCTGAAGCAGCTCAAGCCCGTCGTGACGGCGAACAAGACGGTCTCCACGGTCGAACGTGCCGAGGCGGCCCTCGTCTCGGGTGACCAGGACTCGGCCAAGGTGATCGTCGGGGTCATCGCCCCGACCACCAACGCATCCACCCCCCAGCCCGAGAAGAAGACGTACCGGCTCCGCCTCGACCTGGTGAAGGTCGGCGACGCGTGGAAGGTGAGCACCCTTGACTTCGTCAGCTGACCCCCGCCGGCCCGCTCCGACGCCGGGCGTCGCGCGCAAGCGCGTGGCCGGTGCCCGCCGCAGGGCCCAGACCCCGGCGCCGCCCACCACGTCTGCCGGCACCGGCACGGCCACGCTCGAGCGCCCGGACGCCGACCAGCTCCTCGAGGACTTCCGTCACGAGCCCACGCGCGACGGCGAGACGCCCCGTCACGCATCCCGTGACGTCCCGGACGCCCTTCGTGAGGAGCCGGTTGACGAGCAGGGCGACGAGCCCCGCGACGACGCCCGTGAGGAGGCCCGTGAAGAGGCCCGTGACGAGCAGGGTGACGAGCTCGACGGGGACCCCGGCCGACCGGCACGACGCAACGCCCGGCTCTGGCCGGCGCTGGTGGCCTCGGTCCTGGCGCTCGCGCTGCTCGGGGTGGCGCTCGTCTACTCGCTGCGTCCTGTCGTCTCCGACTCCGACCGGAGCGCGGCGGTGGGGTCGGCCCGCACCACCCTCGAGACGCTGCTCAGCTACAGCGGGTCCTCGTTCGACAAGCACGTCGATGAGGTGCTGCCGCAGCTCACGTCGCCGTTCAAGGACCAGTTCTCCAAGGTGGCCTCGACCGACATCAAGCCGATGGCCGTCAAGAACGAGGCGACGGTGCAGGCCAAGGTCTACGAGGCCGGCGTCATGGACGCCTCTGGCGACGGCGGTGAGGGCACCACGGTCCGCGTCATGGCCTTCGTCAACCAGGCCACGACCACCAAGGCCCAGCCGACGCCTGCCATAGACCAGAACCGCGTGATCGTCACGATGCGCAAGTCCGGGGACCGCTGGCTCGTCAGCGAGCTCGCGGCGTACTGACGGAAGGCGACCGGCGGGCGGCCCGGGGACTCTCGCAGGGGACGGCCGGGGACACCGGGCGCTTGGCATACTTCACGCTGTGAAGCTCATCCAGGCCAATGGCGTCCCCGAGTCCCTTGCCCGAGTCCACGAGCCGACGGCGCCGCCCGTGCGCGTCGGCCTCGTCCAGCACGAGTGGGCGGACGACCCGGATGCCCTCGTCGAGACCCTGCGCGACGGCATCCGCACCGCGGCGGAAGCAGGTGCCCGCGTCGTCTTCCTGCCCGAGCTGACGCTCTCGCGCTACCCGGCCGACACCCTGCCGGAGGGCACTCCGTCCGCGATCGCCGAGGACCTCGAGACCGGCCGGACGGTCACCTTCGCCCGGGCGGCGGCGCGCGACTTCGGCGTGCACGTCCACGCCTCGCTGTACGAGCGTGCCGACCAGGGCGACGGGCTCGGCTTCAACACCGCGGTGGTGGTCGCGCCGACCGGTGAGATCGTGGCGCGCACCCGCAAGACCCACATCCCGGTCACGGCCGGCTACTACGAGGACAAGTACTTCCGACCCGGGCCGGCCGAGGACGCGTACCCCCTCGTGACGCTCGAGGACACGTCGCTCAAGCTGGGCCTGCCGACGTGCTGGGACGAGTGGTTCCCCGAGGTGGCACGGCTCTACTCGCTCGCCGGCGCCGAGGTGCTCTGCTACCCGACGGCCATCGGCTCCGAGCCGGACCACCCCGACTTCGACACCCAGCCGCTGTGGCAGCAGGTGATCGTCGGCAACGGCATCGCCAACGGGCTCTTCATGGTGGTGCCCAACCGCTTCGGCACCGAGGGCCTCATCACCTTCTACGGCAGCTCGTTCATCAGCGACCCCTACGGCCGCATCCTCGTGCAGGCCCCCCGTGACGAGGCCGCGGTCCTCGTCGCCGACCTCGACCTCGCCCAGCGCGCGGACTGGCTCGAGCTCTTCCCCTTCCTCGAGACCCGGCGCCCCGACTCGTATGCCGCCCTGACCGACCCCGTGCGCGCGGAGCACCGTCGCGAGGTCGCCCAGTGACCGACGCCGTCCCTGCCCCCGAGGGGAGCGTGGCGCCGGGCTGGCGTATGCCGTCCGAGACCGACCGCCACGAGTGCACCTGGATGGCGTGGCCGAGCTCGGGCTACACGCTGGGCGACACCCTCGAGGAGGTCGCCACGGCGCGCCGCACCTGGGCCGCCGTCGCCAACGCGACGGTGCAGTTCGAGCCGGTGCGCATGGTCGTCGTGCCCGCCGACGTGCCGATCGCCCGGGAGCACCTGCACCCGGACGTCGAGCTGCTGGAGGCCGAGCTCGACGACGCGTGGATACGCGACATCGGACCCACCTTCGTCCGCTCCGGCGACGGGACGCGCCTGGGCGCGGTGGACTGGGTCTTCAACGGCTGGGGCGCCCAGTCCTGGGCCTCGTGGGAGCACGACGCCCGGATCGGCGCCTTCGTGGGCGGGGCCTCGGGTGCGGAGGCGATCGGCTCGAGCCTGGTGAACGAGGGGGGCGGCATCCACGTGGACGGTCTCGGCACGGTGCTGCTGACCGAGACCGTCCAGCTCGACCCGGGCCGCAACCCGGGGCTGACTCGTGCGGACGTGGAGGCCGAGCTGGCCCGCACGATCGGCGCGACGACCTGCATCTGGCTGCCGCGGGGCCTGACCCGCGACTACGACGAGTTCGGCACCCGCGGACACGTCGACATCGTCGCGACGCTCCCGAGCCCCGGCGTCGTGCTGCTGCACGAGCAGCGGGATCCCTCGCATCCCGATCACGCGGTGTCGCGCCAGCTGCGCGAGCTGCTCGAGGACGCGCGCGACGCGCGAGGCCACCGTCTCGAGGTGGTCGGCGTGCCGGCACCACGCACGCTCGCGGACGCTGACGGCCCGGTCGACTGGTCGTACATCAACCACCTCGTCGTCAACGACGGCGTCATCGCCTGCACCTTCGGGGACGAGCAGGACGACGCGTCGCTCGGGGTGCTCGCCGACGCGTACCCCGGCCGTCGGGTCGTCGGCGTGGACGCTCGCGCGCTCTTCGACCGTGGCGGCGGCATCCACTGCATCACCCAGCAGCAGCCCGCCCTCTGAGCGCACGCACGGCGTCCCCCCAACGTCGAGTGGGCACTTTCCAGCTGGGCTGATGGCCGTACGACGGAGATCCAGCCCCCGCGCGGGGGGCGGAGAGGTCTAGCCAAAACCAAACAAAACGAACGAAACAAAG
>NZ_JBFBLC010000008.1:0-132366 GCF_040702505.1 Terrabacter sp. NPDC080008
AAGTTGGCGGCCCGCATTCCAGTGCGGAGGTGGCGGGAGCCGTGGCGTTGGTCGTGGCTCGTTCCTCGCCCCGACCAGCCGCTCCTCCCAGCATCTCGCCGCCTCCGCAGGGTGAAATGCCGAATGCCCCCGAGCGAGCTCGGGGGCATTCGGCATTTCCGGTGCGGAGGTGGCGGGATTTGAACCCGCGAGAGGTTTTATCCTCAACCCGCTTAGCAGGCGGGCGCACTAGGCCACTATGCGACACCTCCGTGCCCACGACCGGGCCACCGGAGCGGCGTCGGATGCACGGGCCAGCACAGGCTACCGGCAGCCGAGCGCCCCGCCAAAACCGGGGCCGACGTGGAGTGCGACACCATACCCACACGGATGCCGCACATATCAGGTTCGCAAGGCACAATGTCCGGGCGGCACGTGAACAGCTGCCGACCAGAGAGGAACCCATGACGTACCCGAACGCGCGCGGCCCGGTTGCACCGACCCGCGAGGCGCTGCGGCGCGAACGCACCTCAGGTTTCCGCCGCGCTCTCGGCCTCACCGCGCTCGGCACGGTCCTGCCCGGGGCAGGGCTCACGCAGACCCGCAGCCGCATCGTCGGCTGGGCGCTGCTGGGAGTCTCTCTCGCCGCGATCGTCGTCGGCGGCTACTACGTCATGCGCACGGGCCTGACCAACACCGCCCTGTCGGTGGTGGCGCGCCCCAGCCTGCTCCAGGCCATCGCCGTCGTCCTCGTCGTCGGCGGCATCCTCTGGTGCGGCTCGATCATCCTCACCGCCGTGCAGGCACGCCCCAACCGGCTCGATCGCGCCCGCACCCGCGTGCTCGCAGCCTTCACCACGCTGATGGTGTTCCTCGTCGCAGGCTCCTCGTTCAAGGTCGCCGAGTACGCCTCGATCACCCAGAGCACCGTCTCGAAGGTCTTCGGCGTCGGCCCCACCACCGGCCACGGCGGCGCCCAGGTGGCGCAGGGCGACGACCCGTGGGCCGAGCAGGCCCGCGTCAACATCCTGCTGCTGGGCTCCGACGCCGGCTCGGACCGCGTCGGCATGCGCACCGACTCGATGATCCTGGCCAGCATCGACACCAAGTCCGGCCGCACCTCCCTCTTCTCGCTGCCGCGCAACCTCCTCAAGGCGCCTCTCGCGCCCAAGAGCCCGCTGCGCGCCATCTACCCCTCTGGCTACTTCGGCTCGCCCGACAGCACCTGCGACCAGGGCGCAGGCCAGTGCATGCTGACCAACCTCTACATGGATGCCGAGAACTACGCGAAGGCGCACCCCGGTGCCTACCCGTCCGGCGACACCCCCGGCCGCATCGAGCTGCGCGGCGCCGTCGAGCAGATCACCGGGCTGACCGTCGACCAGATGGTCGTCATCGACCTGCACGGGTTCTCCCGCCTCATCGACGCCATGGGCGGGATCGACATGAACGTCAAGCTCTCCGCCTACGGCACGAAGCTGACGATCGGCGGCGAGCACGACGCCAGCGGGCGCCTCTTCGGCGTCAAGGGCTACTTCGACCCCGGCTTCCAGCACCTCGACGGCTGGCACGCCCTCTGGTACGCCCGCACCCGCGCCGCCGACGACGACACCCACCGCCAGATGCGCCAGCGCTGCGTCGTGCAGGCGATCGTCAAGCAGGTCAACCCGGCGCAGATGGTCTCGAAGTACCCCGAGATCGCCAGCATCCTCAAGGACAACATCTACACCGACATCCCGGTGCAGAACCTGCCGGCGTTCGTGACGCTCGTCGAGCGGGTCCAGAAGTCCAAGATCAGCAGCACCTCGCTGAACTCGGCCCAGGCCAACTACAGCCGCCCCGACTACGACCTCATCAGGCAGCTCATCGCCAAGGCGATCGCCCCGCCGAAGACCAACCCGACGCCGGACTCCACCCCCACGACGAGCCCGACGACGAGCTCGACGAAGAGCCCGACGAAGACGTCGACGCCCAAGCCGAGCCCGACGGCCGATCCCTACGAGACCTGCTGAGCGGCACACGTCCTCGGGCCTCGCGGGGTCCGGGGACGTGGGCCGGCGGCGAGCGTCGGCTGCGAGCGCCAGGCAGACCCGGGCAACAACAAAGCCCCCGGCCGGTGGCCGGGGGCTTTGTCACAAACGACTGTGGTTGGTGTCGCTCGTTGCGTTGATCTCGAGTTGATCAGAGCGGGCGAACTGCGTCGGCCTGCGGGCCCTTGGGGCCCTGGGTGACCTCGAACTCGACTCGCTGCGCCTCGTCCAGCGAACGGTAGCCGTTCGACTGAATGGCCGAGTAGTGGACGAAAACGTCGGGGCCGCCGCCGTCCTGGGCGATGAAGCCAAAGCCCTTCTCAGCGTTGAACCACTTGACGGTGCCCTGTGCCATACGGGTAACTCTTCCTTCTTTAGCGTGTGGAACGACGCACCTCGCGCATCCCAAGTCGCCGCTTTGACTCCACTCGGCGGGCGAACCCACCGCCGTCGATAACAAAATCCCGTCATCGTTGCGGATGACGGGCGCCTGCTCGACTGCGAGGAACTGCAACTGCAACCGCGACGAACCTAGCAGACTACCGGGCGGTCGTCCCGGTGGATCGCAGCCCAGTTTCGGCGTTCAGTCCTCGTTCGCCGAACGGTCACGTGGCACCCCTCGCACGGCGAGGCGCGGGGGGCGGTCGCCGCGGATCGTGGCGACCATGTCGAGGGCCCGACGCGTCCCCCGCACGTCGTGCGTCCGGAAGACGGTGGCACCGAGCCACGCGGCCACTGCCGTCGCCGCGAGCGATCCTTCGAGGCGCTCCTCCGCGGGCAGGTCGAGCGTCTCCCCCACGAAATCTTTGCGCGAGATCGCCTGCAGCACTGGGTATCCCAGGGCGACGACGTCGGCGGTGTGGCGCAGCACCTCGAGCGAGTTGGCCGTCGTCTTGCCGAAGTCGAGGGTCGGGTCGACGAGGATGCGCTCCTTGGGTATGCCGGCCCGCTCGGCCACGCCGGCACCGCGGGCCAGGACCTGCACGACGTCCCGGACGACGTCGAGCGGGTCGTCGCCGTAGCTGACGTCGACGGGGTCGGTGCGCGGCGGCAGACCGCCGGTGTGTGAGATGACGTAGCCGGCGCCGATCTCGGAGGCGACGTGGACGAGGTCGCGGTCATGCCCCGCCCACGTGTCGTTGACGAGGTCGACCACCCCGGTCGCCTCACGGGCCACCTCGGAGCGCCAGGTGTCGAGGCTGAGCACGATCTCGGGGTGCTCGCTCCGGGCCCACTCGAGGAAGGGCACCACGCGGCGGACCTCCTCGTCGGCGTCCACCACCTCGCCCTCCTGGCCGGCGCGCACCCCGCCCACGTCGACGAGGTCCGCGCCCTGCTCGACGGCGGCGCGCAGCGCTGCCTTGGCCGACTCGAGGTCGGCATGGCGGTTGCCGCTGAAGAAGGAGTCGCGGGTGCGGTTGACGATCGCCATCACCGCCGGCGAGGCGGCGTCGAACCGGTGACCGCGCAGGACGAGCGGGCTCGCGGAGGGCAGCTGCACAGGGGCGATGCGGGCCAGGATCTCGGCGGTCTCGGGCGTCGGCTCGTGGCCTCCGTGTCTGATCACACCCTCGTATCTCACGCACCCGCTCCCTGGTCAATGGTGTGATGGAGCATGGTTGCCGAACTGTTACCATTGTCCTGCAGACGTCATCCGCGGCCCGGCCAAGCTCCCGGCAGGGTCGCGGATGGTCGGCCGGTCCCGATCGTCCCGCAACGACGGTCGACCACCGAGTCGCGGTCGAGAGGTGACCAAGGCTCTGTCACAAGGAAACTGAATACAGAAAATGTCGTACATCGTGTCGTTCTTCGCGGCCATGAACCGTCCGTCCAGGTCACTGCCGGTCGGTCAGTACAACTCCAGCACGACGTATGAGGAGAGGCTCGGCCTTCTCTGAGGACGTCTGACCACTTCACCCGCTACACGGTGGAGCGCATGAAAACGAAGGGACTCCGGATCTCCGGAGCCCCTTTTTTCATGCCCGGACGCCCTAGCGGTGGCGGAGGGCGTGGGACTCCGTCGCTCGTCCCTCGCTCCTCCTCGAATCGAGCGGCCCTCCGCCAAGGAGGCGGCTACGCCGACGAGTGGCGGAGGGCGTGGGATTCGAACCCACGATGGGCTATGAACCCATAGCGGTTTTCAAGACCGCCGCACTCGGCCACTATGCGAGCCCTCCAGTGGAGAGCCATTGTGCACCATCGAACATCCGCCCCCGCACTGACCTGCGCCTTCTTACGATGCGTCAGGCCGAGAAGCGGACGGTCGGCGACGACTGTCGATACGTCCCCGCCTGCCGCGTGCAGTTGGACAAGGCCTTCCACGAAGGGCGGCGTCGCGGCTGTGTCTGACAGACCCAGCGGCCGGTGCCAGACTCGGCGAATGAAAGCGACCCAGCTCCGCGCATTGCAGGAGCCGCTCAAACAGAAGTACCGGGACGACCCGACCATGGCGGTGACCCCGATCGGGGCCCGAGGGGATCTCCGCGACAAGGGGATCACCGCCACCGTCGACGGCTGGGCCGGTCCCGTCCGGGCGGGGCTGCACCCGGCTACCGGCGGCGATGGCAGCGACGCGTGCAGCGGAGACATGCTGCTCCAGGCGCTGCTCGCCTGCACGGGGGGCACGTTACGCAGCGTCGCCACCGCGATGGGTCTTGAGATCCGGTCCGCCGTCCTCCGGGCCGAGGGCTGCTTCGATGCCCGCGGGACCCTCGGCGTCGACAGGACCGTCCCGGTTGGTGTCACCGACATCGTGGTCACCGCTGTGCTCGACACCGACGCCAGTGAGCAGGAACTCGCGCGGTTGGCGAAGTCAGTGGAGCGGTACTGCGTCGTCGGCCAGTCGTTGCAACAGCCGCCGCGCTTTGTCGTACGCCCGAACTTCACGCCTGACGGCAGCCGCGGATAAGCGCCTGTTTGCGCTGACGGGCGATCGCTGTCGGATGACCGCTGCCCTCTGGGAGCCGATGACCCGCCTTCACTGCGAGGCTGATGCTCGACCTGTCCATGCCCACACTGAAAGCCGAGTTTGTCGCCGATGCCAGCGAGCCCTCCGGCGCCACCGCGCAACTCCTGCGGATTGATGCCCACGTCCCAGCAGCTCCGCGTGCTGATCGGTGTCGACCTGCTCAGGGAGCCGGCCCTCGGCCTGCTGTGTCTTGTCCCGGCTATCGCGGCGCTTGGGGCACTCGATGTGACTGCGCTTGTCGTTCGGCATCTTTCGTCTCCTTCGGCGTACCACTCAGAGCACCTATGCGGGGCTCGTCCGGATCCTGTCGGCTGCGAGGTCCAAGGAGGTACCGGACCTTCAGGGCGGCTCCTCGTTGTTCGCACCCAGACCCGTCCAAGCACGCCTACCGTCGAGAGAGCGGGTCACCAACCGCATGCGTAATGACCCTTGGCCCGTGCCCGGAAAGGAGCAGACACGATGACATCCACGGAGGCTTTGAGGTCGGCACTGGCTGGGTTCACCGGGTCGACGATCGGCCCTGACGATCCTGGCTACGACACGGCGAGGCGGGTCTACAACGGCATGATCGACAAGTCACCCGCCCTCATCGCGCAAGCACGAACCGAAGCCGACGTCGTGCTGGCGGTCAACGTCGCGCGCGAGCACGACGTGCTTCTCGCGGTCCGCGGAGGCGGTCACAACGGCGGTGGGCTCGGCACGTGTGACCAGGGCCTCGTGATCGATCTCGCGGGCCTCGATGCCGTCGAGGTCGATCCCGATGCCAGGACCGTGCGGGTCGGCGGCGGGTGCACCTGGGGCCAGGTGGATCAGGCAACCAGCGCCTACGGGCTCGCCGTTCCGAGCGGAATCATCTCCACCACCGGCGTCGGCGGCTTGACCCTCGGCGGCGGCCTCGGACACTTGACCCGCGCCTACGGCCTGACGATCGACAACTTGCTTGCGGCTGAGGTTGTGCTCGCCGACGGACGCAGGGTCCGCGCCAGCGCCACGGAGGAACCCGACCTCTTCTGGGCTCTCCGCGGCGGAGGTGGCAACTTCGGGATCGTGACCTCGTTCACCTTCAAGCTGAACGACGTCTCACGCTTCGCCGCCGGCCCCACTTTCTGGGACATCGACCAGGGCGAACAGGTGCTGAAGGCGTACCGCGACTTCCTCCCAGACGCACCTCGGTCGCTCAACGGCTTCTTCGCCTACACCACCGTTCCTCCCGGGCCACCGTTTCCGGAGGAGCTCCACC
The DNA here is from genome assembly GCF_040702505.1 of Terrabacter sp. NPDC080008. Lineage (NCBI taxonomy): Bacteria > Bacillati > Actinomycetota > Actinomycetes > Micrococcales > Intrasporangiaceae > Terrabacter > Terrabacter sp. NPDC080008. The sequence continues at coordinate 6,218 of NZ_JBFBLC010000008.1, forward strand.
TGCGTCCGGTGTGCGCAGTCGTCTGGGCTTGCATCGGCGACGAAGACGGTGCCCGTCAGTCGATGGCGCCGCTGCTGGACAGCGTCCCGGAACCATTGCTGCACGGCGTGGCCGCGATGCCGCACGCTGCGATGCAAAGCGCCTTTGACGCGCTCTACCCCAAGGGGCAGCAGTGGTACTGGCGGGCCGACTTCGTCAACACCGTCCCCGACGCTGCGGTCGAGATCCACCAGCGCTTCGGATCGGCGCTGCCGACCAGCGTGTCGACCATGCACCTGTACCCCATCGACGGGGCCGCGCACGACGTCGGGCCCAGCGACACGGCGTGGGCCTATCGCGACGCGACATGGGGATCTGTGTACGCCGGGGTCGGTCCCGAGCCACCAGACGCCGAGAGCGTCCGGCGCTGGTCCATCGACTACTTCGAGGCGCTGCACCCATACTCGGCCGGGGGCGCATACGTGAACATGATGATGGACGAAGGCCAGGAGCGGGTCCAAGCGAGCTACCGCGACAACTACTCCAGATTGGCCCGCATCAAGAGGGCATATGACCCCAACAACCTCTTCAGGGTCAACCAAAACATCAAGCCCGACGCGTCCTGAAAGGCGGACTCGCCACCATAGTCCCGATCGAACAAGGGCTGCCAGGATCGAGACCGCCGCCCTGGTGTCGGTGATGATGCGTTTTGCGAGTGCCGCTTGTCCCTACCCACCTGGATGGGGCAGTGGTGACCGCTAGCATCGCCGGCCCTTGGCGCCCAGGGTCACGCGTTGGCCGCCGCCTCCATCGCGCGCTCGACCGCACTCGGGAAACGGGTCTCGAAGTCAAGCACAGCCACCCAGTCGGGCGTGACGAAGATTCGGGTCATGTGCGAGGTGATCGCGCGGAGGTTGCCCAGCCACGCCTGCGCCTGCTCCTCACCGAGGGAGCGCCGGCACATGGCCTCATACTCGGGCGCCACCCCCTCGACGGTGTCCATCCGCACCGACCCGCGGATCTGAAGCACCTTGTACGGCATCTCGTCCGTGTCGATCGACACCGCGACTCGAGCGCCATCATGCAGAGCCTTGGTCTTCGGCGAGTCCGGCGGCGTGCCGAAGACGACCTCCGTTCCGTTCCAGTGGAACCCGATGGGCACCAGCCGAGGCGTGCCGTCCGTCCACAGGTAGGCAAGCCGTGCCGGTCGCGGAGACTGCAGCAGCCGCTGCGCCACCTCGTCCTGGAGGAGGGCGAGGCTCCCTTGGTGCGTCGTCATGACACCACTCCATCCCTGTCGGCAGTGAGACCCCGTCTCCTTCAGCGTCCTCCTCCGCACGTCTCGTCGCGCCAGAATCCCCGATACGGGAGCCGCACCGGGGAACAGCCGGGCTCGGTCGTGATGGTTCGGACGGGCCGCTCAGGACTCCGCCGTTGTTGGGAGGCAGGCCCTTTCTACGACACCGACGCGAATGGGTGCCTGCTCAACAGCGTGCGGCGTTTACCTCTCATGCCGCAACGGGAAAGACCCATGGTCCGGCGGGTAGGACTACCTGGTGGCGTCCACGCCATAACGCAGCACGAGCTTCGCTACAGAGACCGGGCGCCCCGACAGCGCCATCAGCTCGGGATCATCGGCCATCGCGGCGATCGCACGGCCCACACCCTCCGGCGACTGCGACCCGGTCAGGTCCAGATGTTCGGCGAACTGCATGACGCCCTCGGTCCGCACCAAGCCCGGATACACCGCTAGGCACGCGACACCGTGGGGTCGCAACTGGGTCGCTGCGGACTCGACGAGGCTGTCGTCGGCACGCTTGGCCGCCGAGTAGGCCGCCCCGACGATGTCACCGGGTCTCGAAACATCGGTCACCCAGGCCACCCGTCGCAGCTCGACAATGGCGGCACCTGAGGTCGTCATGGCGGGCACCTTAGGCCGTGGCTCCGACAACGCCATCCGCTCGGAGAGGTTGCTCGATCATGCCGATCTCCGGTGAACGGTGTGTCGCATCCGTACCATGCGGGCATGCGGGTCCCGATCTTCCAGCCGCCGGCGTGGGTCGTGCCGATCACCGCACGTCGGACGGGACATGCTTGGCGGCCGGTCACTCAATCCCCTTGTGGGTTGGTTGCAAGTGCGGGACCCCGACGGGTTCCGCTCCCTGCCTTGAGCGTGCTCGACAGTGGGGTGCGACGCGCGCGACGAGCGAGGCAAGCTCCGCAGCAGCACCCGAGGCGAGGACTGCGACGTCGGGATGGAGATCGGCATCCGCCACGACGAGGAGCTCGAAACGGCCGGCGTACGAGATGGCTCCCACGCCGAGGGTCACGTCGCCCAGGAGGTTGACCAGCGGGAACACGTCGCGGACGGTGGCGCCGGCGAAGGAGAGCGGCCGGCTGGGCCCGACGATGTCGGCGCTGAGTAGGTTGATCCTCTTTCGGATGACGAGTCGGAGCAGGAGCGCGCCGAGCAGCCGGTTGCTGAAGACCGCCCCCATCGACGGGTGCGGCAAAGCCTTGGCGCTCGTCGTGCCCGCGCTGATCCGGCGCAGGCGCGCGACGGGGTCGGCCTCTCCCACCGGCAACCCGACGGCCATCTGGGAGATGCGGTTGCCGAGCCCCGCCTGGTGGTCCGGCCGCCGCAGCGAGACGGGCACGAGGACCGGCACCACGAGCCCGTCGACGGGCTCGCCGCGGCTCCGCAGCAGCGCGGACACCCCACCGGCGATCATCGCGAGAAGCACGTCGTTGACGGTGACGTGCGCGTTGTGAGCGACAGCCGCGACGTCCTCGAGCTGGGCGCGCACGACAGCCAGCCGACGGTGCGGGCCCACGAGCCCGCCGAGACTCGTCACTGGCCCGGGTGCCCCCGTGACGAGCCCACGTATGCCGTGCCACAGCTGCGTAGCCGACGCGTAGCTGGCGCGGGGATGCGCCGCAGCCTGCATGGCGCCGTGCAGGGCCCGGCTGCGCGATCGCAGACTGTCATGGAGGAGCTCGCCGCGGGATGGCGCCGGCCGTGGTGACCACTCCCCCGCACGGGCAGGCCGCTCCGAGGCTTCGTCGCTGAGCAGCGTCGCCAGAGTGGCAAGGCCCGCCACTCCGTCGGCCACGACGTGGTGCATCCGCACGAACAGCGCCAGGCGCCCGTCGCGGAAGCCGGGGAGCAGCCAGAGCTCCCACAGCGGGCGGCGCATGTCGAGCCGACGGCTCCTGATCCGCTCGATGGCTGTCAGCAGGTCGGCGTCGTCTCCGGACGCCAGCGGTGGCGCGACTCGTACGTGGTGGTCCAGGTCGAAGGAGGGGTCGTCGACCCAGTAGGGGCCGCCGAGAACACGCGGTGGCACGCGAAGCACCTGCCGTAGGCGCGGGACAGCGTCCAGCCCGTGCCAGACCGCCTTCCGGGCGGCCTCTACACGAGGGCGTCCCGACCCGTCGCGCAGCGTGCCGCCCTCGACCACGGCGACGACCCCGACGTCCTGCGGCCACCGCCCGTCCGAAAGCAGCAGGAGACTGTCATCGGCACTCAACCTCTCGACCGGCACCACACCACCTCCCAGCGGCCTGACCTCCAGCGTCCAGCCGCTCGGCCACCGGCCGACAGGGACCAACGGCCCTGTCCCGCCGCCACCGCCGTCCCGAGGCTTGAGCCCATGGGCACCGGTGACGTGGCTCTGGAACGCGCCGTCGGGCGGACTCTCGACCGCTGGCCGACCGCGGGACTGGCGGTCGCCGTCGTGCGCCCCGGTGAGCGCACCTGGTTCCACTGCCACGGTGTCTCGGACGTGACGACCGGCTCGCCGGTCACGGCGGACACCGTCTTCCGCGTCGGCTCGCTCACCAAGACCTTCACCGCGGTCGCCGTCATGCAGCTCTGCGAGCAAGGCCGCATCGACCTCGACGCCCCCGCTGACGACTACCTCGCGACGGTCCGACTGCGTCCGGAACGGCCCGGCCTGGGGCCTGCCACCGTCCGCCACCTGCTCACCCACACCTCAGGCGTCGGCTACTGGCTGCGCCTGTCGGACCTGCTCCGACCGGTCTCGGGCGCCGGCGTCGAGGCACGGCGGGTGCAGCCGCTGGGGGTCTACTACCGCAGGGGGATCCCGCAGGAGGTCCACCCCGGCACCAAGTGGGTCTACAGCAACCACGGCTTCGCCGCCCTCGGCCAGCTGGTCGAGGACGTCTCGGGGCAGGCCCTGCGCGAGTACCTGCGGGACCGGGTCCTCGACCCGCTCGGGATGCAGCACACCGACCTGACCCGCTCGGATCGGGTGAGCCCCGGGCTGGCCACCGGCTACGTCCTGCGACGACGCGGACTTGTGCCGGCTCGGGTGAGGGAGGTGCCCACGCCCGGGGGCGGTGGCCTCTACTCCACCGCGGCCGACCTGGCGTGCTACCTGCGCTGCCTCCTGGAGGGTGGCTCCGGTCCGCGCGGGCGGATCCTGGACCCCGCGACCGTGGCCCAGCTGTTCACTCCGCACTACCAGCCGGACCCGCGCCTGCCGGGGATGGGGCTGGGGTTCGACCTCGCCGCGGAGGACGGGCGTCGCGTCGCCGCCAAGGACGGCGTGGTCTCCGGCTTCCTGTCCGCGATGGCGCTCGCCCCCAGCGCCGGGACAGGAGTCCTGGCCCTCGCCAACACCGGCGGGCTGAGCGGCCGGGGAGCACCCGTCGAGGTCGTCGGCGCGGTGCTGCGCGAGCTCCTCGCCCTGCCCCAGGACCCGATACGCCACGACATCACGCCGCGGCCGGACGTCTGGGCCGAACTCTGCGGCTGGTACGCCCCCACACCGGGCATGGTGACGAACCTCTTCACCAGAGCCCTCATGGGCGCCGGCGCGGAGGTCGTCGTGGAGGGGCGTCGTCTCGTCCTCAAACCCCTCACCCCCGTCCCCGCCCTGCGCCGAGGCATGGTGCTGCACCCGGACGATCCGAAGGACCCGTATGCGTTCCGGGTGGACTTCTCCTCGGTTGGCATGGGCACCCTGCCGGTGGTCTTCGCGACGACGGACGACGGGGGCAGAGTGGGCCGGCTCTGGCTTGACCTCATGGGCTTCGACAAGCGGCGTGACACACACAACCCGCGCCGGCTGCTCGGTGCAGGGCTCGCTGCCGCCACCGTCGCGGGAGGGGTCGCGCGACTGACCCGCAGGTCGAGCGCCCACCAAACACACTGATCTCGAAGGGAACTCGGTCATGTCGCTACTCCTGCACTGCAAGACATGGCCCCGTTACGTCCGGCTACGCCACGTCGACCTCTACGTCGACGTGGTCGGCCACGGCGAACCACTCGTCCTGATGCACGGCGGTCCCAGCGCTGACCTGTGGACCATGGGCGCGTTCCGCCGGCTCGCCGACGAGCACACCCTCATCTTCTACGACCACCGCTGCAACGGGCGCTCGACCGGCCCGACCGTCTCGTCCATGACGTGGGAGAACCTGACCGCCGACGCCGATGCCCTGCGCGAGCATCTCGGCTTCGAGGAGTGGACCGTCCTGGGCCACTCGTTCGGCGGACACGTCGCCCTGGAGTACGCCCTCAGATACCCGGACCGCGTCTCCGGACTGGTGCTCCTCGACACCGGCGCCGACGCCCACTGGGCCCGCGAGAACGCCCCGCGCCTGCTCGCACAGCGCGGCTACGGGGCGGCGAAGGCCGAGCTGGTCCGACGGTGGTTCACCGGCGAGTTCGAGCGGCCCGAGTACCTGCCCATCTTCCTGCGCATCAGCAGCGCCTACATGCCTCACCACGGCTGGCGGGCCCTGCTCCGAGAGCTGGCAACAGGCGGCTGGCGCTCCCGGATGCGGCCCGCGCCGCTGCAGTTCGCGGGACGCACTCTCCTGCCCGGCTGGTCGGTCACCGACCGACTCGGCGACATCACGGCGCCGACCCTCGTCATCGCCGGACGAGAGGACTTCGTCTTCCCACCCGACTGCCAGCAGGAGCTGGTCGCCGGGCTCCGCCACGCCGAGCTCCTGCTTGTCGACGAGGCCGGCCACAGCCCCCAGGACGAGTTCCCGAACCAAGTCGTCCCGGCCGTGCGGCACTTCCTCACCGCCGGAGTGCGGGCCCATCGGACGCAGGCCTGACACGCCGCCCGGGTGCCTCATCTCCTCACCCACCGCCTGCCCGCGGTCAGGCCGTGGGTGAGAGCGCCAACGACGGCCTCCCCTTCAGCGTGACTGACGATGCCCGAGAGGATGAGGACGTGGATTCCTCAGCTGGTGTGGACCGAGCGCCCGCGCATGTCGACCACTTCCCGCGCTGAATGTAACTTGAAACCTCAACCAGTCTCGCGCGCGAGGAGATCATGATGGCTACGATCGTCGTTTTCGGGGGCACAGGCTTCACCGGCAGCAACATCGCACGGGAGGCATCCGCGCGCGGCCACCACGTCGTGTCGGTGAGCCGGTCCGAGCCGCAGGAACCCATCGAAGGCGTCCGGTACGAGACCGGCGCCGCCGAACAGGTCGCCGAGCGGGTCATCCCGGAGGCCGACGCGGTGGTGGCGGCGCTGTCGCCTCGCGGGGACATGTCGGGCCGGCTCGTAGAGGTCTACCGCGGCCTGGCCCGCGAGTCGGCCGCGGCCGGGGCGCGGTACATCCAAGTGGGCGGCTTCAGCTCGCTGCGTCCCGCGCCCGGTGCGCCGCGTTTCGTCGAGGGCGAGATTCCCGAGGAGTTCCGCGACGAGGCAATGGAGGGCGAGGCGACCCGGGTCCTGCTCGCCGAGGAGTCCCCCGAGGAGCTGGACTGGGTCTTCGTCAGCCCCGCGGCCAGCTACGGCGCGTGGGCGCCCGGCGAGCGAACCAGCCGCTTCAGGGTGGGCGACGATGTCGCGCTCTTCGACGAGGACGGCGGCTCCACCATCTCGGGCGCGGACTTCGCCGCGGCGATCGTCGACGAGATCGAACGCCCCACGCGACACCGCGCGCACATGAGCGTCGCGTACTGAGAGACCTCTCTCGCCCAGCACGACCAGTCAGCCGTTGCCCCCGAGATTGGCGCGCGTCGGCGCGTGAGCCCCTGATCACCCTTCCAGGGCGCCCCCACCTTTCCGAGACTGCGTCACCCTAAGTCACCAGCATCGCCTTCACCGCGGCACGGAGATCGCCGGCGCCCTCGGCCGCGACCGCCTCGCGCATCCGCTGGTAGCCGGCACCGTCGCGCAGGATGTCCTCGATGCCGGCGAGCTCGCGGGTGCAACCGAGCCTGCTGGCGGTCGGCTGCAGCTGCTCGAGCAGGTCGTGGATGTCGTCGACGACGTGGACCTCGGTGTTGTCGGCGTCTCGGATGACGATCGCGTCGAGCCCGTAGCGGGCGGCACGCCATTTGTTCTCCTGCACGTGCCACGGCGGCAACGGGCGGTCGAGCACACCCTCGTCGAGCTGGTCCTCCAGGTACGCGACGAGGCAGTGCACGAAAGCGGCGACGGCCGCCACGTCTGCCAGGCGGGAGAGGCCGTCGCAGGCGCGGACCTCGATGGTGCCCAGGCGCAGGGAAGGGCGGATGTCCCAGCGCAGCTCGCTGGCGTCGGTGATGACGCCGGTGGTGTGCACGTCGTGCAGGTACCGGCGGTACTGCGCCCACGTCTCGAACTGGAACGGCAGCCCGGCCGTCGGCAGCTGCTGGAAGAGCATCGTGCGGTTGCTCGCGTAGCCGGTGTCGGCCCCGGACCCGTACGGCGAGGACGCCGACAGGGCCGTCAGGTGCGGGTGGTAGGTGAGCAGGGCGTTGATCAGCGGCCATACCTTGGCGGCCGAGGTGACGCCCACATGGACGTGCACCCCGAAGATCACCATCTGGCGTCCCCACCACTGGGTGCGGTCGATCAGGGTGGCGTACCGCTGGCCCTCGGTGACTTGCTGGTCCTCCCAGCGGGCGAACGGGTGCGCTCCGCCGCCGTAGAGCAGGACCCCCAGCTCCGCTGCCGCCGCCTGCACCATGTGCAGCCCGCCGGTGAGGTCGGCCGACGCCTCCTCGGCGTTCTCGCAGACCCCGGTGACGATCTCCACCGTGTTGCGCAGCAGCTCCTTGGTGACGGTGGAGTGCGACTTGGTCGGTCGCGCGTGGGTGTCGTCGTCGGCCGCGTTGGCCTGGGCCAGCAGCTCGTCGGCGCGTGAGGTCAGGTCGAGGGTGACGGGATCCAGGAGCCCCAGCTCCCACTCCACGCCCAACGTGCGCCCCGCCGAGGGCGCGAAGGTGACCTCCGGCGACGGAGGCGACAGGGTCGGATCAGTCATGTCCACCTCGAGGGGATTCGTCGGCGCAACGACAGGTGGGTGTGCACTTCCGGAGAAACCGTCCTTGTCCCTGGCGACGACCGGAACGCGGCCTCAAGTATCCCCGAGCAGGCCGCGGCGGCGCAGCGCGGGCATGAGCCCCTCGGCGACGTGGTAGGCCTCCTCGAGGTGCGGATAGCCGGAGAGGATGAACTCATCGAACCCTTCCTCGTGGTACTCCGCGATTCGCTCGGCGACCTCCTCGTGGCTGCCGACGAGCGCGGTACCGGCTCCCCCACGCACGAGCCCCACCCCAGCCCAGAGGTTCGGGGAGATCTCCAGCCGGTCGGTGCGGCCCTCGTGCAGCGCGACCATGCGCTGCTGTCCCACCGAGCCGCTGGCCGAGAGCTGCGCCTGCGCCTTGGCGATGGCATCGGGGCTGAGGCGGGCAAGCAGCCGGTCGGCCACCGCCCACGCCTCCTGCGCGGTGTCCCGGGTGATGGCATGGAGCCGTATGCCGTAACGCAGCGTGCGTCCGACGGTGGCCGCGACGGCACCGACTTTCTCGATCTTCTCGCGGGCCAGGTGCGGCGGCTCACCCCATGTGAGGTAGACGTCGGCCACCCGTCCCGCGACCTCGATCGCAGGCGCGGACGATCCGCCGAAGTAGATGTCAGGCAACGGGTCGGGCCTACCGGCGGTTGTGGCTCCAGCGACCCGGTAGTGCTCGCCTTCGAAGTCGAGTGGGGTCGCACCCCAGGCGCCGCGGAGCACCCGGATGAACTCCTCGGTGCGGGCGTACCTCTCGTCGTGGTCGAGCCAGTCGCCGAAGCGCTGCATCTCGAGGTCGTCGCCGCCGGTGACGATGTTGAGCAGGAGCCGGCCGCCGCTCTGCCGCTGGAACGTCGCCGCCATCTGCGCGGCGAGGGTCGGCGAGATGAGCCCCGGCCGGAAGGCCACGAGGAACCGCAGCCGGCGTGTCTGCCCAGCCAGGGCGGCGCTGGTCAGCCACGCGTCCTCGCACCAGGTCCCGGTCGGGGTCAGGACCCCGGTGAACCCGAGCTGGTCCGCGGCGCGGGCGATCTGGCCGAGATGCTCCAGGCTGGGCGCCCGGAAGTCTGCGGTGCCGGTGCCGCGGGTCGGTGCAGCGTGGAAGTGGTTCAACAGGTGGCGGCTGTCCCCGGCCGTGGGCAGGAACCAGTGCAGGGTGACGCCAGCGCTGCTCACGTCCGGGCACCGATTCGCTGGGAGGCGCCGCTGACAGTCGCAGCCAGGGCGCCGGCATACGTCCTCATCCACAGCCGGATGTCGTGCTCCTGGTCGGCCACCCCGGCGCCGAGGAGCACCACGGCTGGCGCCGGCACGTCGGCGCCGAGGTCGATGACGAATGGCTCATCGGGCGGTATGCCGGCCGTGGGTGAGGCCCCGACGATGGGCAGCGTCTGCCCCATGGCATTCACGACGGCGTCGGCCAGAACCCGGGTGCGCGACCCGACCCGCGGGTTGTCGATGAGCTCCACCACGCGGGCGTCTCGTCTCGTCATGCTGTCTCCCTGACGTCAGGCCCGGCGGCCCCGACCGTGACCGTCTCTCGGGAGGACGCCCACGCGGCCCAGTCGGTTGCCGGTCGAGCCGGCGGCAGGCCGAGGTGGTCGCGCAGGGTGGCGCCGGACGTGTAGTCGTGCCGGAGCACGCCGCGCTCCTGCAGCAGCGGCACCACGTCTTCGACGAACCCGTCGAGGCCACCGGGGGTGATGTGGGGCACGAGAATGAAGCCGTCGCTGACCTCGGTTGCCACGGCGTCGACGATTGCGGCGGCGACCGACTCGGGCGAACCGACGAAGGTCTGACGACCCGTGAGCTCGATGACGGTCTCGCGGATGCTCAGGCCCTTGGCCTCGGCCACGGCGCGGTATCGGGCTGCCTCGGCGAACGGGTCACTGACCTGGCGCGCGCGCCCTCGCACGATCGACGTCTCGTCCGACACGAGGGGGTCGACCGTCGGCAGGGGGCCGTCCGGGTCGTATCCGGACAGGTCGCGGTTCCACACCTGCTCGAGCAGCAGGATCGCGGTCTGCGGGCTGACCTGCTGACGACGCACCTCGGCGGCGCGTTGGGCGGCGTCGGAGTCGGTGTCGCCGAGCACGAAGGTCGCGGCCGGGAGGATGAGCAGGTCGCGTTCATGTCGGTCGTAGCGCGCGAGCCTGCCCTTGACGTCGCTGTAGAAGGCGCGACCGGCCTCGGCGCTGGAGTGCCGGCTGAAGACGGCGTCCGCGCTGCGCGCGGCGAACTCCCGACCGTCGCTCGAGTCGCCGGCCTGGAAGATCACCGGATGTCCTTGCGGGCTGCGGGGCACGGTGAAGCGGCCGGTCACGTCGAAGTGCTTGCCGCGGTGCTGGAACGAGCCCGCCGTGGGGTCGGTGAGGAACTGGTCGTCGTCGGCTCGGACCGCGTCGACCGGCCACGAGTCCCACAGCTCGCGTGCGGTGGCGATGAACTCCTCGGCCCGCTCGTAGCGCTCGGCATGCGGCAGGAAGCCGCCACGGCGGAAGTTCTCCCCGGTGAAGGCGTCCGAGCTCGTGACCACGTTCCAGGCGGCCCGGCCCGCCGAGAGGTGGTCGAGGGTGGCGAACTGTCGGGCGACCTCGTAGGGCTCGTTGAAGGTCGTGTTGATCGTCCCGGCGAGGCCCAGATGCTCGGTGACAGCCGCGAGGGCGGCCAGGATGGTGAAGGTGTCGGGTCGGCCGACGACGTCGAGGTCGTGGATGCGGCCGCGTTGCTCACGCAGGCGCAGTCCCTCGGCGAGGAAGAGGAAGTCGAGGCGGCCACGTTCGGCGGTCTGCGCGAAGTGGGTGAAGGACGCCAGGTCGATGTGGCTGCCGGAGGCGGGGTCGCTCCACACGGTCGTGTTGTTGACGCCTGGGAAGTGCGCGCCGAGGACGACCTGCTTGCGGGGGTCGGTCATGGGAGTTCCCTTCTCACGCGGGGGTGCTGGCGTATCGGTTGGTGGCGACGGGCAGGCGCAGCCGCTCGCGGAGGGTGCGCTGCTCGTAGGCCGTCCGGAACGCGCCGGCTCGCTGCAGCTCGGGGACCAGCCCGTCGACGACGGAGACGAGGTCGTCCGCGATGACGGCCAGCCGCAGTCGGAAGCCGGCGTAGCCGAGCGACTGCCAGCGCTGGAGCAGGGAGGCGAGCTCGCGGCTGGTTCCCGTGAAGATGTGGGCGTCCGAGGACAGGGGCGCCCCGGCTGCCTCGTCGAGGCGTCGCCGACGTCGGAGCGCTGCGTCGGTCGTCCGGTCGAGGATCACCAGCACGTCGGCGAAGACCTTGAGCGGTGGTGCGGTCCGGCCGACGCGCTGCTCGGCCTGTCGGACCTGGGCGAGGATGCCCGTGGCCTGGTCGTCGTCGTGTGGGGTGACGAAGACGATGTCCGCCGACGTTGCGGCCAGCTCGTAGGGGATGGCGTGGTGGGCCAGGGCTGTCACCACGGGCTGCCCCTGCGGGGGACGTGGCGTGATCGAGGGGCCGCGGACGCTGAAGTGGGGCCCCGCGAAGTCGATGTAGTGCAGCTTGTCCCGGTCGATGAAGCGCCCGGTCGTGACGTCACGGATCTCAGCGTCGTCCTCCCAGCTGTCCCACAGTCGGCGGACGACCTCGACGTGGTCGGCCGCCTCCGCGAACCGCTCTCGCAGTGCCGCGAGGGCCACCGGGTCGGTGGCGAAATCGCGCGTGATGCCAGGGAGCGTCCGGCGACCGAAGTGACCGGCCTCGCCAAGCGTCCCGCCCACCTTGACCTGCCAGCCGGCCCGGCCGTGGCTCGCGTGGTCGAGCGTGGCGATCGACTTGGAGACGTGGAACGGCTCGGTGTGGGTCGTCGTGACCGTCGGCACCAGGCCGATGTGCTCCGTGGACGGTGCGACCAAGGCTGCGATGAGCAGGGCGTCGAGCCGCCCGCGGACCCGGTCGGTGCGCGAGTCACTGCCGCTCGAGAACGGGTCCTCCGACTGCAGGGTCAGGCTGTCCTCGATGGTGACGAAGTCGAGGAGGCCACGTTCGGCAGTGGTGACGATGTCGGTCCAGTAGCGGGCGGTGAAGAGCTCGCCTGCGCGGGCGCCGGGCTCGCGCCAGGCGGCGGGGTGCCAGCCGGCTCCGTCCAGCGCGACTGCGAGGTGCAGCGGGTGAAGGGTGCCCCCGGCCGAGGCAGTGGTGCTCACCAGTCGACTCCCTTCTGCTGGACCTCCACCGGATGCAGGTTTCCGCTACTCACCGCGTACGTCGTCATGACCGTCAGGCGTGGGGCGTAGACGTGCAGGCTGATCGCAAGGTCCGGGCCGACGTTGCTGACGTGGTGCACGTAGGAGGGGCCGAAGGTCCGCTGCTGTCCGGTCCGCAGCCGGCGGGCCCCCTTCTCGACCTGCGGTGCTCCGTCCAGGCCGCTGGGTGTGGCGACCCGTTCGGTCAGCTGTCCATGCAGGACGATGAACGAACCGGCGCTCTGGCCGTGGTCGTGCCACTCCGTCCCTTGGCCGGGGAGCCAGGTGAGCAGCCACGCCTCGTGGTCGCTCTCGGCGGCGACGCGCGCGTAGTAGCGGCTGATCGGGTCGAAGTCCACCAGACCGGCCCACAGGGTGCGCTCACCAGCGAGGTGCCTGGCGGTGGCCGCGAGGTCGACTGCGGTGCCCGGCTGACGCGGACCTTGCGCGTGGGCTGGCGGGCCGGTGAGACCATCTGGGCGGATGGGGGAGGTTCGTGTTCTGAGAGGCATTGTTGGGCTCCTCGAAGTCGTGACGGTGTGCGGAACTGGGGTCAGGGCGACGACGGGCGGCTCACCCGACCTGCGCCGGAGACGGTGGAGTGGTCGCCGTGGCCCAAGCGTCCGGGGCGCCAGCACGGGGAGGGTTGCTGCCCAGCCCACCCGGCTCGCGGGCCGTCGGCTGTCCGGCTCCCTGCCGCGACGGGTGCTCGCGGCGGACGACGGGCGCGACGTCGCTGAAGAATCGCTCGATGCTGCGTCGGGTGACGGCCTCCCGCAGCCCGGGGACGTCGAGCGAGATGCCGGAGAGCTCGTGGCCGAACGCGTCGTGGTAGCGCCCGATCTTGTCGACGACCTCCTCCGGCGAGCCGATCAGCGCGGAGCTGTCCCGGGCGTACTCCTCGACGGTGGTGAACGGCAGCCTGTTGTGCACAGCACCGGGTGAGCGCCGGAAGGCCTCGAACGCGGGCTCGTAGAGCCGCAGGGCCTCCTGGGTCGTGTCGGCCACCAGCAGCCCCAGGAACCCAGCCCCGACGAAGGCGGCGGCCGGGTCGTGGCCGTGAGCCTCCCACCGCTCGCGGTAGTGCCGGACCAGGGCCGCGTACTTCTCCATCGGGTGGAAGCCGTTGGCGGAGAACAGCGGGTCACCCCACCGCGCCGCCAGCTCGGTCGACTCGGTGGAGCTGGCCGAGCCGTGCCAGACCGGGATCGGCTGCTGCAGAGGACGCGGCTGCGTGGTGGCCTCGACGAGCGGCGGGCGGAAGCGCCCGGACCACGTCACGCGCTCCTCGCGCCAGAGCCGCCGGAGCAGCTCGTACTTCTCGGCGTTGCGTTCCCACTGACCCTGGAGGTCGTAGCCGTAGAGCGCGTTCTGGTCCGGGTCGTTGCCCTTGCCGATGACGACGTCGAGCCGTCCACCGCTGAGGTGGTCGAGCGTCGCGTAGTCCTCTGCGACCCGGACCGGGTCGCACAGCGACAGCACGGTGACGGTCGTCATGAGACGGATGCGCGTCGTGCGCGCGGCGACGTGGGCGAGCACCACCGGCGGCGAGGAGGACACGAACCGCTGCGCGTGCCGCTCCCCCACCCCGAACGCGTCGAAGCCGAGCTCCTCGGCCCACTGCGCCTGCCGACCGACGTGCTCGAACGCCTCCGTCTGGCTGCGCGCCACGCCCGTGACGGGGTCCGGGCTGGTGTCCAGCAACGTGTACGTGCAGAACCTCATGCCGGCCGCTTCTCCCCTGCCGTCACGGCCACCGCGATCCGGTTGCCGCTGACCGGCGCCGGGCAGGTGCCGTGGTCGCTGAAGGCGAACGGCAGGTTGACGGCCCGGTTGAAGTCGACGACGAGGTTGCCCTCTGGGTCGGGCGCCTCGGTCACGACGGTGCGCCACGGCGCGGACGTCACCTCGTTGGTGGCGTCGTGGAAGAGCAGAGCGAGCCCGTCCCCGGCGGCCACGGCACTGAGCCGGTGGCGTACGCCGGCGATGTCGACGTCGACGGTGCCGACGACACGCGCCTGCTGCACGAGGTCCCTCCGAGCGGTGGCCACCTCGACCGTCGCGGGCTCCTGCGCCGGCGTGAAGGCGGCCGGCCGCACCCACTCGGCGTCGTGGTCCCAGGTGGGGACGCCCTTGAAGGCGACTCGAGCCGGGGCCTGCGGGTCACGCGTGCGGACGGCGAGGCGGGCTCCCCGCCGGAGCAGCTCGACGACCCGGTCGTCGTGGCGCAGCCAGTGGAGCGAGCCGCCCTCGGCGACGTCGGCGGAGGCCGTGCCGAGCACCGGGCCGACGTCAGTGACGAGCCGGTCCTCATCCTCGGCCCGGACGTGTGCACCCTCCTCGTCGGCCCACCACAGCCCGGGCAGGCCGGGGAGATCGGACGGCTCGTGGGCCAGCCACGCGAAGCCGGTCAGCGAGAGCCACCCGTGCTCCTCCGCCAGCGCCGACTCACGGGCGGCGCGCCACTGCAGCCACGCTTGCTGGGCGGTCACGCGACGGCCTCCTGCCGGGCCGCGCCGGCCGCCTCGGCATCTCGACGCGCGACCTCGGCGCGCACCAGAGGGATCACGTGGCGCCCGAAGTCGACGGCGTCGTCGTAGAGGTGGTAGCCCCGGGCCGAGAAGATGCGCACCCCGAGGTCGTAGTAGTCCAGCAGCGCGGCCGCGATGGTCTCGGGAGTGCCGACGAGGGCGGTGCTGTTGCCGCCGCCGCCGGTCGCAGCGGCGGTGGCGGTCCACAGCGCCCGGTCGTGGCGCTCGCCTGCGCCGGCGGCGGCGAGGAGCCGCTGGGAACCGGAGTTCTCCGGCTGGGCGACATTGCGCCGCAAGCGTCCCCGCGTGTCCCCACCGTCCGCGCTGCGGGCGTGGATGGCGCCGAGCGTGCGCTCGGCCTTCTCCCATGCCAGCTCGTCGGTGGCGGCGAGGATGGGGCGGAAGGCGACCTGGATCGTCGGCAGCGGGTTGCCCGCGGCCGCGGCAGCCTCGCGGATGGTCGTGATCTGCTCGGCGGTGCCGGCGAGCGGCTCTCCCCACAGGGCGAAGACGTCCGCTTCCGCGGCACCGACGGCGTATGCCGCGTGGCTGGAGCCGCCGAAGGAGATGCGTGGGCGCGGGGTCTGGAGCGGCTTGATGTCCGCGACGAAGTTCTCGAAGCGGTAGTGCTCGCCGGCGAAGTCGAAGGGCTCGTCGCTGGTCCAGGCCCGCTTGAGGATCTGGATGAACTCTCGGGTCCGGGAGTAGCGGGCGTCCTTGTCCAGGTGGTCGCCTTCGGCGGCCTGGTCGGCGGTGCTGCCGCCGGTGATGACGTGCACCTCGAAGCGGCCCCCGCTGATGTGGTCGAGGGTCGCGAACGTCTTGGCGGTGAGCGTGGGGTAGGCGGTGTTCGGCCGGTGGGCGACGACGAGGTTGAGTCGCTCGGTGTTGGCAGCGATGTGCGCGGCGACCTGGGCGGGGTCGGGTGAGCCCGAGTGGTACGCGAAGAGGATGCGGTCCCAGCCGTTGTCCTCGTGGGCTCGGGCGAGCTTGGTGGCGAAGGGCAGGTCGAGCGCGCCGCCGCTCCGGGCGGTGGTCTCGGTGCCGTCGTGGTTGGCGGCGATGCCCAGGAACTCAACTGGCATGGCGGTGGTCCTTGTCTCTCTCGGGGTGGTGGGATGTCGTGGCGCTCGCCGGGGGCGCGGTGTGCAGGCGCGGTGCAGCGGCTGGACGGCTGATCGGGACGGTGAGCAGGTCTCGGGCGACCGCGTCGTTCTGGCGGAAGCCCGGCGCGTTGAAGCCGGGGCGGGAGAACCCGCCGGCACCCGCGGAGCCGGAGACGGCTGGTCCGAGCAGGAAGCGCCGGTGGTGCACGGACCCGTCGGCACGGACCGCCCGGGCGCGCGCATCCGCGAGGAGCTGCCCGGCGCCCAGGCTGGTGCCGTCGGCGGCAGTCACGGGTCGCGACCGGAGCTCGCCCGCGCGGAGCAGGTCGGCGACCAGCGGGTCGGTGACGAGGCTGCTGTCCGGGCGCGGCAGCCGTGCGTCGACGGCAGCCCGGGCCTGCACCACCCGGCCGCCCGATCGGGCCACGAACCTGCCGTTCTCCACGGACAGCTCGAGGTCGGGCCCGAGGAAGTGGACGACCCCGGCGCGGTGCAGGGCGAGCAGCTCGGCGAGCCGGCGCGGCGGGGGGCCGCTCGCGAGGAAGGAGAACAGGCCGTGGAAGTGGCCCTCCACGTGGCGCACCCGGTCCTCCTCGGACAGCCGCCCCGTGACGACGAGCTCGGCCAGGACGGCGTACACGCCGAGCAGGGTGTCGAAGACGGCACGGTCGCTGGAACGCAGCGGGTCGGCTCGACGCGTGAGGTCACCGGTGACGTGCTCGACCACGAGGCGCTCCACCTCCGAAGCCAAGGTGTGCGGGTGGACGTCCGCCCTGAGCGGGCGGTCGATGCGGTCGATGTCGAAGAGGTCCTCGGGGTCGGTGAGGTGGGGCCGGGCGACGGGCGGGAGGCCGTCACCCGCCCGGTGAGCCTCGACCAGAGCCCGCTCGAGGGTCTCGAAGGTGCCCCGGGTCCGTTCGGGGTGCGCGTGGAAGAGCCGGCGGTAGTGGGCCACCGCCAGCTCGAGCACGACGAGCGGCCACACCTGCCTGCGGTAGTCGAGGACCGTCGCACCGCCCCCCATGCCGGCGAGGCGCTCACGCGTGAGGTGGCGCAGCGGCGCCGGCCCGTCGGCCGGGGAGCGCACCTCGTATCCGAGCTTCGCGTGGTATGGCACGCCACGACGTGACCCGACGTGGAGCACCGGCTCGCTGCCGCTCGGGTGGTAGGTGAGCTCGTTTCCGGTGCCGCGGAACCGGCCACCGCGGCCCTCTCCGAGCAGGACGAAGAGGTCCACGAACGCCAGGCCCATGCCGCGCACGAGCACCGGCTCGCCCGGCCGCAGCTCGTCGAGGTCGAGGTCCGCAGTGTGGCCTGCCGGCACGTACGTGAGGTCGTGCTGCTCCGCGCGGTCCAGCAACTGCAGCTCGTCAGGGCCCGGGGCCTGCTGCAGGTAGCCCTGGGCCAGGACCACGACGTCGGCAGCAAGCGTTGCTCCGCCCGCAAGCGTCACCGTCTGGGTCGGCCCGTCGTCCTCCAGTGCCACGGCCCGGTCGGTGTGCACGTGGACGGTGAGGCTGCGCGGCAGCGTCTTTGCGGTACGCCGCCAGGCCCACTCCAGGTACTGCGCCTGGACGACGCGCGGTGCGAACGACCGGGGTCCGAGCCGCGCTGCGTCCTCGCTCGCCTCGTCGCCGGCCGCCCACTGCGCGAGCGATGGTCCGTCGACGACCGGTCCCTCGCACGTGACGGACGCGTCGGTGAAGACCGTGACGTCCTGGGCCTCGGAGTTCATCCACAGCAGGGGGGACTGTGCGGCGCGCCAGATGCGTCCGCCACCTGGCGGGTGCGTGTCCACGACGTGCACCTGCACACGCTCCCCCGGCGCGACGAGGTCGGTGGCGTTGGCGGCGAGGCGTTCGACCAGGCTCAGAGCGCGAGGGCCGCCGCCGACGACGACGATCCGTCTCGGGCTCACGCCGCCCCCCAGCTCCGGTAGGACGGGGGCGGCGCGATGGAGTCGGCGGCGTCGACCTGCGTCCCGGCGCCCGCACCGGCCGCCAGGGACGGTGTGTGGGCTCCAGCCGGCTGGGCGGCGGCGCGTCTGGTGCTCGGGGGCAGCTCCTTGTCGAAGGCATGCGGGCCGATCGCCTCCGGGTCGGCGTGCAGGTCGAAGGCCGGCAGGTAGCCGGCGGCGAGGTAGAGCGCGCGAGCCTCGGGTTGACGTGGCCCGGTGGTGAGGTGGATCCGCTTGTAGCCCAGTGAGACTGCTGCGAGCTCGAGCTCGTGGAGCACCCGTCGCGCCAGGCCCTGCCGGCGGAACTGGGCGTGGGTCCAGACCCTCTTGACCTCGGCCGTCTCGTCGTCGTAACGGCGGATGGCACCTCCTGCGACGGTCTGGCCTGCCCGCGAGATCACCAGGAACGCGCCGTCGGGTGCGTCGAAGTCGGTGATAGGGACCTCGGTGAGCTGGGTGTTCGGGGTCGAGAGTCCGTAGCGGGTCCCGTACTCGACGACGAGGTCCTCCAGCAGTGGCGCGGCGGCGTCGTCGCGGGGTGAGACACGAAGGACCACGTCGTCGTCGGTCTCCGTGACGAGCTGGCTGCGGTGCCGGGCCAGGTGGGTCAGGAACGACTCGGTCACCAGGTGCAGGTTGCGGGCAGCGGACTCGGCGAGCAGGACCCCCGCGTCCTGCGGGTAGACGGTGACCTCGGAGGCGAGCACGAACCAGCCCTGGGTGACGTGCTCGGCCCCGAGCGAGACGAGGACGGGCCGCAGGGCGTAGTCGAGGGCGAGCACGTGCGCCGGGCTGCCGCCCGTCGCCACGGGCAGGACGGTCTTTCCCCGCAGCGCGTACTGCGGCAGCAGGTCGAGCAGCGCCTTGAGCACGCCGGTGTAGGCCGCCTTGTAGACGGGGGTGGTGACGACGACGCCGTCGGCGTCGGCGATGGCCGCCACCACGGCCGCGACCTCGGGGTGCGCGCCGTCGGCGTGCAGGAGCGCGTCGGCGGGCAGGTCCCGGACGACGACGCGGGTGACGTCGTGGCCCCGGGCGCGCAGCCGTCGTTCGACGTGTCCGAGGACCGCCTCGGTGCGGGAGGGGGCGGACGGGCTACCGGAGAGCGTGACGATGGATGCCATGGCTGGTCCTCACTTGGTGGCGGCGGGCTTGGGGAGCCCGGCGGGGTTGACCTCGGATGCCGGGACGGCCTCGGCCGTCAGGCCCCAGCGCTTCAGGACCTGGGCGTAGCTGCCGTCGGCGATGGCGGCGTTGATGGCGTCGGAGATCGGTTTGACGAGCCCGTTGCCCTTCTTCGTCAGCACGCCGACCTTGCCTGGAATGGGGTAGCTGGACGAGACGGTGCCGACGATCTGGGTCTTGCCGGCCGTGACGACGTGGTAGGTCGCGGTGGGGTTCGGCCCCAGGTAGAGGTCGATGCGTCCGGAGTCGAGGGCGAGGTAGTACTCGGTGGCGCCCTGGTAGTAGACGAGCTGGGCGGGAGCGCGTCCGGCCTTCTGGTTCTCGGCGTTCCAGCGCAGCAGGATCGCCTCCTGCAGGGTGCCCGAGCCGACGGCGACCCTCTTGCCGGAGATGTCGGCGGGTCCCCGGACGCTCAGGCCTGAGCCCTTCTTGGCCTCGAAGGCATGAAGGCCCAGGCGGTAGGTGGCGAAGTCGTACTTCTCCTTGCGCTCCTCGGAGACGCCGACGTTGGAGACGGCGACCTGGTACTTGCCGGAGTCGACGCCGATGAAGAGGTTCTCCCAGCTCGTCGTCTCCACCTGCGGTTTGAGCCCGAGGACATCGGCCACCACATGGGCGACGTCGACCTCCACCCCGATCGGCGTGCGGTTGTCGTCGGCGGTGAAGGCCAGCGGCGGGATGCCTCCACCGGCGCCGCCGCTGCCGATGACGAGCCGGCCGCTGGCGCGGACGTCGGCCGGCAGCTCGGCCGCGATCTCGGGGTGGGGGGTGGCGACGGGGCGCTTCTGGTTCGCGGAGGTTTCGAAGGCGACGGGCAGGACCTTGGATCCGCCGAGGTCCTTGGGGTCGACCTTCTGGGCTGCTGGGGCGACAGGGTCGGCGCAGGCAGCTAGTGACGTGGCGGTGGTCAGCAGCGTGGCCGCGAGGACGATGACGCGGCGACTGGCTCGTGGATGGCTCGGGTTGGTGCTCATGGGTTCTGGTCTCCTGGCTCGGGTGCGGCGTGGGCGGTCGACCGGGCTCAGCTGGTCTTCGGCAGTCCGGGAGGGTTGACCTGCGACTTCGCGACTGCCTCGCTGCTGAGGTTCCAGCGGGCCAGGACCTTGGCGTAGCTGCCGTCGGCGATGGCGGAGTTGATGGCGGCGGCGTACGGCGCGGCCAGGCCCGAGCCCTTCTTCGTCAGGACGGCGATCAGGCCCTGGAGGGACGCGCCGGCGCCGGAGAAGTGACCGATCGCCTCGGTCTGGCCGCCCGTGGCGACGTGGTAGGCGACGCTCGGATTGGGCCCGAAGTAGGCGTCGATGCGGTGCGAGGCGAGCGCGAGGTAGTAGTCGGTCTGCGACTGGAAGTACTTGATGTTCGCCGGGGCGAGGCCAGCCGCGACGTTGGCCTTGTTCCAGTCGAGGAGGATCTTCTCCTGGTTCGTGCCGGAGCCGACCGCGATGGTCTTGCCGGCGATGTCCTTGCCGCTGGTGACCTTCCACGTTCCACCCTTGGGCGCTTCGAAGGCGAGGTCGTCCTTGCGGTAGGTGGCGAAGTCGTACTTCTGCTTGCGCTCCTCGGTGACGGTGACGTTGGTCAGGGCGACGTCGTAGCGGCCGGAGTCGATCCCGAGGAAGACGTTCTCCCAGCTCGTGGCCGGCGTCTGGACCTTGAGCCCGAGCTTGTCGGCGAAGAGGTGGGCGAGGTCGACCTCGACGCCGATGACCGTCTTGTCGTCGTCGGCGGTGAAGACGAGGGGCGGGGTGCCGCCGCCGGCGCCTGCGTTGGCAGCCGTGATGGTGCCGCGCTCACGGATCGCTGCGGGGAGAAGAGCGGCCGCCTTCTCGTCCTTGGTGGCGGTGACCCGCTTCTGGGCCGGCGAGGTGTTGATGCCTGCCGCGGCGGCGCCGGGCCGGGCTGAGGCGGCGGAGCCTGACGAGCTGGCTTCGGCGGGGCCGGAGCAGGCGCTCGCGGTCAGCGCGGCGATGGCGGCGAAGCCGGTGAGCGTGAGCCGCAGGGTCGAGGCCCGGCTGGTGCGGGATGCGTTGAAGGTGGTCGCGACCGGGCCGGCGTGGACGGGGCGGGAGTCGTGGTTGGACATGGCGGAGCTCCTCTCGGCACCGAGGCGGTGCGAGTCGTGGTGAGGGGGTGTGGATGCCGCAGGGTGCGGCGAAGGGTCAGAGGACGCGGTCGAGGAAGGCGCGCGTCCGTTCGTGGTGTGGGTTGTCGAGGACCTCGGCCGGTGGCCCCTGCTCGACGAGGCGGCCGGCGTCGAGGAAGACCACGGTGTCGGCGACCTCGCGGGCGAAGCCGATCTCGTGGGTGACGACCACCAGCGTTGCCCCGTCGCGAGCCAGCTCCTTGATGACGTCGAGGACCTCGCCGACGAGCTCGGGGTCCAGCGCCGAGGTCGGCTCGTCGAAGAGGATGACGTCGGGCTGCAGGGCGAGGGCCCGCGCGATGGCGACGCGTTGCTGCTGGCCGCCGGAGAGCTGCCGCGGGTACGCGGCCGCCTTGTCGGACAGGCCGACCCGGGCGAGCAGCTGCCGGGCCTCCGCCTCCACCTCCGAGCGACCGCGCCGCTGGGCGGACACGGGCGCCTCCACCACGTTCTCCAGGACCGTCAGGTGCGGGAAGAGGTTGAACTGCTGGAAGACGAAGCCGATACGGCTGCGCTGGCGCAGGACCTCGCGCTCCGACAGCTCGTGCAGCCGGTCTCCGGACTGCCGGTACCCGATGAGGGTGTCCTTGATGCGGACCTGGCCGCGGTCGACCTTCTCGAGGTGGTTGATCGTGCGCAGCAGCGTCGACTTCCCAGAGCCGGAGGGGCCGAGCACGACGGTGACCGTGCCCTCCTCGAGCCGCAGGTCGATCCCGTCCAGGACGACGTGGCCGCCGAAGGACTTCGTGACGCCGCGCAGGTCGACGACGGGAGCGGCTGTGCTGGTGGGGCTCATCGGGCCACCTCCGCCGTCCCGGAGTTGTCCGTCCGGCCGCGCCCGCTGCGGGCGCTGGTGGCCCGCGCGGAGTACCCGGTCAGCCGCGCGCGCAGCCGTTGCAGCGGGGTCGGTGGCAGCGTGCGGGAGCTGCCCTTGGCGAAGTGCCGCTCGACGTAGAACTGCCCCACCGACAGCAGGGTCGTCAGCACGATGTACCAGACGGTGGCGACCAGCAGCAGTGGCACGACCCGGGAGTTGCGCCCGTAGATGACCTGCACCTGATAGAAGAGCTCCGGGATCGCGAGCACCGACACGATCGAGGTGCCCTTGAAGAGGCTGATCACCTCGTTGGCGGCGTTCGGCAGAATCGAGCGCATCGCCTGAGGCAGGACGACTTTGGTGAACTGGCGAAGGCGCGGAATGCCCAGGGCCGCGGCTGCCTCGCGCTGGCCTTCGTCGACCGCGAGGATGCCGCCGCGGATGATCTCGGCGGCGTAGGCCGCCTGGTGCAGTGCCAGACCGAGGACGGCGGCGCCGAGGGCCCCGAACAGGTCGTTGGTGGCGACGCTGCCGAACGAGGGGCCGAAGGGCAGCCCGAAAGAGATGGTCTGGTAGAGGTAGGCGATGTTGAACCAGAAGAGCAGCTGGACGATGAGCGGGATCGATCGGAAGGCCCAGATGTAAGTCCACGCGACCGAGCGCAGGAAACCGTTGTGGGACAGGCGCATTGCGGCGAGGACGACTCCGAGGGCGAAACCCGTCACGGTCCCAAGCACGGTGAGCTGGATGGTGGTGCCGAGGGCGCGCACGATCGTCTCGCTGGCGAAGTACGCAGCGAAAGTGGACCACTCCCAGCCGGGGTTGGTGGCGAGCCCGTTGACGAACATCGCGACGAGGACGAGCACGCCCGCCACACCTACCCAGGTCCACGGCGTGCGACGAGGGACCACGGTGAGGACGGACGACGTGTCGGGCACGGCGGTGAGTACGGCCGTCGCGGGCGGTGGAGCAGGAGCGGATGGGGAAGGTGCCGCCTGAGCGGTTCTCGGGACGGAGGTGGTGGACACTTAGGGTCTCCTGGGGACACGGGCACGCCCGTCGGGGACGGGTGGCGTGGATAGGGGTCTGCGTCGGCGCGCCACGGCACGCGGGATCGCCGTGCGTCCG
The DNA here is from genome assembly GCF_040702505.1 of Terrabacter sp. NPDC080008. Lineage (NCBI taxonomy): Bacteria > Bacillati > Actinomycetota > Actinomycetes > Micrococcales > Intrasporangiaceae > Terrabacter > Terrabacter sp. NPDC080008. The sequence goes on from NZ_JBFBLC010000008.1 coordinate 29,540, forward strand.
GGGCGCGCCCCGCCCGCGGTCGCGTCAGTGCACGCGAGTTGAGCGGTGCGTCACCGACGACAGAGCGCGCTGGAGACGCGAAGCAGGTCGACGTGCCGACGGGCCACCAGGGTGGTCGTCCGTGCGCTCATCGCTGCTCCTCGGGTCTCCGGGACCCGATCAACGAGTCCGCGCTTGCCGGCGCCATCGGCGACCGGCCAGGTCTTCACCCGGAGCACCCCGCCGCGGAGGAGGGTTGCTGTCCAGCAAGCCGGGGCTGTGCACTGGAACTCGTGACCTGTGGTGAGCGTACGCACACGGACACGAAGCAGGCAACCGCGCCAGACCACCGAAAGGCAGTGGATTGCCACATGGTGGCGCAATGTCGCGGTGAGCGAAAACGATTCTGGGACAGTGGGATTCACTGTCGACTTACCGCTCTTGCAGGAAGAGATTCCCCACCCAACTGGTAGGAAATCTGCTTGGTCCCGTTTCGAATGTCGAGATTGCCCGGCTCACCATCCGCGCGAGTCGTGACGCAAAGGTGAGCTCGGCGGCCGTGCCGGACAGCGCGGCCGGTGCGGCCACGGGTGCGGCGTCCCGCCGGCAGGCCGGGGGACGAGCAGGACGCAGTGGGCGTCGAGCTCGGCGCGGAGGTCCTTGGTGTGGATGACGCCCTGGGACCACGCATCTGCAGTCAGGGCCTCGTCTCGCCGAGCCGGTCGGTGACGGTGAGCCTCAGGTAGGCCTGGTCGCCCAGGACCTGGAGGGTCTTCGCCACGTCGGGCAGCTCTACGCGAGAGGTCTGCCCGTCCGCCGTCGGCTCGAACGCGAGCGCAGCCCTTCGCCCCGGGGGGAGCCCCTCGGTGATCGGGTCGTTGAGGTCGATGGGGCCGCTGACCTCGCTGTTCCAGGCGGCCCAGGCCGTCAGCCCGTCGCCGTCCTGGCCGGGCCCCACGTCGACGATGAGCGTGTCGGCCCACTCCGGCACCTGCTCGAGGTGGTCCGCGAAGAGGAAGCCGCTCGTGGTCTCGACGAGCTTGAAGACGCGGAGCGTCAGGACGTAGCGCAGCCTGCCGCCATGCGCCGGGGGCCGAGCCTGCTCGTGGCGCTCGAGCGCGAGCTCCGCCTCGTGGCGGGGGTCCATGAGGAACGTGCTCGCCAGTGGCACAGGCGTGTCCGCCGTGTCGACGTGTCGCGCCAGCTCCTGGTTGATCTGGATCGGACACCAGTGCTCGGCCAGCTGCTCGCTGAGCACGATCGGCAGCCCGCGGATCGTCAGGCTCATGTCCGCCTGCCAGACCGGCCACCGGTCGGCCTCCGGCCGGGTGTCCATGTCGGAGGGGTATGCCGGCAGACCGCGGAGCGCGATGGTCGCTCCCCAGCGACCGAAGAGGAAGCGGCGCAGGCTCTGGTAGCCCTCCTCGGAGTTGACCTCGCCGTAGCGCCCGGAGTGCGACCGGTGGACGTAGGACCGGTGGGCGCCGCGCACGTACGCCCGTTCGATGGTGACCAGGCCGTCGCTCTTGGGGCCGACGACGACCTGGGACGGGCCGTAGTCCTTCGGGTCGGTGCCGACGAGGCAGAAGACGCGCGAGGGAGGCAGGACCTGAGGATCGAGCGCCTGCGGATCCCAGTCGTCCCCCGGACCGGGGAGGTCGCCGAACTGCTTGCCCGGCGTGAGGTAGCCGTACATCTTCGGCGGCGAGAAGATGTCGGCTCCGGCCGGTCCGAACGCCTCCTGCGCCCAGTCGAGGGCCCCGATGTCGAAGGCGATACCCCCGTGCGGCGTGCCGTAGGTGAACAGCCGGGCCACGACCTCCTTCGCCGGCAGCCGCCCCTGCTCGGCGCACACCTTCTGGATCATGCTGCGGCAGATGAGGCCGCCCATCGAGTGCGCGACGAGGAACACCTGTGGGGCTCCGGTCTTAGCGCGCACGAGCATCACGAGGTCGTAGAGGCCGGCGGCGGCCGCCTCGATGTCGAACCCGTCGGCGGTGACGCTCTGGTGGATCCGGTCCCACAGTCGTGTAAGGACCCCCTCCGGCGGGGGCTGGGCGAAGGTGGTGGCCGCCTGGTCGTAGAAGCGGTAGACCCACAGGGACTCCGGTGGCACCGACCCGTCGTCGGCAGACTCGAGGTAGTGCTGCTGGTCGCCGCGCACGAGCAGCCGGTAGTTCTCGTCCGCCATGAGGCGAAGCATCGGACCCTCGAACTGGTAGTACGCAGGACTCCCGTCCCCGCCGACGCGGATGTGGGTCGCGCCTTCGTTGAACCCGTAGAAGGGATCGTCGACCTGTGCGTTTATCCCGGCGGTGGTCCCGGCGTAGCCGCGCACGTAGATGACCGGCAGTCTGTCCATCACTCACCTCGGAGCAGACCGCGGTCGGCCAACCCGTCCGGACCTGTGCGCCGGAGGCATGTCGACCAGTGAGGGAGGACGGTCGCTCTCCGACCAGTGTGGTGGTCCGTGGGCGCCCTGTCCCCAGATCGACGGGTTCGCTCACCCGCGCGCGGGGAGCGCCTCCGTCACCAGCCGCGTGCGCAGCTCGTGGCTGCCGTCGGCGAGCGGCGCCTCGTAGAACAGGCGGTAGCGACCCGTCGGCGCCGACGGCCCGGACCCCGCCGACAGGTCCGGCAGCGGCACCACGGCGAGGTAGCGCACCTCGCTCACCGGGGCGTCCCCCACGGCCAGGAGCTCGCCGGGTGCGGCGCCGGGCACCGCCGTGCCGGTGCGCTCGGAGAAGTTCTCGGCCGTGCTCGCGCGCCCGTCGTAGGTGGCGGATCCGTCGGGCAGCACTGCCGTCACGCGGGCGCCGCGGGCGTCCCAGCTGCCGGCCCGGCCACGGAGGGCGACTCCCCGCCATCGCCACGTCAGGCCGTCCTCGCTGGTCGCATACCTCGTCACCATGCGGTCCTCCTCGCCCGCGACGTCGAGTGGGTGGCAGCAGACCCACGCCTGCCACTCCCGCGCGGTTCGCCGGACGACGGGGTCCTTGACGCCCGTCTGCGTGTCACCGGCGAAGGCGGTTCTCGGCTCCGCGGACTGCAGCCCAGCCGGATCTCCTGCCTCGAGGACGTCGATGCGCCAGTGCTTGCTGCCCGGCGTCGCGCACGAGACGTAGAGGCGCCACTGTCCGGCCTCTGTGCGCACGAGGGCCGGCCGCTCGAGCGACTCCGCGCCGAAGCGCTCCTTCTCGAGGCGCACGACCGGCGTCAGGCGCTCGCCGTCGGGAGCCAGACCCACGACGGTCGCACTCCCGCGCGACTCCGGGGTGCGTACCCGGTAGGCCACGACGAACCCGCCGTCGTCGTCGAGGGCCGCGCTCGGTGCGCCGGCCCAGCTGCCGGGGCCGGGTGCAGGAGCGGGCACGACCACCGCGTATGCCGTCCCGCTCGCTGCCGCGGCGACGCGCGTCGCCTCGTCGGGAGCGCCTTCCACGCCTCGGAGTCTGGCACTCACGGCCGCCCGGGGCACGGCGAAGGGCCCCGGCCGGATCGCGGTCGGGGCCCTGCTCTCTGAGAGGGAGCGCTCAGATGTACATGGCGGGGTCGAGCCACTGGTTGGTCGCGTCCCGCTTCGGGAAGCGCACCACCGCGGGTATGCCGGTCGCCACCGCTCCGGACGGGACGTCCTTGACGACAACGGAGTTCGCACCGATCTGCACGTCGTCGCCGACCTGGATCGCGCCGAGCACGCGGGCGCCGGCGCCGATCGTCACGCGGTTGCCCACGGTGGGGTGCCGCTTGACGTGCTGGAGCGACCGGCCGCCCAGCGTGACGCCGTGGTAGAGCATGACGTCGTCGCCGACCTCGGCCGTCTCGCCGATGACGACACCCATGCCGTGGTCGATGAAGAAGCGCCGCCCGATGCGGGCCGCGGGGTGGATCTCCACCCCGGTGACCGAGCGCGCCACCGTGGCGAGGACCCGTGCCGGCAGCCGGCCGCCCGGACGCTTCCACAGCTCGTGCAGGCCGCGGTGCGCCCAGATGGCGTGCAGCCCGGGAGAGGTGAGCACCACCTCGAGCCGTGAGGTCGCAGCGGGGTCCCGCGCGATCGCGCCGTCGACGTCCTCGAGCGCACGGTCGGCCAGCTTGCGCACGAGACCCAGCGGGCCGGCATACATGTGCTCCGGGCTCTCGCTGCGCTCGGCGGCGTGCGCGGCGCCGGCTCCGCCGTCACCACGCACCAGCGTCAGCGGCTGCTCGGCCGTCCGCCGCTCCCGCTCCCACTTCGGTGCAGAGCTCATGTCAGTCGACGAGGCCCTCGAAGAGGATGGTCGACAGGTAGCGCTCGCCGAACGAGGGGATGATCACGACGATCGTCTTGCCCTTGTTCTCCTCACGCTGCGCGACCTGGACCGCGGCCGCGATGGCGGCGCCGGAGCTGATGCCGACGAGCAGGCCCTCCTCCGTGGCCGCGCGGCGCGCCCACTTCACGGAGGTCTCGGCGTCGATGTCGATGACCTCGTCGTAGATCTCGGTGTCGAGGATGTCGGGCACGAAGTTGGCGCCGAGGCCCTGGATCTTGTGCGGACCGGGCTGGCCGCCGTTGAGGATCGGCGACTCGGCGGGCTCGACGGCGATGATCTTGACGTCGGGCTTGCGCGACTTGAGCACCTGGCCGACACCGGTGATCGTGCCACCGGTGCCGATGCCGGCGACGACGATGTCGACCTCGCCGTCGGTGTCCTTCCAGATCTCCTCGGCGGTCGTCTTCCGGTGGATCTCGGGGTTGGCCGCGTTGGCGAACTGGCGGGCCAGCACGCCGCCGCGCTCGGCGGCGATCTCCTCGGCCTTGGCGACCGCGCCCTTCATGCCGGTCGAGGGGTCGGTGAGGACGAGCTCGGCGCCGAACGCGCGCAGCAGCGCGCGGCGCTCCTTGCTCATCGACTCGGGCATCGTCAGCACCACGGCGTAGCCGCGGGCGGCGCCGACCATCGCCAGCGCGATACCGGTGTTGCCGGAGGTGGCCTCGACGATGGTGCCGCCCGGCTTCAGCTCGCCACTGGCCTCCGCAGCGTCGACGATGGCGACGCCGATGCGGTCCTTGACGGAGTTGGCGGGGTTGTAGAACTCGAGCTTGGCCGCCACCGTCGCCTGCGCGCCGTCGGTCACCTTGTTGAGGCGCACGAGCGGCGTGTTGCCGACCAGCTTGGTCACGTCGTCGTAAATCGGCATGTGCGGGTGCCCTTTCACTGTGGGTTCGGCGAACCGTCGATGACTCGTTCGTCTACGGCAACCGGACCCTGCTTATGCATATTCCAACAGGACGTTATCCCCTGCCAACCAGGCGACCGCCATGCGGTCGCCTTCGGGCACTCCACGCATACCCAGGGCAGAGGGCGTATGCCGTCCCGCCCCGGTCGTGCCGGGTCGTGCCGGGTCGTGCCGGAACGGAGGGGACGAAGGGGGACGAGCGTCACGTCGCGACGGCCGTCACATTCGCGAGCTCGTGGTTAACCCGTCAGTAGACTCGCCGGCATGAGTGCCCTCCAGATCGTCGCCGTCGTCGTGTGCCTCGGCGTCACCGCCGTCGCGGTCGCCCTGTTCGCCAAGACGATCAACCGCTTCCTCGCGACGTTCCGGCTCGGGCAGCCGGAGTTCCGCGGCGACGACAAGGGCGCGCGCACCCGAACGCTGTTCCGCGAGTTCCTCGGCCACACCCGCATGTCGCGGCTGCCCGTCGTCGCGGCCGCGCACTGGTTCACGATGATCAGCTTCGGCATCCTCTTCTTCACGCTGGTCAACGCCTTCGGGCAGCTCTTCGAGCCGTCCTTCGAGCTGCCGGTGATCGGCCACTTCTTCCTCTACGAGTGGATCACCGACTTCTTCGCCTTCGCCGGCTTCATCTCGATCCTCGTGCTCATGGCCATCCGGCAGAGGCAGCACCCGCGCTCGGCTCCCGGCGAGGACGGCCGCCGCAGCCGGTTCTTCGGCTCGACCTTCTGGCAGGCCTACTACGTCGAGCTGACGATCCTCGGCGTCACCATCTGCATCGGCCTGCTCCGAGCGCTCGAGTGGACCCTGGCCCGCGAGACCGGCACCGGCTACGACACCGCCCTGCACTTCCCGCTCACCGGCTGGATCGGCAACTTCTTCACCGGCCTGTCCGTCGGCACGATCGAGAACCTCATCGTCGTCATCGCCGCGATCAAGATCCTCATCTCCTTCGCGTGGATGATCACCATCGCGCTGCAGCCGACGATGGGCGTCGCGTGGCACCGCTTCCTCGCCTTCTTCAACATCTTCTTCAAGCGCCACGCCGACGGGCGCACGAGCCTCGCCGAGCTGCAGCCGATCAAGGTCGACGGCAAGCCGCTCGACTTCGAGAACGTCGACGAGCTCGACGAGGACGCGGCGCTCGGCGTCGGCAAGGTCGAGGACTTCACGTGGAAGGGCCTGCTCGACTTCACGACCTGCACGGAGTGCGGTCGCTGCCAGAGCCAGTGCCCGGCCTGGAACACCGACAAGCCGCTCTCCCCCAAGCTGCTCGTCATGACGCTGCGCGACCACGCACACGCCAAGGCGCCGTGGCTGCTCGCGTCCGAGGAGGTGCGCGCGGGCGGCATCGAGACGGCCGACGGCTTCAGCGACGAGACGAAGGCCGCGGTCGCGACCGAGCAGCTCGTCGGCGAGACCGGCTACGACATCCGCAACCCGCTCGGCGCGTACAACCCGCACGGGCCCGACGCCGTCATCGACGAGGACGTCCTCTGGTCCTGCACCACGTGCGGCGCCTGCGTCGAGCAGTGCCCCGTCGACATCGAGCACGTCGACGCGATCGTCGACATGCGCCGCTACAAGAACCTCATCGAGTCGGCCTTCCCCGCCGAGCTCAACGGCCTCTTCAAGAACCTCGAGAAGAACAGCAACCCGTGGGGTCTGGCCCCGCGGCTGCGGATGGACTGGGCCAAGGACCTGCCCTTCGAAGTCAAGCAGGTCGGCCAGGACGTCGAAGACCTGGACGAGGTCGACTACCTCTTCTGGGTCGGCTGCGCCGGCGCCTACGAGGACCGCGCCAAGAAGACGACGCGCGCGGTCGCGGAGCTGCTGCACACGGCCGGCGTCTCCTTCGCCGTCCTCGGCGACGGCGAGGCCTGCACCGGTGACTCGGCCCGCCGCGCCGGCAACGAGTTCCTCTTCCAGATGCTCGCCCAGCAGAACGTCGAGACCCTCAACGAGGTCGGGGCGACGAAGATCGTCGTCACCTGCGCGCACTGCTTCAACACCATCAAGAACGAGTACCCGCAGCTCGGCGGGCAGTACGAGGTGCTGCACCACACGCAGCTGCTCAACCGACTGGTCCGCGAGAAGCGCCTCACGCCGGTCGCCCGCCCGGGCGAGAGCGCCCAGACCGGCGCTGCCTCCACCGGCGCAAAGGTCACCTACCACGACCCCTGCTACCTCGGCCGGCACAACCAGGTGTACGCCCCGCCGCGCGAGCTGCTGCAGATCCTGCCCGGCGTCGAGTACGCCGAGATGGAGCGGTCGAAGGAGAAGTCGTTCTGCTGCGGCGCCGGTGGCGCCCGCATGTGGATGGAGGAGAAGCTCGGCACGCGGATCAACACCAACCGCACCGAGGAGGCGCTGGCCACCGGCGCCGACCGGATCGCGATCGGCTGCCCCTTCTGCAAGGTGATGCTCTCCGACGGCCTCAACGCCGCCATCCAGGACGGCAAGGCCACCGACGAGGTCGAGGTCGTCGACGTCGCCCAGATGCTGCTCGCGGCCGTCCGCCGCGGCGACGGCGGCAACGGGGACGCCGAGGCGGAGCAGCCGGAGCCGCAGCCCGACCCGGAGCCAGCCCCCGTCGCCTGAGCGCGGCCACCCGACCCGAGCCCACGGCACACCCGGACCCCCGGCGTGTGCCGTGGGCTTCGTCGTCACCGGGCCGGGACGCCTGAATGGGGCGGGAGGCCTGAATGGGCGGCGAGCCGGCGGGTATGCGGCTGGCAGGTGTGTCAAAGGGGTGGTCAACTCGCCGATCGAGGCGCACCATGAAAAGACCCGCCCGCAGGATCCTTCAGGAAAAGCCCGAGGAGCGACGATGTCACGACGAGCCCCCTTCGTTCCCGACGGCGTGCCGGTGCTGTCACGCGGCCGCCACCGCAGCCCCCGCAAGGGAGCGTGCTTCATGGAGATGGCCTCGTTCCTGGCCGGCGAGCGGTGGAGCGACCACCCCACCTGCACTCATCCGGTGCTCGCGACCCTGGCGCGGTGTGTCAACGACATGCTCGACGACACCCACCGCCAGCGGCTCGTGATGATGATCCCCGAGGTGGTCGGTCTCAATCCCGACGACCCGCGCGCCACCACGGCGCTGCTGCTGACGGCTGCCCGGGCTGCCCTGCCGGTCGCCGCACAGGAGCGGCAGAACCTCATGGCGCTCGCCATCCTCAACGCCGAGCGGGTGCTCGCCGAGCAGGACGGCCGGCCCGCCGGTCACCTGTCTGCAGCGTCCCGCGCCGCGCTCACGAGCTCTCCTGCGGCCGAGCGCTGGGCACGGATCCACCTGGCCCGTATGGGGTTCAACCCCGCGGCCGTGCGGCCCTCGAACGCCGCCAAGGTCGCGGCGCTGGCCGTCGACGGCATCGCCCGCGCCTGCATCGACGACCCCGAGGAGCGCCTGGTCAAGCTGCTCCGCGACGGCATCGACGTCATGGCGGCCTTCTCGCCGCTGGTGCCCGACCCCGTCGTCGTGTCGTGGCCGGTGAGCGACCCCGCGGTCCGGGAGACGACGCCCACGCGCAAGGCGCGCAGCCTCGCCGGCTGAGCCCGGCGGCATACGCACCCTCGGGTATGCCGGTGGCCACGTCCCGGAAGGGACGTGGCCACCGGCTGTCGTGACGGGTTCGGTCGTCAGCGGGTCTCGCGGAACTCGACGTGCTCGCGGACGATCGGGTCGAACTTGCGCAGCACCAGACGGTCGGGGTCGGTGCGGCGGTTCTTGCGCGTCACGTAGCTGTAGCCGGTGCCCGCCGTCGAGCGCAGGGTGACGACAGGACGCAGCTCGTTGTGCTTGGCCATGGGGGCTCCTCCGGGTCTCTGGGTCGCGTTTCTCGCGACTGCAATGAGAACCATTCTCGGAAGTGTTACATTCCCTCCATAGCCGAGTCAGCCCGGCTGGTGCCCTCCGCTCGACGGACGCGGGACCCACGACGACGCGGTCGGCGCACGACAGAGGCCCCCGCATCCGACGCGGGGGCCTCTGGACGTGACGAGGACGGCTCGGCTCAGGAGAGCCCGGCGCTCGCCAGCCAGGTCTTGGCGACCTCGCTGGCGTCCTTCTTGTCGACGACGACCTGCTTGACCATGTCGGCGAGGGACTTCGTGTCGAGCTTGGCCGAGACCGCATTGAGGACCGGCTTGAGGCTGTCGGCCTTGTCCGAGCGGACGAGCGGCACGACGTTGTCGGAGCCGAAGAGGCTCTTCGGGTCCTCGAGCACGACGAAGCCGTTGGCGGCGATCGACGGGTCGGTGCTGAAGATGTTGGCGGCCTTGACCTGGCCGTTCTTCAGTGCCTCGACCGTCGCCTGGCTCTGCAGCGGGCGGAACTCCTTGGGGGTGATGTTGTAGACCGACTTCAGGCCGACGAGTCCCTGCTGGCGGGTCTTGAACTCGGGCGGGGCCCCGATGGTCAGGTCGCCCTGGTGGGCGGCGAGGTCGGGGATCGCCTTGAGCGACCACTGGCTCGCGGTGTCCTTGGTCACGACGAGGGAGTTCTTGTCCTCGGCGGCCGACTTGTCGAGGACCGTCAGGCCCTGCGGCAGCTTCTTCTGCAGCTCGGCGTAGACCTCGTCCGGCTTGGTGACGCTCGCGCTCTTGTCGTAGAAGTTGAGCAGCGAGCCGGTGTACTCCGGCAGCACGTCGACCTCGCCGCCGGTGATGGCCTTGAGGTAGGTCTCACGGCTGCCGATGTTGAACTGGCGGGCGACCTTCATGCCCTTGGCCTCGAGCGCCTGGGCGTAGATCTCGCCGAGCAGGGCGGCCTCGGGGAAGTCGGCCGAGCCGACCTTGACGGAGCCGGCCGCGGCGGTGCCGCCCCCGGTGGAACCGCCCGCCGGCTGCGACGAGTTGTCGAGCGGGTTGTTGCCGCCGCCACCGCAGGCGGCCAGCGGCACGACGGCGGCGAGCAGGAGGCCCGCGGCGAGGAAGCGCGTGCGTGTCATGTTCGGTCCCTTTCGGATGGGGTCCCCGTGGCGGCGGTCGCCTCCGCGGGTCCGGTGCTGCCCGAAGCCCAGAGCGCGGAGTTCCGCGAGTCGGGGTCCGGACGGTTGGCGCCGGTGGCGCCGGTCGAGTCGGTGGAATCGGGATGGGGGTCGGGATCGGCGGAGGTGGTGCGTGAACGGGCAACACGCGGGACACGTCCCGAGATTCCCGGCGAGACGGCATACCTCTCGACCAGCGCCAGGACGCCGTCGGCCGCGAGCGCCAGCAGGGCCACGAGGATCGACCCGCAGACCATCTGCGTGTAGTCCTGCGAGGCGAGCCCGTCGATGAGGTAGCGGCCCAGGCCGCCGAGGCTGACCGAGGCCGCGATGGTGGCGGTGGCGATGACCTGCAGGGTCGCGCTGCGCAGCCCGCTGAGGAAGAGCGGAAGCGCGCACGGCGCCTCCACGCGGGCGAACACCTGCCACCCGGTCATGCCCATGCCCCGGGCGGCGTCACGGGCAGCGGGCTCGACGCTGTCGATGCCGGCATACGTGCCCGAGAGCAGGGGCGGGATGGCGAGCAGCACCAGCACGGCGATGCTCGGGATGACGAAGGCGAGGTCGCTCTGGATGAGCGGGCCGACGAACATCGACACCGCGAAGAGCAGGCCCAGGCTGGGCACGGCACGCGCGGCGTTGGCCCCGGTGACGAGCCAGCGCATCCGGCCCGTGTGGCCGACGAAGGCGCCGAGCGGGATGGCGATGACGAGCGCGAGCAGCAGGGTGATCGCGGTGTAGACGAGGTGCTCGAGCACCCGGTTGGGCACTCCGTCGGTGCCCTGCCAGTTGGCCGGGTCGGTGAACCAGGCGACGACGTCGTTGGCGTTCATGCCGGAACCGCCCTCGTCCACGGGGTCAGCACGCGCGAGACCAGCTGGATGACGACGTCGAAGACCAGTGCGAGCAGCAGGCAGGCGACGATGCCGACCCACACCTCGGTCGGGAACGACCGGGCGTAGCCGTCGGTGAGGAAGTAGCCGAGCTGCGAGATGCCGATGAGCGAGGCGACGCTGACGATACTGACGTTGCTCACCGCTGCGACGCGCAGGCCCGCCGCGATGACCGGGACCGCGAGCGGCAGGTCGACGGCGCGGAAGCGGGCGAAGGACCCGTAGCCCATGGCGACGGCCGCCTGACGGGTGAAGGGGTCGATCGACGAGAGGCCGTCGGCGACCGTGCGCGTCAGCAGGGCCACGGTGTAGATCGACATCGCGACGACGACGTTGACGGGATCGAGGATCTTCGTGCCCAGGATCGACGGCAGCAGGATGAACAGCGCCAGCGACGGGATCGTGTAGAGCAGCCCGGTCGTGGTCAGCACGACGGCCCGCAGCCGGGGCCGGCGCACGGCGAACCAGCCCAGCGGCAGCGCCACGACGAGGCCGATGACGAGCGGGAGCCCGGCCAGCCACGCGTGCTGCACGGCCCGCGTCAGGATCTGGTCGAGGTGGTCCAGGGCCCAGGTCACCGGGCGGTCGCCCCCTCGGGCGTGCCCGCGTCACGGCGCGTCTCGATGGCCGGCAGCACCTCGGAGGCCCGGATGGTCCCGACGAGCCGCCCCTCGTCGTCCGCGACGACGCCACGCCCGCTGGGGGATGACAGGGCCGCGTCGAGGAGGGCGCGCAGCGAGCCCGACGTGGAGGCGACGGTGCCGCCGCGGTGGAGCAGGGTGCGCGTCACCTCGGACTCGACGGCCGCAGCACGCACCCAGCCGACCGGCTCGCCGTGGTCGCCGACGCACAGCACCCACGGCCTACCGACTGCCCGTACCTCGTCGGCGGTCGCACCGAGGCGCACCGTCGGCTCCTCGGTGAGGGACAGCTCGGGGGCGGCCGCGAACGAGAGGGCACGGTAGCCACGGTCACGCCCGACGAAGCCGGCGACGAAGTCGTCTACCGGGTCGGCGAGCAGCTTCGCCGGCGAATCGAGTTGCGCGAGAATGCCGCCCACGCGCAGGACCGCCACCTGGTCGCCGAGCTTGACCGCCTCGTCGATGTCGTGGGTGACGAAGAGGATGGTCTTGCCGAGCTCGGACTGCAGTCGCAGGAACTCGTTCTGCAGCTGCTCGCGCACGACGGGGTCGACGGCCGAGAAGGGCTCGTCCATGAGCATCACGGGCGGGTCGGCCGCGAGCGCCCGGGCCACGCCGACGCGCTGCTGCTGGCCGCCGGAGAGCTGCGCCGGGTAGCGGGCGGCGAGAGCCGGGTCGAGCCCGACGCGCTCGATGAGCTCCATGGCCCGGGTGCGCGCCGCCTTCTTGTCGGTGCCGAGCAGGCGCGGCACCGTGGTGACGTTGTCGAGGACGGTGCGGTGCGGAAAGAGGCCGGCCGCCTGGATGACGTAGCCGATGCCGCGGCGCAGCTCGGCGACGTCGAGCGAGGCGGTGTCACGGCCGTCGATGGTGATGGTGCCGGACGTCGGGGTGATCATCCGGTTGACCATGCGCAGGGTCGTCGTCTTGCCGCAGCCGGAGGGCCCGACGAGGACGGTGATCTTGCCTGTCGGCGCCTCGAGGGTGAGGTCGTCGACCGCCGCGGCCGCCTCGTCTCCCTCGGAGCCCGGGGCACTGTCGTACCGCTTGGTCACGCGCTCGAAGCGGATCATGGGGTTCAAGGTACCCGCCTGCGGCGATACGCCCTCGGTGCTCGTCCAACGTCGTGCGCCCCCTGCGCCGCGTCAGATGTCGACCGTGACTCCCCCGGAGTGCACCACCTGCGCCACGACGGCGCCGATCGGACCCGAACGGGGCTCCCCCGTGCTGCCCAGCTCGCGGGCGAAGGTGGCCGCCACGACCTCGGTCACGAGCGCGGTCCAGAGCCGGGACCGCACGAGCATCGCATGGTCGGCACGTGCGATGCGCACCAGCGAGGCATCGAGGCCCTCGGCCTGCATGTGCTCGACGGCCTCTCGGGTGCGCGCCAGCGAGCAGATGACGTCACGGTCGCCGTGGATGGCGACGGTCCGGGTGCCCGCCCCGGGGTGGGGGTCGCCGGGCTCGACCCACGGGGCCAGCCCGATGACGAGCCGCACCGCCGGGTCGTCGCCGACGAAGAGCGCGACCCTGCCGCCCATCGAGTGGCCGACGAGCGCGATCGGGACACCGGGGTATGCCGTCCGCACCTGCTCGAGCGCCCACCTCGCGTCCTCGACGGGCATCGCGTCGTCGTTCCAGCCGCGGACGCGGAAGCGCAGCCGGGCGACCGCCATCGGTCCGGGCACCCGCTTGAGGGCACGGGCGAACGGGACGAGGCGGGCCACGGCGTGCGACCACGGCCGGTTCACCTCGAGGCCCTCGACCGCACCGCCGTGCATGACGAGGGCCACGACGGTCGCACCGTCCGGCCGCGCGTCCCAGGACAGGACGGGCAGCAGGGAAGCCTCGGCCGGGTCGGTCGGAGCGACCGGGTCGGCGTCGGGCGGCAGGCCCGGCTCGGCGCCGGGGGCGGGCTCTGCGCTCACACCTGGGTGCGGTGGAAGTTCGCGAACGAGCGGCTCGCGGTCGGGCCGCGCTGGCCCTGGTAGTGCGAGCCATAGGTCGCCGAGCCGTAGGGGTTCTCGGCCGGTGAGCTGAGCCGGAAGAAGCAGAGCTGGCCGATCTTCATGCCGGGGTAGAGCATGATCGGCAGGGTCGCGACGTTGGACAGCTCGAGCGTCACGTGCCCGGAGAAGCCGGGGTCGACGAAGCCGGCGGTGGCATGCGTCAGCAGGCCGAGGCGACCGAGCGAGCTCTTGCCCTCGACGCGCGCCGCCAGGTCGTCGGGCAGGGTGACGGTCTCGAGCGTGGAGCCGAGGACGAACTCCCCCGGGTGCAGCACGAAGCTGTCCTCCTCCGGGCCGACCTCGACGAGTCGGGTCAGGTCGGGCTGCTCGGCCGCCGGGTCGATGTAGGGGTACTTGTGGTTGTCGAAGAGCCGGAAGAACTTGTCGAGCCGGACGTCGACGCTCGAGGGCTGGACCATCTTCGGGTCCCACGGGTCGAGGACGACGCGCTCGGCAGCAATCTCGGCCCGGATGTCCTTGTCGGAGAGCAGCACGGGACGAGGCTATAACGCGAGCCCAGCGGGACGGCATACGTGCTCGGCCGCCGGCGCGGGTGCCCGCTCAGCCGGCGAAGGCGCGCACCGGCTGTCCCGGCACCGAGACCCGGACGCGGAAGAGCGCGCCGGCCTGCGGCTCGGGTTGCTCAAGGTCCTCGCGTGAGGTCGTGACGTAGAGGTCGCGCAGGTCCTCGCCGCCGAAGGTGCAGGCGGTGACGAGCCGCACGGGCAGCACGACCTCGGCGAGCACGCCGCCCTGCGGCGAGTAGCAGCGCACCCGGCTCGCGCCGTTGAGCGCGACCCACACGTTGCCGGCGGCGTCGACGGTCAGGCCGTCCGGTCCGCCGGTGGCGTGACCGACGAACGGACGCCGGTTGACCAGCTCGCCCTCGACCACGTCGAAGACGTCGGTGCGTCCGGTCGGGGTGTCGTCGTAGTAGGCGTGGCGGTGGTCCGGCGAGAGGTCGATGCCGTTGGAGATGGTGACGTCCGGCTGCACGACCGTCACGTCACCGGCTGCGTCGACGCGGTAGAGCGTGGCGCGGCCCGCGGTCTTGTCGTAGCCCATGGTCCCGGCCCAGAGGCGGCCCTCGCTGTCGACTCCACCCTCGTTCATGCGGATGGACGGGTCGTCCCACAGGTCGAACCACGGCGTGGGTATGCCGTCCGCCTCGTCCGCGCGCGCCAGGCCCCGCTCGGTGGCGACCACCCACCCGCCGTTGGTTCGGGGGCGCAGGAAGGCGGCGACCTTGCCGACGTGCACCCGGTCGACCGTGCCGTCGGGCCGCAGCGACAGGACGTCGCCGGCGAGCATGTCGACCCAGCGCAGGCCGCCCCACGACGGCGACCACACGGGCCCCTCGCCGTGGTAGCAGATGGCGTCGGTGAGCTGCTCGAGCTCCCCGACGACGACCGCGGAGGTGTCGCCCATCAGTCCCACCAGACCCCGACGTAGTGGTGGCCGTCCGGGACGGCGGGGGCGTCGACGAGCCATTCGGCGCCCGCGGCCGGACCGCCGCTCGGCTGCGTGTCGGCGGCTGCCGTGAGCACGTCGACCTCCGCGGGCGCCAGGGTCGTGATGACGGCTGCCCCACTGGCGAAAGGCCACTCGTCGTCGGGGAACTCGGCGAACTCGAGCACGTCGAGCTCGACGCGGACGTCGTGGACCTCGGGGTGGTCGCGCAGGTCGGCGAGGACCCGGTGCACCGTCTCGAGCGGCATGTCCTCCGGTCGGTTCGGCGCGATGCACCACTCGCAGTCGTTGCCGTCGAAGAACTGCTCGAGGGTCACGGCCACCTGCGAGCTGGCTCCCCCGCGCCGGCGCACGTGGTCGATCAGGGCGGTCTGCTTGGCGAGATCCATGACGGTGTGGGCCCCCGGGGTCGCGGTCATTGCACGGACACGGCGTCGGCTACACTGACGCCGCGTGCCGCCTTGCACGTCCCCCGTCAGGGGTTCGGTCGGCGGCCCGGCGAGCGTAGCTCAATGGTAGAGCGCCAGCTTCCCAAGCTGGATACGCGGGTTCGATTCCCGTCGCTCGCTCCACACCGAAGCCGCAGGCGTCCTCCGAGGCGCCTGCGGCTTCGTCGTCCGCGCCCCTTTCCGGAGGCGACGGGCAGGGCGGCTGCGCCGGCTGCAGGCCACGGGGGCATGATGCAGAGGTGAACCATCAGACGAGCGTGGCCATCGCCCGGCTCGGCCTCGACGCACGAGTGGCCTTGGCCCCGGCCCAGAACCACCCGATCGGCATGAAGGCGGGCTTCTTCCTCATCGTCGCCATCTTCCTGGTGGTGCTCGGCATCACGATGGCGGTCGGGCACCTGCGCGAACGCGGTCGGCAGCGCCGGGCGCAGGCCGACATCCAGGGCCTCCGCCGGAACACCACCCCACCCAAGCGCTGGCCGAGGTAGGCCGCGGGTCCGGTCGCCGGGGCCGGCGGCGGGTCTCCGCCCGGCCGGTCCGCCTCAGGCAGGGACCGCCTTCTGGGCGATGAGCTGGATGAGGTTGCCGCACGTGTCGTCGAAGACGGCGACCACCGCTGATCCGACGTCGGTCGGTGGCTGGGTGAAGGTGACGCCCCGGCCCGAGAGCCGCTCGAAGTCCGCCTCGACGTCGTCGACGGCGAACTGCGCCAACGGGATCCCGTCCTCGACGAGCGCGTCGCGGTAGGGCCCCACCGCCGGGTGCTCAGCCGGCTCGAGGAGCAGCTGCGGCCCGTCGGGCACGTCCGGAGACACGACGGTCAGCCAGGAGTGCTCGCCGATCGGGACGTCGTGGCGCTTCGTGAAGCCGAGGACATCGGTGTAGAAGGCGAGGGCGGCTCGCTGGTCGTCGACGTAGATGCTTGTCAGCTGGATCCTCATGTCGCGTCCCTTCGGGTGGTCGGCCATCGCCGGGTGATGGCTTCGAGCGGTCCTGGGTGGAAGAAGTGCAGCTTGGTGCGGCCCCGGCGCTCGCTGGTCACGAGGCCGGCGTCCTCGAGCACGGCCAGATGCTGCGAGATCGCCTGACGAGTCGAGCGGACGCCGTGACGTGTCGTCAGGACCGTGCACAGCTGGAACAGGCTCTGCCCGTCCCTCGCCGAGAGCTCGTCGAGGATGAGGCGCCTCGTCTCGTCGTCGAGCGCCCGGTACACGTCGGCCACATCCACAGGATAGGCAAGCGGGGACTTGCATGACAAGGGGTCATGTCCCCTATCCGGCCAGCACCCGCCAGCCGCCGCCCCGAGGCGCGGGGCAACACCCAGCGGTTTCCCAGCCGGCCTGCTCAGCATGGCGGCCAGGGCTGCCGGAGCTGAGGGGTGAGCCTGATGATGCATCGACTCGTCCGTCGCTCGCACCGCGAGGGCCGTCCGGGCTCCCCGCGCAGGCGCCTCGTCAGACGCAGCGCCGTCGTCGCGGCGCTCCTCGCGCTGGCCGTGGTCGGCACCTCGTACGTCAGGGCGCTGACGACGCCCGGCGACGCGTCCTGGACGGTCAAGTCGGTGGAGTGGATCCGCGACAACGGCGGTGCCGGCATCGTTGATGCCGTCGAGAACTGGTGGTTCCGCAACCCACCGGCCGACGCGCCACCGTCGGCATCCGACCTGCCCAACTTGACGGCGCCCTCACCCAGGCCGGGCGCCACCCAGACCGGACCGGGACTCGGGGCGTCGTCGCCGGCGCCGCCTGCCCCCTCGACGGCTCCGGAGGCAGTCACGATCCCGACAGGGACGCGGCCGATCCCCGGTGAGGGGCGATGGGTCGCCGGCCGCGTGGACGCTCGTGGCGTGCCGTCGATGTACACGACCTTCCTGCAGCCCGATCCGGCCCACGCCAGCATCGTCGCCGGCGTCGCGTGGATCCGAGCGGCCGACACCGTCGCGCACCTGGTGGCGGGGACGACACAGCCCGGCGGACCGCCGTGGCCGGGCAATGCTCGGGTGACACCGGGTGACGTGCCCCGGCTCGTGGCGACCTTCAACTCCGGCTGGCGGTTCAAGGACCTCCTCGGCGGCTTCTACGAGGACGGCCGCTTCTCGAGACCCCTGCAGCCAGGCGCCGGTTCGGTCGTCATCGACCGAACCGGGCGGGCGGCGATCGGTGCATGGGGACGCGACGTCTCCATGTCGCCGAGCGTCCTAGCCGTGCGTCAGAACCTCCACCTCGTGGTCGACGGTGGGGCGGCGGCCCCCGGGATCGCCGACGCCAGCGGCCCCTGGGGTGTGGCGGCGAACCAGCGGCAGTACACCTGGCGCTCCGGCCTGGGCGTGGACGCGCAGGGCAACCTCGTCTACGTCGCCGGCAACCACATGACCCTCGAGGTGCTCGTCGACGCCCTGGTCGACGCCCACGCGGTGCGGGCGGTCGAGCTCGACATGCACCCCGGGATGGTCGCCTTCTCCCGCTGGCTGCCCACCCCCGGTGGCGGGATGACCGCGCAGAACCTGCTGCCCACGATGCCGGACGCCACCAACCGCTACCTGTCCCCCGACCAGCGCGACTTCTTCTACATCACCCTGCGCTGATGGCCACGACGACTGCCGCCCGCACGCCCTCCGGGGCCGTTGCGCTGCTGCAGCTGACCCGGCCGCGGCTCTGGCCGCGGAACCTGGTCGTCACCGCCGTGCCACTGGCGGCGGGGGCACTGCTGCACCGCGCGGTCCTGCTCGCCACCGTCCAGGCCTTCGTCGCGCTCTGCCTGGCCGCGAGCGCCGGCTACTGCCTCAACGACGTCATCGACGCCCCGGCAGACGCACGACACCCCACCAAGCGCTACCGTCCCGTCGCGTCGGGGCGGGTGTCACCTCCCTCGGCGCTGGCGCTCTCCGCCCTGCTGGCCGTCGCGGCGACGGCACTCGCGTGGCCGGCGGCCTCACTGCGCTGGGTGGTCCTCGCCTACCTCGCCCTGTCCGCCCTCTACACGACGCGGCTCAAACGAGAGCCGGTGATCGAGCTCGTCCTGGTCTCCGCCGGCTTCCTCCTGCGCGCCATCGCAGGTGGGGCGGCGACCGGCATACCCGTGAGCCCGTGGTTCCTCATCGTCACGGGCTTCGGGTCGCTCTTCGTGGTGGTCGGCAAGCGCCTGTCCGAGTTCGTCACGTCAGGGCCCGAGCGGGGCACCCGCAGCAGCCTCGTCGGCTACACCGAGAGCTACCTGCGCCTCGTGCTCGGCATGGCGGCGGCCGTGACCGTCGCGGCGTACTGCCTGTGGGCGTTCGGCATCGCGAGCGAGCGGGTGGAGACGACGTATGCCGCCCTCTCGGTCGTCCCGCTGGTGGTGGGGATGATGCGCTACGCGCTGGACGTGGACCGTGGCCGCGCGCAGGAGCCGGAGGGCGTGATCTCCGGCGACCGGGTGCTCCTGTCGCTGGGCGCCCTGTGGGCCGTCTGCTTCTGGCTGGCGGCGATGACATGAGACGCCCACCGGTCGAGGAGCACGCCTCGACGCAGGAGGTGCTGACGGGTTGGGGTGGCACGGTACCGACGATGGCGGAGGTGGTGTCACCGGCCGCCGTCGAGGACCTCGCGACCCTCGTCGCCGGCCGACCACGTCGGGGGGTCCTCGCTCGCGGACTCGGGCGCAGCTACGGCGACGCAGCGCAGAACGCCGGCGGCCTCGTCGCCCGGCTGGACCGCCTCGACGCGATCGGCCCGGTGGACCGGTCCACCGGACGCATCACGTGTGGCGCCGGGGTCAGCCTGGACCGGCTGATCCGCACCCTCCTGCCACTCGGATGGTTCGTCCCCGTCACGCCCGGCACCCGCCAGGTGACGCTGGGCGGCGCCGTCGCAGCGGACGTCCACGGCAAGAACCACCACCGCGACGGCACCCTCTCGGCCCACGTCGTGTCGCTGACCCTCGTCGACGGACGCGGACAGGTGCGCACGCTCGCGCCGGACGACGACCTCTTCTGGGCCGTGCCCGGCGGCATGGGCCTCAGCGGGATCGTCGTCGAGGTCACCCTGCAGCTGCTGCCCGTGGGCTCCGGCCACGTCGTCGTCGACACCACGAGGACCGCCTCGCTCGACGAGACCATGGAGACGCTCGAGGAGGCGGACCGGACGCACCGCTACAGCGTCGCCTGGGTCGACTGCCTCAGCCGTGGGGCCCGGATGGGGCGCGGCGTCGTCACCGCCGGGGAGCACGCGGGCGGCGACGATGCACTCGCCGCGTCACGCCCTGACGGTCGGCAGGGCAGGTGGCGTCCGGTGGGCGGCACGACGGTCGCGGTGCCCCGGTGGGCGCCCGGGGCGCCCCTCAATCCGGTGACCGTCGGTCTCTTCAACGAGCTCTACCACCGAAGAGCCCCGAGATTGGCGCGGAGCATCGAGCCGATCGGGACCTTCTTCCACCCCCTCGACGCCGTGCAGGACTGGAACCGCCTCTACGGCCCACGGGGCGTGGTCCAGCACCAGTGCACCGTCGGCGACGCGGAGGCGATGCGGCGCGTCATCGGCGTCTTCGCGAACCGACGGGCGCCGACCTTCCTCTGCGTGCTCAAGCGGTTCGGCGCCGAGGGCCGCGGACCCCTGTCCTTCCCGCAGCCCGGCTGGACCCTGGCGGTCGACCTGCCCGTCGGCAGTGACACCGCAGGGGTGCTCGACGAGGTCGATGCAGTCGTGCTCTCGTCCGGAGGACGCGTCTACCTCGCGAAGGACTCGAGAGTGCTCCCCGCTGCGTTCTCCGAGATGTACCCGCGTCTCGACGACTGGCGACACCTTCGTGACCAGCTCGACCCGGACCACGTGTTCCGGTCCGACCTCTCCAGGAGGCTCCACCTGTGATCGACTCCCTCGGGGCGCCCCAGTCCGTCCTCGTCCTCGGCGCCACCAGCGACATTGCGGGGGCCACGCTCGCCCGCCTCACGCGTACGGGACGGTTGGAACGCGTCGTCCTCGCCGGACGACCGGGCCCGGCGCGGGACGCGGCTGTCGAGCGGGTCGCGGCCACAGGCGTACCCAGGGTCGAGGCGCTCGACTTCGACGCCCGGGATCGGGCGTCCGCACCGGCCGTGGTCGCCGCGGCGTTCGACGCAGACGGCGACATCGACGTCGTCCTGCTGAGCTGGGGCGTGCTGCCCGACGAGGCGGCGATGCGTCAGGACCCGTCGGCCGCTGCCGACCTCGTCGACGTCAACTACGCCTCGATGGTCACCGCACTGCTGGCCGCGGTGGAGCACCTGCGGGAGCAGGGGCACGGCGTCGTCGTCGTGCTCTCGTCGGCCTCGGCGGTCCGCGGCCGGTCGTCCACAGCGCTGTACGGCTCGACGAAGGCCGGCGTGGACTCGCTCGCCTCGGCCCTGGGCGACGCCCTGCACGGGACCGGCGTCTCGGTCGTCGTGGTCCGGCCCGGGTTCGTCAGGACGCGGATGACCGCCGGGCGCCGCCCGGCACCACTGGCCGTGGACGCGTCGGACGTGGCGGACGCGATCGCGCTCAGCCTCACGGGTGGCTCGCGGACGGTCTGGGTGCCGCGGGCCATGAGGTACGTCATGGCCGGCCTGGTCGTGACGCCGCGGGCGGTCTTCCGTCGCCTTCCGATCTGACCGGCGATCGCGTCGCCGCCGCGGGTGCCGACGCCGACGCCCGAGCGCAGGCTACGGGTGGGCCGGCTCCGGCAGCGCGGCCAGCACGTCGGCCGTGCTCGTCACCTCTCCGAGGCGCGGGAAGACGTGGGTCAGCGAGTGGTCGTGCGCGGCGGCGCTGCGGTCGGTCATTGCGTCGCCCACGAGGACGACGTTGAAACCGAGCTCGTGGGCGAAGCGCGCGGTGGACTCGACGCCGGCGCTCGTGGCGATGCCGGTGAGCACCACCTGGGTGACGCCCCGACCGCGCAGGAACGACTCGAGGGGGGTGCCGGTGAAGGCGCCCCAGGTCTGCTTCGTGACGAGCTCGTCCTCGGGCTGCACGTCGAGCTCCGCGACGAGCTCGGAGAAGTCGTCGTCGAACGCGGGGCGCGGCGCCCCGGACTGCTGGGCGTCGGTGCGGCCCGGCGCGCCACCAGTGACGTTGACGAGGACGACAGGCAGGCCGCGGGCGCGGAAGGCCGCGGCGAGCTCGCCGCTGCGCTGGACGACGGCGTTCACGTCGTGGGCGGCCGGGGTCGCGAGGATGCCCTTCTGCAGGTCGATGACGACGAGGGCAGGGGCCTCGTCAAGAGTGCTGAGCGGCACGCGTACTCCTTCTTCTTCGTCTTCTTCGGTGGTGGCGGTGGTGGCTTCGGGCGGGGATGCGGAATGGCCGATCGCTCCGAGCGACCGGTCGACGAGGGTGACGACGAGCATCAGAGCGGCGGCCAGCGCGGCGAAGACGGCGATCTCGTGCAGCCCGGCGCTGTCGGCGGAGGCGCCGAGGAAGTGGCCGGTGGCGCCCGAGGCGATGATCGCGCCGAGGTACATGAAGGTGCGCAGCAGCCCGGCGGAGGCGCCGAGCCGCTCGCGGTGGGCCTGGTGGTAGACGGCGTTCTGGTTGGCGAGGTTGAGCAGGCCCTGCGGCACACCGAGCAGCAGCACGATGACGACGAGCAGCCAGATGGCGCTCTGCCCGCCGAGCAACAGCATGAGCACGGCGGCGACCACCTGCAGCACGCCGCCCACGACGAGCTTGCCGCGCACGGCTGCGTGACGTCCGGTCAGCGTCGACACGACGATCGCCGTGGCGAACATCGGCAGGAGGAGCAGGCCCGCCTGGGACGGCTCCAGGCCGCGGCCCTCCTCGAGCCACTGGGTGAAGCCGTAGAGCACCGAGTAGCTGACGACGGCGGTCAGAAGCATCCGGACGTAGGTGAGGACGAGGGGCCGGTTGCCGCGCATGACGCCGAGGACGCCGAGCACTCCCATCACCCCCCGCGCGGTCCGGCCGCGGGATGCCATGCGCTCGGGATCGTGCTTGGCGCCGACCGCCGACCCGGGCCCGCGGGGCAGGAAGAGCGAGCCGAGCACGAGGCAGGCCAGGGACAGCGGGATGTTGACGGCGAAGGTCGCGCGCCAGCCCCCGATGCCGATGAGCAGGCCGCCGAGGGTGGGGCCGATGACGGCCACCGTCTGGTTGGCCACGGCGAGCGTCGTCAGGATGCCGTTCGGGGAGTCGCGGCCGGTGCGCTCGGCCTCGCGGCGGATCAGGTGCATCGACGCCGGGTAGCCCGAGCACGTCCCGATCCCCAGGATGACGCGCGCCACGACGAGCCAGCCGAGGCCGGGCGCGACCATGCCGAGCACGCCGGCCAGCCCGACCATGGCCGTGCCGACGAGGTAGGGCACGCGGGGGCCGAAGGCGTCGACGAGTCTCCCGACGACCGGCTGCCCGATCGCGGTGGCGACGTAGAGGGACGAGATGAGCCAGGCCGTCTGGGCGGGCGCGGCGCCGAGGTCGCGCCCGATCGGGATGAGCGAGACGGCGATGATCGAGCTGTTGACCGGGTTGAGGACCGACCCGAGGACCATGGGTGCGACGAGGCGTCGGTCGAAGCCCGCTCTTGCACCGGGCGTACGCCGACGGCCCCGTTCTCTCGTGAAGCTCACCATTTCTTTAGGTACACTAAGCACTTGTGGGCGCCAGTTCAAGCCAGGGGTCGGATGCCGAGCTCGTCCTCGCCGTCAAGCGCGCGGTGAGCCGGTTCTACACGCGCATGCGCTCCGAGCGGCCCCCCGGCGACCTCGGGGACGGCGCGCTCGAGGTGCTCGCGCGGGTGGAGAAGTACGGCCCGCACACCCTGACCGAGCTCAGCGACTTCTACCGCGTCACCCCGGCGTCGATGAGCCAGTCGGTCAACCGCCTCACCTCGAGCGGCTACGCCGAGCGGGACCGTGATCCCTCCGACGGACGACGCGTCCTCATCGCCGCGACCGAGGCGGGTGCCCGGCTCTCGGTGGACGCCCGCGGCCGGCGCGATGCGTGGATCTCCGCCCAGCTCGAGGCGCTCGACGAGACCGACCGCGAGGTGCTGGAGCGAGCGAGCGAGCTGCTCCTGCGGATGGCCGACGGCCGGGAGTGACGAGGGGCGCCCGCGCCCAGGTCGCGACCATCAGGGCGTGAACGCGCGGCTCGGGGCTTCGAAGGCGCGAGCGAGCTCAGGAGTCCGCTTGCGCGAGAGTCGCCGCGATCCCGTCGGCCTCGACGATGAGCGCCGTCATCCCCTGCCGGCTGCTCGTCTCGTGACTCTCACCGGCCCGCCACAGAGCCGCGGAGCCCGGACGGAGCACGTGTGCGACGGCATCCTCGCCAGACACCTCGGCCTCACCGCTCAGCATGACCAGGACCTGGTCCACCACCGCTGGATGACGGGCGATGACACCTCCCGGGGCGAGCGTGGCGACGATGACGTGGGCCTCGGCTGCGACCGGGATGACGCCGAAGCCCCTGCTCCCGAAGCTGGTCACGTCGTGAGCGTCCAGGTGGTCGATGGCGACGACATGCATCTCGCAATCCTCCCGGATCTTCGAGCATGCACCCGCGACACGGGCGGCACGACTGCGCGCGGCATCGTCGAGAAGGCGGCCGAACCGATGCGCGTGGGCGTCCGGCAGCCGGTGGCCGGTGGCCCCGACTTCCCGACCCGACGGACCGGACTCAGCCGGCGACCTCGAGTGACATCGGGTCGGCCGCGCGGTGGAGGACGCCCACGCCGGCACCTCGAGGGACAGGTCGAAGCGACTGGGTCGCTCGCCCGAGGCTCTCGAGGTACGCGGCGTGACGAGGCGTGACAGTCGTGGCGCGCGGGGCGGCCTGGGCGGTGGGGACGGCAGATCCACCGCGCGAGGCGGGCGCTGCGTCGTCGGGGAAGTGCGCCTCGAGGCCGCCGCGCAGCAGCCGCAGCGCCTCACTGCGCTGCTGCGAGACCGCCGACGAGGTCAGGCCCAGAGCCGCGGCGACGTCCTTGACCGCCTTCCCTTCGAGGTAGATCTCGGTGACGACGAGGCGCATCCGCTCGGGCAGGGCGGCGACGGCGGCCGAGAGGTAGCGCACCCGCTCGCCCTCGAGGACCGCATCCTCCGGGGCCACGGTGTCGGCTGCGAGCGCCTCGGCCGCGGCGTCCAGCGGCCCGACCGTCCTCGCGGCGTCGGCGAGCCCGGCACGGACCTGCTCGGGAGTGACGCCGAGGGCCGAGGCCATCTCCTCGTGGGACGGGGCCCGGCCGAGCCGCGCGGAGAGCGTCTCCGACATGGCCTGCAGCGCCTTGATCCGCTGGCGGGTGCCGCGGCCGGCCCAGTCGAGGGAACGCAGCTCGTCGACGAGGGCTCCCGTGATCCGGCGGCGCGCGTACGCGCCGAAGGGCACTCCGGCCGAGGGGTCGAACGACTCGGCGGCGAGCACGAGACCGAGCGCCCCGACCGAGGCGAGGTCCTCACGCGAGAGGTGCGTGGCGCGGGCGCACAGGTCCGAGACGAGGTAGCCGACGAGGGGGAGGTTGTCGACGACGAGACGGTTGCGCTCGGCTTTTTCCACTGGACCCCTCAGACGACAAGCAACAACCGACGTCCGGGCGGGCACAGCAGTGCTGCAACCCTCCCCGGGCCGGTTCAGACGTGTCCATCTTGTGGGTTTACGTCCGTTTTGTCCGAGGAATGCAGAAAACCTGAGGAAAACTTTCGCCGGATCCTCAGTCGGCGGAAGTATGTCCCTCCGGCTGAGGGACCGACGCCGCACGACCGGCCGGGGCCACGAGGCCGCGCAGCACCTCGTCGGCCGTCGCCTGCGTCGCCTCGCGGTTGGCGTCGGCCACGGCTCCGGCGATCTCGCCGCGCTTGATCTCCAGGTGCCGCGGGGCCTCGATGCCGATCCGGATGCCCTCACCGCCGCGACTCTCGAGGAAGGTGATGACGATGCCGTCGCCGATCATGATCTTCTCGCCGGGTTTGCGGGTCAGCACGAGCATGGTGTCCCCTTCCCTGGGTAGCGGGTCGTCATGTCACCGACGGGGTGTGTGGCGCTGCTGCAA
Organism: Terrabacter sp. NPDC080008; assembly: GCF_040702505.1. Taxonomy (NCBI): domain Bacteria; kingdom Bacillati; phylum Actinomycetota; class Actinomycetes; order Micrococcales; family Intrasporangiaceae; genus Terrabacter; species Terrabacter sp. NPDC080008. The sequence goes on from NZ_JBFBLC010000008.1 coordinate 55,188, forward strand.
GCACCGTCCTCGGCGCGGGCTGCCCGTCGAGCCAGCCTAGGGGAATGCCCAGCCGGTTCACCGTCTGGGGGGTGGCCGTCTCCCCCGCGCCGACCACGGCGAGCGCGTCGATCGACATGGTGGCCAGCACCCGCCGCACCCACGTCTCCGTGTCCTCAGGCTTGTGGCGGGCATCGACCACGAGCCACACCTGGTCGGCAGCGAGTGCCTTGGCGCTCTCGAGGTGCGGCAGGTCGGCCGACGAGGACCCGAGGCCGTATGCCGTGAGCACCGTCGCATCTGCCTCCACCGCGTGCGCCCGGGCCTCCGCCGCATCCCAGCGCGTGACGAGCCGTCGTCGCTCGAGCGTCGTGGTGGACGCGTCGTCGAGCCCGATGGCCCCACCCTGGTGGACGGCCACCGCCTCGCCTCGCTGCCGGGCGGCGGCGGCCATCGTGGCGACCACCCCGTGGGCGGAGTCCGCCAGGCCGAGCACCAGCACGAGGTCGCCGGCGGCCTGCAAGAGTGCGGGCACCGCGGCGGCCGCGTCCTCGGCCCGCCCGTGCCGCTGCTCCCCCAGCCGGGCGAGCAGCTCGCCCAGGCCGATGGACTCGGTCGACGGCGTCTCCGGGAGGGTCGGGCGGCTGGGGACACTGCCGGTCGTGGTCGTCCCGTCGGGGTCGAGCCCGTTCGCGAGGTCCTCCGCCTGGTCGGCACTGTCGAGCAGCGCGAGGATGCCGGCACGGTCACCCAGCACATGGACCGTCGGCGTGGGCGCGGGGGTCGCGTGCGCGTACGCGTCGGGGACCTCCACGGTCACCTCGAGGTGGCGTCGTCCGAGGAATCCGGCGACGCCCGCGTCGAGGACCCGCTCGGCGCGGACGATCCGCGCGCCAGGCCCGTAGAGCTGGGTCGCCTCCCGAGCGAGCTCGTCGAGCGAGCGCCCCTCAAGCAGGAACTGCCGAGCCAAGGCGCACCACCCCGACGGTCTCGATGGTGACGTCGGCCGAGGTCACCTCGGCGTACGACAGGACAGGCACCCCGCGCGGGGCCGGCGGGAGCAGCCGACGCATCGCCGGGCGCAGGACCGGGGCGCAGACGAGCACCGCCGACTTGCCGGACGACTCGGCGGCCGCGACGGCCGAGCTGAGCGAGGCCAGCACGGCGTCGAGCCGGGTGGGGTCGACGACGAGCTGGGTGCCGCCCTCGGCCGGCCGCAGGTCCTGCACGAGTCCCTGCTCCAGGCCCGGCTCGATGGTGATGACCGGCAGGTGCCCCTGGGTGGCGAACCGTGCCACGAGGGCGGGACCGAGCGCGGCGCGCGCCGCCTCGACGAGCGACTCGGGGTCCGTGGCGACCTTGGCGCGCAGCGTCAGTGCCTCGTAGATGCGGGTCAGGTCGTTGATCGGCACCTGCTCGGCGAGCAGGCCCTGGAGCACCCGGTGCAGCTCGGCCAGCGACAGGAGCGCGGGTGTCAGCTCGTCCACCGTCGCGGGGCTGACGGCGCGCACGCCCTCGGTGAGCACGCGTACGTCCTCTCGCGACAGCAGCCGCGAGGCGTGCGCCGTGACGATGGACGACAGGTGGGTGACGAGCACGCTGACCCGGTCGACGAGCGTCGCACCCGTCATCTCGGCGCTGTGCCGCAGCTCGGCAGGCACCCACTTGCCGGCAAGCCCGAAGACCGGCTCGATGACGGACGCGCCGGGAAGGGCGTCGAGTGCCTCCCCCAGCGCGAGCAGCTTGCCCGGCGGGGCGATGCCGCGGCCGGTCTCCACGCCGGCGACGCGGATCGCGTACGTCGACGGAGGGAGCTCGACGTTGTCGCGGGTGCGCACGGGCGGGATGACGATGCCGAGGTCCATGGCGACGGTGTGGCGCAGCGCCTTGACCCGGCCGAGCAGGTCGTCCGCGGAGCCGCCGACGAGGTCGACGAGGTCGGGGGCCAGCAGGATCTCGAGGGGCTGCACCCGCATCCGCTCGATGATCTCCTCGTTCGGGTCGCGCTCGGCGGACTCGCCCTCGGCCGCCTGCCCCTCCGACGAGCCGGCGGCGCCGGCCGGGCGCACCCTCCTCGAGGCGATGACGAGGACCGCGCCGACCCCGAGGAAGGGCAGCGGCGGCATCCCGGGCACCAGCGCCATGACGATCGCCGCGCCGCCGGCGACGAGCAGGGCCGTGCGCGACTGCGAGAGCTGGACCGAGGCGCTGCGCCCGAGGTCCGCCTCGGCGTTGGAGCGGGTGACGATCATGCCGGTCGAGACGGCCATGAGCAGGGCCGGGATCTGCGTCACCAGGCCGTCGCCGACCGTCAGCAGCGTGTAGGTGTTCAGGGCGTCGGTGATCGACAGGCCCCGCTGCACCATGCCGACCGCGATGCCGCCCACGACGTTGACGACGATGATGACGATGCCGGCGATGGCGTCGCCCTTGACGAACTTCGAGGCACCGTCCATCGCACCGTAGAAGTCGGCCTCGGCGGCCACCTGGGCCCGGCGCTCGCGGGCGACGACGTCGGTGATGAGCCCGGCGTTGAGGTCGGCGTCGATGGCCATCTGCTTGCCGGGCATGGCGTCGAGGGTGAAGCGCGCGCCGACCTCGGCGACGCGCTCGGCGCCCTTGGTGACGACGACGAACTGGATGACGACGAGGATGACGAAGACGACGGCGCCGATGATGAGCGAGCCGCCGACCGTGACCTTGCCGAAGGCCTCGATGACGTGGCCGGCGAAGCCGTCGCCGAGCACGAGGCGCGTCGAGGCGACGTTGAGGCCGAGGCGGAAGAGCGTCGCGACGAGCAGCAGCGACGGGAACACCGAGAAGTCCAGCGGCTTGGTGACGAACATGCTCGTCAGCAGGATGACGAGGGCCAGGGCGATGTTGCAGACGATGAGCACGTCGAGCAGGGCCGCCGGGATCGGCACGACGAGCAGGAGCACGATGCCGACGATGCCGAGCGGCACGGCGAGCCGGGCGAGGTCACGGTTCACGGGGTGGCTCCTCCAGGACTGGGAGTGGGTCCGGCGGCCGACGGCCGCCCGGCAGGGCGGGACGACCGCGCGGGCGCGCGGTGGGGGACGGTGTGGACGCCGGCGGCCGCTCCGCGGGCCTTGAGCGCCATGACGAAGGCGAGCACGCCGGCGACTGCCGTGTAGAGCTCGACCGGGATCTCCTGGCCGAGCTCGCAGCCGGCGTGCAGAGCGCGGGCGAGGGGGACGTCGCGCACCATCGGCACCCGGCGGTCCTCCGCCTCGGCGCGGATGCGCGCCGCGATGGTGCCGGCCCCCTTGGCGACCACCCGGGGCGCCGCCTTGCCGGGCTCGTACGCGAGGGCGACGGCGACGTGGGTGGGGTTGAGCAGCACCACGTCGGCGCCCGCGACGGCGGCGATCATGCGGTTGCGCGACATCGACAGCTGGCGCGAGCGCCGGTGCTGGCGCAGCAGCGGGTCGCCCTCGCTCGTCTTGTGCTCGTCCTTGACCTCGCGCTTGGTCATCCGCGTCTTGCTCCGGTTGCGGCGCATGACGACGAGGACGTCCGCGGCGGCGAGGACGAGGCCGGCCAGCACGGCGAAGCGGAGCAGCGAGGCCACGCCGTCGCCGGTGGCGGCGAGCAGGCCGGAGACCGGGAGGCCCCCGGCCGTCAGCAGCACCGGGACGAGGTCCTGCACGACCATCCACAGGACGAGCCCGACGACCGCAGTCTTGATGAGCGCCTTCACCCCGCTCCACAGCGCCTGCTTGCCGAACATCCGGCCGATGCCCTTGACGAGGTCGAAGTGCTGGAACGACGGCGAGAAGCGCTTGGGGTGGACCCCGCCCTGGAGCACGGCTCCGGCGACCACGCCGGCGAAGACGGCGGCGACGAGCGGCAGCAGGGTCCACCCGATCGAGGTGAGCCCGTCGCCGAGGGCCGCCACGGCACGCGCCGGGTCCGGGTGCTCGGCGACCGCGCGCAGGGCGTGCAGCTGGGTGGCGCTCGCGTCCGCGCCACGGCTGATCGTCGTGGGCAGCATCAGGGCGCCGAGCCCGACGGCCAGCCACGCCGTGACGTCCTGCGACCGCGAGAGCTGGCCCTTGGAGCGCACCTCGCGCATCCGCTTGTCGGTGGCCTGTTCGGTCCGTTCACCGGCATCCGACATCACGCCACCCCCAGCAGCAGTCGGGCGGCGTTCTGCGCCAAGGAGGACACGACGCGCGGGATGGCGAGGAACATGACGCCGGCCAGGCCCAGGGTGATGAGGATCTTGAGCGGGAAGCCGAGCTGGAACGCGTTGAGCGCCGGGGCGACCCGCGTCAGCAGCCCGAGGCCCACGTCGGCGAGGAAGAGGACCGCCATGAGCGGGCCGGCCACCTGGACGGCGGCCACGAACATGCCGGACACCGCCGTCGACATCACCTCGACGGGGCGCGAGAGGTCGAACCCGCCCCCGAGCGGGATCGCCGTCACGGTGCCGGTGAGGCCGCCGATGACGAGCTGGTAGCCGTCCGAGGCGAAGAGGAGCGCCAGCGCCGCCATCTGCGTCAGCCGGGTGAACTGCGCGCCGTTGACCATGCTCTGCGGGTCGTAGGCCTGGGCGAGCTGGAAGCCGCCGGCGAGGTCGACGAGCGACCCGGCGGACTGGATGGCGGCGAAGACGAGGTAGACGAGGAAGCCGAGGGCGAGGCCGGTGACGAGCTCGACGACGAGACCGGTGACGAACGCGGCGTCGGTGCGGCCGGCATACGACGCTCCGGCGCGGGTGGAGACGGCGAGACCGAGGCCGACCCCGAGCATCGCCTTGATGCGTGCGGGAAACGCGTTGTAGGAGAAGGGCGGTGCGACGAAGAGGAACGCCGTCATCCGGACGATGGCGAGCAGCGTCGCCTCGGCCCAGGCCTGGTCGATGGGGATGGTCACGGCCGGTTCAGGTCCCGAGGAGGCTGGGCAGGCGCGCGAACAGGTCGTGGGTGAACGACACCATCTCGGCGATCATCCACTGGCCCGAGACCGCGAGGGCGATCGCGACCGCGACCGCCTTGGGCACGAACGAGAGCGTCACCTCCTGCAGCTGGGTGATCGACTGCACGAGAGAGACGCCGAGCCCGACGACCAGCGAGGTGACGAGCACCGGCGCGGACAGCTTCGCGGCGGCGGCGAGGGCCTGGACGAGGATGTCGAGGACGGCCGCGGCGTTCACGTCGAGCCCCCGGCGTAGCTCTGCACCAGCGACGTGATGATCAGGCCCCACCCGTCCACGAGGATGAAGAGCAGCACCTTGAACGGGAGCGACACCATGACGGGCGGCAGCATCATCATGCCCATCGACATCAGCGCCGAGGAGACGACGAGGTCGATGACGAGGAACGGGATGAAGATGACGAAACCGATGATGAAGGCGGCCCGCAGCTCGGAGATCATGAACGCCGGGATGAGCGTCTGCAGCGGGGTCGCCGCCGGCGTGGCCGGGTTGGGGATGCCGGCCGCCCGCGTCATCAGGGCGATGTCCTCCTGCCGCGTGTGGGCGAGCATGAAGCCCGAGAGCGGCTTGGCGCCCGCGGCGAGGGCGGCGCTGAAGTCGAGGTGGCCGGTCAGATAGGGCTGCACCGCGGCGGTGTTCACGTGCGTCAGCACCGGCCACATGATGAAGAGCGACAGGAAGAGCGTCAGTCCCGCGAGCACCTGGTTCGGCGGGACCGACGCGAGGCCGAGTGCGTTGCGCGTCATCGCCAGCACCACGAAGATCTTGGTGAACGAGGTCATCATCAGCAGCAGCGCCGGCGCCACCGACAGCAGCGTGATCCCGATGAGGGTGACGACGGCGGAGGACGGCGCGTTGTCGGGGGTGTTGATCTTCAGCTCGATCCCGCCGTCGCCGGGCCCCGTCGGCGACGGGGTCGGCTTCGGCGCCATCGGCAGCGTCGCCGCGTGACCGGCGGAGGCGGCCCAGACGAGCAGCACCCCCGCGACGACGAGCGCCAGGGCGGCCAGAACGAGCAGGCGGCGAGCGACCGGGCGAGACGCGACCGGGCGACGCGCAGCGGGAACGAGCGAGGTCACGGGCGCCGACCGGAGCGCAGCGCCTCGGCCGCGAGCCGCCAGGTGCCCGGATCCAGGACCGAGCCTGTGCCTGCCGGGCGGCCCGCGCGACCAGCACGGGTGGCGCGCGTGTCCCGCGCCGCGTGCGCGGAGCGTGACAGGTCCTCGGCCGTGGGAAGGCCGTCGAGGACGTCGTGGCGCTGTCGCTCGAGCTCGCTCTCGAAGGAGGCGTGTCGCAGCGAGCGCCGCGTCGCCGGGGTGGTGAGCGCCCCGTCGCCCGCCACCGCGTCGTGGTGCGGATCCGGGATCGTCGGCGCGGGCGCGTCCGAGGTGTGCAGGACGGAGATGCCGTGCTCGGTCACTCCGAGCAGGAAGCGCTTGCCGTCGGTGTCGACGAGCACCACCGAGGCCTTGGGCCCGACGTTCTGGCGCGCGACGACGTTGAGCACCCGGGTGCGCAGGGCCGCGCCCGTGCCGCGCAGCTTGCGCTGCACGAGCCACATCAGGCCGAAGACGGCGGCCAGGGAGACGACGACGCGCAACCCGAGCAGGAGCGAGTCCATTCAGGGCCGGCCGTCGGCGGTGTCGAGGATCCGCGAGATCCGGACCGCGTAGTCCTGGTCGACGACGACGACCTCGCCGAGGGCGATCCGCCGGCCGTTGAGCAGCACGTCGACGGGTGCGCCGGCCGAGCGGTCGAGCTCGACGACGGCGCCCGGCTCGAGCGACAGGGCCTCGCGGATGCTCATCCGGGTGCGCCCGATCTCGACCGTCAGGGCCATCTCGACGTCCTGGATCCGGCGCAGCCGGCCGTCGAACGCCGAGCCGGCCCCCGGCAGCGGTCCCCGCACCCCGGTCGCGCCGGTCGGGGCACGCCGGACCGCGAGCCAGCCGAACGGCGCCGTGCCGTCGGAGATCTCGAAGAAGGCCGCATCCTGCGGGTCGGACAGCAGGCCGGTGCCGTCGCCGTCCGCGAGCTCGGAGACGACGCCGTCACCGAGCACTGCCGCAGCCCGCTCGAAGGCCGGCCGCAGCACGACCGTCGCGGACGCGTCCGGCCCGCCACCGGCCTCCGCGACGAATCGGGCATCTAGCACGACGAGGACGAGGTCGGCCGGCTGGGGCCCGACGAGCGAGGCGGACACGACGACGGCGTCCGCGGGTCCGACGACGGCCTCTGCCCCGACCTCGCCGAGCACGCGCAGGCCGGGGACGGGCAGGGACGCGACGAGGTGCTCGGCGGCGGTGGCCAGGGTTGCGGTGCTCACGGTCGGTACTCCTGGGTGGGGGCGGGGGCGTCGGGTTCGGCAGGGGCGTCGTCAACGCCCTGGGGGTGCGTCGCGGACGGCAGCACGGAGACGATCCGGGCCGCGGCCCGCGAGCCGGAGCGCACCACCATGGCGCGGGCGTGGTCCTGCCCGCCGACCGTGACGTGGAACGCCTCGCGGGCGTGGTGCGGCAGGGGGAGGGTGTCCCCGACGGCGAGGTCGAGCACCTGGGCCGGCGTCACGGCCAGGGACGCGAGGCGTACGGCCACCTCGACGGGCACCAGGGCCACCTGCTCGCGGGTCAGCTCCGGGGCGTTCTCGCTGCTGGCGACCGGGTTGACGGCGCCGAGCTGCGGCAGCAGCGTGTCTGCCGGGACCGCGAAGGTCACCGCCGAGGTCGTCTCACCGACCTGCACGCCGCACGTCACGACGACCATGAGGTCCGACGGTGCCGCCGCCTGGGTGAACTGCGAGTTGTACTGGATCGACTCGACGCGCGCCTCGGCGGGCAGCAGCGGCCCGAGGGAGTACGCGAGGACGTCCAGCGCCTCCTCGACGAGCGCCTTGACGAGGGCGTGCTCGATCGGGGTCAGCTTGCGCTCGAGCCCCGGCTTGTCGGAGGCGCCGCCCAGCATCCGCGCCACCCAGCCGAGGGCCACCGGCGTCGGGAACTGCACGACCATCTTGGCCGCGGTGTCACCGACGACGCAGCGGACCATGCAGGTGACCGTCGGCAGGGAGGCGACATACTCGTCGTAGGTCTGCACGATGACCGACTCGGTCGTGGCCGTCGACTTCGTGCGCACCTTGGCGGTCAGCTGGGTGCCCCACTGGCGGGCGAAGGAGTCGAAGGCGGCCTCGAGGACGCGGCTGTGCTCGCGCGCGAGCGTCGTCGGCCGGCGGAAGTCGTAGGGCTCCGCGGTCCGGCGTGCGGGCTCGCCCACGGCATGGATGGTCACGGGCGGCACTATCGGCAGGTGTCCGGCACCGGTAAGGGTGCTCTGACCTTCGGGTGCTGTCGCTGGGGCGCGCTGGGGCCGCTCGGTGCAACGGCCACCGCTGGCGTATGCCGCCGGGTGGCCCGGGCGCCGCCGTGCCGTCAGGACCGGGTGGGCGTGACGCGCGCCTTGAGCGCCTCAGGGATGAGGGCACGGACCTGCTCCGCCTGATCCGACAGGACGACGACGTCGACGCGACGGTTCTGGCGGTAGTCGGCGTCGGTCGTCCCCCGGCTGGCCGGACGGGAGGACCCGTAGCCGGTGGCACCGATGCGCGCCCCCGGCATGTGGCCGCGCTCGACCATGGCGCGCAGCACCTTCGTCGCGCGCTCGGCCGACAGCTCCCACACGGACGGGTAGTTCGTCTTCAGGTTGGCCGCGTGCCCCTCGACCGAGGCCTGCAGGCCGGTCGACACGATGACCGGGGTGATGGCCTCGAGGACCCGGTTGGCGCGCGGGGTCAGCGCCGAGCTGTCCGGGCTGAAGAAGGTCTGCGAGCCGACCAGCCGCACCGTCAGGCCGCGCTGGTCGATGTGGAACTGCACGTCCTTCTGCAGGCCCTGGGCGCTCAGCCGGTCGCTCATCCGCTTCTGGATGGCGGCGAAGCGGTCGACCTCCTTGATCGCGAGCGCGAGGTCGGCGAAGCCCTCCGAGTCCTTCTTGGCCAGGGCGGGAGGCACGACCGTGCCCTGGGCGGTGTCGATGCGCTGCGAGACCTTCGTGCCGAAGCCGGTGGCGAGCGAGTTGCGCAGTTTCTCGAACCGCTCCTGGTCCACCGTGGACATGGCGAAGAGGACGACGAAGAGGCAGAAGAGCACCGTGATCATGTCCATGTAGGACACGGCCCAGCGCTCGTCGACGTGGAACGGCTCCGGTGGCTTGCGCGTGGTCCGGCGGCGGCTCACGCCGCCTCCCCGACGCTCTCCCCGGACGTGGACCGGCCCTTCGACGACCCGCCCTTGCCGCCGCGCTCCGGGACCATCGCCCGGAGGCGCTCTGCGAGGAGCAGCGGCTGGGCGCCGCTCTGGACCGCCAGCACCCCCTCCATGACGAGGGTCATGCGCTCGATCTCCAGCTCCGACAGCCGCGCGATGCGCGAGGAGAGCGGCAGCCAGATGAAGTTGGCCGACAGCAGGCCCCACAGGGTCGCGACGAACGCGCTCGCGATCATCGGGCCGAGCGTGCTCGGGTCGGAGAGGTTCTCGAGGACGTGCGTCAGCGACACGACGGTCCCGACGATGCCCATGGTCGGCGCGTAGCCGCCGAGCGCGGCGAAGAACTTCGAGTCGGCGTGGTCGCTGCGGGCCCGGGTGCCGATCTGGTCCTCCATGAGGATGCGCAGCTCCTCGGGGTCGGTCCCGTCGGCGACGTTCTGCAGCGCCTGCGCGAGGAAGGTGTCCTTGGTCTCCGACGCCTCCGCCTCGAGCGCGAGCAGCCCGTCGGCGCGCGCCTTCTCGGCCAGGGCGATGATCTGCTCGATGCTCTGCTGCGGGGCGGGGGCCTTGCTGGTGAAGGCCTTCGGCACCGCCTTGAACGCGCGCAGCGTGTCCTTGAGCGTGTTGCCGGCGATGCCGACCGCGATGGTCGCACCGAACACGAGGATCATCGGCGGCGGCAGCAGCAGCGCCCCGATGCTCGCGCCCTCGAGGCTGACGATGGCGACGACGGAGCCGAACGCGAGGACGAGTCCGATGACGAGTGAGGGATCCATCAGGGCGCTCCTTGCCGCTCGGTCTGCTGCTCGGGCTGCCGGTCGGTCTGGCGCTCGGTCTGGCGTTCGGTGGGGCGCAGGGGCGTCGGCGATGCCGGCGTGTCGAGCTCCCCGGGGACGACGGTGAGCCGGCGAGCCTCGCCCTCCGCGTACGACTGCGCGGTGGCGAGCACGAGCGCCCGGAAGTCGGCGATGAGTGTGATGACCTCGGTCAGGCTCTCGCGCACGACGTAGGTGGTGCCGCCGACCATGACGAGCGTGGTGTCGGGGTTCTCCTGGACGCGCTCGATGAGGTCGGGGTTCACCGCGAAGCGCGACCCGTTCAGGCGCGTGACTGCGATCATGGGGCCGTTCCTGTCAGGGGGGCGGCGCTGCTCACTGCCTCCGACCCCGACTATCGGCAGGCCGGCTGCCCGCGTTAGGCAGCCGGCCCGCAGACGTCACCCCGCGACGCCGGGTCAGCGCTTGAGGTCGACGAGCTCCTGGAGCACCTGGTCGGAGGTCGTGATGATGCGCGCGTTCGCCTGGAAGCCGCGCTGCGCCACGATGAGGTTGGTGAACTCCTGGGAGAGGTCGACGTTGCTCATCTCGAGCGCGCCACCCATCAGGGCACCGAACCCGGCGTCGCCGGCCTGGCCCACCTGCGCGGTACCGGAGTTGGCGGTGCTCGTGTAGGACGACTCCCCCGCCTTCTCGAGGCCGGCGGGGTTGGTGAAACGGGCCAGCGCGACCCGGCCGACGGCCTGGCGGACGCCGTTGCTGAACGACCCGACGAGCGAGCCGTCGGCGCCGACGCTGAACGCCTCGAGCGTGCCGGCCTCGTAGCCGTTCTGGCCCGTGGCCGCGACGGTGCTGCTGCCGGCGTAGCCGGTGACGGTGCCGAGCGCGACGGTGATGCCGCCGACGGTGAGCGACCCGGGAGTGGCCTGGGTGCCGTTGGTGAAGGCGAGCGAGCCGGTGCCCGTGGCGCCCGACGCGTCGGTCCCAGCGACGTTCCAGCCCGTGGCGGAGCGGGTGAAGGACAGCGACAGCGTGCGAGCCACGCCGTTGCCGTCGTAGACCTGGATGTCGCGCTGCAGGGTGGTGCCGGCCGCGGCGTCCGACGGGAGGTTGCCGCCCACGTCGACGCCGGTGGTGGCGCGGGCGGGGATCATCGCCGTCGGGGACAGCACCAGGCCGGTGGTCGGGGCGCCGGTGTTGACCCGGCCCGTCGCGTCGGCCATCCAGCCCTGGAGGATGCCGCCGTCGGGGCCGACCAGGTGGCCGGCCGCGTCGAGGCCGAAGGCTCCGGCTCGGGTGAAGTACTGCTGGCCCCCGCGGTCGGTCATGAAGAAGCCGTCACCCGAGATCATCATGTCGGTGGCCTTGCCCGTGGTCTGGGCCGAGCCCTGCGTGAACGACGTCGTCACGGCTGCGACGCGCACGCCGAGGCCGATCTGCGCGGGGTTGGTGCCGCCGGTGGCGGCCTGCGGCCCGGCGGCGCCCTGGGTCAGCTGCGACAGGGTGTCCTGGAACTCGGTCGAGGAGCCCTTGAAGCCGGTGGTGTTGACGTTGGCGATGTTGTTGCCGGTCACGTCGAGCATGGTCTGGTGGGCGCGCAGGCCCGAGATGCCGGAGTAGAGCGAGCGGAGCATGGGACGGCCTTTCGAGGTGGGTGGTCGGGTGGCGGGGGCCGGCGTCAGCTGCCGGTGACCCCGGTGATCGAGTCGAGGGGTACGGAGGCGGAGCCGACGGTGACCGAGGGGCTGGTGCCGGTGAAGGAGACGCCGGTCGCCGTGCCCGTCGAGGAGGTGCCGGCGGCGTCGACCCAGGTGACCGTGCGGCCGATGAGGGCGGCTGCGGCGGCGCGCTGCTGGGCGTGCAGCCCCTGCGTGCTGTCGGAGGCCATCTGGCTCAGCTTCTCCATGACCGCCAGCTGCGTGGTCTGGCCGATCATGGCGTTGGTGTCCATCGGCGAGCTGGGGTCCTGGTTCTTCAGCTGCGTCACGAGCAGGTCCATGAAGACGGTCGAGTCCATCGCCTGCTTGGGCACCCGGGTCGGCGCGGTCGAGGTGATGCTCGTCGCGCCGACGGGTGCGATCGGGGTGGTGGTCATGGATCTCCTTGTGGCTCAGGCGAGGACGTCCAGGACGACCTGGGACGTGGATGGAAGCGGCTGGTGCGGGGAGGGTGTCGAGGCCTGCGGGTGGGCGCCGGCAGTCGACCGGGTCGGCGCCTCGGGAGCCCGTGAGCCCTCGCGCTGGCCCGCGAGCGCTCCGCCCTGGCCGCCCTGGCTGCCGGGGTCCGCGGTGGCGGGCTGGCCGGCGGGGGCATCCCGGTGCGAGAGGTCGAGGCTGGCCCCGAGTCCCGCGCCTGCGAGGTCGCGCCGCAGCTCCGGAAGGGCGGCGTGCACGGCGGCACGTCCGGCCTCGGTGGGGCTGAACAGCTCGATGCGCACCCCACCGGCGTCGATGCGGGCCTGGACCGTGACCGGTCCGAGGTGATCGGGAGCGACGTGCACGGTGAGCACGTGCTCGCCCGCCGCGCCGGTGGCGAGACGCAGCACCGGCGCGCCCAGCTGCTGCGGAAGGGGCGGGGAGGCCGGGGCGGGCGCCGATGCCGTATGCGGTGTGGTGACCTGGGTGACGACCGGCGACGCCATCGTGGGCACCGCCTGCGCTCCCGGCTCCTGCACCGCAGGTTGCGCGGGCGCGCCTGCCCGGGGTGACGCGATGCTCGTGGCTGCAAGACCGCCCGGCGCGGCGGCGCCGGCTCCCGGGGCCGGAGGTACGGCAGTCGCGACAGCCGCCCCCCGACCGTCCCCACCGGCAGCAGGTGCGGGGACGGCCGCGACTGCGGCCGGGGCGAGGAGGGGCGCCACGGGGGCCTGCGCGACCGACGGCGCCGCGGCCGCGGAGGGACCGGGGATCCGAGGTGCGGCCCCGGGCACGAGGCCCGACGCGCTCGCCCTTGGCAAGACGGGACCGGCCGGACCGGCGGCAGTCGGGGACGACGGCTCGGCAGCGGCGACCGTGGCGCCGAGGATGGTCGCGACGGCCGGCGCACCCGAGGCGACCGCGGCCGTCACACTCATGCAGGCCGCGGGCCCGGTCGCGGGGGCGGGCGTCGACGAGGCCGGCTGCGCCGGGACGGGGTGCACCGACGCGACGGCGGCCGCAAGCGCGACGGTCGCGGCAGGTGTCGGACACCCCTGTGCCGGACACCCCTGTGCCACAGACACGTTCGTGTCGAACCCCAAGCGGTCGGCGTGATCGTCGTCGGCGCCAGGTACCACGGTCGCCGGCGCACCGGGGCCCGTGGAGATCACATCCGTGAGCGCCGTGTCCGAGCCGGCGGCGCTCGCGACGACCAACCGTGCGACGCCCGGTGGCGTCGTGGAACCGCGCTCCGCGGACCCGGCGCCGGTCGGCTGCGCGCCGGTGGAGAGGAGAAGGGCGAGCGCCGACTCGAAGGCACCGCCGCCACCCGTAGGACCGGTCGCAGCCGGTCCCGACGGGGCGGGGGCGAGCAGAGCGGGCCCAGCGAGGCCCGGGACGGCAGGCGCGCTCACCGGACACCTGCCCCGTAGAGCTCGGACACGATCTGTCGCGCCGTCGACTCCCACTTCGCGTAGGCCGTGGGATAGGCCGAGCGCTGGACGGCCTGGTCGGCAGCCGCCACGGGCATCGACTCCCAACCGGGAAGCGCGGTGAGGCGGTCGAGGAACATCCGGGTCGAGGTGCGGGGGTCCATGGCGTCGGAGACGGTCCCCCACGAGAAGCGGGAGCCGTCCACCTGCTGCTGGAAGAGACCGACGGAGTGGCCGTCCGTGCCGCGCGCGGACGGGTCCGGCGCGAGGGCCTGGGAGCCGGGGACCTTGGGGTTCCAGTACATCCGCAGCGACGACTCCTGCAGAGCCGTGGAGATCGCGTCGACGGCCGCCTGCGCGGGAAGCCCCCGGGCACGGACCTCGTCGACGATGACCCGCGCGTAGTGCCGCTGCGTCGCGTCGAGGGCGGCCGTGGCAGGACCGGAGGCGGTCGCCGAGGGAACCGACAGGCGCGAGAGAGCACCCGAACCCGACGGGTTCGGCGGTGCCTGCGGCACGATGCGCCGGATCGTCGTGAGGTTGCCGCGGGCCTCCCACGCGTCGCGCACCTGGATGGTCTTGCCCGGCATCGGCGCGTCGATCGCCTTGCCGTCACCCAGGTAGATCGCGATGTGGTTGTGGCCGTGGCTCACCAGCAGGTCCCCGGGCCGGGCCTGGGCCAGCGACGGCACCTCGGTGCCCCGCTTCATCTGGTCGCCGACGACGCGGGGCAGGTCGATGCCGAGGTCGCCGTAGACGCGCTGGACGAAGCCGGAGCAGTCCATCCCCTTGGCCGGGTCGGTGCCGCCCCACACGTAGGGCACCCCGACGTAGCGCTTCGCGGCCGCCGCGACGGCCTCGCCGGTGACCCCACCGGCCGGTGGCTGCGCGCGGTCGACGCCACCGACTCCGGCGGACGCGCCCAGTCCGGACGCTGCCTCCGGCCCGAGGACCGAGGCCAGCGTGTCGGCGAAGGTGGTCGAGCCGGCCGCCCCGATGGCGCTGCCGCGCTGCGCGCCGGCGGGCGCGGTGCGTGGCGCCGCCACCGCCGGGTCGAACTGGGTCAGCGTCGACTGGATCTGCTGGATGCGGCCCAGCGACTCGGTGAAGGTCACTCGCCCGTCACCCGCCCCGCCGAGCGCATACGCGCCGTCGACCCGAGCTCGTCGAGGACGACCTGCTCCGCGGCCAGCTCGGCCGCCTGCACGCTGGCCCCGTGCCGGGCCTCGAGCTTCTCGAGCCCGAGCGTGCGGGCGCGGGCCGCCCCGAGGTCCCGCTCGGCCGCGTCGCGCTGGGCTGCCGCGGCATCGGACAGCGCGCGCAGCTCGGAGAGCATCGCGCTCGACGCCGCGCGAGCGGCGGCTGCGGTGTGCAGCACGGCCAGGCCGTCGACCTCCGCCGGCAGGCGGTCGAGCTCGCTGAGGGCACGTTCGGTGCGTGCGGTGAAGCCGGCGTGCCGGGTGACGGCGGCGCCGAACACGGCTGCTGCCTGGTCCTCCTCGAGCCGGCGCAGCCGGAGCAGCCCGGCGAGGGAGAAGGGAACGGTCATCGTGACACCCCGAGGTTCGTGGTCAGTCGGGTGAGGGCCGCCCAGGCGTCCTCGGCGGTCGAGCGCTCGTCGAGGCCCTGGGTGAGGAACACCTCGATCGGCGTCGCGTGGTCCAGGGCCGCGTCGACGAGCGGGTTGGCCCCGCGCGTGTAGGCGCCGACGTCGATGAGGTCCTGGGCGCTCCTGCGGGCCGCGAGCACCCGGCGCAGGTCGGTGGCTGCCGCGGTGCGCTCCCGCGGGTTGACCTTCGTGGCGACGCGCGAGATGGAGCCGAGCACGTCGATCGGCGGGTAGTGCCCCACGACGGCGAGCTTGCGGTCGAGGACGACGTGCCCGTCGAGGATCGAGCGGGCGGTGTCGGCCACCGGCTCGTTGTGGTCGTCGCCGTCCACGAGCACCGTGTAGATCCCGGTGACGGAGCCGGTGCGGGCGGTGCCGGCGCGCTCGAGCAGCCGCGCGAGGACCGCGAAGGCCGACGGCGGGTAGCCACGGGTCGCCGGTGCCTCCCCCGCCGACAGCCCGATCTCCCTCTGCGCCATGGCCACTCGCGTCAGCGAGTCCATCATCAGCAGAGCGTGCGCGCCCTCGGCGCGGAAGGACTCGGCGATGCTCGTGGCGGTGTCGGCGGCGCGGAGCCGCACCAGTGCCGGCTCGTCGGAGGTGGCCACGACGACGACGGAGCGGGCCAGCCCCTCCGGCCCGAGGTCGTCCTCGAGGAACTCCCTGACCTCGCGGCCGCGCTCGCCGACGAGCGCGATGACGCACACCTGCGCCTCGCTCCCGCGCGCGATCATCGACAGCAGCGACGACTTGCCGACGCCCGAGCCGGCGAAGAGCCCGATGCGCTGGCCGCGGCCGAGGGTGACGAGGGTGTCGAGCGCCCGTATGCCGGTGGGCAGGGGGGTGTGGATCCGCGCGCGTTCCATGGCGGCGGGGGCGCGTTCGGAGGAGGCCACCATGGGCGCGACGAGCGGTCCGCGCCCGTCGATGGGGCGCCCGAGCGCGTCGAGGACCCGGCCGAGCAGGGCAGGACCGGTGGGCACCCGGTGGCCGCCGCGCACTGCCCGCGCCGGCTGGCCGACGCGCATCCCCGCGAGCGGACCGAGCGGCATACAGGTCAGGACACCGCGGGCCGAGGCCACCACCTCGGCGCGGGTCGCACCGACGCCGTCGGCCGCGACCTCGAGGTGGTCGCCGACGGCGCACGGCAGCCCGGCCACCTCGAGGGCCAGCCCGCGGACGGCCGTCACCGTGCCGACGCGCTCGGGCGACGCGGCGGCGACGACCTCGGCGAGACCCCTCACGGCGACGTCCGCGTGAGGGCCGACCGGGCGCGCGCGAGGGCGGAGCCGATCCGCGCGTCGAGCTCGCCCTCGGGGTAGACCGCGACGGCGTCACCGCGCGCCAGGCCGTGGTCGGCCACCAGCTCGACCCGCGACGCGGTGACCGAGTCGGCAAGCAGGCCAAAGTCTTCCGGGTTCAGGCGCACCCGCAACACGGCGTCGGCGTCCGGTTCGGAGAGCCCCCGGGAGAGGGCCGCGCGGGCGGCGTGGGGCGCGTCCGACAGCTCGCACCCGAGGACGGCCTCGGCGATGGAGAGCGCTGCAGCGAGGATCTCGCGGTCGGCGCCGTCGAGCACCGGCGCCGTGCGCGCCTCCAAGGCCCGAGCGGCGGCCTCCAGGGCGGCGACGGCGCGGTCGCCCCGGGCCCGCTCGGCCGCGACGACGGCCGCGTGCTCGGCGGTGAGCTCGGCCCGGCACACGGCCAGCTCCTCGGCGGCGCGACGCAGCCCGGCGGCATACCCGGCGGCGTGGCCGCGCGTCCAGCCCTCGGACTCGCCTCCCGGGTCGACGGCCGGGAAGACGACCGGCTGCAGCGTGGGCGACCACGTGTCAGTAGACAAGGTCGTCCTCCTCGGCACGGCGCAGCGTGATGGTGCCGGCCTCCTCGAGGTCGCGGATCGACCGCACGATGTCGGCGCGCGCCTCCTCGACCTCCGAGGCGCGCACCGGCCCGAGCGCCGCGAGCTCGGACTCGAGGATCTCCCGGATGCGGTCCGAGATGTTGCCGACGATGGTGTCGTGCACCGGCTGCGGGGCGCCCTTCATGGCCCGCGCCAGCACCGCCGCGTCCAGCCCGCGCAGGACGAGCTGCACGTCCTTGCGCTCGAGCTTGACGATGTCGGCGAAGGTGAGCATCTTCGAGCGCACCTCCTCCGCCAGGACCGGGTCGCGCTGGGCCAGCGCCTCGAGGACGGCGCGCTCGGTGGCGGCGTCGGAGCGGTTGATGATGTCGACGAGGGGCTGGATGCCGCCGAGGGCCCGCTGTTGGCGCGGCCCTGCCGACACGGCCGCGCCGGTGCGGGCCCGAAGGTTGTCAGCGACGACCCGGACCGCCTCGGGCGTGGGGGTGCCCATCGTCGCGACGGCGTGGGCGACGTCCGCGGCGCGTGCCGTCCCGAGCCCGGCGATGACGTTGGACGCCTGCTCGGGCCTCAGGTGCGCCAGCACCAGCGCGATCGTCTCGGGCAGCTCGCCGTCGAGGAGGCTCAGCAGCTGCGAGGGGTCCACGCTGTCGAGGAAGTCGTAGGACTTGCCCGCCATGGTGGAGGCCAGGCGATCCATGACCCCGGCGGCGCGGTTGGGGCCGAACGACGACTCGAGCAGACCGGCCGCGAAGTCGCGTCCTCCGAGGGTCGCCCGGCGCCCGGACACGGCCAGCCCGTGGAACTCGGCGATGACCTCCTCCGACACCGCCGGGTCGACCCGGCTGAGGCGCACGATCTCGGCGGCGATGTCCTCGGCCTCGGCGTCGCTGAAGTGGCCCATGACCGCAGCGGCGCTCTCGGTGCTCATCTGCATGAGCACGATGGCGACCTTCTGGGTGCCGGTCAGGTGCTTGGAGGTGGCCAGCACCGGGCTCGGGGCGAGGGTCATACCGGCTGCCGCTCGTCCATGAGGGCCCGCAGCAGCTCGGCCGTCTTGAGCGGCTCGGACGCCCCCAGCTGGTTGACCTGGGCGCGGCGGCGCTCGGCGTCGAGCACCTCCTCGCTCGGCCCCGGCAGCTCGGGCACGACCGGAGGCTCGGGCGTCACCTTCAGGACCGGCAGCACCATGGTCGGGTCGGCCACGTCCGGCTGGCCGGACTCGATGGCCCGCAGGTCGTCGTCGAGCAGCTCACCGTCGAGGTCGACGGGCTCACGCTCGGCCCGGCGCCGGGCGCGCAGCCAGAGGATCAGGCCGAGGACGGCGAGGAGGACCAGCACGCCGGCCCAGACGAGGGTGGTGACCAGCTGCTGGCTGGCGCGCGCCGCGTCCTGTGCCTGCTGCGCCGCGAGCGCGGCCTTGGCCTGGTCGGCCGCCGCGGTGCTGAAGGGCATCACCTGCATGGAGAGCACGTCGCCGCGCTTGGCGTCGATGCCGGCCGCCGCCGACACGAGGTTTGTGAGGTTCTGGACATTGAGGTTGCGGGCGGCCGCTGCGCTGACCGCGACGGACACCGACTGGCGCTTGAGGTTGCCGGCGGGGATCGTGCGCTCCTCGGTGACCTTGTTGACGGCGTTGTCCCGGGTGTCCTTGGTGGAGTCGTAGGTGCCGTTGCCGCCGGCGCCGCCGGGCACCGCGATGTTGTCGGGGCCGAGCACTCCGGACATGTTGGAGCCGCCGGTCCCGCGGTACTTCTCCGTCGTGGTCGACTGGCTGAGCGGGGGTGCGTTCTTCACGCCGGCGAAGGTCTCGGAGGTCTGCTGGGCCGAGTTCGTGTCGAGCTCCGGGGTGACGGCGACGGTGGCGTTGCCGGGGCCGAGCACCTTGTCGAGCACCGCCTGGACGGAGGCCTGGGTGCGCTGCTGGTACTCGCTGGCCTGCTTGGCCCCGGAGCCCCCCGTGCCGAGGCCGACCGCCGACAGCACGGCGCCCGTCGCGTCGACGACCGAGACGTTCGAGGCCTTGAGGTCGGGCACGGCGGCCGAGGTGAGGTGCACGATGGCGTCCACCTGGTCGGGCGACAGGGTCTGGCCCGGCAGGGTCTGCACGAACACCGAGGCGGTCGGGTCGACCTTCTCGGACGTGAACACGGTCTTCTCCGGGATGGCGAGCTGCACGGTCGCGGTCTGCACGCCCTGCAGGTGCGAGATTGTCGTCCCGAGCTCACCCTCGATCGCCCGCTTGTACGTGACGTTCTGCTGGAACTCCGAGGAGGTGACCCCCATCTTGTCGAGCAGCGAGTAACCGGAGGCCGGTGCGGCCGGCAGTCCAGCAGCGGCCGCCTTGAGCCGCTCGTCGTAGACGCTCTCCTGCGGCACCAGCACCGTGGAGCCACCGTCGCTCAGCTGGTAGGACACGCCGTCCTTGCCGAGCTGCTGCACGACGGCGCTGGCGTCGGCCCCGGACAGCCCGCTGAACAGCGGGGTGTAGCTCGGCCGGCTCAGCCAGCTGGTGAGCGCGACCACGCCGAGCACGAGCACGGCCACGCCGATCGCGGCGACGGTGCGCTGGCCGGCGGTGAAACCCTTGACGGTCGCGCCGAGACGCGAGGCCGCGGACGTCACGAACGGGGGCATCAGGCCTGCATCCTCATGATCTCGTTGAAGGCGTCGACACCCTTGTTGCGGATCGCCGCCGCGACCTCGAGGGTCACCTGGGCGCGCGTGGCGGCCAGCGTCGCCGTGTGCACGTCATCGAGGCTGCCGGTGACCGCCTGGACCGCCAGCTGGTTCGACGTCGACTGGAGCTGCTGCAGGTCGTCGACCGCACCGGCGAGCGACGAGGCGAAGCCACTGCCGGTGGCCCCCGCAGCGGGCGCGGGGGCCACGGTGGAGAGGACCGGCCCGACGGGGCCGATGGGGTTGATCGGGGTGATGCTCATGACGGCCTTCCGATCTGGAGCGCCGCCTCGTACATCGAGCGGGCGCGGTCGACGACCTGCGCGTTGGCCTGGTAGCCGCGCTGGGCCATGATGAGCGAGCCCATCTGCTCCCCCATGTCGATGTCGGGGTAGCGCACGTAGCCCTCCGCGTCGGCGATGGGGTTGTCCGGCTCGTAGACGAGGCGCCCGGTGGCGTCGCCCTCGCGGATCCCCTTCACGTAGACACCGGAGGTGCCCGCGCCGGCCTGCGCCTCGACGAACCTGGCCTGGAACGCCGGGCCGCTCGTGGGCGCGGCCGTGTTGATGTTGGCGAGGTTGTCCGCCACGGCGTCGAGCCATTTGCGGTGCACGGTGAGGGAGGTGCCGGCGATGCCGATCGCGTCGAAGGTCATCAGCTCGTCCTCAGCGCGGCGCGCACCCCGGCGAACTGGGCGCTGATCGCCTGGCTCGCGAACTGGAAGCGCAGCACCGTGTCGATGTTCGACAGGGTCTCGGTGTCGAGGTTGACGTTGTTGCCGTTCGTCCGCGTCGGCTCGGCGGAGAGCGACGTCGTCGAGGCCGCGCGGCCGTCGCCGGACTCCACCGACGCGGCGAGCGCCTGCTCGAACTGGACGCGCTGCGCGTGGTAGTTGGGCGTGTTGACGTTGGCGATGTTGTCCGCGATGGCGCGCTGACGTTGGGTGAGGCCGTCGAGGGCACTCGTGAGCGCGGCGGACGTCACGGATTCGAGCACGGTTCTCCTGCAGGTCGTGCGAGGGAGGCGGCCGATCCGTGGCCTGATGCAGCGAGCAATCCGTGCTCGACGGGGACTATCGGCAGGCGGTGCCGGGACGTTAGGGCCTCAGCCCCGCACGTCGACGAACACGGGTGCCTGCTGGGGCGACGGGGCCGAGGTCCGCAGGGCCGTCAGGTGGTGCACCACCGACATCCGCAGCGCGTCGAGCTGCGCCGCGACGCGGGCCTGCGCCTCCGCGAGCGCGCGTGCCTGTCCGAGCAGGTGGTCCGGCAGCGGGCCGAGACCTCGGGGCGGCACCCAGGTGGCCAGCTGTGCGGCAGCGACCGTCGACTCCGAGGGTGGCGCCTGCTGCGCCAGCTCGCGCTCGAGGGCGGCCAGCTCGGACCCGAGGCGCTCCAGGACGACCTCCCAGCTCTCAGCCAACGACGTGCACCGTCCGCTCGGCGCCGGCCGGAGCCGGCGCCTGGGCCGTGCCGGCCGCGGCGTGCCAAGCCTCGTGCAGCGGGGTCAGCAGCCGGATGGCCTCGCGCGTGCGGGCGACGTCGCGGTGGATGTTGGCACTGACCAGCGCCATCCGCACATACTCGTAGATGCCGCGCAGGCCGTCCGCTCCGTCCCACAGCTCGGGCCGCAGGCTCGTGGACAGCTCCAGCACGATGTCCTGGGCGTGCAGCAGCTGGTCGCTCGCGGTCTGCCAGTCGGCAGCCTCCTGGGCGGCCTCGGCCCGGCGCAGGTCGAGCAGCAGCCGGTCGTAGAGCATGGTCAGCAGCCGCGCCGGGCTCGCCGACAGGACCGCGTCCCGGGCGTACTGCTGGCGGGCCTGGGCGGCATGGGCTGGGGTGGTCACGCGTCGGTCCTCACTTGGAGTTCTGCGGGGCGAAGCTGGGGAGCCCGGCGATCTGGCTCGTGAGCCAGGACTGCTGGGACTTCAGGGTGCCGAGCGCCGTGTCCATGGCGTTGTAGACCGCGAGCAGCTGCGTGCGCCGGTCGGCCAGGCGCTGGTCCCAGGTCGCGATGCGCGTCCCGAGGTCGTTGGACACGGACTGGCGACCGGCGATGAGCTGGCTGATGGAGCCGCTCGCGGGCGCCGAGGCGTTGTTCGCGGCGGTCGCGACGCGCCCCGCGATCTCGGACAACGCCGCGCGGGTGCCCGGGGCGTCGGCGGCGAGAGCAGCGGTGAGCTTGTCCTGGTCGAAGGTGAAGGTGCCGTCGCGCTGGATGACGATCCCGATCTCCGAGGGCGAGCGGCCGTTGCTCGTCGGCCGGTAGACGGCGTCCGTGATCGCGGTGCTGATGGAGCGGACGGTCGAGTCGCCGGTGAGCAGTCCGCCCTGAGCCGACGAGACGCCGGTCGCACCCGAGGTCGTGGAGACCTTGGTGTTGGACGCAATGGCACCGAGCAGGTCGTTGACGGAGGTCACGAGGTCACCGGCCTGCTTGGCGACTGCCGCGGTGTCGGCGCTGACGGTGATCGTCGTGGCCGTGCCGACTCCCGCCGCGGTGGCGGTGACCGACACACCGGGCACGACGTCGGTGAAGGTGCTGGTCGCCGAAGTGATGACCTGCTCGGCGGGCGTGCCGGCATACAGCAGGGCCTTCGCGTCCTGGGCGGGCGAGACGACGGCGGCGCCCGCGCGGCTCATCAGGTCGGTGGCGGTGCCGGCGGTCACCTGGGCGGCGGTCCCCTCGAAGGCGCCGAAGGACCCGGCGGCTCCCGAACGGGTGGACGTCAGCTGGAGCCGGTAGAGCGGGGCGCCGGTGGCGTCCGTTCCGGCGGCCACCTTGAGCGCCCGCGCGGGACCGCCGGAGGCGTTGACGGCCGAGACGACGTCGTCGAGGGAGGCGCTCGCCGGGGTGATCTCGGTGCTGGCACCTGCGCTGTCGACGAGGGTCAGGGTGGCGGGCGCGCCGGTGCCGTCGGTGGGCCACGCGCCGAGCTGCGCCGTGACGTCGACCTGGGTGCGGGCCAGCTGCGTCACGGTGAGGTCGAAGCTGCCGCCGGTGGCCGAGGTGCCGGCGGTCGCGGTGATGCCGGTGGTGGTGGACGCGGCGGTGAGGGGGTTGAACGCTGCCGGCAGCGCCAGCTTCGCGGCGAGCGTGCCGAGGGCTGCGGCCTTGGTGTTGAGGGTGCGCAGCACGGTCATCAGGCTCTGCTGGTCACTCTGCGCCTGCTTCAGCTGCTGCTGCGGCAGGGCCTCGGCCGCCATGAGCGAGTTGACGATCGAGGTGATGTCGAGGCCGCTGCCCAGGCCGTTGACCGAGACTCCCACGAGGTGCTCCTTGATCGGGCGCGAGGCCGTATGCGGACGTTGGGCGCCGCTCGGCCTTGTCGTTTGGGTGGGGGCTGGGCACCGCCGGCGGCCGGGGGTAGTGTCCCCGGCCACCGGCGGCTAGATCCCGTGGCTGTTCAAGCCTGCTCAGCCGAGGAGCTTGAGGATCCCCTGGCTGGACTGGTTGGCCTGGGCGAGCATCGCCGTGCCGGCCTGCGAGAGGATGTTGGACTTCGTGTAGTTGACCATCTCCGCCGCCATGTCGGTGTCGGTGATGTGCGACTGCGACGCCGCGAGGTTCTGCGCCGCGATGTTCGCGATGTTCATCGCGTGGCTGAGGCGGTTCTGCTGGGCTCCGAGGTCGGATCGGCCGGTCGAGACGTTCTTGATCGCGTCGTCGATGTTCCCGATCGTGGTCTGCGCCTTGGTGCTGTCGGTGACATCGAAACCGGCGGCGGCCGAAACGACTGATCCACCCGTGAGCGTGACGACCTTCGTCAGGGCGGTCCCCAGATCCACCGTGTTGACGGCGATCTGGGATGCGGCGTCGCTAGCAGCGCCGATCTGGAAGTTCAGGGTCGCCGGTCCCTTGGTCGCCCCGCCTTGGAAGAGGTTGATGCCGTTGAAGTTCGTCGACTCTGAGATCCGGGAGAGTTCCGCACCAAGGGCGTCGGCTTCCTTCTGGATGGCTGCGCGAGAGTCGGCGTTGTTCGAGTCGTTCGCGCCCTGCACCGCGAGGTCGCGCATGCGCTGCAGGATCGAGTGGACCTCGCCCAGCGCGCCGTCCGCCGTCTGGACGACGTTGATGCCGTCCTGGGCGTTGCGGGCGGCCACGCCGAAGCCGTTGACCTGGGCCTTGAGGCCCTCGGAGATCGTCAGGCCGGCGGCGTCGTCGGCCGCGGTGTTGATGCGCAGGCCGCTGGAGAGCTTGGACATCGAGCTGGCCATGCTCGCCGAGGTGCGGCTGAGGTTCTGGTACGCCTGCATGGCAGACAGGTTGGTGTTGACGGTCAGAGCCATCGTGGTTCCTCCATGAATGGTGTGGGTGCTGCCGGGCCCGTCCGTGGGCCCTCAGCCGCTCCTATCGGCGGGTATCCCGACGGCGTTAGCGCGGATCGGGAGATTCTTCGCTTTACCCCGCCTTTACCACGTGGCTAATCGGCCGTGAACCGCTGCCGATAGAGGAGACTGACCGGGCACGAGGCGCCGGTCCACGACATCTCCGGGAGGGGGAGCCAGCCATGGACAGCGCGACCCTGCTGACGCGAGGAGACAGCCACGTGGGAACGGTCTCGGACCTCTCGGCCCGGCTGTGGCACGAGCGCGAGCTGCTGGACCTGCTGACCTTCAAGCTCGAGGAGGAGCAGCTGCTGCTCACCGCCGGCCGGACCCGGTGGATCTCGCACGCGACGCGCGAGGTGGAGCAGGTGCTCGAGCGGCTCAGGGCCGCCGGCCTGGAGCGCGCTGCTGCGGCGGCCACGGTGGCCCACGAGTGGTCACTCCCTGCCGACGCGACGCTGCGCGACCTCGCGGCCGGCGCCCCCGACGGGGCCTGGTCCGAGATCCTCTCCGCTCACCTGGCCGCCATGACCGAGCAGTCCGCGACCATCCGGGCGCTCCGCGATGCGAATGCGCAGTTCCTACGGGCCGCCGCCCGCTCGACGCAGGAGACGCTCGCCGCCACCGACCTCACGTCGGGCACCACGTACGACGCGCGAGGGCGGGCGGCCTCTTCGGGCGAAGCGCACCTCTTCGACCGCGACCTCTGACCGCACCCCCGACCACGAGCTCCGCCCGCACCTCCCGACCCACCACGACGACCCGCCCACCTCGAAAGGCCACGATGAGCACCTTCGGCCCACTCGGCACCGCCTACCGGGGGCTGTCCGCCGCCCAGCAGGCGATGGACGTCGCCGGGCACAACGTGGCCAACGTCGGCACCGACGGCTACACCCGCCAGCGCATCGAGCAGTCCTCGATCAGCGCTCCCGCTCAGGGCTGGGCGGGGGCCACCGGTGTGCAGGCCGGTCAGGGTGTCTCCGTCGACCGCACCGCCCGGCTCGGCAGCGCCTTGATGGACGCGTCGGTGCGCCTGACCGCGTCGAGCGCCGGCTACCTCGCCCAGCGGTCGTCGGCCCTCGGCCGCGTCGAGTCGACCCTTCGCGAGCCGGGCACCGACGGGCTCTCCGCCCGCCTGACCGCGTTCTGGTCGGCCTGGCACGACGTGGCCAACCGGCCGGGCGACCCGGGAGCGTCCAGTGCCCTGCTCAGCGCGGCCGGCCAGGTCGCGACGACGCTGTCGACAGGCCGCACGGCCCTGGAGACTCAGTGGGCAGACACCGCGACCGACGCACGGGGCATGGTCTCCTCCCTCAACGACGCGGCCGCCCAGGTGGCGGCCCTCAACAAGCAGATCCGGTCGGCCGTCGCGCAGGGCGGCTCCCCCAACGAGCTGGTGGACGCACGCGCCAGACTGACCGAGTCGATCTCCTCCCTCGCCGGCGCGGCGGTCCGCGACGAGCCCGATGGCACGGTCACCGTCTACCTCGGAGGCAACGCCCTCGTCCGGGGCGACAGTGCCCGTTCGGTCGCCGTGGTGGGGGCGAGTGCGCTGGACGGCGCCGCCGCGTCGCCGCCGCGGCTGGAGTGGGCCGACCAGCCCGGCCACGAGGTCGGGCTCGAGGGCGGCACCATCGCCGGAGCCCTCTCGGTCCTCGCGCCCGCGCAGGCGGACGGCACGGGCGGCGCCATCGCCGAGGCCGCGGCCTCCTACGACGCGCTCGCCCGGTCGATCGCCTCGTCCGTCAACGCCGTCCACCGCGGCGGTCAGACCCCGACCGGCGCCACCGGCCTCGACTTCTTCCGCCTCGACCCCACGCAGCCGCCGGCCCGTGGGCTCTCGGTCGTGCCCACGAGCGCCGACGGCATCGCGACCGGAGCGGTCGGGTCAGGTGCCCTCGACTCCTCCACCGCGGATGCCATCGCCCAGCTCTCCCGCGGGAGCGCATCGCCCGACGCGCAGTGGGCTGCATTCGTGACGGCCACGGGCAGCGCCTCCCGCGCGGCGACGCAGCAGGCCACCATCGCCGACACCGCCGCCGGCAACGCCAAGCAGGCCCAGGTCTCGGGCGCATCGGTGAGCCTCGACGAGGAGAGCGTGGGGCTCATGGCGGCCCAGCACGCCTACCAGGCGGCCGCCCGCGTGCTCAGCGCCATCGACGAAGCCCTCGACACCCTCATCAACCGCACCGGAAGCGTAGGACGCTGACCATGATCCGTGTGACCGACCAGTCGATGTCCCTCGCCGCGCAGCGCGCGCTGGGCGAGCGGCAGTCGCGGCTGTCCGCCGCCCAGCAGACCGCCACCTCCGGCGCCCGCATCTCGCGCCCGTCCGACGACCCCGTCGGCACCGGCGAGGCGCTGCGCGTCCGCGCCGAGCTCGCCGCCCGGGGCCAGTTCCAGCGCAACATCGCCGACGGCACCGGCTGGCTGCGCACCATCGACTCGGCGCTCGACGGCGCCACCGGCGTCCTGCGCCAGGTCCGCGACGCGGTCATCCAGGGCGGCAACGGCTCACTGACGCAGGACGCCCGCGACGCCCTCGCCTCGGTCGTCGACGGTCTGCGCGCCGACCTGCTCGCCTCGGCCAACACCCGCTACCTCGGGCGCAACGTCTTCGCCGGCACCTCCGACGCCGAGGCCGCCTTCACCGACGGGACTCCACCGACCTTCAACGGTTCGCCCGGCAGCGTGACGCGCCGCATCTCCGCCGACCAGAGCGTCCCCGTGGACGCCGACGGCCGCGCGGTCTTCGGCACCGGCGCGACGTCCGCGTTCTCGGTCCTCGACGGGATCGCTGCCGACCTGCGGGCCGGCACCGACCCGACGTCCCGGCTCGGGGCCCTCGACGCCGCGATGAGCACGGTCGTCAGCGCCCGCTCGGAGGTGGGCACCCGGTCGGCGCTGCTCGACCGCGCGAGCCAGGCCACGACCGAGGCCACGACATCGCTCACCTCCCGGCGCACGGCCATCGAGGACGTCGACCTCGGTCAGGCGGTGCTCGACCTGCAGCTGCAGCAGACCGCCTACCAGGCGGCCCTCGCCGTCACCGCGAAGGTCCTCCAGCCGAGCCTGACGGAGTTCCTGCGATGAGCACCCTGCTGTTCGAGCAGCCGATGCCGGGCCTGGACCCGCACACCGTCTACGAGCTGGACCCGGTGGAGGGGGCCGACGGCGTCTACAGCCTGCAGCCGCAGGACGCCCCGGACGTGCGCCTCTTCCTGCTCGAGGCCGCCCTCTACCTGCCCGACTACGTCCCCGAGGTCACGGCGGCCAGCACGCAGGTCGGCCTCGAGCCCGACGACCGCGCCCGCATCCTCGTCGTGGCCACCCCCGGCGACTCGGGCACGTCCGTCAACCTCGCCGCCCCTGTCGTCGTCAACGAGTCCGCAGGCCGGGCGGTTCAGGCCATCCTCGACGGCTGGGACCTGCGAGCGCCGCTGACCTGAGCGGCCGTACGTCCGAACGGCGGGGTTTCACGCGCCCGGTGCCTGGCGGGTGGGGTCCAGACACCGGACGCGCTGGTCGTTGAGTCAGCGGACCCGGCCGGCGACCCAGGCGGTGGTCCAGAGCCTCGAGAGCTGGACGCGCTGGCCCGGACGGGGCGCATGCCACACCTTGCCGGAACCGGCGTAGACGCCGACGTGGTAGGCCCGGCCGCCCGACATGAAGAAGATGAGGTCACCGGGGAGGATGTTCGCCTTGGCGATCCGGATCGTCGCGAGGCGCTGAGCGTTCGCCGTGCGCGGCAGGTATTGGTGCAGCCGGGTGTGGAAGACGTAGTAGACGAGGCCGGAGCAGTCGAAGTACGTCGGGCCGGCGCCCCCCCAGCGGTACCACTTGCCGACTTGGGCGGCCGTGAGGCGCAGGCCCTGGGTGCGCAACGGCACCGCGTAGGCCGGCGTGGCGTGGACCGTGACCGCCGACACGGACGTCGATCCCGGTGGGGAGCCGGTCGAGCCAGTGGAGGCAGCGGTGCCGGACACAGGAGCGCCGCCCAGTCCGAGGAGCAGGGCGGCGGCGAGCAGCGGTGTCAGGGCGAGCGAGCGAAGTTGTCGGAGACTGCGTGGAGGGCGTGCAGGGGTAGTAGCGGGCATGGTCGGGTTCCTTCCCACGCCTTCGAGATGAGCTGTCGGGTTCGGGCGGAGGTAGCCCGGCCGCGCATGGCGGCTTCACCCCGAGGACCGGTCCTTGCCGGCCCAGAAGTGGGTCTCCCGATCCTGTCCACGTGATGCTTTGACTGCCCCGACGGCGGACAGGACTCGGCGTGCCGCGGGCCGACCGGGGAAGACCCCGGTCGATGAGCACTCACGACGGTGGCAGAGCGGGGCCGTGAACCATAGGTCATCGCTGGATATCGGCAACTGTTGCCGGGACAAACGGTGCCCAACCCGGGCACGTCGCCGGGCGTCCCGACGCCCAAGAGGTGGCGGACGGCATACGCGCCCTCCGACGGACCGGGCGAAAGGGGTGGACCGGGGCGCCAATAGGGGCGCACGATGGACCCGGCCGCGCGTGGCGCGCGGTGACTCGTCAGTGTGCAGGCCCGGACCGACTGTTACGTCGAGGGCCGGAGAGGGTGGTGGCCACCATGGCCGGCAGAGCGGCTCGCGCCCTCCCCCACCCCACTCCCGGCTGACCGGCCATCCGGTCATGCCCGCGAACCGACGAGGAGCACGACCGTGAAACCCCTGACAGAGCAAGAGATCCGCGCGTCCTTCATCAACGCGAGCCGTCGCGAGGCGAAGCAGGCACCTCTGCCCGACCTCGAGCGGCTCGGTGACCGCTGGGAGTCGCTGGACTACCTCGGCTGGACCGACCGGAGCAACCCGCAACGCGCGTATGCCGTGGTGCCCGTCGACGACGAGCCCGTCGGCTTCCTGCTGCGGGCCTCCGAGCGGACGCGGAAGTCCAGCGCGATGTGTGCCTGGTGCGAGGACGTCATCGCCACGAGTGACGTCAAGCTCTTCACGGCCAGGCGCGCCGGCGCCGCCGGCCGCGAGGGCAACAGCCTCGGCACCCTGGTGCACACCGACTTCAGCTGCTCGACGCACGTGCGGCGGCTGCCGAACAGCATGGAGGGCGGCCTCGACCCGGTGGCGCTCGTGGCCCGTCGGGTCGAGGAGCTGCAGCTGCGCTCGTCCGCCTTCGCCCGCCGCGTGCGCGACGGTTCCTAGGCGCCGCGCCGGGCGGCGCGCGTTTTGGACGACTGGTCCGGCTGTTGCTACGGTAGGCGACGCCTCGCAGGCGTAGTTCAGTAGCAGAACAGCCTTCTTCCAGAAGGAAGACGTACGTGCAATTCGTGCCGCCTGCTCCAGACGAAGGGCCCGGTCACTGCGACCGGGCCCTTCGGCATACCTCCCTGTCCTTGCGCGCATTACTGGCCGGTAGCATCATGGAGGTAACCGGCCAGTAACTTCGCGCGCCCGCCGGCGACGGCGCGGCCGCACGAGCGAGAAGAACGCGGAGGGTCCCCCGATGGGCCACTACAAGAGCAACGTGCGCGACCTCGAGTTCAACCTCTTCGAGGTCTTCGACCGCCAGGAGGTCCTGGGTCAGGGCATCTACGCCGACGTGGACGTCGACGCCGCAAAGGACATCCTCCACGAGGTCTCGCGCCTCGCCGAGAACGAGCTGGCCGACAGCCTCCTCGACAGCGACCGCAACCCGCCGGTCTACGACGCGGCCACCCAGACGGTGACGATGCCGGAGTCGTTCCGCAAGTCCTTCCGCGCCTACGTCGACGGCGACTGGGGCAACCTCGACGTCCCGGCCGAGCTCGGCGGCATGGTCGTTCCGGCGTCGCTGCGCTGGTCGGTGGCCGAGATGGTCTGTGGCGCCAACCCGGCCGTGCACATGTTCACCGCGAGCTACTCCTTCGCCAACCTCCTCTTCCACCTCGGCACCGAGGACCAGAAGAAGCTGGCCAAGCACATCGTCGACAAGGCCTGGCACACCACGATGGTGCTCACCGAGCCCGACGCCGGCTCCGACGTCGGCGCCGGCCGCACCAGGGCCGTCCAGCAGCCCGACGGCACCTGGCACATCACCGGCGTCAAGCGCTTCATCACGAGCGCCGAGAGCGACCTCGTCGACAACGTCGTGCACTTCGTGCTCGCCCGCCCCGAGGGCGCCGGCCCCGGCACCAAGGGCCTGTCGCTCTTCATCGTGCCGAAGTTCCACGTCGACCTCGAGACCGGTGAGCTCGGCGAGCGCAACGGCGCCCACGTCACCAATGTCGAGCACAAGATGGGCCTCAAGGTCTCCACGACGTGCGAGGTCACCTTCGGCGAGCACGAGCCCGCCGTCGGCACCCTCCTCGGCGACGTCCACGACGGCATCGCGCAGATGTTCAAGGTCATCGAGAACGCGCGGATGTTCGTCGGCACCAAGGCGATTGCCACCCTCTCGACCGGCTACCTCAACGCGCTCGAGTACGCCAAGGAGCGCGTCCAGGGCGCCGACCTCACGCAGATGACCGACAAGACGGCGCCGCGGGTGACCATCACGCACCACCCCGACGTGCGGCGCTCGCTCATGCTGCAGAAGGCGTACGCCGAGGGCCTGCGTGCGCTCGTCATCTACGCCGCGAGCCAGCAGGACGCCGTCAACCAGGCGCAGGCCGGCAACCCGACCGTGCCGCTCGAGAAGGGCTCGCCGGCCGAGCTCGCCAACCGCGTCAGCGACCTGCTGCTCCCCCTCGTCAAGGGCCTGGGCTCCGAGCGCGCGTGGGTGCTGCTCGGCACGGAATCCCTTCAGACCTATGGCGGTTCGGGGTTCCTGCAGGACTACCCCGTCGAGCAGTACGTCCGCGACGCGAAGATCGACACCCTCTACGAGGGCACGACCGCGATCCAGGGCCTCGACTTCTTCTTCCGCAAGATCGTGCGCGACAAGGGGCAGGCGCTCGGCCTCGTCGCCGGCCAGATGCAGGAGTTCGCCAAGGACCTCGGCGGCTCGCTCGACCGCGAGCGTGAGCTCCTCGGCCGGGCCCTCGAGGACGTCCAGGGCATCGTCGGCCACATGATCGGCGACCTCATGAAGAGCGACCCGCGCACGGGCGGCGACCCGGCCAACCTCTACAAGGTCGGCCAGAACACCACGCGCCTGCTGCTCGCCGCCGGTGACCTCGTCGTCGGCTGGCTGCTGCTGCGCCAGGCCGAGGTCGCCCAGAAGGCGCTCGACGGCGCTGCCTCAGGCAAGGACGCCGACTTCTACCGCGGGAAGGTGGCGGCGGCGTCGTTCTACGCCAAGAACGTCCTCCCGCGCCTGGCTGCCGAGCGCGCCATCGCCGAGGCCACCGACAACGACCTCATGGACGTGCCCGAGTCGGCTTTCTGACCGGCGCCACCTGCCCGAGTGCCCATCCCCCGATGCGGGGGGTGGGCACTCGGCGCTCTCCCCGAGGGCGTATGCCGTCAGGCCAGGGAGCGCTGGTAGGCCGGGCAGAGCTCGACGACCCGGAAGCCGAGGGCCTCGTTGATCGAGACCATCCACGAGTTGGTGTCGGCGTTGCCGGTGACCACCCGCCGGCGCTCGGGGTGGTCACGCTGGAGGCGGCGCAGGTTCTCCACCTTGAGCGCCATCCCGAGGCGGTGCCCGCGATGCTCGCGTTGCACGAGCGTGCCCCACTGCCAGGCGGTCCCGGGCGCACCGGCAGGAAGGACGAGGTCGGTGTAGGCGACCACGCGCCCGCTCGCCTCGTGGACGGCGACGGTGGTCAGGCGTACGCGGGCCTGCGCCTTCTCGACGTCGAGGTACTCCCGGTAGCGGGCCGGCGTCAGCGACTCCTCCTCGAAGTCGATCTCACCCGAGGGCGCGTCGACCGCCAGCTGGTTCATGATGTCGCAGAGCGAGGCGACCAGGTGGTCGGGCACGCCGCCGACGTGCGTCTCGAGGCGGTAGGCGCCGTCCCAGCGGGGTCGCGCCTGCGCGGCGTGCCGGTCGAGCAGCGCGGCGGCCACGGGCAGCTCGAGGTGGCGGACGACCTCGATGTTGCCCAGCACGAAGCCGTGCCGTTCGGCGAAGCGCCGGTAGCCGTGCCCGTCCGAGTCCGGCGGGACGTGGAACTCGACGAGCACGGTGGCTCGGCCCTCCTCGCGGGCGCGGGCGACGAGGCGCTCCACGAGCGCGGTGCCGGCACCGCGGCGCCGGTGTCCCGGCGCCACCTGGACGTCGGCCCAGGTCATGGTGACGTTGTCGGTCATCGGCAGCCAGAGCGTCGCCACGCCCACGAGCTCCGAGCCGTCTCGTGCGCCCCACAGCTCCATCGGCTCCGCCTCGTCGACGTGCCGCCACTCGACGAGCGTCTCTGCGAGAGAGGGCGGTTCGAACCAAGGACGCTCGTGCGCCCTGCTCGCGACGATGACGTCGTACGCGCGGGCGCACTCGTCGTCGTCGCGCAGGTCGATGCGCGTGACCTCCATGTCCCGACGGTAGGCGCGATGTCGCCCGCCGTGCCATCGAGTTTCTGGCCGGGCTCGGCGCCTGGTCCAAGCCCTCAGTCGATGCGCGGGCCGCGGGGGCGGGTGGCGCGGAGCAGGAGCAGGCCGATGGCCAGGACGGCGAAGCCGACGACGGGTGTCACGTCGCCGACGAGGAAGAAGACCGGGCGGTTGCCGAGCACGTCGACGCCGACGATCGAGACCATGAGGATCCCGAAGAAGAGCACCGCCGCGGACGCCGCCGCCAACGGGTCGACCCACCGGCGCCCCTCGAGCGCAGCCGGTTCCGGACGCGGGGCGCGGTCGAAGCGGACGAACAGCGCTACCAGCACGGTGGTCACCGCGGCGAGCACCGCGAAGAGCAGCGGCCTGCTCAGCCACCAGGCTGCCGATGCGATCGGGGGCTGGCTGACATCGAGAGCACTCATCCCAAGCAGCACCGTCATCAGGGCGGTCAGGTGCCACAGGAAGGCGGTCATCGCGAAGGGGCCCGCCACCACGACACCGCGCCACACCGGAGGCCGTGACAGCACGCGAGCCATCACCGGACGCAGCACCACGGCGAGTCCGCAGATGCCGACTCCCTGCGCGAGCAGCGCGGCCGTCGGCGGCGCCATGTTGGAGACCGCCTCACCGGGCAGGCCCACCATCGACGTCGGATAGGGCCCGAGCGCGACGGCCAGACCCATGGCCCCGTAGCCGGCGACCGCCATCGCCCACCCCCTGCCGGTCGTGAGCAGCTCGTCGCGCCAGGCGAATCCGAGCTGGTGCAGGGCGAGCCAGACCAGCGCGAAGTTGAGGTTGCCGACGAGCTCCGGACCGCCACCGAAGCGCACCACGTCGACGACGACGGCGAGCGCCACCAGGACGGCGACCACCCGGAGACCCCACCACCGGTGCAGGCGTCGCATGAGCGGGGCGAAGGCGCACGCCCCGAGGTAGATGCCGACGAACCACAGCAGCTGAGGCACCGTGACGAGCGCGTCGCGCGCCAGGCGTCCGGCGTCTCCCGGGCGCGAGGTCAGGCCGGAGAGATCGGCGAGGACCCCGATCGCGACCCAGACCGCGAGGAAGGCGAGGGTGGGTCGCAGCAGGCGGGTCGCGCGCCTGCGGAAGAACGCGGCATACCGTCCTCGGCCGGACGGCGAGCGCCGCTCGAGGGACTCGAGGGTGTGCGCGTGGGCCACCCCGCCGACGAGGAAGAAGAGCGGCATCACCTGCAGCAGCCACGTCAGCGGCTGCAGGGCCGGCACGACGGCCAGTGCGTTGGTGATCCGGCCGTCCGGCGTCAGGGCGACCATGAGCCAGTGGCCGAGGACGACGACGAGCAGCGAGCCCACCCGCAGCGTGTCGACCCAGCGGTCCCGGTCGGCCGGGGTGGCAGCCTCCACGGCAGACGCCGAGCGGGGCATTGCACTAGACGCGGGGCCGGATCGGGGTGGGCGCACAGCGCGATGGAAGCACGAACGGCGGCCCGAGCAGATGAGTCCCGCTGCTCAGGCCGCCGCCCTGCGGCCTACCTCACACGATGTCGTCGCGGCGCTCCACGCGCTCGACGACGTCAGGACCGCCTCGACGGTCGGTGACCACGGTGTGCTGCGTGCGCGTGCGCTGGGCGTTGATGACCAGCGCCAGGATGATCGCCAGGGCGCCGGCGACCATGAGGATGACGCCGATCGTGTTGCCCGTGCTGCTGCTGAGGTTGAGCACGCTCGAGTCGATGTTGGTGAAGAAGAAGATGGCACCGACGACGAGCAGGAAGATCCCGAGTCCGATACCCATGAGGCCTCCTTGGTGAGGGCATGCTTCGTCACATGCCTGCGGTTCACATACCCGCGGGGTGCCGCCTGCGACCAGCGGCCGGTCAGCGCTGCCGGCGGCCGAAGGCGAGGCTGACCGCCGAGACCACGAGCATGACGACGGCGACCCCGACGGCGATGGCGATCTCGTAGTAGAGGTTGCGGGCCGCGAGGCCGTAGGCGGCGTCGGCGACGGTGCGGGCGACCTGCTGCCCGACGCGGCGCATGAGCGGCTCGCGCGCGACCATGACGACCAGCGCCAGCGCGGCGGATGCGGCGATCCAGCCGAGGGCGACGAGGGTCGTGGCCGTGCGCCAACGGCGGGCGAGCGCGATCGAGAGCAGCGCGAGGACGGCGACGACCACGGGAGCCCACGGCCCCCAGGCGTCGGCCACGCGGTATGCCCGTTGCGCCGTCTGCAGGTCGCTGGCCTTGACGAGGGGGATCGTCACCACCGGAGCGATCGCCGCGGCGTTGGGCACCCCGGCCTGCTCGAGGGTGGAGGTCAGCGCCGGTATCGGGATGGCGACCCGCATCGCGACCCGTCCCTGGTCGTCGAGCTCGGTGCTCCCCCGACCCTGCATGACCGCGATGAACTGCGTGTGCACGGCGCGCAGCGCCGAGGTCCACGCGGTCGCGACCTGGGGGCTCGCGACGAGCTGGGTCGCCTCCGTGCGGAGCGGGACCTCGAGCGCCTTCTCGATGGCGGGCTGCAGCTGGACCGCCGACAGCACGCCGTTCACGACGCCGTCGGCGAGGGCCTGCTGCACCTGCGGCTTGGCGACGACCGGCTGCAGCTCCTGGACGAAGACGTCGGTGCGGGTGAGCAGCACAGAGGCCCAGAAGCCGACGAGCGCCACGGGGAGCAGCACGACGGCGAGCAGCCCGCACAGCAGCGAGAGGAAGGAGCGTCCGCCGGATGCCTGTCGCGCCACGTCTGCCACCTTCTCCAATCGAGGTCGCCGGGGTTCGGTCGGGTCACTCCCCGGCGTGGACCCCGCGCAGGTCGAGTGTCAGTGTGGCACCGGCGGCTGGGTCGAGCACGACCGGGATGCCCCAGTCCTGCTGGAACAGGTGGCAGGCCGCGTGCTCGGGCACCTCGCCGGTGACCGGGTCACCGTCGCAGGCGGCCGCCTGCACCGAGATGTGCAGCGTGCCGGAGCCGATGCCCTCGCGCAGCACGAGCGTGCGGGTCAGGCCCTCGGCCCGGCCCGCGCCGGAGACGAGCAGCGCGTCGGGGGTGGCCGAGACGTCGAGGCGGGTCGGGTCGCCCCAGCGGCGGTCGAGCTTCTGGCCGGGTGGCGGCACGAACGTCACCTCGAGGGCGACCTCGCCGGCCGGCAGCGGCGTGGCCGGTCGCTGGGTGCGGTGGGCGGGCCCGTCGACGCGCTGGGCGTCGCTCGGCAGCGGCACCCGGGTCAGCCGGTGGGCGGCGGACTCGACGACGACCAGGCGCGTCTCACCGGTGTCCGGGTCGGTC
The DNA here is from genome assembly GCF_040702505.1 of Terrabacter sp. NPDC080008. Lineage (NCBI taxonomy): Bacteria > Bacillati > Actinomycetota > Actinomycetes > Micrococcales > Intrasporangiaceae > Terrabacter > Terrabacter sp. NPDC080008. Next base: position 90,933 of record NZ_JBFBLC010000008.1, read on the forward strand.
TCGACGACGGCGTCGCTCGGCTCCGCGAGCCCCTGGGCAAGGGTGGAGACCTGACCCGACGAAGGGTCGAAACGGCGCAGCGCGCCGTTGTAGGTGTCGCTGACTGCCACCGTGCCGTCGGGCAGCTCGGTCACGCCGAGCGGGTGCTGGAAAAGGGCACCAGCGGCGTCGCCGTCACGGTGACCGAAGTCGAAGAGGCCTGTGCCCACGTGGGTCTCGACGACCAGCGCGCCGTCGGGGCCGGTCGTCACCGAGCGCAGCGCGGAGGTCTCGGAGTCGGCGACCCAGACGCGGTCACCGGAGGCAGAGGTCGTCAGGCCCGAGGGCTGGGCGAACCACGCCTCGGGTCCTGGGCCGTCGACGAGGCCCTCGTTGGAGGTCCCGGCGACCACCTCGACGCGGCCGCCCTCGACGGTGTCACCGGGGGTCCAGGCCCACAGCTGGTGGGTGCCGGCCATCGCGATGAGGAGCCGGTCGCCGAGCCAGGCGAGGTCCCACGGCGTCGACAGCGGCTGCTCGAGGGCCGGACCTCCGCCGGTGCGTTCACGCAGCTGCGAGCCGGTGCCGGCCAGGGCGTGAACCGACCCGTCGGAGAAGCGGATTCCCTTGAGCTGGTGGTTCACCGAGTCGGCCACGAGCAGGTCGACGCCGAGTCGCTCGGACAGCTCCGCCCCCGGGGGCAGCACGCCCTGCGGCTCGTTGAACACGCCGGCACCACCCCAGCGCGCCCGCTCGGTCTCGAGGTCGTCCTCGAGGTGGACGACCTGGTGGTTGGCGGTGTCGCTGACGACGAACGACCCGTCGGGCAGCGCCACCGCCTTGCCCGGGAAGCGCAGCGCGGTGTCGGGCGCCGGCGGCGGGACATAGGGGTCGTCGCCGGGCTGGAGCGTGCCCTTGGCGCGGTGCTCCTCGATCAGCTCGGCGACGAGCGCGGCGAGGCCCGGACCGTGGCCCTCCCCCGACATCGAGGCGACGACATAGCCCTCCGGGTCGAGCACGACGAGCGTCGGCCAGGCGCGGGCGGCATACGCCTTCCACGTCACGAGCTCGGGGTCGTCGAGCACGGGGTGGTGGACGGCATACCGCTCCACGGCGGCCGCGAGGGCGTCGGCGTCGGCCTCGTGCTCGAACTTCGGCGAGTGCACGCCGATGATCGTCAGGGCGTCGGGGAACCGCGCCTCGACCGGGCGCAGCTCGTCGAGGACGTGCAGGCAGTTGACGCAGCAGAAGGTCCAGAAGTCGAGGACGGTCACGCGGCCGCGCAGGTCGGCGAGCGAGAGTGACCGGCCGCCAGTGTTGAGCCAGCCGCGCCCAACGAGCTCGGGGGCGCGGACCCGGACGCGCGCCCGCAGCCCGCTGGTCGTGGACTCGGCGGTCACGAGAGCCTCCGGTCGGGGAGCACGGGGAAGTCGCGACGCCACTGGTGCGTCGCGGCGGTGTCGATGTCGATGCTCAGCACCTCCTCGTCAAGGCCGGCGGTGGCCAGAACCTTCCCCATGGCGTCGACGACCTGCGAGTGGCCGCCCATCTCGTGCCGCGCGTGGGTGCCGGCGGTGTTGCACTGGAGCACGACGCACTGGTTCTCGACGGCGCGGGCCTGGCCCAGCAGCGTCCAGTGGCCGACGCGCCGGCGCGGCCAGGCCGCGGGGATCGCGAAGACCTCGGCGCCCCGGTCGAGCAGGCGCCGGTAGAGCTCGGGAAAGCGCAGGTCGTAGCAGGTCGAGAGCCCGACGGGCACATTGCCGCCCGAGGCGACGGGCACGTCGACGACGACGAGCTGGTCGCCGGCGTCGAGCAGGCTGGGCTCGCCCTCGCCGAATCCGAAGCGGTGGATCTTGCGGTAGGTGGCGACGAGCTCTCCGTCGGGCGAGAAGACGATGCTGGTGTTCCACAGCCCCCGCGCGTCGCCGCCGGCGGCCGGCTCGCCCCGCTCGATGATCGACCCGCCGTGCAGCGTGACCCCGGCGTCGCGGGCCGCCGCGGCCAGCGCCTGCACGACCGGTCCGTCGAGGGCTTCCGCGCGCTCGGCCCACGCCGGGTAGTCGAACCCACCGGCCGACCACAGCTCCGGCAGGACGACGAGGTCGTGGCCCGCCTGGGCGCGCACGAGGTCGGCGACGCGGGCGGTGCGGTCGGCGGCGGACTCCTCGTCGCCGTAGGCCAGCTGGATGAGCGCAACCTTCATGGGGCAACTCTCACACGCCCGGCGGCTCCGGCGTCAGTCGGTCTCAGCCTGCCCTAGTCGGCCCGCTGGGCGTGCCGCTTGCGCCGTCGTGCAGCCAGCTCCTCGCGCAGATCGGGGTCGCTGCGGACCAGGTAGACGAGGCCGCAGTCGTGGGGCCCAGTGGCTCCCGGCACGCAGAGCGTGCACGGCTCGCCGAGCCGGATCGGGCACTTGGGGCTGGCTCGTCGCTGCGGCATATGTCCTCCTCACCTCGAACACTACGCTTCGTAGTAGAGGATTCGGCGAGAAGGTCAGTCCGGCACGCGCGAGGCGCACGCATACGGCCGCGTCACCGCACCTACGCCGGGGCGCTCAGCGCGACGGTCCGGCATCCCGCTTCGCGAGGGCGGCGAGATGCTCGTTGTACGCGTTGAGCTCGGCGTCGCCGTCACGGTCGGCCCGCCGGTCGCGACGGACCGACTCGGCCTGGTCGCGGCCGAACCACTGAACGGCGACGGTGAGCGCCAGCACGAGGCTGGGCACCTCGCCGATGGCCCAGGCGACGCCGCCGCCGTAGCGCTGGTCGGCCAGCAGCCCGTGGACCCACGGAATCGAGATCGCCCGGAAGAAGTCGCCCGCGAGCAGAGTCTCCCCGGTGACCATCGCGATGCCGAAGAACGCATGGAAGGAGATCGTCGCGAAGAGCACCACGAGGCGCAGCGGTGGGCTCCACTTCTTCGGGCCCGGGTCGATGCCCACGAGACTCCACACGAAGAGGTAGCCGGTGAGCACGAAGTGCGCGGTCATCAGCAGGTGCCCGGTATGCGTCTCCAGGGCCAGCTGGAACAGGCCCGTCCAGTAGAAGGCCACCAGGCTGGTGAAGAAGAGCGTGGCCGCGACGACGGGGTTGCCGAGGACGGCGAGGAACCGCGAGTGGACCGCCGCCAGCAGCAGCTCCCGTGGCCCGAACGTGCCGTCCCGGCGGCTCTTGATCGCACGCAGCGCCAAGGTGACCGGCGCGCCAAGGACGAGGAAGATGGGCAGCACCATGGCCTCGAGCATGTGCAGCGTCATGTGCCACGAGAAGGCGACCCGGCCGTAGATGCCGAGAACGCCGTTGGTGGCGTAGACGAACAGCAGCCAGCCGACGATCCAGCTGAGCGTGCGCAGCACGGGCCAGCGGTCGCCGCGACGGTGCAGCCGCACGACGCCCACGAGGTAGAGGCCGATGGCGAGCACGCCCGTGGCGAGGAAGAGCCACTCGACGCGCCACGCCGTCAGCCATGCGAGTGCGGTTGGCGCCGGGGGCGCCGGGAACCCGGTGAGGGACAGCGCCGGGGTCGGGTCGGGCTCCATCTCGGGCACGGGGGGCTGGCTGCGCGCGAGCGCTGTGGCCACGCCGAAGGCGATGCCCATGACCACCGTCTCGGCCACCGCGAGGCGCAGGAAGAGGCGGCTGCTGGACGAACCGGCGGCGTCGACGGCGTCGATGCGATCCAGCGTGAACCTGCGGTGCCAGGCCCCGGCGACGCCCAGCACCACCAGTGCGCTGACCTTGATGAGGATGAGCACCCCGTAGGGGGTGGTGAGGTCGGACCACGAGCCGAGGCGGGTGGACGCAGACATGACGCCTGAGACGGCCAGCGCGACGAAGCACCACAGCGCGACCGTGGAGAAGCGCCGGGCGGTGATGCCCAGCGCCACACCGAGCCGGCGGTGCAGCACCACGAGAGCGGTCAGCCCCCCGACCCAGACGGCCGCGGCGAGCAGGTGCACCGCGATGGCGTTGACCGCGGTCTCGTGGTCCGCGGAGCCACCGGCGTGACCGGCCAGCCCGAGCACGAGCAGCCCGAACGCGGAGAGGGCCGCGAGCCCGAAGGTGACCAGGCGCCCGCGCGCGACGGCTGCGACCGAGGCCACCACGGCCGCTGTCACCGTGCTGATCAGCCCCACCCGCAGCGGCTCGATCGACCACACCGACCCGGTCAGCTGCGCCCCGAACCCAGGGGCGCTGACCGGCATGCCGGCCGCGTCGGCGAAGGTGAAGACGACGCCGACGGCCCCGGCGACCGCCCACACGAACGCGGCCACCGTCGCGAGGCGCAGGGCGGCGGCGCGGCGCGGCTCGTCGAGGGACGCCGTCTCGGCACGCGTACGGCCGGGGATCATGGTGGCGGCGAGCAGCAGCGAGCCGATGGTGAGGGAGGCGGCGACGTCGTGCACAGCGCGGACCAGCGGCAGGGCCCAGCGCACCACCGGGCCTGCGTCGGTGAAGCCGGCAGGCAGCGGGTTCGCCGCCCCGGTGAAGCGCGCAGCGACGACACTGGCGAGCAGGGCCGTGACGACGACGGCCGCGACCGGAAGCAGCGCCCGTGACGAGGTCGCGCCCCGTCCGGCAGGCTCCCCTCGCGGACCGACGAAGCCGTCTCGCTGCAGGGTTGGCATGTCTCAAGGGTAAGTAGTGTGAAGACATGCCCATGCACCCGGCCGCCCCCGACGACCGCAACGGACTGATCGACGCCTTCGACAACACCGTGCGGGCGATCATCGACCTCGGCTACTCCTGCCGCGACGAGGACTTCGACCTGCAGACCGAGTGCCCGGGGTGGACGGTCAAGGACCAGATCGCTCACGTCGTCGGTGCCGAGAAGTCCTTCTCCGGGCTGCCGCGGCCGCAGCTCAAGGTGCCTGACTACCCCCACCTGCGCAGCGACTTCGCCCGGTTCGTCGAGGTCGACGTCGAGGCGCGGCGCGGCGTCACCGGCCGGGACGTGGTGGCCGAGCTCGCGGAGTTCCACCCCCGCCGGATGGCCGAGCTGCGCGCGTCCGAGGCGGACGTCGACACGGTCATCGGCGGCTTCTTCGGCCCCGACACGACCTTCGGCGAGCACCTGCACCGACGCATCGTCGACGCCTGGGTGCACGAGCAGGACATCCGGGCGGCGCTCGACCGCCCCGGCAACCTCGACTCCGCCAGTGCGGCCGTCTTCACCGCCGACATCCTCGCGGCCCTGCCGCGCATCGCCTCCCGCGTCGCCGACATCGGCCCGGGCCACGCGGTCGTCCTCGACGTGACCGGCCCCGTCGTCGCTCGCGGAGGAGTGCGCATCTGCGTCGGTGAGGACGGGCGCCCCTACGGCGAGGAGCTCTTCAGCGGACAGGACCGCCCCGAGGGCGACGAGCAGCTCGACGTCACGAGCATCCAGCTGACGACCGACGCCTTGACCCGCAGGGCCGCGGGGCGCCGCCCCACCAGCGAGATCCACTACGCCGTGACGGGCGACGACGGCATCGCGCGCACGCTGCTCGATGCTCTCGTCGTCGTGACGCACTGACGGAGCGCGCGGCCAGACCCGCGCGCGTAACACCAGAGCCGGGGTACTTGCGTTCGCCCCGCTGCCTTGTGTATTGGACGCAGAGCGCCTAGCGTCATGAGGAGTCGGTCAAGCCAGCGCCGCTTCGGCAAGATCCGAGTCATCGGAGAAGACATGACCGACCCATCCACGGGTCCGCGCAAGGATGCGCGCACCAGAGAACTCATCGAGCAGGTGCGCACATCGGAGTCCAGCTCCGCCCGCGCCGCCGCTCTCGAGACCGTGACGCTGCTGCACATGCCGCTCGCACGCGCGCTCGCCCACCGCTACTCGGGAAAGGGCCTGGACCGGGACGACCTCGAGCAGGTCGCCTTCCTGGCCCTGCTCAAGGCCATCTCGCGCTTCGACCTCTCCCAGCCGACGGAGTTCGGCGCCTACGCGACACCCACCATCACCGGCGAGCTGCGCCGCCACTTCCGTGACCACGGCTGGCTGGTGCGCCCGCCGCGCGACCTGCAGGAGCGGCGCCAGCTCGTCACCGACGCCCGCTCGGACCTCGAGCAGCGACTGGGCCACGACCCGGACGCCGGCGAGCTCGCCGAGGAGCTGAACCTCAGCCTGGCCTCGGTCAAGGAGGCGCAGGTCGCGGCGAGCAACCTGCGCCCGGCCTCGCTCGACGCCACGACCAGCGACGGCGGGCGGCCCGTGCTCGACATGCTCGACGCCCACGGCGACCCGGGTTCCGACCCGGGGCTCGACGACGGCATCGTCGTGCGCACCGCCCTCGACCGGCTCTCACCCCGCGACCGCAGGCTCGTCGAGCTGCGCTTCACCGGCGACATGACGCAGGCCGAGATCGCCGAGGAGATGGGACTGAGCGCCATGCAGGTGAGCCGCCTGCTGCGGCGCACCCTCGACGCGCTGCGGGGACAGCTCTCCGCCGACGGGGTCACCCACAGCTGATTCTGGTCGCGTGCGGGGGCCGTGGACGGCGGCTGACTAGCCGGCGTCCGCGGCGCCGCCCGCGCTGATGCTCGACGGGGCTTCGCCGGACGGCGCGAACTGGGACTCCTGCCCCTCGACGATCTGCGATGCGAGCTTGGCCAGCTTCATGTTGAGCTCCTGCGACGTGGTGCGCAACAGCTCGAACGCCTCCTCGCCCGAGATGTGGTGGGCCGCCATGAGCAGGCCCACCGCCTTGCCGATCTCGCGGTTGCTCTGCAGACCCTGACGCAGCGTCGCCGCCTCCTCACGAGCCCGGATGGCCATCAGGGCGACCGACGCGAACGAGGCGATCACCGCGCCGGAGTCGGCGGAGCGCCCGGTCAGCGCGCCCGGGGTGTCGGAGTAGAGGTTGAGGGCGCCGACCTTGTCGCCGTCGAGCAGCAGCCGGTAGCCGATCGCCGAACGCACCGGCGTCTCGGCGACGATGCGCTCGGTGAAGCGCGGCCAGGGGCTCGTGGCGTCGGTCAGGTCGGCGTCGTGCTGGTAGGCCTCGGAGACGATCGCGTCGACGCAGGGGCCCTCGCCGATCTCGATCTCGATCTGGTCGATGCGACGGGCGATGGCATCGGTGCTCGCCGCGGTGACGAACCGGTCACGGGTGCGCAGGAGCAGGGACGCGCGGTCACAGCCCTCGACGAGGTGCGCGGCACAGTCGACGAGCGAGCGGTGGATCGACCCCGAGTCGGCACCGGCATAGATCAGCGCCGACATGCGATGGAACGCATCGTTGATCGTCGGGTCGACGGGGACGTCGCTCGTCATGGCACTCCTGCAACTCGGGTCCTGCGCCGCGCTCTGTCGGGCGGATCAGGCTCACGGCAATCCTTGCACCTCCCCGATGGTGCGAGCACGCAGAACCATACGAGAAGCCGGGCCGTGCGACACCTTCGACAAACGTTGTACATCGAAGTTGACAAGAACCACTCACCAGCCAAATACTTGCATGCTGCAAGCAAATAGATGGACGGGAGGGTGGCCGTGGGGGTCAGCAAGGACGACGCGAACGAGGTGTTCCTCGGGCTGCTGCGCGTCCAGAAGCTGCTGGTCGCCGCCAAGCACACCGCCCCCCGCCTCGAGGACGGCGTCGACGTCACGGCATACCCCGTGCTCTTCGTCGTCGCCGGCGCGGGAACCGTGCGCATCTCCGAGCTCGCCGCGACGCTGCACAACGACGTCTCGACGGTGAGCCGCCAGGTCAGCGCCCTCGTCACGAGCGGTCTGCTCGAGAAGAGCGCCGACCCCAACGACGGACGCGCCTGGGTCGTGTCGCTGACCGACACCGGCCACGAGGCGCTCGTGCGCATCCAGGACGGTCGCGCCGCCTGGTTCCAGGGCCTGCTGCGCCACTGGGACGGCCCGGCCACCGCGGACTTCGTCACCCGCCTGCGCGAGCTCGGCGACGCGCTCGACGCCCACCTCAGGGACAGGGGTGCAGCGTCGCCCCCCATGCCCTTTCACGCCACCAAGGACCTGAAGCAGAAAGAGGACTGACATGTCCGACACCACCGCCGAACCGTCGCCAGCCGACGCCCGGGCGGGCGCGCCGGCGCTCTCCCACCGGGAGATCATCACCATCCTCATCGGTCTGATGCTGGGGATGTTCCTCGCCGCGCTCGACCAGACGATCGTCGCGAGCGCCATGCGCGTCATCGCCGACGACCTCAACGACCTCGCCGGACAGGCCTGGGTCACGACGGCATACCTCATCACGAGCACGATCGCGACGCCGCTCTACGGCAAGCTCGGCGACATCTACGGGCGCAAGAAGCTCTTCATCTTCGCCATCTCGATCTTCACGATCGGCTCCATGCTGTGCACGCTCGCCTGGTCGATCCCCTCGCTCGCGGCCTTCCGCGCCGTCCAGGGCATCGGTGCCGGCGGTCTCTTCTCGCTCGCCCTCGCGATCATCGGCGACATCGTCCCGCCGCGGGAGCGCGCGAAGTACCAGGGCTACTTCCTCGCGGTCTTCGGCACCTCGAGCGTCCTCGGCCCGGTCATCGGCGGCTTCTTCGCCGGACAGAGCACGCTGCTCGGCGTCACCGGCTGGCGCTGGGTCTTCCTCGTCAACGTGCCGATCGCGATCGCTGCCCTCATCGTCGTGTCCCGCACGCTGCACCTGCGCCACACCCGCCGCGACCACCGCGTCGACTACTGGGGCGCGCTCAGCCTGTCGGTGGCCCTCGTGCCGCTGCTCATCGTGGCCGAGCAGGGGCGCGACTGGGGCTGGAGCTCCGGCCAGTCGATCCTCTGCTACGTCATCGGCGTCGTCGGCCTCGTGTCCTTCTTCGTCGTCGAGCGCGCCATGGGCGAGGAGGCACTCATCCCACTGCGCCTCTTCACCAACCGGACCATCGCGGCCGCCTCGGTCAGCTCGGTCTTCATCGGCATGGGCATGTTCGGTGGCCTCGCGGCGATCCCGCTCTACCTGCAGATCGTCAAGGGCTCGACGCCCACCGAGGCCGGCCTGCAGCTGCTGCCGATGACCCTCGGCATCATGGCCGGCTCGGTGTTCTCGGGCCAGATGATCAGCCGCACCGGCCGCTACCGGCACTTCCCGATCATCGGCGCGGCCATCCTCGTGCTCTCGCTCTTCGGCTTCCACTACGTCGGGGCCGACACCCCGCTGTGGAAGACGATGATCGGGATGTTCTTCTTCGGCATCGGCCTGGGCTTCAACTTCCAGCCGCTGACCCTCGCCGTGCAGAACGCCGTCGACCGTCGCGACATCGGCGTGGCCACGTCGTCGGCGACCTTCACCCGTCAGATCGGCGGCACCCTGGGCACCGCGGTCTTCCTCTCCATCCTGTTCTCGCAGGCCGGCACGAAGATCGGCGACGCCATGCGGAGCATCGCCCCGACGGCGCAGTTCCAGGCGGCGCTGCGCAACCCGACGGGCGGCGACCCGGCCACCAACAAGGCCTTCATCCAGTCGATGCAGGCGGCCCAGCACTCGGGCGGCGCCGGTGGCGGCATGGGCGGCTCGGCCCTGTCGGACAGCTCGTTCATCAACCAGCTCGACCCGCGCCTGGCGCGGCCGTTCCTCGTCGGGTTCTCCGACGCCATGTCGACCGTGTTCGTCGTCGCGGCGGGCGTGCTCGTGCTGGCCTTCATCGCCTCGCTGTTCCTCCCGCACGTCGACCTCGGCCCCAAGCCGGGTGCGGCGAACGCCCCCGAGGACGAGGCCGTGGCGGTCCCCGCCGGGCACTGACCCCTCGCTCCACCCGTCGAGAGGCCACGACTGGCCCCTTGGCATCAGTCGAAAGGCCACTTCCCGCCCTTGGGAAGTGGCCTTTCGACGCTTCACCCCGAGGGCGTATGCCGGGTGGCCCGGTCTGCGCCGTGCCCACCGTGAAGCGGCGGGTGGTGTGCGTCATGGTCCTGCGTCTGGTGGGGTGACCACCACACCAGACGCAGGACCATGTGCTGACTCATCACGGTCATCGGGCGTGCCGGGCGCGAGCCGGCCACACGTGGCCTCTCGACCGGCCGAGGTGGGCCAGACGTGGCCTCTCGACGGTTGAAGAGGGGCCAAGCGTGGCCTCTCGACGGTTGAAGAAGGGCCAGACGTGGCCTCTCGACGCGACGGGACCCGCGAACTCTGGCCTCTCGACGGGTGTCAGCGGAGGGTGTGCAGCTCGCGCCGGGTGAGGAAGGCGCGGGTGCCGAGCGCCATGACGAAGGCGAACGCACCGGCGATGATCGCGACCCAGTAGCCGTGCTGGGCACCGACATGGTCGACGACCACGCCGGAGACGGCGGAGCCGGCCGCGACCCCGACGATGATCCCGGTCAGCACGATCGTCATGCCCTCGTTGAGCTGCGCCTTGGGCGTGATGCGCTCGATCAGGTTCATCGTCGTGATGAGGGTCGGCGCCGTCGCCATGCCGGCGACGAGCATGAGGCCGGCCAGGGCCCACGGGTTGGGCGCGAGCAGCACCGGCATCTCGAGCACCGCCATGCCGAAGGTCCCGGCGACGAGCAGCTTGACGAGGCTGCGCCCGTGCGAGACGTGCCCGAAGACGAGGCCTGCGGTGGCGGACCCGACGGCATACAGCGCGAGGATGCCGCCGGCGGCGCTGGCGGCGCCGAACTCCTTCGAGACGGCGAGCGTGACGACCTCGTTCACCCCGAAGATCGCCCCGGTCATGACCATGATGAACGCGAGCGGGACGAGGCCCGGCACGGTGTAGGCGTGCTCGGTGGGCCGCTCGTGGTGCGGCACGACGGGCGGTTCCGTGGAGCGGGCGGAGACGAAGACGAGCACGCCGACGGCATACGCGATCGCTGCGAAGAGGAAGCCGGCCTCGGGGAAGAGGGCGGTCGACAGCCAGATCGCGAGGACCGGCCCGATGACGAAGGTGAGCTCCTCCATCACCTGCTCGAACGACATGGCGGCGTGCAGGTTCTTCGGGTCGCTCGCGAAGATGTGCGACCAGCGCGCGCGGGCCATGGTGCCGAGGTTCGGGATCGCGCCGCACAGCGGAAAGGTGATGAAGAGCAGCCACGAGGGCCAGCCGCGCCACGACACCAGCAGCGTCATCACGACCCAGAAGCCGGACCAGAGGAAGAACGGGATCGCGATGCGGCGCTGGCCGTAGCGGTCGACCAGCCGGCCGAGGAACGGTGCACAGAGCGCGAGCGAGACCATGCCGACCGCCACGACGGCACCGGCGAGCGCGTACGAGCCGGTGCGTGCGGAGACCATGGCCACAACCGAGACGGCGAACATCGAGCCCGCGGTGCGCGCGACCATTCCCCCGGCGATGAAGCGGCGCGCCCCCGGTACCTCGAACAGAGGTCGGTAGGACGCAAGCACGGGTGCTCCTTGTCGGTCGGGGACGGGCAACCTCCCCATACTCGCACTACGCCCCCCACCCGGACGAAATGCCGGGTTCGGGACTCGCGGGGTGTCAGGCGCCGTGTTTGCGGCGGAGCGACCACATCTGTGGCGAGCGTTCGAGCTCCACGGCGACGTCCCACGGCATGCCGCCGGGGGCGGTCTCCCGGCGGAAGCTGGTGACCGTCCGCCGGGCCAGCGCGGGGTCCTTCGCGACGCGGGCGGCGAGCTCTGTCGCCCGGTCGAGCACGTCCCCGTCGTCGTATGCCGCCCACGCCAGTCCCAGGGCCACCGCGCGCTCCCCGTCGACCTCCTCGCCGAAGAGGCCGAGCGCGGCCGCGGCCTCGCGGCCGGCGACACGGTCGATGAGGGTGAAGTGGCCACCGCCGGGGTGGATGCCGATCTGGGCGAAGCCGGGCAGCAGGCGGGCGGTGCGCGAGACGATGCGCAGGTCGGTGGCGAGGGCCAGGTTGAGCCCGGCCCCGACGGCGGCGCCGCGGACGGCCGCCACGGTCGGCACCGCGATCGACCCGACGGTGGTGAACGCCGCGTAGACGGTCTCGAGGTTGCGGTAGGCCTCGTCCTCGACGGGGTCGCGGCCGGTGTCGGCGAGCACGCTGCGCACCGCCCCGGCGCAGAAGTGGGCACCGCCGGTGACGACGACCGCCCCGACCGACTCGTCGGCCTCGGCGGTGCGGGCGGCGTCGATCAGCTCGCGGGACATCTCGACCGACAGGGCGTTGCGGCGCTCGGGCGCGTCGAGGGTGATGACGGCCACCCCGTCGCGGGTCTCGTAGCGGACCTCGGTCATGGGCGGATCTCCTTCGCCGGTTTGGCCCGGCCGGTGGTGATGAGGGTCCACAGCCGGTCGTGGCCGGCCGAGGAGGCCAGCGCGGTCAGGGTCTCGTCCCAGTCCTGCAGCGAGCCGTACTCGCTGCGCCTGGCGAGGATCGGCCGGGTCAGGGTGTGCAGCTCGTGCTCGAGCGTGGTGCCGATGGCGCCGAGCGCCTGGTGCGAGCCGCGGACCACGACCGAGGCCGCGTGCCCGACGCACGACTTGGCGACACCGACGGCGAAGAGCATGCCGGGGTCGCGCCAGTCGGAGGCCGCCGCCCGGGCGACGGCGGCGTCGGTGGCCGTGCGGGCCAGCGCCGTCTCGGCGGCGAGGTCGGCCACGAGGTGCTGCACCGCCTGGAAGCGGCCGATCGGGCGGCCGAACTGCTGGCGCTCGCGCACGTGGGTCAGGACGACCTCGACGACCCGCTCCATGGCGCCGGTGACCTGGGCGCAACGGGCGAGGGCCCCGCGCAGGTGGAACTGCTCGCCGATCTCGTGCGCGACGACGGTGCCCGCCTCGAGGTCGTCGAGGTCGAACTCGACCGTGTCGCTGGGCTCCCCGGCGAGGTTGCGGCGCTCCTCGACGGCCACCCGGTCGACGGGCACGTCGGCGACCCGCCACTCGTCGCGGTCCTCCCACAGGGCCACGATGCGGCTCGAGTCCCGGGCCCACGTGACGTTGAGGGCGACCCCGGACGGGTCGGGACGGCATACGGTGCGGATGCCGCCCTCGTTGGGCAGGCCGGCCGCCTCGAGCAGCCACCCACCGAGGACGTCGTGCTCGGCGAGCGGCACCGGTGCCGCGGCTGCGGCGGCGAGACCGAGCAGCGCGGCGGCGTCGACCCAGCCGCCCCCGCTGCCACCGGCGGCCTCGGTGCCGGTGAGTCGGGTCAGGCCGAGCTCCTCGAGCCGCTGCCAGAGGTCACGGTCGAGGTCGACGACGGCGGTCGGCGTGGCCCGGGTCGCGCGGTAGTCGCTGAAGAGCTCCTCGAGCACCGCGACGAGGTCGGGGTCGGGGGTCGTGGCGGCGGCCAGCTCGGACAGGTCGTGGTGCTCGGCCATCAGCGCATCCCCAGCCCTCGCGCGATGACCCCGCGCAGGATCTCGTTGGTGCCGCCGCGCAGGGTGAAGCCCGGCCGCTGGAGGATCGCGGCGTGCAGCAGCGTGTCGAGCTCGTCGTCGAGGGCCCAGCCGGAGGCGGTCAGCGTGTCGACGTAGTCGGCGATGTCGCCCTCCTCGGTCGTGCCGAGGACCTTGACCACGGCGGCCGCCGTGTCGGCGTCGGCGTGCGCCTCGAGCGCGGTGGAGACCGCGAAGGACATGTGGTGCAGTGCCGCGACGCGGGCGACGTGCCGGCCGAGGCCGGGGTCGGAGGGCAGGCGGCCGTCGTCCATGGCCTGCGCGGCCGCAGCGAGCAGCTGGAACGTCGAGAGCACCCGCTCGGGGCCGCTGCGCTCGTAGGCGAGCTCGGAGGTGACCTGCCTCCACCCCTGGCCGACCTCGCCGAGCACCCGGTCGTCGGGGATGAGCACGCCGTCGAGGTGCACCTCGTTGAAGTGGTGGTCGCCGCCCATCGAGATGATCGGGCGGATCGTGACGCCGGGCGCGTGCAGGTCGACGATGAACTGGCTGAGGCCGGCGTGACGGTGGTCGGGGTCGAGCGGTGCCGAGCGGGCGAGCGCGAAGAACGCGTCGGCCTCGTGGGCGCCGGAGGTCCACACCTTCGTGCCCGTGAGCCGCCAGCCGCCCTCGACACGCTCGGCGCGGGTGCGCACGCTTGCCAGGTCGGAACCCGAGTCGGGCTCGCTCATGCCGATGCCGAAGACGATGTCGCCGCGGCTGATCCCCGGCAGGAACGCCTGCTTCTGCTCCTCGGTGCCGTAGCGCAGCAGCGACGGGCCGATCTGGCGCTCGGCGATCCAGTGCGCGGCCACCGGGGCACCGACGACGAGCAGCTCCTCGGTGATCACGAAGCGCTCGAGATAGGTGCGTCCCTGCCCGCCGTACTCGGTGGGGATGACCATGCCGAGCCAGCCGCGGCGGCCGAGCTCGCGGGTGAAGTCGCGGTCCCATCGGGTCAGCCATGTGTCGACGTGCGGGACGAACGCCCCCGCGGCGACCTGCTCGGCGAGGAAGGCGCGCACTTCGAGGCGCAGCTCGGTGAGCGCGGGCAGCTCCCTGGCTCCCGGGGGAACGAGTCTGGCCGACATGCCCACCTCCCTCGTGCGACGTCGCAGCGGTTCGTGCGCCACTCTCCCACACGCCGTTCCGACGGGTGTGAGGGCGTATGCCGTCCCGCGGGCTCCCAGAGCTCGGCTCGAGGTCGGGTCAGAGGCCGGTGACCACGAGGTAGGCGCAGAGGCCGACGATGACCGCGGTGATGAGGGCCGCGACGGCCGTGGTCGCCGAGTGGTTGGCCAGGCCGCCCATGAGACGGCGGTCGCGCGTGAAGAGCAGCAGCGGCACGAGGGTGCCCGGCAGCGCGAACGAGAGCACCACCTGGCTCCAGACGAGGGCGTCCGTCGGCTGGACGCCCAGCCACAGCACGAGCAGGGTCGGCAGGACGGCCAGGAGCCGGCGCAGCAGCGGGGCGATCGGTCGGCGCACGAAGCCCTGCAAGACGATGTCACCGGTCTGGACGCCGACGAGCGTCGAGGCCAGGCCGGAGGCGAGGAGCGCGACGGCCAGGACCGTGGCGGCGAGCTGGCCAGCGTGGGCCGACAGGGCGGCATACGCACTCTCGATGCTCGCCCCCGAGCCTGCCGGCAGGGCGGCGGAGAGGACGACGAGGCTGACGTTGGCGGCGCCGGCGACGGCCATCGCGATCACGACGCTGCGCACGGTGCGTCGGCCGGCCCGCAGGCGCTGCCCCAGGCGCTCCTCACTCGTGGCGGGACCGCCGAGGGCTGCGTCGGGGCCTCGGGAGGCGGCGGAGTGGAAGTGCAGGGCGTGCGGCATCACCGTCGCCCCGACGATGCCGACGGCCAGCAGGGCGGCCGAGGAGTCGAGCGGTCCGGGGACGAGCGAACGCAGCAGCGCGGCGCTGTCGACGTCGGCGATGGCGACCTGCCAGGCCAGCGCCGCGAGGATGACCGCGAGCAGCACGAGGACGACCGACTCGAACTGGCTGCGGCCGCGGATCCGCAGCGCGAGCACCACGAGGCTGAAGCCGGTCACGCAGACCGCCCCCGCCATCACGGGCATCCCGAAGAGCAGCCGCAGGGCGATGGCGCCGCCGACGATCTCGGCGAGGTCGGTCATGACGACGACGAGCTCGGCCTGCAGCCACAGCAGCACCCGCCCGATGCCCGGGAAGCGCTCGGAGCTGTGCTCGGCGAGGCTCTTGCCGGTGACCATGCCGAGCTTGGCCGCGAGGTACTGGATGACCATCGCCGAGCAGCTCGCGAACACCACGACCCAGACGAGCGCATAGCCGTGCTCGGAGCCGGCGGTGATGTTGACGCCGAAGTTGCCGGGGTCGACATAGGCGATCGCGGCCAGCAGGGCCGGGACGAGCGTGCGGGGCAGGCCGGGCGCGCCGAGGCCGCGCGCCCGCGACCGGTCCACGCGCGGCTGCTGCGCCACTCGCTCACCCATGGAGGACAGCATTCAGCCTCCGGGTGACAGGCGCCACATGCCGTCCGGCTCGACGCGGCGGCCCGCCGTCAGCGGGCGGCGCCGAGCCCGAGGAGCGCGGCGATCCCGAGGGCGCTGCGGGGGTCGTAGGCGCATGTCCACAGCCCCCCGTGCGCGGCGGCATACGCCTCGTCCTGCCACGGCGCGGGCTGGGTCGGCGAGCCGGTGCGCAGGTCGTGGACGAGCAGTGCCGCCATGAGCGTGTTGGCGGTGCCCGGCTCGAAGACCTCGACGCCGAAGCGGTGCGCGCCGGCATAGGCAGCCGCGAGCGCGCGGTTCTTCAGGACCGACCGCGTACGCGTGGGCGGCGCCACCTTGAAGGAGACGAGGCCGCCGTCGGCGCGGTATGCCGTCGCGCGCCACCGCTGGAGCCGCTTGGCGAGCAGGTAGTTGGGGCCCTGCTGCAGCACGACGCTGTCGTTGATGCCCGGGTCCTGGCCCGGGACGTAGTTGCGGCGCAGCAGCCGGCCGCCGCTGACCGTCCGCAGCGGGACGCGGAGCAGCTTGGAGGTGCGCCGGTGGGCGTAGCTGTCGACCGACCGCTCGACGGCCGCACCCGGGACCGCGAAGACGTCGGTCGGGGTGGCGAGGAAGGCCAGGGCGACGTCCTCCCGGCCCTTGGCCTCCACGACCTGCTGCGTCAGGGCGTCGACGGCGGTGGAGACCCGGACGTTGGTCTCGCCGTCGGCATAGACGTAGTTGCCGAGCACCAGCGGCCCCTCGAGGGCCGCGACCCAGCGGGTGACGGCGCCGAGCTCGTGGACGAGGTCACCGCCGGCGCGGGCCGCGAGTGGCTCGTCGCCGGCGCGGACCGGGACGGTCACCGAGCCGGCGAGACGGCGGGTGTCCTCGAGCAGCCGGCCCCACAGGTCGGGGCGGGGCAGGTCGACCGCCGCGACGTCGGCGCCCCAGCGCAGCAGCGAGCGCAGCGGCCCCATCTCGGCGGCGGCGCCGAGCACGACCACGGTGCGGTCGGACAGGTCGAGCCAGTCGGGGTTGTCGACGACGCGGCCGACGGCCTCGGCGCACGACGGCTCGACGGTGCCCGCCTCCACCCAGAGGTCGAGGCGGCGACGGAGCGCGTCCCCGGAGAGGCGCTGGCCGGCATACGGCACCGTGAGGGCCCGCTCCCGTTCGCCCTGGCCACGGATCGTCTCCGAGCGGAGGGGACCAGACGACCCGTGCGCGTCCGCGAAGGCCGCCTCGAGCGACTGGTCACCGGCGGCGTCGACCCAGCGCATCCGGTCGTGGAGCGAGCTGAGGCCGCGACGCGCGATGTCGCAGGCGGCGTCGGGCGAGGTGAGCCCGGCCTCGACGAGGCGGCGGAAGTGCGGCAGGTAGCCCTGGCGCCAGTTCGTCTCGCGCTCGGCGGAGGCGGCACCCACGGGGTCGACGGCGTGCAGGGCGTCGGCGACGACGGCGCGGCCGGTTGCCGTCGTGCTACGGCGTCCGGACGCCGGGTCGAGGGGGAAGACCACTCCGCTGGGGTCGCTCATGCGCTCATCCTGCCCGAGGGCCGGGCGGGCGGGCGGATCACCGTCTCGTGAGGTCCGGCGCGTCCGGTCACGTGCTTTGTGCCACTCGTTCCGGGTCGTGCCCGCCGAGGACGGCGGAGTGGAGGACGATGGGGACATGAGCACGAGGACGGCCGCACTCGCGGCGGAGCTGGGGCCGGAGCTGGCGTCGGACCGCACCAACGAGGTGGAGCGCATCGCCGGGCTGCGGCGCGAGTTCGACGAGGTCGTCGAGGCGTCGGAGGCCAACATCGGCGACGACGAGCACGACCCCGAGGGCTCGACCATCGCCTACGAGCGCACCCAGATCGCGGCCCTGATCACCCAGGCCGAGCGGCACCTGGCCGAGATCGACGCGGCGTTGGCGCGGATCGACGACGGCACCTACGGACGGTGCGAGGTGTGCGGCGAGGACATCGCGGACGAGCGGTTGCGGGCCCGGCCGGCCGCGCGCACGTGCATCACGCACGCGGGAGCTGCCCTGCAGCGCTGAGGTTCCCGCGGCTGGGCTTCGGCGGCTGACCGTCAGTGCACGCCGGCGGCGACGCGGTCGAAGGCGAGGTCGATGTTGTGCTCGAGCTCGCCCTCCCCGCCGTTCTGCTGGTGCTCGATGCAGGCGCGCACCGCGGCGATCGCGAGCGCCACCGTGAGGCGCGGCTCGAGCGAGGCGCCGGGGGCGAGACCGAGCCGCCGCTCGAGCGCCGCCGTCAGGGCGTTCTCGATGCGGATGTTGTTGCCGACCAGCGCCGGGGCCAGTGACGGCTCCCCGAGGAGGACCCGGCGGCGCTTGGCGCGCAGCGCCGGGTCCACGGAGGCGGGGGCGAGCATCCCGGAGATGATGCGGTGGAGTGACCTGATCGGCGGCTCACCGGGCACGTCCTCCTCGACCGCGGCGGCATACGACTCGAGCTCCTCGCTCGTGCTGCCGATGACGGCGGCCTCCTTCGAGGGGAAGTAGTTGAAGAAGGTGCGGGCGCTGACGCCCGCGCGGGCCGCGATCTCCTCGGTGGTGACGGCGGCGAAGCCCCTCTCCTCGACGAGGTCAAGGGCGGCGAGGTTGAGCGCGCGGCGGGTCTCGCGCTTCTTGCGCTCACGCAGGCCGCACGCCTCGTCCGGCAGCAGGTCCGTGCTCATGCCTCCATGGTGCCACACCTAGGTGCAGTGGCTGCAATTTTGCAGTGACTGCACGAACCGCGTATTCTCAGGTCCATGCCATCGAATTCGCAGCCTGCAGCCGTGACCGCGGGGCCGGCGTCCCAGCCCGCAAAGGCGGGGCTCGACTCATCGACCCGCAACATCTTCATCGCGCTCATGCTCGGCATGCTCGTCGCCTCGATCAGCCAGACGATCGTGGGCCCGGCCATGCCGCGCATCGTCGCCGAGCTCGGGGGCATCGACCACTACTCCTGGCTCGCCACCGCCGCGATGCTCGTCAGCGCGATCACCGTGCCGATCGTCGGCAAGATGAGCGACCTCTACGGCCGGCGCGGCTTCTACCTCGGCGGCCTCGTCGTCTTCATGGCGGGCTCCGTCCTGTCGGGCTTCGCCCAGAACTTCTGGTGGCTGATCGGCGCCCGCGCCATCCAGGGCGCCGGCATGGGCACCCTGATGCCGCTGTCGCAGACGATCATCGGCGACATCATCCCGCCCCGCCAGCGCGGCAAGTACCAGGGCCTCATGGGCGGCGTCTTCGGGCTCTCCTCGATCCTCGGCCCGCTGGTCGGCGGCTTCGTCACCGACAACTGGGGCTGGCGCTACCTCTTCTTCATCACCCTGCCGGTCGGCGTCTTCGCCTTCTTCGGCATCAGCCGCTTCCTGCACCTCGAGCACAAGCCGCGCGAGACCGTCGTCGACAAGGCCGGCATCGGCGTGCTGTCACTGACGCTCATCCTGCTGCTCGTGCCCACCTCGCTCGGCGGCACAACCCTCGACTGGGGCTCCCCCGCCATCATCGGGATGTATGCCGCTGGCATCGTCGCGCTCGTCGCCTTCATCGCCATCGAGCGCAAGGCCGTCGAGCCCGTGCTGCCGCTGCGCCTGTTCAAGAGCTCGCTCTTCACGCTCAGCAACATCGCGGCGTTCATGGTCTCGGTCATGATGTTCGGCGCGATGATCTACCTGCCCGTCTACGCGCAGGGTGTGCTCGGTGCCTCGGCCACCAACTCGGGGCTGATCCTCATGCCGATGTCGGTCGCCATGATCGGGCTGTCGATCGTCGCCGGCCTCGTCATCACCAAGACCGGCCGCTACAAGCTGCAGACCATCGCGGGCATCCTCATCATGGGCGTCGGCTTCTGGCTGCTGACCCAGCTGCACTACGGCTCGAGCCAGACCGACCTGACGCTGTCGATGATCGTCTTCGGTGTCGGGCTCGGCATGGCACTGCAGGTCTTCACCCTGATCATCCAGAACTCCGCCCAGCGCAAGGACCTCGGCGTCGCCACCGCGTCGACGCAGTTCTTCCGCAACGTCGGCTCCACGGTCGGCACCGCCGTCTTCGGCACGATCATGACGAGCGGCCTGGCTGCGAACATCGCCTCGCACCTGCCCGCGTCGGTGGTCAAGCAGATGCAGTCCTCGGGCCAGCAGATCAGCGCCGGGTCGGTCCTCGACCCCTCGGCTCTGGCCAAGCTGCCGCCGCAGATCGCCGACGGTGTCAAGCAGGGCCTCGCCGACTCGCTGCACACGGTGTTCGTCTGGGGCCTGGCGCCCTTTGCCCTCGCGCTGCTCGCCGCGCTCTTCATCAAGGAGGTG
The DNA here is from genome assembly GCF_040702505.1 of Terrabacter sp. NPDC080008. Taxonomy (NCBI): domain Bacteria; kingdom Bacillati; phylum Actinomycetota; class Actinomycetes; order Micrococcales; family Intrasporangiaceae; genus Terrabacter; species Terrabacter sp. NPDC080008. The sequence goes on from NZ_JBFBLC010000008.1 coordinate 110,994, forward strand.
CCGCTGCGCGACACCGTCCACACGGCCGACGAGGCCGGCGTCGAGCTGCTCGACACGCTGTCGCAGTCGGCCGACGAGGAGCTCAAGGTGCCGCTCGGCCGCGAGGCCGGCAACACGCGTACGCACGAGCGCCTGCTCGGCCTGCGCCTGGGTCTGCTCGCCGACTCCGCACTGCGCGGCGACCGACCGCTGCTGACCCGCGCCGTCACCAGGATCGGCGACGGCGATCTCGACGCCGGTGCGGCGCTGCTCCACCGGACCGCCCGCATGCTGACCACCGAGGACCCGGCCCTCGCGGCCGAGACGGAGCGCTTCGCGGTGGAGGTCGCGGCGCGCGCCAGGGCCGACGGCGGAGTGCTCGACGAGGCGCTCAAGCGCGAGCTGGCCACGGCCGTGGCCGAGCGCGACTCCCGCACCGTGCTCACCACGGTCGAGCCGACGGTCGCCGAGCGGCACGAGGCGGTCGACATCCGGCTGCTCTCGTCGGTCGGTGACGACCTCGGCGCCGCCTACCTCGTGGACCGGCAGAACGCCCGGCTCGCCGAGCAGGCCGCCGCCCAGGCCGCCCCGCGCTGACACCGTCGAAAGGCCACGTCTGGCCCTCCTGACACCGTCGAAAGGCCACGTCTGGCCCTACTGACACCGTCGAAAGGCCACGTCTGGCCCACAGGACAGAGTTGAGAGGCCAGTTCTCCCTCAGGAGGACTGGCCTCTCGACGTGTGACGGTGGGCCACTCGTGGCCTCTCGACGGTTGGGGGTGGGGTCGGGAGGGCGCAGAGGAGCGGGGCTTGCGAGACGCGCGTGGCCGCATACGGTGACGACATGACCAAGGTTGCCCTCGTCACCGGCGCGTCGTCCGGGATCGGCGAGTCCATCGCGTTGCACCTCGTCGAGTCGGGGTGGACGGTGTATGCCGTCGCCCGCCGCGTCGAGCGGATGGCCTCGCTCGAGCCGCGTGGCGTCATCCCGTTCGCCATGGACGTCACCGATGACGCGTCGATGGTGGCCGGCATCGACCGCATCATCACCGAGCAGGGACAGATCGACGCCCTGGTCAACAACGCCGGCTACGGCTCCTACGGCCCCGTCGAGCACGTGCCGATCGACGAGGCGCGCCGGCAGTTCGAGGTCAACGTCTTCGGACTGGCCCGGCTGACGCAGCTCGTCATCCCCCACATGCGCACCCGCCGCCGGGGCCGCATCGTCAACATCTCGAGCATCGGCGGCAAGATCTACGAGCCGCTGGGCGCCTGGTACCACGCCACGAAGTTCGCGGTCGAGGGGTTCAGCGACAGCCTGCGGATCGAGGTGGCCCCGTTCGGCATCGACGTCGTGCTCGTCGAGCCGGGTCCGATCATCTCGGAGTGGAACACCATCGCCCGCGACAGCATGGTGGAGCGGTCGGTCGGCACGGTCTACGAGGGCCTCGCCCGCCGGATGGCCGTCATGTTCGAGCGGGTGGACACCCCGCGGATGAGCTCGGGCCCGGAGGCCGTGGCCGAGAAGGTGCTCAAGGCACTCGAGAGCACGAACCCGGCGGCCCGCTATCCGGCCGGGCGGGGCGCCCGGGCCATCGTGACGGCGCGACGCCTGCTGCCCGACCGGGCGATGGACGCCGTCGTGAAGCGCGCCTACTCGGCCTGAGCGCGACGCCACAGACCCTGCACCGTCGAGAGGCCAGTTTCTGCGGGTCCGGCGCAGTCGTAAGGCCAGTCCCCGTGACGAGGGCTGGCCTTTCGACTGACGCGAGGCCGCAAACTTTGGCCTCTCGACGCTTGAAGCGGGAGGGCGGGTCAGCCCCAGACGAGGGCCTGGGCCGGGTCCTCCATGATCGCGGCGAGGTCGCTGAGGAACCGCGACCCGAGCTCGCCGTCGATGAGCCGGTGGTCGAAGCTGACCGCGAGCTGCGTGACGTGGCGGATCGCGATCTCGTCGTTGCCGTCGGCGTCGGTGACCACCCACGGCTGCTTGCGGATCGCGCCGAAGCACACGATCGCCGACTCACCCGGGTTGATGATCGGGGTGCCGCTGTCGACGCCGAAGACGCCGACGTTGGTGATCGTCATCGTGCCGCCCGACATCTCGGCCGGCTGGGTGCGACCCTCGCGGGCCGTCGCCGTCAGCTGCCCGATGGCCTGTGCCAGCTCTAGCATCGACAGGGCGTGCGCGTCCTTGATGTTCGGGACGATCAGGCCGCGCGGGGTCGCTGCGGCGATGCCGAGGTTGACGTAGTTCTTCTGGACGATCTCCTGGTTGGCCTCGTCCCACGTCGCGTTCATGCCCGGGTTTCGCTTGACCGCGAGGACGAGCGCCTTGGCCAGCACGAGCAGCGGCGTCACCTTGACGTCGCGGAACTCGCGGCTGCCCTTGAGGCGCTCGACGAGCTCCATCGTCTTCGTGACGTCGACGGTGACCCACTCGGTGACGTGCGGCGCGGTGAACGCCGAGCCGACCATCGCCTGCGCGGTCATCTTGCGAACGCCCTTGATCGGCGTCCGCTCCTCGCGCTCGCCGGCACCGAACGGCATACGGTATGCCGTCTCGGCGGGTGCCGCGGCCGGGCTGGCCTGCGCTGCAGCGCCGTTCACTGCTGCACCGCTCGCGTGGTTGGTGACGTCCTCGCGGGTGATGATGCCGTCGGGTCCACTCGCGGTGACGGTCGCGAGGTCGATGCCGAGGTCCTTGGCGAGCTTGCGCACCGGCGGCTTGGCCTTGGGTCGGCCACCCGTCGTCGGGGCCACGCCGTGCGCCGCCGGAGCGGGCGACTCGACCCGGGCCGCCGGAGCGGCGGGCTCGGCCACGGGTGCTGCAGCGGCGATCTGCTCGGTCTCGGTCGGGGTCTTCACCCCGGCAGCGGCCGGGACCGCAGCCTTGCGCGGGCGGCGGGCCGTGGCACCGGCCTTGGCGCCGTAGCCGACGAGGATCGCCTCCGAGGCGGCGCCGGACTCGGCGGGCGCAGCCGTCTCGCCGGGGATGGACGGCGTGACGGCGGGGGTCTCCTCGCCGAGTCCGTCGTCGATCGAGATGATCGGCGTGCCGACGTCGATGGTCTCGCCGACCTGGACGAGCAGCTCCTTGACGGTGCCCGCCCACGGGATGGGCAGCTCGACGAGCGACTTGGCCGTCTCGATCTCGAGGACCATGTCGTTGACCTTGACGGTGTCGCCGGGGGCGACCTTCCACTCGACGATCTCGGCCTCGACGAGGCCCTCGCCGGGGTCGGGCAGGTTGAACGTCTTGATTGCCATGTGTGCCAGCGCCTTTCGTCAGTACGCGAGCGCGCGGTCGACGCCGTCGAGGATGCGGTCGAGGTCGGGGAGGAACTCCTCCTCCATCCGGCTCGGCGGGTAGGGGATGTTGGCGCCGTTGACGCGGATGACCGGCGCCTCCAGCTCGTAGAAGCACTGCTCGGTGACCTGGGCGGCGATCTCGGACGCCATGCCGAGGAAGCTGCTCGCCTCGTGGACGACGACGAGCCGGCCCGTCTTGCGCACCGACTCCACGATGGTCTCGATGGGCAGCGGCGAGAGCGAGCGCAGGTCGATGACCTCGATGCTCGTGCCCTCGGCCTCGGCGGCAGCAGCCGACTCGACCATCGTCTTGACGACCGGGCCGTAGCCGACCATCGTCACGTCGGTCCCTTGACGGATCACGTTGGCCTCGAAGAGCCCTCGCGGTGCCGACGTCGCGGCCGTGTCGTACTCGGCGCGGTCGTGGTAGCGGCGCTTGGGCTCGAAGAAGATCACCGGGTCGTCGCAGGCGACGGCCTGCTGGATCATCCAGTGGGCGTCCTCGGGGTTGCTGCAGGCCACGACGCGCAGGCCAGCGGTGTGGGCGAAGTAGGCCTCGGGGCTCTCCGAGTGGTGCTCCGGGCTGCCGATGCCGCCACCGAACGGGATGCGGATGACCATCGGGATCTTGACGGTGCCGAGCGAGCGGGCGTGCATCTTGGCGACCTGGCTGACGATCTGGTCGAAGGCCGGGTAGACGAAGCCGTCGAACTGGATCTCGCAGACCGGGCGGTAGCCGCGCAGCGCCATGCCGACCGCGGTGCCGACGATGCCGGACTCGGCGAGCGGGCTGTCGATGACGCGGTCCTCGCCGAAGTCCTTCTGCAGACCCTCGGTGATGCGGAAGACGCCACCGAGCTTGCCGATGTCCTCACCGATGAGCACGACCTTGGGGTCGGCCTCCATGGCCTTGCGCAGGCCGTTGGTGATGCTCTTGCCGAGCGTGACCTTCTCCAGCTGGCCGGCCATCAGTTCGCCTCCTCGAAGCTCGCCTTGTAGGCAAGGTAGGCGGCACGCTCCGCCTCCATGACGGGGTGGTCCTCGGCGTAGATGTGGTCCCACATCGTCTCGCCAGGCATCGTCGCCATGTTGATGCAGCCGTCGCGCAGCTCGGCGGCGAACTGGTCGGCCTCCTCGTCGACGCCCGTGAAGAACGCGTCGTCGGCCATGCCCTCGTGGGCCAGGTAGGTCTTGAGGCGCAGGATCGGGTCGCGGAACTTCCACTCCTCGACCTCGGCGGAGACGCGGTACTTCGTCGGGTCGTCCGCGGTGGTGTGCGCGCCCATGCGGTAGGTGTAGGCCTCGACGAGCAGCGGGCCGTTGCCGTTGCGCGCCTCGTCCAGGCAGTGCTGCGTCACGGCATACGTCGCGAGGATGTCGTTGCCGTCGACGCGCACGCCCTTGAAGCCGAAGCCGCTGGCACGCTGGAAGAGCGGGATGCGGGTCTGCTTCTCGACGGGCTCGGAGATGGCCCACTGGTTGTTCTGGCAGAAGAAGACGACCGGCGCGTCGAAGCTCGCCGCGTAGACGAAGGCCTCGTTGACGTCACCCTGCGAGGAGGCGCCGTCGCCGAAGTAGCAGATGACCGCGGTGTCGCGGTCGGGGTCGCCGGTGCCGACGTTGCCGTCCATCCGCACGCCCATCGCGTAGCCGGTCGCGTGCAGCGCCTGGGCCCCGATGACGATCGTGTAGAGGTGGAAGTTGTTCTCCTTGGGGTCCCACCCGCCCTGGCTGACGCCGCGGAAGAGCTGCAGCGAGCTCTGGGGGTCCATGCCGCGCACGAAGCCGACGCCGTGCTCGCGGTAGGTCGGGAAGACGAAGTCGTGCGGCCGGAGCGCGCGGCCGGAGCCGACCTGGGCGGCCTCCTGGCCGAGCAGGCTCGGCCACAGGCCGAGCTCGCCCTGGCGCTGCAGGGCGTAGCCCTCGGCGTCGAGCCGCCGGATGAGGACGAGGTCGCGGTAGAAGCTCCGCAGGTCCTCGGGAGTCAGGTCCGCGACGTACTTGTCGTAGTCGGGGTGGGACACGCGCTGACCTTCGGGGGTCAGCAGCTGGATCATGTCCGGGCCACCGTCGCCGACCGCGGGGGTCGGCTGCTGCAGCTCGGCGACAACCTTGTCGCTCACGTGGGGCTCCTTCGCCGGTGAGACCGGCCTACTCGTTCGGCCCGCGGACGGGGGTCACCCGCTCGTCGGCTTCTGGGGGCGCAGGGCCGCCGTTCGTGACGACGGACACGTGCTTGGTCCTCGGACCGGAACTTACCGGAGAGGCCTGCCAATCTCACAATGCGGGACGACGGTGCAGGTCGGCGCCGTTTCGCGGGCTTCCTGCCGCCTCCCGGGCGTCGACCGCTTGCGTATGCCGTGTGCCCGGGTGAGTCCCCACGCGCCCTCAGCGCCGGGCGCCCCAGTTCCACGGCGGCGTGCTGAGCAGGCCCTGGCCCTGCACCCTGGTCTCGCCCAGGTCCTTGACCAGGGTGATGCCGCGTGCCGGTGAGCCGAGACCGGTCGGCAGCTCGTCCTCGTCGTCCAGGTCGGCCAGGCCGTCCGAGCCGCCGGTCGCCACTCCGAGCTCGCGGACGAGGGCAGACGAGTGCGAGACGACGAGGAGCTGGCTGTGCTCGGAGGCGGCGCGGATCAGCCGGGCCAGCGGCGCCAGCAGGTCGGGGTGCAGCGAGGTCTCGGGCTCGTTGAGCACCATGAGCGGCGGTGGGTCGGTGGTCAGCAGCGCGGCGACGAGGAGCAGGTAGCGCAGGGTCCCGTCGGACAGCTCTGCGCTGCTGAGGGGCCGGAGCATCCCCGGCTGGTGCAGCGCCACGTCGAAGCGGCCGCCCTTGACCGTCACGTCGAGGATCGCGCCGTCGAAGGCGTCGGCGACGGCACGGTCGAGCTCTGGCCGGCCGTTCTCGCGGATCGTCTGCAGGGCGGCGGCGAGGTCGCGGCCGTCGTCCGCGAGGACGGGAGTCCGTGTGCCGACCTGCGGGGTCCGGGCGGGGGCGCCGGCATCGGCACGGAAGCCGTCGTAGAAGCGCCAGCCGCGGATCATCCGGCGCACGCGCAGCAGCTCGGGCGCCCGCTCCGGGTCGGCCAGCTCGGTGAGCATGCTCTCCCACGGGCGCAGGGAGCGGGTCAGCTCGGTCCAGCCCGGTCTGGAGCGGCGGCCGCCGGACGTGCCGCTGCCCGCGGCCGCGGCTCCGGTGTCGCGGTAGGCGGCAGGCCGTGCACCAATGCGCGAGCCCGCTGCCTGGACGGGGTCGGACTCCCACTCGGCACCGTCATCGTCGTCGCCCCAGCCGGAGTCCCAGCCGTCGTCGACCTCGAAGCCCGACCGGGTCTCGACGACGTTCCAGCGCCGGCGCACCAGTACGGAGCCGGGGCGCATCACCGGGCCGGACCACACGACCTCGCGCTTGATCTCGGGGTCGCGCAGGAACGCCGAGGCCGCGCCCTCGCCGCCGCCCGACGCCTGCTGCGGCAGCCCCAGGTCGACGAGGTAGCCGAAGTCGTCGGACGCGAAGCCGAGCTGCAGGCTGATCGGGCCCTTGCGCCGGGTGCCCTGCACGGCGTGCCCCCGGTCGCGCGCTCCTCCGAGCGTCGCCGGCCCGGCCCACAGCGCCGACTCGAGGCCGCCCTCACGGGCCAGCGTGCCGACGACGTCACCGCGACCGCACCCCGCGAGCAGCCGCAGCGACCGGTAGAGGCTCGACTTGCCGCTGCCGTTGGCACCGGTCACGACGTCCAGGCCGTGCAGCGGCACGACGACGTCGCGCAGCGAGCGGTAGCCGGACACGGCGACGGCGGTGAGCATGTGCCGACCATAGGACCCGCCCCCGACACCTGGCGCCCGCTCGCGCAGGCCCGAGCGCTCGCACCCCGCTGGACCCCCGAGTCGCGGGTCGCGCTCGGGTCAGCGTCTCAGGCTTGCGCTCCTGGGTCGTCGACACCGGGGCCCCGGGCGGACCAGGCGGGGAGCTCCTGAAGGGCCCAGCGGTTGCCGTCGGGGTCGCTGAAGTGGACGAAACGCCCCCACGGCAGGCCCTCGACCTCCGAGGCGTCGACGCCTCGGCCGAGGAGCTCGCTGCGCGCCGCGTCGGCGTCGGCGACGACCATCTGGAGGTTGTCGAGACCGCCGGGCACCACCTGCGTCAGGCCCTTGCCGATGGCGATCGAGCAGGCGGACCCGGGCGGCGTGAGCTGCACGAACCGGATCTCGTCACTGACCGTGTGGTCGTGGTCGAGGGTGAAACCGACCTTCTCGACGTAGAAGTCCCTGGCCCGGTCGACATCGGTCACGGGCACCGCCACCAGCTCGAGCTTCATCTCCATGACCAGACCCTAGGCGTGGGCACCGACGACGGGGGCCGTTCACGTCACCCGCTCCTTCCTCAGCGGGAGCCCTGCTCCCCTTCGTCGTCGCTGAAGCCCACCGAGGTCGTATGCGTCGTGCTGCCACGCGCGGTGTCCTGCAGCCGCGCGATGGGCCGGGTCGTCCCCCGCCCGCGAACGCCGTCGGTGGCTGGCGTGGACACGGGCGAGGACCGACGGCCGCGGCGCAGCCGTGCCGACGCCGCGGAGAGCCGGCCGGCGAGAGCGGCTGCGACGCCGGGCCGCGCCGTCGCGACGACGACCGCGAGGGTCAGTGCCAGGACGACGACCGCGGCGACCTCCACCCACCCGACGGGCGTCGTGAAGCGAACGAGCCCGGGCAACAGCCCGATCGAGCGCTCGTCGAAGGAGAGCCGCTCGACGAGCGGACCGCCGACGCTCGCGAGCGCCAGGGCGGTGCCGACCGCGGCGACCACGTGCCCGAGACGTCCGGACCTCGCCACCCACCACGCCAGTCCCGCCGCGGCACAGGCGAGCACGGCGACGAGCAGCACCAGCCGTCCCCAGGGATCCGGACCGCCGTACGCGTCGAGGCGAAGTCCCTCGGAGGAGTAGACCGCCTGCCGTCCCCACGACCAGATGCGCTGCTCGTATCCCTTGGTGAAGTCACCGACCTCGGGCGCCCGCGTCGCGATGACGGCGGTGGGCCAGACGGCTGTCGCCGCCGCCAGCAGCACCCCGACGGCACCGAGCGCCGCCGCAGCCCCCCGCACCCGCCGCGGCACGTCGGCCGGCAGCGACTCGCCCGCGGGCTCCGACCCCATCGGGACCGGCTCCAGCGCCGGTTGCTCGCCCGCAGCACCTTCCGGCGGTGGTCGCCACGACGCCGAGGGACGGACGCCGTCGACCGGGCCCAGCCCCGGCGCACCGACCCGCACGGCCGCGTCCGGGTCGCTGAGGCGCAGGAGGGAACGAGCCCGCACGAGCCAGGCGGACGGCATACGCAAGCCGATGAGCGAGACCACCGCGAGCGCGACGGCGACGACCGCGGCCAGGGCGGCGACGGACTCGAGCCACCCCGCGAGGGTCGTCGAGCCCGAGGCCGCCAGCCCGTGCACGTCGTCGCGGACCGGCCGGCCGTGGCGCTGGGCGGCCGACGAGACGAGGTGCCCGAGCAGGGCGGCCCACGCCAGCGGCGCGACGACCGGCACCCACGCGGCCCGCACGAGCAGCCAGGCGACGACGGCCGCGGCAGCCAGCGTCAACAACAACACGAGGACGACGAGCCCGAAGGGGTCCCACAGGTCCTGCACCAGGGCGTCCCCGGCGCCCAGTGTGCGCGAGCGCCCCCAGCTCCAGAGCTGCTGGTCGAAGAGGACCACCCCGCCCTGGCTGTCGAGCGTCGTCAGGTGCCACGTCGGCGCGAGCACCGACGGGACCGCGAGGAGGACGGCGAGCAGCGCGGCCGCGCCGGCCGGGACCCGCTCACGCTGCAGCGCCATGCGTCCTCCCCCACCGCGCACCGTCGCGCGGCACCAGTCGTGTCGGTCAGCGGGGCCCGAAGCGCCCCGCCACCTCGATGAGCCGTGAGTTGGCCTCGACCTCGCCGATGGTGACGCGGACGCCGTCCTCGCCGTACTGCCGCACCGTCAGCCCCGCCTCGCCGCAGGCCTGCGAGAACGCCGTCGAGTCAGCGCCCAGCGGGAACCACACGAAGTTCGCGTCCGAGCGCGGCAGCCGCCACCCCTGGTCGGCGAGCGCCAGCACGACGCGGTCGCGCTCGGCGACAAGGGTCTCGACGCGCTCCTCGAGCTCGTCGAACGCGTCGAGCGAGGCGATGGCCGCGACCTGGGCGACCGAGTTCACGCCGAAGGGCGTCGCCGTCTTGCGCAGGGCAGCGGCGACGGGCGGGTGCGCGACGGCGTACCCGACGCGCAGGCCCGCGAGGCCGTACGCCTTGGAGAAGGTGCGCAGCACGACGACGTTCGGGCGGTGGCGCCACACGTCGAGCCCGCAGACGGCCTGCGGGTCGCGGACGAACTCGACGTACGCCTCGTCGACGACGACGATGACGTCCTCGGGCACGCGGTCGAGGAAGCGCTCCAGCTCGTCCTGGTGGACGCACGGGCCGGTCGGGTTGTTCGGCGTGCAGACGAGGACGACGCGGGTGCGGTCGGTGATCGCGGCGAGCATCGCATCGAGACGGTGCCGGGCCTGCTCGTCGAGACCGACCATGACCGGCTCGGCGCCGGCGAGCTGGGTGACGATCGGGTAGGCCTCGAACGAGCGCCAGGCGAAGACGACCTCGTCGCCCGCGTCGCAGGCCGCGTTGACGATCTGCGCGAGCACCGCCACCGAGCCGGTGCCGGTCGCGATGCACTCCGCCGGCACGTCGAGCGCCTTGGCGAGCCGCTCGGTCAGCGCCGTGACCGCCATGTCGGGGTAGCGGTTCACCGTCGCCGCGGAGTCCTCGATCGCCGCGAGCACCGACGGCAGGGGCCCGTAGGGGTTCTCGTTCGAGGAGAGCTTGTATGCCGTCACGCCCGCGGGTGCCGACGCGGGCTTGCCCGGCTTGTAGTCGGGCATCTTCGCCAGCACGTCACGCAGGCGCACCTTGACGTCCCCGGCCCGCGGGACGGCATACGACTCCCGGGGGGTGGCGCTCTCGGTCACGCTGTCGGGGAGGTCGTCCGTGTCGGGGGTCGTGGCGTCGGCGGTGTCGCTCATACCCGCACTGTAGAGGCAGTGTCCACGCGCAGTACCGGCCCATGGACACTTCCCTGACGGGAGGGGTGTCGTGTGGCTAGGCTCACATCGTCGCGTCAGTGCCGCCTCGACACCTTCGGCCTGCCCACTCTCTCGAAAGTCAGATCATGCGCATCGGCATCCTCACCGGGGGCGGGGACTGCCCCGGCCTCAACGCCGTCATCCGGGGCGCGACCCGCGCCGCCGAGGTCACCTACGACAGCACCGTCATCGGCTTCCGCAACGCCTGGCGCGGGGTCATGGACAACGACTACGAGATCCTCGACGTCGACCGGTGCCGGGGGATCCTGCCCCTCGGTGGCACGATCCTCGGCACGAGCCGCGACCAGCCGTTCGCGCACGAGGACGGGCTCAAGCGGGTGCGCAAGGCCTACGACCGGCACGGGCTGGACGCCATCATCGGCATCGGCGGCGAGGGCTCCATGGGCGTGCTGAACCGCCTGCACGAGAACGGCTTCCCCGTCGTCGGCGTGCCGAAGACCATCGACAACGACATCTCCCTGACCGAGATGACCTTCGGTTTCCAGACGGCCGTGCAGATCTGCACCGACGCCATCGACCGCCTCCACACGACCGCCGAGTCGCACCACCGGGTCCTCGTCGTCGAGGTCATGGGCCGCCACGTCGGGCACATCGCCACCTGGTCGGGCCTGGCCGGCGGCGCCGCGATCACGCTGGTGCCCGAGGACCCGTTCGACATCGACGAGGTGTGCGAGCGGATCGTGCACCGGCACAAGAAGGGCCGGTTCGCCACGATCGTCGTCGTCGCGGAGGGGGCGCTGCCGCGGCCGGGCAGCTTCGTGATCCCGGCGCCGGAGGTCGACAAGTACGGCCACCAGATCCTCGGCGGCATCGGCTCGCTCCTGGCCCGCGAGATCCAGGGCCGCACCGGCATCGAGAGCCGGATGACGGCGCTCGGTCACATCCAGCGCGGCGGCTCGCCGGTGGCCTTCGACCGGGTGCTCGGAACACGCTTCGGTGTCGCCGCCGTCGAGGCGGCGCTCGACGGCGCGTGGGGCCAGATGGTCGCGCTGCAGCGCGGTCGCATCGAGCGCGTGGCCATCGGCGACGCGATCAGCTCGCTCAAGACCGTCGAGCCGGACCTGCTGCGCCTCAACGACATGTTCCAGCCGCGGATCCCCGGCGACGAGCACCCCGGCCTTCCGGCGGATTCGCGGGCGCGCGTGGAACACTGACACATGCTCATCAACTTCGCGTTGCAGACGGTCATCAACGCCGTCGCCCTGTGGGTGGCCGCGTGGGCCATCCCGGGCATCACCTTCGGGGGCGGCTCGACCGCCAAGGTCGTCGAGACGGTCATCATCGTCGCGCTGATCTTCGGCATCCTCAACATGTTCATCAAGCCGCTGCTCAAGCTGATCTCGCTGCCGCTGATCATCCTGACGCTCGGCCTGTTCGTGTTCATCGTCAACGCGCTGGTGCTCCAGCTGACCTCGTGGCTGTCCGGCAAGTTCGACCTCGCCTTCCACGTGCAGCACTTCTTCTGGGACGCGATCTTCGGCGCCCTGATCATCACGTTCGTCTCGATGCTGCTGAGCTTCATCAAGACCGACTGAGCCGTCACTGTCGTATGCCGTGAGCCCGCCTTCCGCACGGAGGGCGGGCTCAATGCTTCTCGGGGTGTCGGCTTCGGCGCTGTCGGCGGCGGGTCCTACCGTCGTGGCATGCGGTTGCTCCACACCTCCGACTGGCACCTCGGGCGCACGCTCCACGGCGTGAACCTCCACGAGGCGCAGACGGCTGTCCTGGAGCGCATCTGCGAGCTCGTCGAGGACCCGCCGGACGGGGTGCCGGTCGACGCCGTGCTGGTGGCCGGCGACGTCTACGACCGGGGCGTCCCGCCGGTCGAGTCGGTGCAGCTGTTCGAGTGGACGCTCTCGCGGCTCTCCGCGGTCACGACGGTCGTGGTGACCTCGGGCAACCACGACTCGGCGATCCGCCTCGGCTACGGCGCCGGCCTCTTCCGCGACACCATCCGCATGGTCACCGACCTCGGCCAGCTCGACCTGCCCCTGCTCCTCGAGGGCAGTGACGGCGTTCAGGCGGCCGTCTACGGCATCCCCTACCTCGACCCCGACCATGCGCGAGTTGCGCTGGCCGGCGGCGGCGCGCCCCTGCCCCGCTCGCACCAGGCCGTGGTCGGCGCGGCGTGCGAGCGCATCCGGGCCGACCTCGCGGAGCGCCCCGGCGTGCGCTCGGTGGTCCTGGCCCACGCCTTCGTCGCCGGCGCCGAGCCGAGCGACTCCGAGCGGTCGATCATGGTCGGCGGCGTCGACCGGGTGGCCGGCACGGTGTTCGCCGGCATCGACTACGCCGCGCTCGGGCACCTCCACGGGCCGCAGGCGCCGGAGTCGGCGCCCGGCTCGGTCGTGCGCTACTCCGGCTCGCCGCTGCGCTACTCCTTCTCCGAGCAGGAGCAGCAGAAGGTGGTGCTGCTCGTCGACCTCGACGCCTCCGGGCCGGCTCGGGTGACCCCGGTCGAGGTCGCTCAGCCGCGCCCCATGGCCACCTTGCGCGGTCGGCTCGACGACCTGCTCGAGTCGGCCGAGTTCACGGCCGCCGAGCAGTCCTGGGTGCGGGTCACGGTCACCGACCGGGTGCGCCCCGACTCCCTGATGGACCGCTTGAAGTCCCGCTTCCCCCACGCGCTGCAGGTCTTCCACGAGCCCGAGGGAGCCATCGAGCGCAGCCGGTCTGGCACCACGGCCGTCAGTGAGCGCGACGCGCGCGAGCTGGGGTCGCACTTCGTCGCCTACGTCACCAAGACCGAGGCCAGCACGGGCGAGATCGACGTCTTCGAGGCCGGCTACGAGGCGGCGGTCAGGGCGCAGCACCTCGCCGAGGCGCAGGAGGTGGGCTGACGTGCAGCTGCACCACCTGTCCATGACGGCGATCGGGCCGTATGCCGGCACCGAGGTCATCGACTTCACCACCGTCGGGCGCACCGGCCTCTTCCTGCTCGAGGGCCCCACCGGGGCCGGCAAGTCGACCATCATCGACGCGATCACCTTCGCCCTCTACGGCAAGGTCGCGCAGGCCTCGGCCGACGTCGAGCGCATCCACTCCCACCACGCCGACCCGCGCACCGTGCCCGTCGTCGTCCTCGTCTTCGAGACCCAGTCGGGCATCTACCGCGTGCAGCGCACCCCTCGCTTCGAGCGACCGAAGTCGCGCGGGGCCGGCACCACCGTGCAGCAGCCCACGATCAAGCTGTGGCGCCTGCAGACCCCCGACGACCTCGAGGGTGGCGAGCTGCTCTCGACCAACATCGGCGACTGCGACGACGAGATCACTCGCGCGGTCGGCCTGACCCGCGACCAGTTCGTCCAGACGGTGATCCTGCCGCAGGGCGAGTTCGCGACCTTCCTGCGGGCCCGGTCCGAGGACAAGGGCAAGCTGCTCGAGAAGGTCTTCGGCACCGCCTTCTTCCGCCGGGTCCAGGAGCAGGTCGTCGAGGCCGGGCGTGCGGCGCAGGCCCGGCGGCAGTCCGCCGTCGACGAGATCCGGCTCGCGGTGCACGCGCTCGCCGTGTCCGCCGGGCTCGACGACGGGCGCCGGGATGCCCTCGAGAGCCTGAGCCGCACCGCGCCCGAGGCGCTCGAGGCAGAGCTGGCCCAGGTCGTCGACGAGCTCACCACCCGCGAGCGGCACGCCCGCAAGGCGAGCCGCGAGGCCATCGAGACGCACAAGCAGATGGCCGACATGGTCGGCGACGCCCGCCTGCGCATGCAGCGCCGGGAGCGCCTGCGGCAGCTGCAGCAGCAGGAGCACGACCTCGGCAAGCAGGCGGTGCGCTTCGCCGAGCTGCGCGCCGAGGTCGAGCGCGCCAACCAGGCGCAGCCGGTCGCCGGAGCGGTGCGCACCCTGGCCCAGTCCGAGGGGCACCTGCGCGCTGCCGAGTCGAGGCTGCGCCGCGCCCTCGAGCTCGTCGACCCGGCGCTCCGCGACCGCGGCCCGGCGGCCCTGCGCGAGGCGGCAGCCCAGGCCCGTGAGGTCGTCGGCTCCCTCACCGGGGCCATTGCGCTCGAGGACGCGCTTCCCGGCCGCGTCGCCCAGCTGGCCCGACTGCGCGAACAGCACGACGGCACCCGACGGTCGGCGGCTGCCGTCGCCACCGAGCTGGACAGCCTCCCCGAGACGATCGCGGCCCACGAGACGGCCCTGACGGAGGCCCGCCGCGCGGCTGCCCTCCTCGACGGACGCGCGGCCGAGGGCGAGCGCGCGCGAGACCGGCTCGAGGCCGCTGTGGCGCACGAGGCCGCTGCAGCCCGGTTGCCGGCTGCGGAAGCAGCCACGTCCGAAGCACTCACGGCGGTGGCCACGGCCGAGACCGCGCTCGGGGCGCTGCGGCGCGCCCGCATCGAGGGCATCGCCGGCGAGCTCGGCCTCTCCCTCGCCGACGGCGACCCGTGCCCGGTCTGCGGCTCCGTCGAGCATCCCGCCCCGGCACGCCCGACCCTCGACGCCGTCACCCCCGAGCAGATCGAGGCCGAGGAGTCGCGGCTCGCCGGGCTGCGCGACCGGGCCGCACGCGCCACCGACGAGCTCGGCGCGCTGCGCTCGGAGGTGCGCGAGCTGGCCGCACGCTGCGACGGGCTCGACGTCACGGCGGCCCGGGCCCGGGCCGAGGCCGCGGCTCGCGACCTCGCCGAGTCCGTGCAAGCTCGGTCCGATGCGGAGGCCGGGGCCAGGCGCGTCACCGAGCTCCGCGCGCGCGTCGAGGCCCTCGGCGCCGAGGCCGGCCGGCTCGGCGCCGACCTCGCCCGCGCCGAGCAGGCGGTCGCCGACCTCCAGGCCCGCATCACCGAGGAGACCCAGGTCGTCGAGCAGGCCCGCGACGGGCACCCGAGCGTCGCCGGCCGCCGCGACGTGCTGGTCACCGCGGCCGCCCGCATCGACGACCTCGTCGAGGCACTGGCCCAGCGTGACGTCGCCGCGGCAGCCGTCGCCGAGGACACCGCCGCCCGAGACGCCGACCTCGCCCAGTTCGGCTTCGCCGACGTCGAGGAGTGGATGGCGGCCAACCGCGGCAGCGAGTGGATCAGCGCCCGGACGCACGAGATCGCCGAGTTCGAACGCGCCTGCACCCAGGTGCGCGCCGGTCTCACCGGTCCCGAGCTCGCCGACGTGCAGCTCGACGCCCTCTTCGACGACATCGACCAGCTCGAGGCGCTCGCCGCCGGGGCGAAGAAGGACATGGAGGCGGCGAGCAACGAGCACGGGAGCCTGCGCGACCAGGTGGCACGCGCCAAGCGCCGGGTGGCCGACATCCGCGAGGCCCTGGCCCGCAACGCCGCCGTCATCACCGAGACCGCCGACGCCGTCCGTGTCGGTCAGCTCGTCGCGGGCAACGGCGACAACCAGCTCAACCTCGACCTGGCCAAGTACGTCCTCATCCGCCGCTTCACCGAGGTGCTCTCGGCCGCCAACACCGAGCTCGCCCGCTTCTCGGGCGGCCGCTACACGCTCGAGCACACCGACGCCAAGAAAGGCAACGCCAAGTCGGGGCTCGGCGTGCGGGTCCACGACATGCACACCAACCAGGTCCGTGAGGTCGGCACGCTCTCCGGCGGCGAGACCTTCTACGTCTCGCTGTCCCTCGCCCTGGCCCTGGCCGAAGTGGTGCGAGCGGAGTCCGGTGGCGTCGACCTCGGCACGCTCTTCGTCGACGAAGGCTTCGGCACGCTCGACCCCGACGTGCTCGACGACGTCATGCACACGCTCGAGGGCCTGCGCGAGGGTGGACGCACCGTCGGCATCGTCAGCCACGTCAGCGAGCTGAAGTCGCGCGTCGCCGACCGCATCGAGGTCGTCGTCAAGCCCGACCGCACCAGCACCCTGCGCATCACCGCCTGACCTCGCGCGTTCTTTCACCGTCGAGAGGCCACGTCTGGCCACTCCCCACCCGTCGAGAGGCCACGTCTGGCCCCTCCTCAAGGGTCGAGAGGCCTGGTCTGGCCCTCCCCAGCCGTCGAGAGGCCAAGCGTGGCCGCTGTTCAGCTGACGAGGGCCTCCGCGTTCCTGGTCCGGGCTGCTCCCACGACGAGGACGACCACCCCGACGACGGCTGCCCCGGTGGCGAGGGCCGAGTAGCCGAGTGACCCGATGACGACCCCGGCCACGACACCACCGGCCGCACCGGCGAGTCCCATCAGCACGTCCGCCAGGCCCTGCGTCGCCGGCCGCTCCTGCGTCGTCACGGACGAGGTGAGCAGCGTCGAACCCGACACGAGCGTGCACGACCACCCGACGCCGAGCAGGAAGAGGGCCACGAGGAGCAGGCCGGACCAGCCCTCCTGCGACCGGGAGGCGAGCAGCGCAGCTAGCGTCAGCACCACCCCGCCCGAGACGGCGACGGGCGCCGGCCCCCACCGGTCGACGGCGGCACCCACGAGCGGTGACAGCGCGTACATGCCGAGGATGTGCATCGAGATGACGAAGCCGATGACCTCGAGCTCCGCGTGGCCGTGCTGCATGTGGATCGGGGTCATCACCATGACGCTGACCATGACGAGGTGCCCCAGGGCCATGACGACCATGGCCTGGAACGCACGCGGGTTCGCACGCACGACCGCCAGGCCGCGGCGCATCGACCCGTCGTGGTCCACCAGAATCTCCGCGGCCGCCGCGTCCTCTGCGGTCTGCGCCGTGAGGGAGGCGGTTCTGGCCGGCTCGTGCTCGGCAGCCTCCAGCGCCCGCGCCGTCAGGAGCGGATCGGGCCGCAGCAGACGGTGCACCACCGCCCACGCCAGGGCGAAGCCGACGAGTGAGAAGACGAAGGTCCCCACCAGCTCGGGCAGTCCGACGGCGTGTGCCAGCGCCTTGCCCGGCCCGACGAGGTTCGGGCCGGCCACCGACCCGATCGTGGTCGCCCAGACGACGATCGACAGGTCACGCCCACGGTGGGCCGGGCTCGCGAGGTCGGCTGCGGCATACCTCGTCTGGTTGTTGGCGGTCGTGCCCCCGCCGAAGAGGAACATCCCGACCACGAAGAGCGGGAACGAGCGCACCACGGCTGCCGCGAGCACGAGCGCCGCGCCGACGAAGGCGATGGAGAGCCCGAGCCGCAGCCCGACCCGGCGGCCCCGGGCCGCCGTTGCGCGGGCGACCGGGATCGTCAGCAGCGCGGCGCCGAGCACCTGCGAGGTCGTGCCCAGGCCGGCGAGCGCCTCGGTGCCGCTGAGGTCCTCGGCGAGCAGGGCACCGACGGCGATGCCGCTCGCCATCCCCACGCCGCCGAGGATCTGCGAGAAGACCAGCGACCGGACGACCTTGCACTGCAAGGCCGCCCGGTCCAGCGTCTCGGGGGCCGCGACCATCCCACCGCTCACACGTGGCGGCGGGCGGTGATGACGCGGAACCGGTTCGCGACGAAGGCAGCGTCGGTGTACGCGGCGTTGGCGGCCGGGTTGGCGCCGGTGCCGTGGAAGTCCGAGAAGGCAGCCGTCTGGTTGACGAAGACCTGACCGGTGAGGTTCTCGGACAGCGCGACCCCGCCCTCGGCGGCCGCCTCCCGGGCCGCGTCGAGCACGGCCTCGCTCGTCGAGTAGACGGCGGCCGTCATGGCGCCGTGCTCACACACCGTGTCGGCGAGCTGCGCCAGCGACTGCTCGGTCGAGGCGGTCCGAATGAGGAAGCCGACCGGACCGAAGCACTCCTGGGTGTAGACGTCCTCGCGGGCGACGTCGACGGCCACGAGGCCCGGCGCACGCACGACGGCGTCGGCCCAGGTCGGGTGCGTGACGCGGCGTGACTCGAGCACCACGCGGCCGCCGGAGTCCTCGGCGATCGACGCGAGCGAGTCGGCGTTGCCGCGCACCTGGTCGTTGACCGTGGCACCGAGCAGCTCCACCGCCTTGGCGTCGTCGCCGGTGAGCCGCCCCACGGCGGCCGCGAGCCGGTCGCCGAACTCGTCAAAGGACAGGTGCCCCTCGTTGGTGTCGACGCCGCCCTCGGGGACGTAGAGGTTCTGCGGGGCCGTGCACATCTGGCCGGAGTAGAGGGTGAGGCTGAAGGCGAGGTTGCCGAGCATGCCCTTGAGGTCGTCGGTCGAGTCGATCACAATCGAGTTGAGGCCGGCCTTCTCGGTGTAGACGAGTTTGCCGTGGGCGGCCGCCGACTCCTCGAGCCAGGCGCCGAAGGCCGGGCCGCCGGTGTAGTCGATGATCGCGACCTCGTCGCGTTCGGCGAGCGTCTTGGCCAGGCCCTGGCCGTCGGCCTCCGCCGCCAGCTGCACGAGGGCCGGATCGAAGCCGGCCTCGGCGAGCACCTCGCGGGCGACCTCGACCGAGATCGCCAGCGGCAGCACCGCGCGCGGGTGCGGCTTGACGACGACCGCGTTGCCCGTGACGAGCGAGGCGAAGATGCCGGGGTAGGCGTTCCACGTCGGGAACGTGTTGCACCCGATGACGAGGGCCACGCCGCGCGGGACGATGCGGTAGTCCTTCTGCATCCGTGTCGGCGCCGGGTTGCCTTCGCGGTCCCGTCCCGGCTTCTCCCAGACCACCGACGCCGGCACGCGCTCCTGCTCGACGAGCCCGGCGGCGATCGCCTCGATCGCCCGGTCCTGGGCGTGCGGGCCACCGGCCTGGAACGACATGACGAACGGCTGCCCCGAGGTGTGCATGACGGCGTTGGCCATCTCGAAGCTGCGCCCATTGATCCGGTCGACGATCTCCACGCAGACCGCGGCGCGCACCTGGGGACCGGCGTCACGCCAGGCCGGCATGGCAGCACGCGCGGCCGCGAGGCCGGCGTCGAGGTCGAACGCGGGATACGTGACACCGAGCTCGGGACCGTAGGGCGAGACCTCGCTCCCGACGAAGGTGCCGTCGGTCGGCTGGCCCGACAAGGCGGCATACGCCCTCCCAAGATGCGCCTCGTGCGCCTTCAGCCCCTCGGCGGCGGCGCTCTCGCCGTAGACGCGGGGGCTCGGCGACTCGGGGTAGCGGGAGTACCAGGAGCGGCTCGCCAGCGCCTGACGGATCTCGTCGAGGACTCCCGCGTGCGCGTCGAGCAGGGGGTGGGTGGGCGTCGTTGCCGGTGCAGTCACGCGACGATGCTAAGCCCCGCACGACACCACCGGCGTATGCCGGCAGGCGGGCTCCCGGAGCGCCCCGCGCACCCGCCGGGGCACCGCAGCAGGCAGGATGGCGGGCATGGACACGGACGCCAGGGAACCCGGCCGGTCAGGGGCCGCGGAGCGCACGGACGAGGACGCCGCCCGGCACGACGAGGCGATGAGGGCCGCGTCGGCCTTCGGACCCGTCGGCGTCATCGGCGCCGGAGCCATGGGGGCCGGCATCGCGCAGGTCGCGGCGGCCGCCGGGCACGAGGTGGTGCTCGTGGACGTGGTGCCGGGTGCGTCCGGTGGCGCGGTCGAGAAGATCGGCGCGGCCCTCACGCGTCTGGCCGACAAGGGCCGGATGCGGGCCGACGACGCCGCCGCAGTGCTCGCCCGGATCACGCCGGCCGAGTCGCTGGAGGACCTGCCCAACTGCGGGCTCGTCATCGAGGCGGTGCCCGAGGAGCTCGAACTCAAGCGCCGGATCTTCGCCGAGCTGGCGGACCGGCAGCCCGCGACGACGGTGCTCGCGACGAACACCTCGAGCATCGACATCGACGACATCGCCGCCGACGTGTCCGACCCCGAGCGGGTGCTGGGGCTGCACTTCTTCAACCCGCCGCCGGTCATGGCTCTCGTCGAGGTGGTCCACGGCGAGCGCACCGCCCCGGCGTACGTCGAGCACGCCGCCGCGCTGGTCGCCGCGTGGGGCAAGACGCCGGTGCGGTGCAGCTCGACGCCCGGCTTCATCGTCAACCGGGTGGCCCGGCCGTTCTACGGCGAGGCGCAGCGCGTCGTCGAGGCCGGCATCGCCGACGCAGCGACCGTCGACTGGATCCTGCGCGAGCGCGGGGGCTTCCCGATGGGGCCGCTCGAGCTGACCGACTTCATCGGCCAGGACGTCAACCTCGCCGTCGGCACGTCGGTGTGGGAGCAGACCGGCCGGGACGAGCGGTATGCGCCGACGGCCTTCCAGCGCGAGCTGGTCGCCGCCGGCCGCCTCGGCCGCAAGTCCGGGCGGGGCGTCTACGCGTATGCCGCCGACGGGTCGGTGGAGGGCGGCGAGCCCGACATCGAGCTGGCGGGGCGACTCGTCGGGGGCCCGGTCGCCACCGACCCGCTGGCTCGCACGCTCGCCATGCTCGTCAACGAGGCGGTCGACCTCGTGGCGCGTGGGGAGGCGAGCGCCGACGACGTCGACACCGCAATGCGCCTCGGCACCCGCTACCCCAAGGGACCGATCGAGTGGGGCCGCGAGCTCGGCCTCGACGTCGTGGCGAGCTGGATCGCCGAGCTGGACCGGGCCTACCCGGGCGGCCGCTACCGACCGAGCCCGGCGCTGACCGACGGGAGCCTGGCGTGAGCCAGGCGGACGAGGGCGTCGCGTTCGCGCAGCAGATGTGGGCCGACGACGAGGCCTCGCGCCGGCTCGGCATGGAGGCGGTCGTCGTCGAGCAGGACCACGCCGTCGTGCGGATGGCCATCCGAGAGGACATGGTCAACGGCCACGCCATCTGCCACGGCGGCTACATCTTCACCCTGGCCGACTCGTGCTTCGCGCTCGCCTGCAACTCGCGGGGGCGGCTCACGGTGGCGGCCGGGGCCGACATCTCCTTCACCGCGCCCGGTCGGCTCGGTGACGTGCTCGTGGCCGAGGGACACGTCCGTTCGGCGTTCGGCCGCAGCGGCATCACCGACGTCACGGTCAAGCGGGAGTCGGACGGCCAGATCATCGCCGAGTTCCGCGGCCGCAGCCGCACGCTGGCCGCCCCGCGCGCCTGACCATCCCCACCGTCGAAAGGCCACGAACGGCCCACGGCCCGCAGTCGAAGGGCCACGAACGGCCCACTCCGACCCGTCGAACGAGGGGCCAGACGTGGCCTCTCGACGGTTCAGGAGGGGCCAGACG
>NZ_JBFBLC010000009.1:0-88527 GCF_040702505.1 Terrabacter sp. NPDC080008
CAGCTTCCTCGGCATGGCGTCCGAGATCGCCGCCCAGGTCACCGAGCAGTGCTTCTACGAGCTGCAGGCGGTCGACCGCCTGGCACCGGGGCCGCAGCCCCACCCATCCCCTGAAAGTAGGTGAAGGCACAGCGCTCGGGTGCCCTGCACACCCCTGCCGCGCCGGCCGCCCTCCCGTGCTGACGTACCTCATCCGCCGGCTCCTTGCCGCCGTCCTGCTGCTCGCCATCGTGAGCGCGGTCGTCTTCGCCATCTTCTTCCTCGTTCCCCGCATCGGGGGCGCCACCGTCGACGACCTCGCGTCGCGCTACGTCGGCAAGAGCGCCGGTCAGGCGCAGATCCACGAGACCGCGGTGCGGCTCGGCTTCACGGACCCGATCTGGGTGCAGTACGGGCGCTTCGTCAAGGGCATCGTCGCGGGCGCCGACTACAACACCGGCGCCGGCATCGACCACTGCCCCGCGCCGTGCCTCGGCTACTCCTACATCACCCAGAACCCCGTCCTGCCCGACATCCTCGACCGGCTGCCCGTCACGTTGATCCTCGCCGCGGGGGCCGCCGTCCTCTGGCTCGTCGGCGGCGTCGGCACGGGCGTGATCTCCGCGCTGCGGCGCGGCACCGTCCTGGACCGCAGCTTCATGGGCATCGCCCTGGCGGGCGTGTCCCTCCCGATCTTCTTCACCGGCCTGCTGGCCCTGTCGATCTTCAGCTACGGCCTGAAGTGGACGTATGCCGGCGGCGCGAGTCCCATGGACGCCACGAGTCCGCTCGACCTCGTCCACCGCATGCTGCTCCCCTGGATCACCCTCGCGTTCCTGTACGCCGCGTCGTACGCCCGACTCACCCGGGCCGGCATGCTCGAGACGATGAACGAGGACTACATCCGCACGGCTCGGGCCAAGGGGCTCGCCGAGCGCGACGTCGTCGTCAAGCACGGGCTGCGCTCGGCGCTGACGCCGATCCTCACGATCTTCGGCCTCGACCTCGGCCTGCTCCTCGGTGGCGCCGTGCTGACCGAGACGACCTTCTCGCTGCAGGGCATCGGCTACTACGCCGTCCAGGCCATCAACAACAACGACCTGCCGAAGGTGCTCGGCGTGACGCTCGTCGCCGCTGTGTTCGTCATCGTCTTCAGCCTCATCGTCGATCTCCTCTACGCCGTCGTCGACCCCAGGGTGCGTACCTCATGAGCCAGTCCACCAACGAAGCCACCGACACCGACACCGCCACCGACAGCGCCAGGCGGTCGCGCCGTGGGGCGAAAGCGGCGTCGGTCAACACGCTCGACGGCATCGGCGGGCTCGGTGCCCCGAAGCCGGACGCGTTCCTGTCGGTGCGTGACCTTCGCGTGCACTTCCCCACCGACGACGGCCTCGTCAAGTCGGTCGACGGGCTGTCGTTCGACCTGGCGCGCGGCAAGACCCTGGGCATCGTCGGCGAGTCCGGGTCGGGCAAGAGCGTCACGAGCATGTCGATCATGGGCCTGCACAAGCCCGAGACGGTCCGCATGACCGGCTCGATCAGGCTCGACGGCACCGAGCTGGTCGGCGCCAAGCCGGAGCAGGTGCGTGCCCTCCGCGGCAAGCGGATGGCGATGATCTTCCAGGACCCGCTCTCGGCGATGCACCCGTTCTACACGGTGGGTCACCAGATCATCGAGGCCTACAAGATCCACAACAAGGTCAGCACGTCCGTCGCCAAGAAGCACGCGATCGACATGCTCGGCAGGGTCGGCATCCCCGAGCCGAAGAGCCGCGTCGACGACTACCCGCACCAGTTCTCCGGCGGCATGCGCCAGCGCGCCATGATCGCCATGGCCCTCTCGTGCGACCCCGAGCTGCTCATCGCCGACGAGCCCACCACCGCGCTCGACGTGACGGTGCAGGCGCAGATCCTCGACCTCATCCGCGACCTGCAGTCCGAGTTCAACTCGGCGGTCATCATCATCACCCACGACCTCGGGGTCGTCGCCGAGCTCTCCGACGACATCATGGTGATGTATGCCGGTCGCGGCGTCGAGTACTCCTCCGCGGACGACGTCTTCACACGCCCGCAGCACCCCTACACCTGGGGCCTGCTCGGGTCCATGCCCCGCCTCGACCGGGTGCGCACCGAGCGGCTGCGGCCCATCGCGGGCGCTCCCCCAAGCCTGATCAACGTGCCCTCGGGCTGCCCCTTCCACCCGCGGTGCGCCTACGCCGACCGCACCCACGGCCTCAGCCAGACCGTCCGGCCGCCGTTCGCCGAGACATTCCCGGGCCACTTCTCCGCGTGCCACCTCACGCCCGAGGAGAAGACGGCGATCTGGGAGTCCGACATCAGGCCGACGCTGTGATGCCGGCACTCTTCACCACAGGAGCACGATCGTGACCACCACCTCCGTCAAGCCCACCGCCTCGAAGCAGGCGGGCGAGGCGCTGCTGCAGGTCACCGACCTGACCAAGCACTTCCCGATCCGCCGCGGGCTGCTGCAGCGGCAGGTCGGCGCCGTGCAGGCGGTCGACGGCTTGACCTTCGACGTCGCGCGGGGCGAGACCCTCTCCCTCGTCGGCGAGTCCGGCTGCGGCAAGACGACGACCGGCCGCATGCTGACCCGTCTCATCGAGCCGACCGCCGGCACCATCCTGCTCGAGGGCGAGGACATCACGCACTGGTCGACCGGCAAGCTGCGTCCGCTGCGTCGCGACGTGCAGATGATCTTCCAGGACCCCTACGGCTCCCTGAACCCCCGCCACACCATCGGCACCATCGTGGGCGCGCCCTACCGCCTGCAGAACATCAAGACCGAGAACGGCGTCAAGCGCGAGGTGCAGGGCCTGCTCGAGCTCGTCGGGCTGAGCCCGGAGCACTACAACCGCTACCCGCACGAGTTCTCGGGCGGCCAGCGCCAGCGCATCGGGATCGCCCGCTCGCTGGCGCTCAAGCCCAAGCTCATCGTCGCGGACGAGCCCGTGTCGGCCCTCGACGTGTCCATCCAGGCCCAGGTCATCAACCTCCTCGAGGACCTCCAGGACGAGCTCGGCCTGACCTACGTCGTCATCGCCCACGACCTCTCGGTCGTGCGACACATGTCCGACCGCGTCGCCGTCATGTACCTCGGCAACCTCGTCGAGCTGGCCGACCGCGACGAGCTGTACACCCGACCGATGCACCCCTACACCACGGCGCTGCTGTCCGCCGTGCCCATCCCCGACACCCAGCGTCGCACCAAGCGCGAGCGGATCCGCCTCCAGGGCGACGTCCCGAGCCCGGTGAACCCGCCTCCGGCCTGCCGCTTCCACACCCGGTGCTGGAAGGCGCAGGAGATCTGCCGCACGGAGGCGCCGCCTCTCGTGGAGCTCGCCCCGCGCCACCGCGTCGCCTGCCACTTCCCCGAGAACGCCGACGGTCCGGGCGCGAGCGACCCTGCCGCGTTGGGCTCCTCGACGTCGCCGTCGGGGTCGCTGGACGCCGCGCAGGAGCCGCCGGCCTGAACCGCTACGGACAGGTGAGCTGGAGCGTCTTCAGGTCGGACGACATGGTGGCGGCGATATTGGCGTGTGTCTCGTTGCGGGCACCGTTCAGCCACTGGTCGATCCACTCGTAGACGCCGACCCCGGACGTGAACGACGTCCGGGGCTGGCCTCCGCACGTCGGACCGCTGCGGACCAGGCCCATCCGGGTGAAGGAACCGAGCGGGGCCTGAGCACGCGCCGCGGCGCGTTGAAGGCGAGGATCCACACGCCGTCCCTGGTGCGCGTGACCATTCGCGGGTTGAAGCAGCCCCGCCCGGAGTCACCGCACATCCGCTGGCAGGTCATCCCCGCACAGCTGCCCCAGGCCTTGGGCGAGAACAGGAGCCGCTGGTAGGTCCCCGGTCCGGGTGGTCCCGCCGTCGACTTCCAGACACCGAAGCCGCACCACGGTGACTTCGAGAGCCAGGAGAAGCCGCAGCCGTAGCGAGAGCCGTAGAAGGCCCCCTGCTCCCGGCGGGCTCACACCCGGCGCTCAGGCAACACGATCCTGCCGAATCGTGGCACCGGCCAGACGCGATCTTGGAGATCCCTTTGCGCTCAAGGGCTTTCGCTCCCATACAGTTCCAGACGCGTGGCGCGCCGGCCACAGGCAGTTCCCTGGGTCGCGCCGGCACACCATGCCTCCTCGTTGCCCGGGTCCTTCGTCACAGCAATCGAGAGGATCCCCATGCTGTCCTTCCATGCCCGCGCCCCACGAGCCGCCAGGGTGGCCGTCTCGGCCATGGCCCTGGTGGGCGCGGTCGCGCTCGCCGCGTCAACGAGCGCCGGAGCCGCAGGTGCACCGAGCACCGCAGGGGCCGCGGCAAGCGGTCACCGCCCGGCGCCGAACCCCTACTCCCCGCAGTCCGGACACCACTACCGCCATGGCGTCGTCCCCACCCAGGAGACGAACGCCCGGATGAAGCGGTGGGCGCAGACCCAGGCCACGACGGCCACCGGCACCCAAACCCTCTCCTACGGCGGGGCGGTCGACGGGATCGGGGTCACGAGCGGCAAGCCGAGGGTCTACCTCGTCTTTTGGGGCACCCAGTGGGGGACCCAGGGCACCGACGCCAACGGCAACCTGACCTTCTCGAGCGACACCGCTGGCGGTGCGCCGAAGCTCCAGCAGATGTTCAAGGGCCTCGGCACGGGCAACGAGCTGTGGTCCGGCGTCATGACGCAGTACTGCGACGGGCCGGGCGTGGCCACCGGCGCGACCTCGTGCGGGTCGGGGACGGCCCACGTCGGCTACCCGACCGGGGGCGCCCTCGCCGGCGTCTGGTACGACAACAGCGCCTCCGAGCCGAGCGCAGCCACCGGCACCCAGCTCGGCACCGAGGCCGTCAGGGCGGCGAGCCACTTCGGCAACACGACGGCTGCCTCCAACCGCTACGCGCAGTACGTCGTCCTGTCGGCCAAGGGCCTCAACCCGGACAGCTACAAGACCGGCGGGTTCTGCGCATGGCACGACTGGAACGGCGACGTGTCGGTGGCCTCCTCGGTCGGTGACGTGGCGTTCACCAACATGCCCTACGTCATGGACCAGGGCACCAGCTGCGGCCAGAGCTTCGTCAACGCCGGGTCGGCAGGCACGACGGACGGCTACACGATGGTGGAGGGCCACGAGTACGCCGAGACCGTCACCGACCAGAACCCGGCCGGCGGCTGGACGAACCACACCGGGGACGCGACCTACAACGGCCAGGAGAACGCCGACGAGTGCGCCTGGATCTCCCCCGGCTCCGCGGGCGGTGCCGGGAACGTGGCCATGGGCAACGGCAGCTACCCGATGCAGGCCACGTGGTCCAACGACACGAACGGCTGCGACCTCTCGCACCCGGTCGTCGGCGGCACGTCGTCCAACACCGTGACCGTGACCAACCCCGGCAACCAGAGCGGCACCGTCGGCACGGCCAAGAGCCTGCAGATCCAGGCCACCGACTCTGCCTCCGGCCAGAGCCTGACCTATTCGGCGTCCAGCCTGCCGACCGGCCTGTCGATCAACAGCTCCACCGGCCTGGTCAGCGGAACACCCTCTGCCGCAGGCACCTTCAGCGTTACCGTCTCGGCGAAGGACACCACCAACGCCAGTGGCTCGACGACCTTCACGTGGACCATCGGCGCCTCGGGGACCTCGTGCAGCGGCCAGCTGCTCGGCAACCCCGGTTTCGAGACCGGCACGGCGACGCCGTGGTCGACGAGCACCGGGGTCGTCGACAGCTCCACCAGTGAGCCGGCGCACTCGGGCAGCTGGAAGGCCTGGCTCGACGGCTACGGCACCACCCACACCGACACCCTCTCGCAGTCGGTGTCGATCCCGGCCGGCTGCAAGGCGACCCTGACGTTCTACGTGCACATCGACACGGCCGAGAGCGGCAGCACCGCCTACGACAAGCTGGCCGTCAAGGCCGGGTCGACGACGCTCACGACGCTGTCCAACGCCAACGCCTCGAGCGGCTACGTGCAGAAGAGCTTCGACCTGTCGTCGTTCGCGGGCCAGACCGTCACGATCGGCTTCACCGGCACCGAGGACTCCTCACTCGCAACGTCGTTCGTCGTCGACGACACGGCGGTGACGCTGGGCTGAGCGGTACGCGTACGGCCCGGGCGTACGCGTGCACCCAGCGGTACGCGTACGCCCGACGTGCGCGAAGCGGGGCCCCCTCCCAGCCGGAGGGGACCCCGCTTCGTCGTTCACGGGCGATGCGCCCGCAGGTGACTCAGGCCAGGTCGAAGCGGTCGAGCTCCATCACCTTGGTCCAGGCGGCGACGAAGTCGCGCACGAACTTCTCACGCGCGTCCTCGCTGGCGTAGACCTCGCCGAGGGCCCGCAGCTGCGAGTTGGAGCCGAAGACCAGGTCGACCGCGGTCGCGGTCCACTTCAGCTCGCCGGTGGCGTAGTCGCGGATCTCGTAGACGTTCTCCTGGTCGGTCGAGACCTTCCACTGCGTGCCGGGGGCGAGCAGGTTGGCGAAGAAGTCGTTGGTCAGCACGCCGGGCCGGTCGGTGAGCACACCGTGCGTCACGCCGCCGTGGTTGTTGCCGAGGGCGCGCAGGCCGCCGACGAGGACCGTCATCTCCGGCGCGGTGAGGTTCAGCATGTAGGCCCGCTCGACGAGCAGGACCTCCGGCTGCTGCTTCTCACCGGCGCGCAGGTAGTTGCGGAAACCGTCGGCGCGCGGCTCGAGCACCCGGAAGGAGTCGACGTCGGTCTGCTCCTGCGAGGCGTCGGTGCGACCCGGGTGGAACGGCACGGTGACCTCGACGCCGGCGTCCTTGGCCGCCTTCTCGACCGCGGCCGAGCCGGCCAGGACGATGAGGTCGGCCAGCGACACCTGGGCACCGCCGCGGCCGTTGAACTCGGCCTGGATGGCCTCGAGCTTCTCGAGCACCTTGGCGAGCTGCTCGGGCTGGTTGGCGGCCCAGCTGCGCTGCGGCTCGAGCCGGATGCGGGCACCGTTGGCCCCGCCGCGCTTGTCGGTGTGCCGGAAGCTCGCGGCCGACGCCCAGGCGGTCGAGACCAGCTCGGACACGGACAGGCCCGAGTCGAGCACCGCAGCCTTGAGGGCGGCGATGTCGGCGTCGCCGATCAGGTCGCCCTCGACGGCGGGCACGGGGTCCTGCCACAGCTGCGGCTCGGGCACCCAGGGGCCGAGGTAGCGCGACACGGGACCCATGTCACGGTGCAGCAGCTTGTACCAGGCCTTGGCGAAGGCGAGGCGGAACTCCTCGGGGTTCTCGAGGAAGCGGCGCGAGATCTTCTCGTACTCCGGGTCGAAGCGCAGCGCCAGGTCGGAGGTCAGCATCGTCGGGCGGCGCTTCGGCGCGTCCGGGCTCGGGCCGGGCACGATCGCCTCGGCGTCCTTGGCAACCCACTGGTTCGCACCGGCCGGGGACTTCTCCAGCTCCCACTCGTAGCCGAAGAGGATCTCGAAAAACTCGTTGTCCCACCGGGTCGGGTGGTAGGTCCACGTGACCTCGAGGCCGGAGGTGATCGCGTCCTTGCCCTTGCCCGAGGCGTACTGGCTCTTCCAGCCCAGGCCCTGCTCCTCGAGCGGGGCGCCCTCGGGCTCGGGGCCCACCAGGTCGGGGTCGCCGGCGCCGTGGGTCTTGCCGAAGGTGTGGCCACCGGCGATGAGGGCGACGGTCTCCTCGTCGTCCATCGCCATGCGGGCGAAGGTGACGCGGATGTCCTTCGCGGAGGCGACCGGGTCGGGGTTGCCGTTGGGACCCTCCGGGTTGACGTAGATCAGGCCCATCTGGACCGCGCCGAGGACCTCCTCGAGCTCGCGCTCGCCGGAGTAGCGCTCGTCGCCGAGCCAGGTGTCCTCGGGACCCCAGAAGATCTCCTCCGGCTCCCACACGTCCTCGCGGCCGAAGCCGAAGCCGAAGGTCTCGAAGCCCATGTCCTCGAGGGCGACGTTGCCGGCGAGGACGAGCAGGTCGGCCCACGAGATCTTCTGGCCGTACTTCTGCTTGACCGGCCAGAGCAGGCGGCGGGCCTTGTCGAGGTTGGCGTTGTCGGGCCAGCTGTTGAGCGGCGCGAACCGCTGGGAGCCGTCACCGGCACCGCCCCGGCCGTCGTAGATGCGGTAGGTGCCGGCTGAGTGCCAGCTCATGCGGATCATCAGGCCGCCGTAGTGGCCGAAGTCCGCCGGCCACCAGTCCTGCGAGCTGTGGAGGACCTCGACGATGTCCTGCTTGAGGGCGTCGAGGTCGAGCTTCGCGAACTCCTTGGCGTAGTCGAAGTCCTCGCCGAGCGGGTTGCCCTTCGGCGAGTGGGCGTGGAGCACAGAGAGGTCCAGGTGGTTGGGCCACCAGTCCTTGATGCCGTGCGGCCGGCCGCCGGTCTTGGGGGTCGGCGAGGGGATCGCCGGGTTCTCGCTCTCGCTGCCGCTCGCGGCGGCCGAGTCGTGCATGACCGGGCACCCGCCTTCGGCCTTGCGGTCGACTCCCTGTGGGCTCTGCGGCGTGGTGCTGTCGTGGCTCTCGGTCATGAGGGCTTCCTTCCGGACGTCGGTGTCACTTCGGTGTGGCTGTCGGGTGGTGTGGTCGGTGGGGTCAGGCGGGGTCGGTCGAGGCGGTGGGGGCGCTGGAGCACGCCGGGCAGGTGCCCCAGTAGGTGACCTCAGCCTCGTCGATCGAGAAGCCGTGGTCGTCGGGTGCCACGAGGCAGGGGGCGTGGCCGGTCACGCAGTCGACGTCGGCGACGGCGCCACACCCTCGGCACACGATGTGGTGGTGGTTGTCGTCGACCCGCGCCTCGTAGAGCGCGGGGCCGCCGGCGGGCTGGATGCGGCGCAGCAGCCCGGCACCGGTGAGCGCACGGAGCACGTCGTAGACCGCCTGGTGGGACACGGCCCCCAGGTCGGCGCGTACGCGGTCGATGACCGCCTCGGTGTCGACGTGCGGGCGCTCGTGCACCGCGGCCAGCACCGCGAGCCGTGGACGCGTCACGCGCAACGAGGCCTCGCGCAACACGGAGCTGAAGTCCGTGGTCATGCGAGCAGAATGGTCTCTAATCTGGAATGAGTCAAATGAACATCCGGTCAGCGGGCACCGGGCGCGACGTCGCCCACGGTGCTGCGCGACCACTCCTCTCCAGTCTCGGCCTGGAAGGCGGCCACTGCCGCCCCGATGGTCGGGAAGAAGTGCCGTGGCTCGATCTGTCGCGTCAGGCCGTAACGGTCGACCTTGCGCCGCACGGGGTCCTTGAGCTCGGCGAAGACCAGGCAGATGCCGGCCTCGTCCAGCTCCTGGTCGAGGTCGAGCAGGACGTCCGCGGCCGTCGTGTCGACATCGGTGATCGGCTCGGCCGCCACGACGACCCATCGCGGGTGCGGCTCGGTCCGCGCGAGGCTGCGGACCTCGTCGCGGAAGGTCTTGGCGTTGGCGAAGAACAGCGGCGCGTCGAACCGGTAGATCGCCAGGCCGGGAAGCCGCAGGGCGTCGGGGTAGGAGCGCACGTCGTGGTATCCCTCCACGCCCTCGACCTTGCCCAGGACGGTCTCGTAGGGCAGCCACGCGCGGCGGAAGACGTTGAGGATCGACAGCGCGATCGCGATGGCGATCCCCGGCAGCACACCGAGCAGGGCCACGCCGAGGAAGGCCGCCATCGACAGCCCGAACTCGACCTTGCGCTGCCTCCACAAGCGAGTCGTGCCGGGGATGTCGGCCAAGGACAGCGATGCGGTGATGACGACCGCGGCCAGCGCAGGCTGCGGCAGGTTGCGCAGCAGACCGGGCAGGAACACGATCATCATGATGATCAGGAGCGCCCCGACGACCCCGGTCAGCTGGGTCCGGGCCCCGGAACGCTCGGCGACGGCGGTGCGTGAGCCGCTGGTGCTCACCGGGAAGCCCTGGAAGAGGCCCGCGGCGAAGTTCGCCACGCCGATCCCGACCATCTCCTGGTTGCCGTGCACCTCCTCCCCCGCCCGTGCGGCGAAGGCCGACGCGGTGGAGATCGTGTCGGCCAGCGAGATCGTCGCGATGCCGATCGCGCCACCGACGAGCAGCGGGATGTCACCTCGCTCGATCTGGGGGATCGTGAGCGGCGGGAAGCCCTTCGGGAGGACGCCGACCAGGCTGACGCCGCGCGCGGCGAGGTCGAACACCGACGTCGCGAGGATGGCGAGCACGACCATGACCATGATGGCCGGCACCTTGGGCAGCCAGCGCTGGAGCGCCAGGACGAGGGCGATCCCGACGACACCGACAGCGGCCGCTGCAGCCACCGTCTCGCCCTGCGACACCCCCTGCGCGAAGGCACCGATCTCCGCGACCAGCCCGTCGGCATCGGTGCTGAAGCCGAACAGCTTCGGCAGCTGACCCACGAGGATCGTCAGCGCCAGCCCGTTCATGTAGCCGAGCATCGTGGGCTTGGAGAGCAGGTCCGCGATGAAGCCGAGCTTGGCGACGGCCGCCACGGTCATGATCACGGCCACGAGGATCGCGAGCACGGACGCGAGCGCCACGGCCCTGGCCGGGTCTCCGCCCGCACCCAGCAGCGGCAGCACCGTCGCGGCGATCATCGGCCCGAGGGAGGAGTCCGGTCCCAGCACGAGGATCCGCGACGGGCCCATGGCCGCATAGCCCAGCAGGCACATGATGGTCGTGTAGAGGCCGGTGATCGGTGGCAGCCCCGCCAGCTCGGCGTACGCCATCCCCTGGGGCACCAGCAGGGTCGTCAGGACCACGCCGGCGAGGACGTCCTTGCCGAGCCACTCCCGCCGGTAGCCCCGGATCAGCCGCCATCCCGGCACTGCGTGCAACACCGGCATCACCTCGGTCGAGTCGCGCCCTTCCCCGCACGCTCGCAGACAGCCGAACCCCGGCCATCACCTTGCGAAGGTGATGTGCCGCAGCGCGGGTGACTGGCACGGTCGAGGAACCCTGCGACAGCCGACGTGCTTGCTCGAGGAAGGCTGGTGGACCATGGCCAGGAGCGACGTGTCCGGGCGACCGTCGACCGCCCTGCGGAGGGTCCTGCTCCCGCTCGCACTCGCGCAATTCATCTGCAGCTTCGCCGGCTCGAACATGAACGTCATGATCAACGACATCAGCACGGACCTGGACACGACGGTCCAGGGCGTGCAGGTCGCGATCACGCTCTTCCTGCTCGTCATGGCCGCGCTGATGATCCCCGGCGGGAAGCTCACCGAGCGCTACGGCCGCAAGCGGTGCTTCGTCGTCGGCCTGACCGTCTACGGCGTCGGTGCCCTGCTCAGCGCGGTCTCCCCCGGCCTCGGCACCCTGATCCTCGGCAACTCGATCCTCGAGGGCGTCGGCACGGCCCTGTTGATCCCGCCGGTCTACATCCTCACGACGCTGCTGTTCACCGAGGTCACGTCCCGGGCCCGGGCCTTCGGGGCGATCAGCGCCATGGGCGGCGTCGGCGCCGCCGCCGGGCCGCTCATCGGCGGTCTCATCACCTCCGCGATCAGCTGGCGGGCCGCGTTCGTGTTCCAGGCTCTCGTGATCGCGGTCATCGTGCTGCTGAGCCGGAACATCACCGACCCGCTCCCCGCGAACCCGGAGAAGCCGTTCGACACGGTGGGCGCGACCCTGTCGGCGGTCGGGCTCGTGCTCGTGGTCCTCGGGATCCTCGCCGCCGACAACAACGCCTGGCTGATGGTGGGGCTACTCGTCGCCGGCGGCCTCGTCCTGGTGTGGTTCTTCCTGTGGATCCGCGCCAGGGAACGGGCGGGCAAGGAGGCGCTGCTGTCCATCCGCCTCTTCCACAACCGCACATCCAACCTCGGCCTCGTGACCCAGAACATCCAGTGGCTGATGCTCCTGGGCGTCTCGTTCACCGTGGCGGCCTACCTGCAGGCGGTCCGTGGCTACGACGCCATCCAGACCGGCGTCATCTTCACGGCTGCCACGGTGGGGCTGCTCCTGTCGTCGCTCGGTGCCGAGCGCTTCGCCAAGCGGCGGGCCCAGCGGACCCTCATCATGCTCGGTTTCGTCGTCACGATCGCCGGCGTGGGAGTCCTGATCGCCATGGTCGGCGGATCGTCCAGCCCGTGGGCGTTCGCACCGGGTCTGTTCCTCATCGGGTTCGGCCTCGGCGGCATGCTGACGCCCTCGGTCAACGTCGTGCAGTCTAGCTTCGGCGACGAGCTCCAGGGCGAGATCTCGGGGTTGTCGCGGAGCGTGTCGAACCTGGGGTCCTCCCTCGGCACCGCGATCGCCGGCACGATCCTCGTCGCCGGGCTGACCGAGCACGCCGAGGCGGCCGCCCTCGTCGTGCTCGCGGCCGTCGGCGTGCTCGGGCTCGTGGCGGCCGCTCTGCTCCCCCGACGCCATGCCGAGCCGGCCGCGACGACGGCGTGACGCCGTTCGGCGAGACGAACCAGACGTGCACGCGAACCGGACGTGCCGACTGCTCGATGCGGTCGGTTCTACCAGCGCGCGGGCATGACCCGACCACCCGGCGACGTCGCCGCGGGTGGTCGGGAAGTGTGTCGGTCGCGCTCTTCAGGTCACTTCAGGACGACGACCTTGTGCATGCCCATGATCGCGTGCGGCATACCGGTGACGGCGTCGGCCACGAAGCACTGCAGCACGTAGGTGCCCGGCGGCATGTCATAGCTCAGGGTCGCGCTGCGACCCGCGGACAGGACGTCCAGGCCGAACGTCGGCCCGTTGAGCGCGAACGGCGGCGGAGCCATCGAGCCGGAGTCGTAGTACGCCTGGATCTGCTTGTCCGTCGTCCCCTTCTTCACAGGTGAGAACTGCGCCACGTGGATCGAGTCACCGATGTTGCGGAACGTGACGCTGCCCTTGGCCGGCAGGCGCCTCGGGCCGACGAAGCGGTCCGCGGCGGTGAGCCAGATGGTCGGGTGCCACCCGGAGCCGTCCCAGGCCGAACCATCCGACCACGACCAGCCGTCGTCGTCGCCGTCGCGGACGACCAGCTTGGTGAATGCCGGGTTGGGCGCCCCCGACGGCCCCATGGGCCCGAAGAAGCTGCCGAGGTCCATCAGGTAGTACGTGCCGGGACGCAGGTTCACCCGGACCGATGCCGGGTAGCCCTTCTGGACATCGGCCAGCCCGGTCGCCCGGACGTCGCGGTTGAGCTCCCTCGTGCCCATGGCAGCGATCTTCGGGTTCGACGAGAACTCGTGAGCGAGGTCCGCCTTGAACGTGTTGAGCGTCGCCTTCCCGAGGAGGCGGAACAGGCTGATCTGGCTCCCGCCCGGGCCGGTGTTCGAGGTGGATTCGTGGAAGACCACGGTGCCTTCGTCGACGTGCCAGCGACTCAGCCGCACGTGGGAACCGTCTCCCCGGACCCAGACGGTCGTGGATCGCGCATGGTCGCCGTCGTGGCCGCTGTCGTGGCCGCTGTCGTGAGCTGAGGCGCTCGCGGCGGCGGCCACCGGTGCGGCGGCGACCAGAGCGAGTGCGGCGAGAGTGGATACGAGTCGTCTCACGACTACCCCCTTGGAACGAGTGGGCCCCGGCCGGCCCGAGGCCACACCCAGCGTCGCCCTGTCCCCGCGCCCGCGGATACATCGTTCGGCCTACGTCGCCCGGCGCAGGGCCACGCCCGCGGGCCACGCCGCCCGGACGGGCGTGGCCTTCCGGCGCGTCAGACGTTGAAGCGGAACTCGACGACGTCGCCGTCGGCCATGACGTAGTCCTTGCCCTCGATGCGCACCTTGCCGGCCGCCTTGGCGGCGTTCATGTTGCCGGCCGCGACCAGGTCGTCGAACGACACGACCTCGGCCTTGATGAAGCCGCGCTGGAAGTCGGTGTGGATGACCCCGGCGGCCATCGGCGCGGTCCACCCCTTGCCGATGGTCCAGGCCCGCGACTCCTTGGGCCCGGCCGTCAGGTAGGTCTGGAGGCCCAGGGTGTGAAAGCCGGTGCGGGCCAGCTGGTCGAGCCCGGACTCCTCGGCCCCGAAGCTCTGGAGCAGCTCGAGGGCCTCCTCCGGCTCCATCTCCATGAGGTCCATCTCGAGCTTGGCGTTGAGGAAGACCGCATCGGCAGGCGCCGCGAGCTCGCGCAGCGAGGCCTGCAGCTCGGTGTCGGCGAGCTGGTCCTCGTCCAGGTTGAAGACGTAGATAAAGGGCTTCGTCGTCAGCAGCCCCAGCTGCTTGGCCTCGGCCAGGTCGATCCCGGCGGCCGGCCCCGCGGCATACAGCGTGTGGCCCTCCTCGAGGACCTTCTGCGCGGAGAGCGCGAGGT
This sequence comes from Terrabacter sp. NPDC080008, assembly GCF_040702505.1. Lineage (NCBI taxonomy): Bacteria > Bacillati > Actinomycetota > Actinomycetes > Micrococcales > Intrasporangiaceae > Terrabacter > Terrabacter sp. NPDC080008. The sequence continues at coordinate 14,196 of NZ_JBFBLC010000009.1, forward strand.
CGAGCGCGGGCTTCTTGTCCTTGTTGACCCGCGACTCCTTCTCGAGGCGCGGCACGGCCTTCTCGAGAGTCTGCAGGTCGGCGAGGATCAGCTCGGTGTGGATCGTCTCGATGTCGCTGGCCGGGCTGACCTTGCCGTCGACGTGCACGACGTCGCCGTCCTCGAAGGCGCGCACGACCTGGCAGATGGCGTCGGCCTCGCGGATGTTGGCGAGGAACTTGTTGCCGAGCCCCTCCCCCTCGCTCGCGCCGCGCACGATGCCGGCGATGTCGACGAAGCTCACGGTGGCCGGGAGGATCTTCTCCGAGCTGAAGATCTCGGCGAGCACCTTCAGTCGCGGGTCGGGCAGCGGGACGACGCCGACGTTCGGCTCGATCGTCGCGAACGGGTAGTTCGCGGCGAGCACGTTGTTCTTGGTCAGCGCGTTGAAGAGCGTCGACTTGCCGACGTTGGGGAGACCGACGATTCCGATGGTGAGTGCCACGGGGACAAGAGTCTAGTGACGTTCGGGCGAAGTCCCGACCACGAGGGCGTATGCCGTGCCGCCCGTCTCACGCGAGCGTCCACTCCCAGCCGGGCTGCCACTCGAACGGCGCGACCACGAGGTCCTCGAGGGGAGTGCCGTCGAGCAGGTGCTGCAGGGCCCACCGGTTGGCCGAGTGGGCGATGACGAGGATCCGCTGGCCGTCGTGGTCACGGCGACGGAGGTCCTCGAGGAAGTCGGCGGTGGCTGCGACGACGTCGCGGTAGCTCTGGCCGCCGCCCGGGAACGGCGCGTCGACGTGGTCGAGGCGCACCCGGGCGAGGTCTGCCACCGGGCAGCCGGTGAGCGCGCCGTAGTCGCACTCGCGCAGGCGGGTGTCGACGTGCAGCGGGACGTCACTGCCGGCATACGCCAGCTCGGCCGTCTCGACGGCGCGTGACAGGTCCGAGGAGTAGACGGCGGCGAACCCGTCCGCCGGGCGTCGCCGGCCCAGCTCGACAGCGAGGGCACGGCCCCGTGCGGAGAGCCGTCCCGGCGACCAGCCGGTGGCGATGCCGGCCTCGTTGTCCTCGGTGACCGAGTGCGTCTCGTAGACGAGCTGCAGGCTCACGAGTGCCCTCAGCGCGGTGTGCGCACGCCGCAGAGCTGACGCGACTGGGCGACGAGGTTGCCGGCGGAGTCCCAGATCATCGCGTCCTCCTCCATCATGCCGCCGCCGAGGGTGGCGCTGGACAGCACGACCTGCAGCCAGCCCGGCGCGGGCCGGCGGCGCACGTGGCCCGTGAACTCGAGCGTCGGCGTCCACCCGAAGAGGCCGAGGTCGAACGCGACGGGCGGCAGGGCGTCGAGCGCCAGCATGAGCAGGGTCGTGTCGGGCTCGCGCCCGTCGCGCAGCCGCACCCAGCCACGCATGACGCCGCGCATCGACGGCTTGCCGAGCGCCCAGCCGGCCGTGTCGGGGTCGAGGCGCAGGTCGATCCGGTCGAGGAACTTGGCGTTGGAGAGGAAGCCGGGAGGCGCCTGGTCGGCCGAGAGACACTGCTCCGGCGGCGGCATGTCGGGCGGGCTCGCCTGGCGCTGGACGTCGAGGTCGGTGAGGTTGCCGAAGGAGCCGATCGCCCGCATCCGCTCGACCGGGCGCCCGTCGTCGCCGGTCTGGTGGATCGTCATCTGCCCGGTCGAGAGTTTGCGCCCGCACCGCATGACCTCGGTCGTGACCGTGAAGGGGCCGGGCTGCGACGCGGTCATGAAGTACGCCGACAGCACCACCGGGTCGACGTGCTCGGTCGTCTCGGTCGGGTCGGACGCCAGGTGCTCACCGAGCGCCCGCAGCGCCGTGGCCATCACGAGCCCGCCGTTGACGGCGTTGCCGATCATCCACTCCTCGGAGAAGCTGCCATGCCGCTGCGTCGGGTCCTCGCCGGCCTCGAGCCGGGTCGCGTCGTCGTACTCGCTCACGGACAAGGTGTAACAGACCCCGTCAGCGACCGACCCGACCGACGCGTATGCCGTGTGCCACCTCCCCGGCTCAGCCGCACACCTTGGGGAGCTGGCTCCACGGCCTACGAGGTGCCCCCGGCCCCAACGGGTGTCGCCGGCCTCGGGGTGGGCAGGGTGTCGGTGCGAGGCGATGTCGGCGGTCTCTGGGACGGTGCTCGCATGGACCTCACCGCCCTGCTCGCCGGGCTCGTCATCGGGGCCGTGCTGGGCGCGCTCTTTGCCTGGCTCTCGGCCCGTTCCACGCTGCTGGCGCGCTCGGCGGGCGCGGAGGCCGAGCGCGACGTGCTGCGCGAGCGCGTCGCCGACCTGGAGGCGGCCCGCGAGGTCGACGACGCCACGGCCAGCCTGCTCGCTCCCCTGCGCGACACCATCGGCCGGGTGGAGCGTCAGGTCGGGGCGCTCGAGCGCGACCGCTCGCTGCAGTTCGGCCAGCTGGGTGAGCGCCTGACCGAGGTGAGCCGGTCCACCGAGTCGCTGCGGTCCGAGACCGCGACCCTCGCCAGCGCGCTCAACGCCTCGACGGTGCGCGGCGCCTGGGGCGAGGTCCAGCTCCGACGGGTGCTCGAGCTCTCCGGGCTGCTCGCCCGCTGCGACTTCGACGAGCAGGTGACCCGAGTCAGCGGCCACGGCGCGACGGTCCGCCCCGACGCCGTCGTCAACCTGCCCGGCGGGCGCCACGTCGTCGTGGACTCCAAGGCCCCGATGTCGCACTTCCTCCAGGCCCACGGCGACACCGTCTCCGAGGCCGAGCGGGCGGAGCTGCTGGCTGCGCACGCGACTGCGCTGCGACGTCACGTCGAGGGGCTGGCCGCCAAGGCGTACTGGACCGCGTTCACCCGCTCCCCCGAGGTCGTCATCTGCTTCGTGCCCGGCGAGGCGATCCTCGCCACGGCACTGTCCGACGACCCCGGCCTCTACGAGCACGCGCTGGGGCGCAAGGTCGTCCTCGCCTCGCCCGGCACTCTCTTCGCGGTGCTGCGCACCATCGGCGCCATCTGGCAGCAGGACGCCCTCGAGCAGAACGCCCGCGAGCTGCTCGCCATCGGCCAGGAGCTCTACGCCCGGCTGACCACCCTCGGTGGCCACGTCGCCACGATGGGCCAGTCCCTGTCGCGCTCGGTCGAGCAGTACAACAAGTTCGTCGGCACCCTCGAGTCGCGGGTGCTCGTCACCGCCCGCCGCATGCACGAGCTGCACCTGACGAGCGAGCAGCCGGCGGCGCTCGTGCCCCTCGAGGTGGCGCCGCGGTCGCTGAGCGCGGCCGAGCTCACCGACGACCTCGGCCGCGAGGCCCGCGACGACGCCTACCTCGAGCAGGAGTCGTCGCGCCTCGGCCGACAGGACGGTCAGGCCACGGCCTGACCCAGGCCCTGGCGCGCCAGCCCCTCGACGCGCACGCCAGCCCGCGACACCCCTGGCGCGGAAGTGCGGCACGGCACAATTCCAGCCGCGCTCAGCATCCACCCCGCCGCGAGAGGTGCGCCACGGCGCCGTTCGGCGGGTGAGATCAGTGCAGCGAGCCGGACTCCTCGAAGGCGGCGTCGTGCCGCACCGTGCCGACGTCAGCGCCGTCGTGCGCCTTGAGGTCGCGGCGCAGCTCGCGCGGCAGCGAGAAGAGCAGCGACTCCTCTGCGGCAACCACCGGCTCCACCTCGCCGTAGCCACGCTCGGCCAGCCACGACAGCACGTCGCGGACCAGCACCTCCGGCACGCTGGCGCCTGAGGTGACGCCGACCGTGGAGACGCCCTCGAGCCACTCGGGCTGGATCTCGTCGGCGAAGTCGACCAGGTGGCCGGCCCGGGCGCCGTGCTCCAGCGCCACCTCGACCAGGCGCACCGAGTTGGACGAGTTGCGCGAGCCGACGACGATCATCAGGTCGGTGTCCTTCGCCATCTGCTTGACGGCCAGCTGACGGTTCTGCGTGGCGTAGCAGATGTCGTCGGAGGGAGGGCTCTGCAGCGCCGGGAACTTCTCCTTCAGGCGCGCGACCGTCTCCATCGTCTCGTCGACCGAGAGCGTGGTCTGCGAGAGCCAGACGACCTTCTCAGGGTCACGCACCGTGACGTTCTCGACGTCGTCCGGCCCGTCGACGATGGTGATGTGCTCGGGCGCCTCACCGGAGGTGCCGACGACCTCCTCGTGCCCCTCGTGACCGATGAGCAGGATGTCGAAGTCGTCGTCGGCGAAGCGCACGGCCTCGCGGTGCACCTTGGTCACGAGCGGACACGTCGCGTCGATCGTCTTGAGGCTGCGGGCTCGCGCCTCGTCGTGCACGACCGGGGCCACGCCGTGGGCCGAGAAGATGACGGTGGCGCCCTCGGGGACCTCGTCGGTCTCGTCCACGAAGATCGCGCCGCGCTTCTCGAGCGTGCTCACGACGTGCTTGTTGTGGACGATCTGCTTGCGGACGTAGACGGGAGGGCCGTAGAGCTCCAGCGCCTTCTCTACGGTGACCACGGCCCGGTCGACGCCGGCGCAGTAGCCGCGTGGTGCCGCGAGGAGGACCTTCTTGGCGGACGTCTGCTCGGCGGGCTGGCTCATGCTGCCATCGTACGGGGACCCGCACCGTGTGCCCGATTCGCCGCCTGCCGCACGGCCGGCAGCGACCGTGGGACGACCTCCCGAGGACATGCCGTTCTGGGTGGTGCCGGCTTCGTCCGGCCGTGGGCACCGCCCCGTAGGGTGACGCGGGTGAGCATGACGAGCCCGCTGCCCGACAAGGCCGCCGACACCACGGCCGAGCAGCCGTGGCCGGTGCGAGTGCTCAGCCTCAAGATCTCCGACTACGTCGACCGCATGAGCCAGCTCTGGGTCGAGGGGCAGGTCGTGCAGTTCAACCCGCGCGGGGGCACCGCCTTCCTCACCCTGCGCGACCCCGATGTCGACATGTCGCTCTCGGTGTCGGTGCCGATGAACGCCGTCAACGCGATGCCGATCCCGCTCGCTCAGGGCGCCCGCGTGGTGCTGCAGGCCAAGCCGACCTTCTGGACCAAGCGCGGCACCCTGCAGCTCGAGGCGCGCCAGATCCGGCCCGTGGGCATCGGCGACCTGCTCGCCCGGGTCGAGATCCTCAAGCGGACCCTCGCGGCCGAGGGCGTCTTCGATGCCAAGCGCAAGCGGCCGATCCCCTTCCTGCCGCACCGCGTCGGCCTCATCACGGGCCGCAACTCCGCGGCCGAGAAGGACGTCGTCGAGAACGCGCGTCGTCGCTGGCCGGCGGTGGCCTTCGAGATCCGCGAGGTCGCGGTCCAGGGCACCTCGGCGGTCACCGAGGTCGTCGAGGCGCTGCGCGAGCTCGACGCGATCCCGGCCGTCGACGTCATCGTCATCGCGCGTGGCGGCGGGGCCCTCGAGGAGCTGCTGCCCTTCTCGAACGAGGCGATGATCCGCGCGGTCGCCCAGGCCCGCACGCCGGTCATCAGCGCGATCGGTCACGACGTCGACCAGCCGCTGCTCGACCTCGTCGCCGACTGGCGCGCCTCCACACCGACCGACGCGGGCAAGAAGGTGGTCCCCGACGCCGCGCACGAGCGTGCCCTGGTCGACACGGCCCGCGACCGCATCCGTCGTGCGCTGGTCCGCCGGGTCGAGTCCGAGCGCTCCGGCCTGCGGTCCCTCGTCTCCCGGCCGGTCATGGCAGATCCCGTTGCACTCGTGCGGGCGCGCCGGCAGGAGGTCGCGACGCTGCGGTCGCGCGCGACCACCCGGATGGAGGCGCGCCTGCACCGCGCCGGCGACCAGGTGGAGCACCTGCGGCGCCAGGTCGTGGCCCTCTCCCCGCAGTCGACGCTCGAGCGGGGGTATGCCGTCGTGCAGCACCGCGACGGGCGCATCGTCATGGACCAGGACGACGTCGGCGTCGGCGAGCTCCTCCGCGTCCGGGTCGCACGCGGCGACTTCGGGGTGCGGCCCGTCAGCGCCGGCACCGACGACGCGCCGGTCCCGTCGTCGGGTCGGTCGGGCCGGTCTCCGAAGACCTCGGCAGCCACGTCGTCCACGTCGAGCAAGGCATCGGGCACAACGGCGAGCAAGGCATCGGGCAAGGCGTCGGGCAAGGCCTCCCCACCCCGCAAGCCCCGCGCGGCCGGCGGATCCGCGGCAGCGGCCACTGACGGGTCGGGGTCATAGGGTGTCGCCCATGGCTGACGCGAGCACGACCGACAGCACGTTCCCCGACATCGCCGGGCTGCGCTACGAGGACGCCCGCGAGGAGCTCATCGCCATCGTGGCCAAGCTCGAGGCCGGCCAGGCGCCCCTCGAGGACTCCATGCAGCTGTGGCGTCGTGGCGAGGCCCTGGCCGCGCACTGCGCAACCTGGCTCGACGGCGCCCAGGCCGAGATCGAGCGCTCCACGCGCCCCGCTTCGGGCGCCGGTGAGATCCACGCCGACGACGAGATCTTCGACGAGGACGACTCCTGACGGGTCTCCGACTCAGCCCGTGGTCTTCGAGGGCACCGGCGTCACGCCGGCTGCCGGCTTCACCGGCGCGAGCGCGGCGACGAACGCCTTGAGCTCGTCCTCGGGGGCGGTGCCGCTCGCCACCACGGTGACGCCCTTGGGCCCGGAGCCCTTGGCCACGTAGGCGATCTGGTTGACGCTGCTCGCGACGAACTTCTCGAAGCTGCGGCCGGAGACCGTGACGGTGCCCGCGGCCACACCGTCGTTGACGGAGCGGTTCACCCATCCCGGGGTGGCGCCGGCCGCCTGCTTGAGGGCGATGTCGGCACCGCTCGGCGTCGTCCACACGGTGGTGAAGGTGGGCACCTGGTCGCTGCCCGGCATGTACGTCGCGACGGTGGGCACCCAGCCCTTGCCGAGCCCCTGCGGCACGAGCACCGTCAGGGACGTCTGGGCGGCGACCTGCGCCGCCTTGCCGGCAGCGTCGACCGCCGGCCGCTCCACCGAGGTGATGCGGGGGACGATCGCGACGAGGGCCAGCACGAAGAGCCCGATGACGACCATCGAGCGGATCATGTTCGGGAAGGTTCCCAGGGAGTAGCGGCTGGGCGGTGCCGCGGGGGCCGGCTGACCCACCGGCGCCGGCTGGCTCTCCGGGTCCTGCTGCCCCGCGGACGAATCCCCGCCGGACGACGGTGCGACGTTCTCGGGAGCGACACTCTCTGGGGCCGCGCTCTCGGACGAGGGTGTCGACGGCGTCGACGGGGTGCTCATGCCTCTCATCGTCCCCGACCGCCCGGCGCGGTCCAAACCGGGCCCCGGCCACCGATAGGCTGGCGCCGACTCGTTCTGCGCCGACGGAGGACCACCTGATGAAGCACAGCCAGCCGGATCGCAACCTCGCTCTCGAGCTGGTCAGGGTGACGGAGGCGGCAGCCATGGCCGGAGGCCGCTGGGTCGGTCGCGGCGAGAAGAACAAGGCCGACGGGGCTGCCGTCGAGGCGATGCGCGCGATGATCTCGACCGTCAGCATGCGCGGTGTCGTGGTCATCGGCGAGGGCGAGAAGGACAACGCGCCGATGCTCTTCAACGGCGAGCAGGTCGGTGACGGCACCGGTCCCGAGGTCGACGTCGCCGTCGACCCGATCGACGGCACCACGCTGACCGCCAAGGGGATGAACAACGCCGTGGCCGTCATGGCCGTCGCCAACCGCGGCGCGATGTACGACCCGTCCGCCGTCTTCTACATGGACAAGATCGCGACCGGCCCCGAGGCAGCGGACGTCGTCGACATCCGCCTCCCGGTCGCCGAGAACATCCGCCGCATCGCCAAGGCCAAGAAAGAGACGCCGGCCGACGTCACCGTCGTGATGCTCGACCGCCCCCGCCACGAGCCGCTCGCCGAGGAGATCCGCGCCACCGGCGCGCGCATCCGCTACATCCTCGACGGCGACGTGGCCGGCGCCGTCATGGCGGCCCGCCCGAACACCGGCGTCGACCTGCTCCTCGGCATCGGCGGCACCCCCGAGGGGATCATCGCGGCCTGCGCGATCAAGTGCACCGGTGGAGTCATCCAGGGCCGGCTCTGGCCCAAGGACGACGACGAGCGCCAGAAGGCCATCGACGCCGGCCACGACCTCGACCGCGTCCTGTCCACCGACGACCTCGTCACCGGTGAGTGCTTCTTCGTCGCCACTGGCATCACCGACGGTGAGCTGCTCCGGGGCGTGCGCTACGCCGCGAAGTCGGCCCGCACCAACTCGCTCGTCATGCGCTCGCGCAGCGGCACCATCCGAACCCTCGAGAGCGAGCACCGCTTCGACCGGCCGGGCTGGTTCGGCAGCGCCGAGCTGGTCGAGCCCTGAGGAGCCACCCGGTGACCGACTCCGCTGCCGCGGTCCGCACCCTCGTCGTGGGCGAGGCGCTCGTCGACGCCGTGACCACCCCGGGCGGCACCACGCTCGAGCACGTGGGCGGCAGCCCCGCCAACGTCGCCTTCGGCTTCGCCGCCCTGGACCACCCCGTCGACCTCGCCACGTGGATCGCCACCGACGAGCGTGGCCGACGCATCGAGGAGGTATGCCGTCAGCGCGGCGTCGCCCTGACGCCTGGGTCGCTGGGGGCGGCGTTCACGTCCGTCGCCCACGCGACGCTCGACGCCGGCGGGGCGGCGACGTACGTCTTCGACCTCGAGTGGCAGGTGGCGTCCGTCCCCGGCCTGACGGCATACGGCCACGTCCACACCGGCAGCATCGGCGCGGTGCTCGAGCCCGGGGCCGCCCAGGTGCGCGAGATCCTCGCCGAGGCGCACGCGGTCGGCGCGACCGTGTCGTACGACCCGAACGCGCGTCCCTCCCTGATGGGCCGGCCCGAGCGGGCGCGGCGCACGGTCGAGAGCAACATCGCGCTCTCCGACGTGGTCAAGGTGAGCGACGAGGACATCGCCTGGCTGTGCCCCGGCGAGTCGATCGACGACGTCGTGCGTGCGTGGGGCGGGCTCGGCCCGGCTCTCGTCGTGGTCACGCGTGGCGGCGACGGCGCCGTCGTCCATGTCACCCGCACTGGTGAGCAGCGGGCCCTGCCCGCGCCGGCAGTCGATGTCGTGGACACCGTCGGGGCCGGCGACTCGTTCATGTCGGGCCTGGTGTCCGGGCTCATCGACAGCGGGCTGCTCGGCGGCCCGCAAGCACGGGAGCGACTGCACGCGGCGGCCCTGGACGACGTCCTCCCAGCCGTCGAGCGCGCGCTGCGCACCGGCGCGCTCACCGTCGGGCGTGCCGGAGCCCACGCCCCCACGCGGGTCGACCTGCGCTGAGCCCGCTCCGGGCATTCGACAAGACGTCGCGGCCTGTTGCACCATGCTGGGCGACCTGCTGGTGAGAAACGGCCGCAGGTCCGGCTGACGCCCCGGCGCCGGGGCGTCCTCCTGTGAGGAACACCTCGTGCCCGACCCCACCCCTCCACCACCCCGTCCGGAACGTCGCATCGGCCCGTACGAGAAGAGCCTGATCGAGGACCGCGCCCGGCGCGAGGCCCGGGAGGCCGAGCAGGCCCGGCGCGCTGCGCGGCTGCGCAGCCGCATCATCCTGGGCGTCCTCGTCGTCCTGCTGCTGGCCGCCGGCGTCGTGGGTGGCCTGCTCTGGCGAAGCGCCCGGGAGGCCGCCCCGACCAACGGCCAGACGCAGCGGGCCCATGCGCTCGTGGCAGGCGACCACGGGCACGACCGCGCCACCGACGCCCGGCGCCACGACGAAGGACCGCGACCTCGCTAGGAGGCCACGGCCCTTCGTTGCACGCTGCTGCGTTCGGCTGCGTCAGCCCTTGACGGCGCCTGAGGTCATGCCGCGGATGAAGTACCGCTGCAGCGCCAGGAACACGATGATCGGGACGATGATCGTGATGTAGCCCGCGGCCGGGATCAGCTCCCGACCGGCGCCGGTCTGGCCCTGCAGGCCTTGCAGGGCCACCGTGGCGACGGTGTTGTCGCCACGGCCGAGGAAGATCAGCGCGACGAGCAGGTCGTTCCAGACCCAGAGGAACTGGAAGATGGCGAACGACGCCAGCGCCGGCATCGACATGGGCATGATGAGGCGCCAGAACGTCGTGAAGTGGCTGGCCCCGTCGATCTTCGCCGACTCGATGACGGCCGTGGGCAGCCCCGACATGTAGCTGCGCAGGATGTAGATGGCCAGCGGCATGCCGAAGCCGATGTGGGCCAGCCACACCGCGATGAAGGTGCCGTTGAGGCCGAGGCCCGAGTAGAGCTTGACCAGGGGCACGAAGGCGACCTGGTTGGGGACGACCAGCAGGCCGACGATGATGACGAAGACGACGTCGCGGCCCTTCCACTGCATGAAGGTGAAGGCGTAGGCCGCGAACGCCGCGATGAGGATCGGGATCACCGTCGCCGGCAGCGCCACGATCAGGCTGTTGAGGAACGCCTGGGCCATCGGGATGCCGGCGGCATCGGACGTCAGGACCGTCGTGTAGTTCGAGAGCGTCCACGACGAGCCGAAGGGGTTGAAGAAGGCCGTCCACCACCCGGAGGCGAACTGGTCGTCGCGCGGGCGGAAGGAGTTGACCAGCATGCCGAGCGCCGGGATCATCCACGCGATGCAGAGGACGATCAGCCCGATGCGGACCGGCCAGTTGGCGGACCCGCTGCCCGTGCCCTCCTTGCTCTGACGGATGATCTGCGGCTCGTCGGCGGGAGCGCCGGTGCCCGGCTGCAACGTGGTGGTCATCGTGCTGCCTCCTCGGCCCTGAAGTGGCGGACCTGGTAGATCAGGATCGGGATGACGGCGATGAGCAGGATCACCACGATCGCGGACGCGATGCCGTTGTTGCCCTGCGTGTAGAGCTCGTCGTAGAAGCGCCGCGCGATGACGTCGGTGTTGTAGGCGCCGTTGGTCGTGACGTAGACGACGTCGAAGACCTTCATGACGCCGATGAGCACGGTGATGAACACCGTGATCACGGTCGGCCAGATCTGCGGGACGATGATGCTGAAGAAGATCCTCCGCTCACCGGCGCCGTCGATGCGGCCCGCCTCGACCGTGTCCTCCGGAACGCCCTTGATCGCGGCCGACAGCAGCACCATCGAGTAGCCGACCTGCGTCCAGATCAGGATGATCATGAGCAGCAGGCTGTTCAGGTGCAGGGTGCTCGTGCCGTACCAGAAGACCGGCTCCTTGCCGAAGAAGCCCAGGATGGCGTTGAGGATGCCGGTCTGCGGCGCGCCGGCGGGCTGGTAGTCGTAGACCGTGCGCCAGATCGTCGCGGCGCCGACCATGCTGATGGCCATCGGCAGGAAGATGAACGTCTTGGTCGTCTTCTCACCGCGCGCCCGGAGCCGGTCCGCGAGCACGGCCACGCCCAGGCCGAGGACCACCGTCAGGGCCGGGACGATGATGATCCACAGCACGTTGTTGAAGATCACCTGCAGGAACGTGCTGTCGGTCAGGACGTCCTTGTAGTTCTGGAACCCGACGTACGCCGTCGAGTCCTCGTTGGCGAAGCTGTATTGGATCGTCACGATGGCCGGGTAGATGAGGTAGACGGCGATCGCGAGGATCGCCGGTCCCGCGAACATCCACGGCTTGACCCGGTCCTCCCACCGGCCCTTGAGGGACTCGGCGAGCTTGTTGAGGATCCAGAAGATGATGATGGCGCCGCCGATGCCCCCGATGATCGCGATCACCGCGTTGGCGATCTTGATGGCCATGGCACTTCCTCTCTCGCTTTAGAGAATGCGCTGTCGACTGCGAGGGCGACCACGTGGTCGCCCTCGCAGTCCGGGGGCGTCAGCTGCCGGACTTGGGGAAGCTGGCGTCGATGTTGTTGAGCGTCGTGTCGAGGTCCTGCTGGCCGGAGAGCCACTTGACCGGCTCGGTCCAGAAGGTGCCTGCACCGACCTTGGCGGGCATGGCGTCGGAACCGTCGAAGCGGGCTGCCGTCGCCTTGTAGAGCACGTCGGTCGCGATCTTCTGCAGCGTCTTGTTCGGCAGCAGCGACACGTCGGCCGTCTTGTGCGGCGAGAAGGCCCCGTTCTTGGCCTGCTCGGTGCCGTTCTCCTTGCTGGCGATGAAGTTGCGCAGCTTGAGCACGTTGGCGTCGTTGTTGAAGGCAGCCGCGATGTCACCGGCCACGAGGACCGAGTTGTTTCCCGCCGTCTTGGCCGGGAAGGGGATCGGGTTCGTCTCGGTGTCGAGCTTGGCGATCACCGAGTCGGGGAAGCCACCCTTGTTGGCCACGAACGTCGCCTGCTTGAACATGTAGCAGCCGGGGGGCTGGGTGAAGAGGGCGTTGCCACCGGTCTGGAAGTTGGTCGCCGGGATGGACTTGGTGCCGCCGCGGACGTAGCCGTCACCGAAGGCGATCTTCTGGAAGTACTCCCACGCGGGCTTGATCTCGGGGCTGTTGAACTTCAGCTCGCCCTTGACCCACTTGTCGTAGTTGTCAGGACCTGCGATGCGCAGGACGAGGTCCTCGATCCAGTCCGTGATGGGCCAGCCGGTCGCCTGGCCCGACTCCGCCGCGATGCACCACGGCGTCTTGCCCTCGGACTTGATCTTCTGCGTCAGCGTCAGCAGGTCGTCGAGCGTGGCGGGCGCCTGCACGCCGAGCGCCTTGAACGCCGGGGCGTCGGTCCAGATGATGCTCTTGACGCTCACCTCGTTGGGAAGGCCGTAGACCTTGCCGTCGGCGCACGTGCCCGCCTGGACGAAGCCGGGGACGAGCGTCTCCTTGTCGGTGGCCACGGTCGCGTCGTCGTACGGGACCAGCTTCTTCTGCCTGGCGAGGTCGCACATCAGGCCGGGCTGCGGGAAGAGCCCGACGTCGGGCGGGTTGCCGCCTTGGACGCGGGTGCGGATCTCGGTGTCCCACGAGGCGGACTTGGTGAACTTGACGGTGATGTTGTTGTCCTTGGCCCACTTCGAGACGTCGGCCTTGAAGCCGGGCTCGGTGTCGGGGCCGAGGCCGTACATCACCTCGATGGTGGTCTTGCCCGGACCGCTGGCCGTCGACCCGTTGGAGCCGCTGCCACCAGAGTTGGACGACAGACATCCCGCGGCCAGACCGGCGACACCGATCCCCACCAACGCTGTCACGGTTGACCTGCGATTGATCATGCCTGCTCCTCCTTGGAGGTTTGGGGGCTGCACTGGCCCCAAAGCTGACCGGTCACGGCTCGTGCCGGTTCCAAACAGGTGTGGGGGCGGTTCGGCGCCCACCTCTTCATCTGCAGTTCATGTAGTTGATGTAGATCACACTGAACACCACAACAGTGACGCCCGCCACACCTCTGCGGGGTTTTGCCAACTTGTTACTACCCGAATCGTGATCTGAGGCGTCGGCCGCGCTCTGCCAGAGACCGATTCGGGCAAAACCGGGCCGAGCTGCCCGAACCGAGCCACCTGTCGGCTCGCGGTGGCGACCGATTAGGCTCGCAGGCGGCGTCGTGCGACCGCGGCGCAGGGGCGGACACCGCGTGGCGCCCCGAGGAACGACACCGAGGACACCTGAGATGGCCGAGTTCGCCTACGAGGACCTGCTGCCCATCGGCGCCGACGAGACGCCCTACCGGCTGCTGACGACCGAGGGCGTACGCGCCGTCGACGGACCGGGGGGACGCACCTTCCTCGAGGTGGCTCCCGAGGCGCTGCGGCTGCTCACCGAGACCGCCATGCACGACATCGCGCACTACCTGCGGCCGGGCCACCTCCAGCAGCTGCGCAACATCCTCGAGGACCCCGAGGCGAGCAACAACGACAAGTTCGTGGCCCTCGACCTGCTCAAGAACGCCAACATCGCGGCCGGCGGCGTGCTGCCGATGTGCCAGGACACCGGCACCGCGATCGTCATGGGCAAGCGCGGCCAGCACGTCCTGACGGAGGGCACCGACGAGCGGGCGATCAGCCGGGGCGTCTACGACGCGTACACCCGCCTCAACCTGCGCTACTCGCAGATGGCACCCGTCACGACGTGGGAAGAGAAGAACACCGGCTCGAACCTCCCCGCGCAGGTCGAGGTCTACGCCGACACGGCGCCCGGCCACGAGACGGCATACAAGTTCCTCTTCATGGCCAAGGGGGGCGGCTCGGCCAACAAGAGCTACCTCTACCAGGAGACCAAGGCGATCCTCAACGAGGACGCGATGATGCGCTTCCTCGACGAGAAGCTGCGCTCCCTCGGCACCGCGGCCTGCCCGCCGTACCACCTCGCCATCGTCATCGGCGGCACGAGCGCCGAGTTCGCCCTGAAGACAGCCAAGTACGCGTCGGCGAAGTACCTCGACACCCTCCCGAAGCAGGGCGACCCCGTCACCGCCCACGGCTTCCGCGACACCGAGCTCGAGGAGCGCGTGCTCGAGCTGACCCGCCAGTTCGGCATCGGCGCCCAATTCGGCGGCAAGTACTTCTGCCACGACGTCCGGGTCGTGCGCCTCCCCCGCCACGGCGCGAGCCTCCCTGTCGCGATTGCCGTGTCGTGCTCCGCGGACCGCCAGGTGCTCGGCAAGATCACTCCCGAGGGTGTGTTCATCGAGCAGCTCGAGACCGACCCCGCGCGCTTCCTGCCCGACGCCGGCGCCGTCGACCTCGGCGAGCACGAGGACGACGCCGGCGCCGTCGACCTCGGCGAGCACGAGGACGACGCCGTCGGCGTGAGCTCGACGAGCCGCAACGTCGTCGTGAAGGTCGACCTGACCCAGCCGATGGACGACATCCTCGCCGAGCTCGCGAAGCACCCGGTCAAGACGCGATTGTCGCTCACCGGCCCGCTCGTCGTCGCCCGCGACATCGCCCACGCCAAGATCAAGGAGCGCCTCGACGCCGGCGAGCCGATGCCGCAGTACCTCAAGGACCATCCCGTCTACTACGCCGGCCCTGCCAAGACGCCGGAGGGCATGCCGTCCGGCTCGTTCGGGCCGACGACCGCGGGCCGCATGGACTCCTACGTCGACCAGTTCCAGGCCGCCGGCGGCTCGAAGGTCATGCTCGCCAAGGGCAACCGCAGCAAGCAGGTCACCGACGCGTGCCACACGCACGGCGGCTTCTACCTCGGCTCGATCGGTGGCCCGGCGGCCCGCCTCGCACAGGACTGCATCAAGCACGTCGAGGTGCTCGAGTACCCCGAGCTGGGCATGGAGGCGGTGTGGAAGATCGAGGTCGAGGACTTCCCCGCCTTCATCGTCGTCGACGACAAGGGCAACGACTTCTTCGCCGAGGTGAGCAAGCCGATGGCCTTCACGATCTCGAAGCGACCAGGTCTCCAGTAACCAACGAGAGGACACAGATGAGTGAGAACGCCTCCGCCGTCAACGGATTCGACGATCTGCTGGCAGCGAACCGCGCCTACGCCGACTCCTTCGGTATGGCCGGCTTCGACGGTATCGCCCGCGCGGGCGTCGCGATCGTCACGTGCATGGACTCCCGCATCGACCCGCTCGGGCTGCTGGGGCTCAAGCCCGGCGACGCCAAGATCTTCCGCAATCCCGGTGGCCGCGTGGGCTCCTCGGCGCTCGAGGCGCTGGTGCTGGCCACGCACCTGCTCGGCGTCGAGCGCATCCTCGTCGTCCCGCACACCCGTTGCGCTATGGCCTCCAACAGCGAGGTCGAGCTGCGTGAGCGCGTGGGCGCCAGCGCCGGCAAGGACGCGTCGTGGATGACGTTCCACGCCATCGAGGACCAGGAGCGCGCCCTGCGCGAGGACCTCGCCAAGGTGCGCACGCACCCGCTCATCGCCGAGGGCACGCTCGTCGGCGGCTTCATCTACGACGTCGACTCGGGACTGCTGCGCCCCGTCGACTGACCCCTCGCACAGTGCCCACTCGACGTCCCACGTCGAGTGGGCACTTTCCGACGTCGAATGGGCACTGTGCGACGCCCGGCGGCCACTCACCGCGGCCGTATGCCGCCGGACGGGCCGGGCGGCACATGGCTCAGAGCGAGAGTTCGGCCCTGACGACGCCGACGAGGCGGTCGGCGAGGCTGCGGGCCTGGTCGCCGTCGGAGGCCTCGACCATGACGCGCACCACGGGCTCGGTGCCGGACTTGCGCAGCAGGACGCGCCCGTTGTCGCCGAGCTCGCCCTCCACCTGGCGCACCGCGTCGGCTACGGCCGCGCTGGCCTCCAGCGCCGACTTGTCGACGTCCTTGACGTTGACGAGGACCTGCGGGAAGTGGGTCATGACGCCGGCGAGGTCGGCGAGGGTGCGGCCGGTCGCGGCGACGCGCGAGGCGAGCATGAGGCCCGTCAGGGTGCCGTCACCCGTGGTGCCGTGGTCGAGCATGACGACGTGTCCCGACTGCTCGCCGCCGAGGGAGTAGCCGCCCGACTTCATCTCCTCGAGGACGTAGCGGTCGCCCACGGCCGTGTGGACGACCTTGATGCCCGCGGCCGCGAGTGCTTGCGTCATGCCGAGGTTGGACATCACGGTGGCGACCAGGGTGTCGCCGCGCAGGACACCCTGCTCCTTCATCGCCAGGGCCAGGATCGCCATGATCTGGTCGCCGTCGACCTCGTGGCCGGCAGCGTCGACGGCCAGGCAGCGGTCGGCGTCGCCGTCGAGCGCGATGCCGAAGTCCGCGCCCTCGGCCACCACCGCCTCCTTGAGGTGCTCGACGTGGGTCGAGCCGTAGCCGTCGTTGATGTTGAGGCCGTCGGGCTCGCCGCCTATGACGGTCACCCGGGCGCCGGCCTCGCGGAAGGCCCGGGGGGCCACCTCGAACGCTGCTCCGTGGGCGGCGTCGATCACGACATGCAGCCCGTCGAGGCGGTGCGGCAGCACCGAGAGCAGGTGCGCGACGTAGCGGTCGGCGCCGTCGGCGAGGGGCACGATGCGACCCACGTCCCCGCCGGTTGGCCGGTCCCAGTCGCCACGCAGACGCGCCTCGATCCGGTCCTCGAGCTCGTCTGCGAGCTTGTGGCCACCACGGGCGAAGAACTTGATGCCGTTGTCGGGCATCGGGTTGTGCGACGCCGAGAGCATGGCGCCCAGGTCGGCGTCCTGCTCGGACACGAGGTAGGCGATGGCCGGGGTCGGCAGCACCCCCGCGTCGCGCACGTCGACCCCCGAGGAGGCCAGGCCCGCGACCGTGGCGGCGGACAGGAACTCACCGGACGCCCGCGGGTCCCGACCGACGACGGCGACGGGCCGGTGTCCCCGGAACGCGCCTACCTCCGCGAGCACGTGCGCCGCGGCGACGGAGAGGTCGAGCGCCAGCTCTGCGGTGATGTCCTGATTCGCCACACCACGGACGCCGTCCGTGCCGAAGAGTCGCCCCACTCGTTCTGCCTTCCCGAATCGGCCGACCGGTCGGCCGTCCTGTGCATGTCGTGTCGCTCGACGATACGGCACGGCGGTCCTGACGCCCATTCGACCCTTTGGACAGGTGGATCTGTCGTTCTTTTACCAGGTCCATAAGTTCAGGCGAATTGGCAGGTATCTCCCAGTCTTTCCGAAGGTTACAGCTCCCCCACAGCCCACACGATGGCCACACGCATCCGGCACCACCCCACCCCAGTGGTCGAGATCCGGGCCATCGCCCGGCGGCCCATCGAAAGGAATCTGGATGAAGACTCCGACCTCGCGTCGACTGCCCCTTGCTGTTGCAGCCGGGATCGCCGCCGCCGCTCTCGGTGCAGCAGGGACGGTCACAGCCGTCGCCGCCCCGGCGACCCCGGCCGCCGGCTCGTCGCCTGTCTCGAACCCGTACTCCCCCGCGTACGGCCACAGCTACCGCCACGGGGCCGTGCCGACTCGTGAGCTCAACACGCAGATGCACCGCTGGGCGGCCCAGCAGCGGTCGGGGTCGACCTCGGCGAAGACCCTCTCCTACGGCGGAGGCGTCGACGGCATCGGCGTGACGGACGGGGCACCCAAGGTCTACCTCGTCTTCTATGGCAGCCAGTGGGGCAGCCAGGGCACGGACGCGCAGGGCAACCTGACCTTCTCCGGCGACCCGAAGTCGGGAGCCCCCGTGGTGCAGAAGCTCATGAAGGGCCTCGGCACCGGCGGCGAGGCGTGGTCGGGCGTCATGACGCAGTACTGCGACGGGGCCGGCATGGCCCGGGGCGCGACGAAGTGCGCCACCGGCGCGACGCACGTCGGCTACCCGACGGGCGGCGCGTACGCCGGTGTCTGGTACGACAACTCGGTCGCCTCCCCGTCGAGCGCCACCCAGGCCCAGCTGGGGCAGGAGGCCGTCAAGGCTGCCTCCCACTTCGGCAACACGACGGCGTCGAGCAACCGCAGCGCGCAGTACGTCATCCTGTCGCCCACCGGTACGCACCCCGATGGCTTCAACACGGCGAGCGGCAACTTCTGCGCCTGGCACGACTGGAACGGTGACGTGGGGGTGGCTTCGAGCGTCGGTGACGTGGCCTTCACGAACATGCCCTACGTCATGGACATGGGCACCAGCTGCGGCCAGAACTTCGTCAACGCCGGGTCCGCGGGCACCGACGACGGCTACACGATCGTCGAGGGCCACGAGTACGCCGAGACGATCACCGACCAGAACCCGGCCGGCGGCTGGACCAACCTGACCTCGCGCACCAACTCCGGCCAGGAGAACGGTGACGAGTGCGCCTGGATCGCACCGGGGTCCGCCGGCGGCGCGGGCAACGTGGCCATGGGCAACGGCAGCTACCCGATGCAGGCCACCTGGTCCAACGACACGAACACGTGCGCCCTGTCGCACGCGACGGTGGGCTGAGCCCCCGACCCGGGCACACGGCATACGCCACCAGGGACGACGAAGGCCCCCGAGCGGGTGCTCGGGGGCCTTCGTGTGCCCGGCGGGCGGCATACGCAAGCCGTATGCCGCCGCGCGGGCGAAGCGCGGATCAGCGCGACTGGAGCCAAGCGGTGGTGCTCGGCGCCAGCCGAAGCATCAGCGCTTGGAGTACTGGGGGGCCTTGCGGGCCT
Source organism: Terrabacter sp. NPDC080008 (assembly GCF_040702505.1). Classification (NCBI taxonomy): domain Bacteria; kingdom Bacillati; phylum Actinomycetota; class Actinomycetes; order Micrococcales; family Intrasporangiaceae; genus Terrabacter; species Terrabacter sp. NPDC080008. Next base: position 33,013 of record NZ_JBFBLC010000009.1, read on the forward strand.
TCTTGAGACCGGCCTTCTTGCGCTCGGGCACGCGCGGGTCGCGCGTGAGGAAGCCGGCCTTCTTGAGGGCGGGACGGTTCAGCTCCTCGTCGACGCCGTTGAGCGAGCGGGCCACGCCGAGGCGGACGGCACCGGCCTGGCCGGAGGGGCCACCGCCGTGCACGCGGACCAGCACGTCGTACGAGCCGTCGAGCTCGAGGAGCGTCAGCGGCTCCTTGACGATCTGCTGGTGCACCTTGTTGGGGAAGTACGCGTCGAGCGTGCGGCCGTTGATCTTCCACTCGCCGGTGCCGGGGACGATGCGCACGCGGGCGATGGCCTGCTTGCGACGGCCGGTGGCAGCGCCGGGGGTCGAGACCTGGCGGGCGCGGCGGGGCTCGCCGAGGGCGGAGTCGGACGAGGACTCGCTGGTGTACTCGGTCAGCTCGGGCTCGTCGGTGTCGAGGACGTCCTCGTTCACGATGTCAGTCACGTGTCTTGTCGCTTTCTACGCAGCAGCCGGGGGCTTACTGCGCAACCTGGGTGATCTCGAAGGGGACGGGCTGCTGGGCCGCGTGCGGGTGCTCGGCACCGCGGTAGACCTTGAGCTTGGAGAGCTGCTGGCGGGCCAGCGAGTTCTTCGGGAGCATGCCGCGGATGGCCTTCTCGACGGCCTTCTCGGGGCTCTTGGCGAGCAGCTCGGTGTAGGAGGTCGACCGCAGACCACCCGGAAAGCCGGAGTGGCGGTAGGCCTTCTTCTGCTCGAGCTTGGCGCCGGTGAGGGCGACCTTGTCGGCGTTGACGATGATGACGAAGTCACCGGTGTCGACGTGCGGCGCGAACTGCGGCTTGTGCTTGCCCCGGAGCAGGACAGCGGCCTGGCTCGCGAGACGGCCGAGCACGACGTCGGTCGCGTCGATGACGTGCCACGTGCGAGTGACCTCGCCGGGCTTCGGGGTGTACGTGCGCAATGGAGTCTGCCTTCGCTTGAAATGGTGGAGCAGTGTGAATGCCGCTGGGCTCGGTCCGCGTCGCCCGCTCGGCCGGTTGAAGGGTGAGCTGGGTTCGCCTGACGGCCCGGTGCACAACTTCATCCATGTTACGGGGTCGTCGCCGAGCGCCCAAATCGCTGCACCCCTCCCCCAAAACGGCTTCTGACCTGCGCAAACAGTGTTCGTCGCCAATCGTGCAGAACTCTTGTGCAAACAAACTGTGCACAGGTATTGTGCACACTATGCCTGCACCCGACCCCCTGAGCCCGCCCTCCGACGACGGCGTCTGGCTGACTCCGCAGAGCCTGCGCGTGCTCGCCCACCCGCTGCGCTCCCGCCTGCTCGGCGCCCTGCGCCGGCACGGCCCGTCGACCGCCACCGACCTGGCGACCCTGCTCGGCACCAACTCCGGCGCGACGAGCTACCACCTGCGCAAGCTCGAGTCCGTCGGGCTCGTGCAGGACACCGAGGAGGGTGAGGGCAAGCGGCGCCTGTGGCGTGCGAGCTCGGAGTACCACTCCTGGCACCCCAGCGACTTCGAGGGCGACGAGGACTCCGAGACCGCCCTCAACTGGCTCACGCGTGACTACGCCCGCCACTTCAGCGAGCAGTACGACAAGTGGCTCGACGTCTCCACCACGTGGCCGACCGCCTGGCAGGACGCATGCGGCTCGAGCGACGCCTCGGTGCTGGTGACCCCCGAGGCCCTCGAGGCGATGCGCGAGGAGATGTGGGACCTCATTGAGCGCTATCGCCGTGTGGGACAGGGAAACCCGCGCGCGCGTCGGGTCGCCGTCTACACCTTCGCCTACCCCCTCGACCTCGACCGTCCACCGGCCGACGGCACGAGCGGAGGTGCGCGATGACCCCGCAGACCACGTATGCCGTCCTGTCCCCCACCGCTGCCCGCCGCGTCTTCCTCACGCTGACGCTGACCCGCTGGTTCCCGGTCGGTCTCGTCGTCGGGCTGCTCACCCTCTGGCAGCTCGAGCACGGCCTCACCGTGGCGCAGGCGATGACCGTGTCGTCGGCCGCCGGCCTGACGATCTTCGTGCTCGAGCTGCCGACGAGCGGGTTCGCCGACGCCTTCGGCCGCCGCCCGGTCTTCGTCGTCTCCGCCGTGGTCAACGTCGTGGCGAGCGGGATCCTGCTCGTGGCGCACTCGTTCTGGGCATTCCTCGTTGCCTCGGTGCTCACCGGCGTCTTCCGGGCGCTCGACTCAGGGCCGCTCGAGGCCTGGTTCGTCGACACGGTGCACGCCACGACCCCGGGAGCCGACGTCGACGGCGCGCTCGCCGCCCAGGGCACGGCCGTCGGTGGCGGCATCGCCGTCGGCGCCCTGCTCTCCGGTGGCCTCGTGTGGTGGCACCCGTTCACCGGCGCCTCCGCGCTGGTGCTGCCGGTCGCCTGCTTCGTCGCGCTCAACGTCGTGCACCTCGTCGCGGTGCTGGCACTGCTGCGCGAGCCCCGGTCCGCGGAGCACCTCGACGGCTCCGGCGCACGGCGCGCGATGGCCTCGGCCAAGGAGTCGCCCGCCGTGGTGCGCGAGGGCCTCGGGATGCTCCGCGACAACGTCGTGCTGCGCGGCATCATCACGGTCGAGCTCTTCTGGTCGGTCGCCATGATCGTCTTCGAGACCTTCCAGCCGATCCGCCTCGCCGAGCTCGTCGGTGGCGAGGAGCGCGCCGGCGCCCTCATGGGTCCGGTGGCGGCCGGCGGCTGGGCGGTCTTCGCCCTCGGGGCCGCCCTCTCGGGGTGGACGAGCCGGCGCATCGGCGTCGCGCGCACCGCGATCGTGGCTCGCATCCTCAACGGGCTGGGCGCCGTCGCCATGGGGCTGGTCGCCGGACCGGCCGCGCTCATCGCGGCCTACGGCGTCACCTACCTGCTGCACGGCTCCGCGGGTCCGATGCACTCCGCCCTGCTGCACCGGGAGGCGCAGGCCCGCAACCGCGCGACCGTGCTGTCGATGAACTCGATGATCGCCTCGATGGCCTTCGGGGTCGCCGCTCCCCTGCTCGGCCTGCTGGCCGACCACACGTCGACGCAGCTGGCGATGGTCTCCGCCGGCGCGTTCAGCATCCTCGGCGCGTGGTTCTACCGTCACAGCCGGCGTGCCGAGAAGCAGGGCGCCCCCGCGGCGGCAGACGTCTCGACGGCATCCCCCGTCGTCGTCGACTGAGCGCCCGACCCCACCCGCCGTGGGGCCGACTGCGCACTCGAGTGGTGCTGACTGCGCTCTCGAGGGGAGGGTACGTCCGCCCTCCTACTCGAGAGCGCGCTTCGTCACAGTCGAGAGCGCGGCCCGTCACAGTCGAGAGCGCGGTTCGTCACAGTCGAGAGCGCGGCCCGTCACACTCGAGAGCGCGGCCCGTCACAGTCGAGAGCGCGCCCCGTCACATCGACTGGCCTCAGGCGGCAGGCGTGGTGACCTCGTCGAGCTCAGCCAGGTCCTCGGCACTCGGCTCCCACAGGCCGGCCTGCACGTTGTCGATGATCTGCTCGGGACGGGTCGCCCCGGCGATGACGGAGGCCACGGCCGGCTGGGCCGCGAGCCCACCGATCGCGACGTCGATGGGACGCAGGCCGCGCTGGGCGGCATACGCCTCGAGGCGCTCGATGGTGTCCCAGTCGGCGGAGTCGAGCCGCTCGGCCATCCCGGCGAGGCGGGTGCCTTCGGGCGCCGACTCGCCGCGTCGGTACTTTCCCGTGAGCAGCCCGGACGCGAGCGGGAAGAAGGGCAGCAGCCCGACCCCGACGTGCTCGCAGGCCGGCACGAGCTCGTCCTCGACGTCCCGCTCGAGCAGGGAGTACTCGTTCTGGGCGGAGATGAACCTTGCGGTCCCCGCAGCACGCGCGGTCCAGTCGGCGTCGACGACCTGCCAGCCGGTGAAGTTGCTGCTGCCGAGGTAGCGCACCTTGCCCTCGCGGACGAGCTCGTCGAGCGCGGCCAGCGTCTCCTCGATGGGGGTCTGCGGGTCGGGGCGGTGCAGCTGGTAGAGGTCGATCCAGTCGGTGCCGAGGCGGCGCAGGCTCGCCTCGACGGCCTTGCGGATGTAGCGGCGCGAGCCCCGCACTCCCCAGTCGGGGCCGTTGGCGCCCTGCATGTCCATGCCGAACTTCGTTGCCACGACGACGTTCTCGCGCTCCGAGCCCAGGGCGAGGCCGAGCATCTCCTCGCTCGCGCCGTGCCCGTAGATGTCGGCGGTGTCGAAGAGCGTGATGCCGCTGTCCAGCGCCTGGCGCACCACGGCGTTCGTGCCCTGCTGGTCGAGGCGCCGGCCGAAGTTGTTGCAGCCGAGCCCGACGGTGGAGACGGTCAGGCCGCTGTCGCCGAGCTGCCGGTAGGTCATGTCTGGAGTCGTCGTCACCCGCCCAACGTATGTCGCCGCCCTGGCGTGCGACAGGCCGGGTGCTCCGCGCGCGAACGGCCGGTCCCCACCGAGGGTGGGAACCGGCCGTCAGAGCGGATCCGGTCAGTTGGGCTGGACGAACACCGCGACCGTGCGCGCCGGCACCGAGAACGTGCCGGTCCCGCTGTCGTATGCCGCGTGCTTGACGACGCTGTCCGCGCCGTTCGCCTGCACCGGGCTCAGCTGCACCGTGCCGGTGATCCCGGGGACCTTCTGCTGGACGGTGTCGGGCGTCGCGTTGAAGACGACGACCGCCCCGCGCAGGGCCGGGTCGGCGTCGGCGCCCTTTGTGTCGTCGATGCGCATCACGATGACGCCCTGCTTGGCGTCGGCGGTGCCGGACACCGGGAAGGTCACCTTGGCGTTGATGGCATCGGCGTTGCCGAGGCGGAACAGCTTGGTGCTGAAGCGGAGTCGCAGCAGGTCCTGCGCCATCGCGTCGGCGCTGCGCACGTCGGCGGGCGTGGGCTTGAGCGCAGGGTTGGCGAGCAGCGGCTTCATGTAGGGCCACTTCGCCGAGTTCTGCGCCTCGGGCGGCAGGCCGTGGCCGAAGCCGTTGTCGGCGCCCGTCCAGTCGAGCCGGTTGAACCAGTCTCCGCTGTCGTAGGAGTCGCGGTTGAGCGACTTGCTGCGCAGCAGGTCGGCGCCGGCGTGCCAGAACGACGGCGTCTGGGCGAGCGCGGTCGTGGCGAGCGACAGGGTGTTCATGCGCACTCGGTCCTGCATCGAGGTCGCGAGCGGCAGCTTGTACGTCAGCGAGTCGAAGAGCGTCTCGTTGTCGTGCGCGTCGACGTAGCTGACGACCTCGTCGGGCTGGTCGGCGTAGCCGGCGGGCGCGCCGTTGTAGTCCACCTGGGTGCCGTTGACCACGGTCCCGCTCTTCTGGCTGCGGAAGGTGAACGACTTGAGGTTGCCGGCCAGGCCCAGCTCGACCAGGTCGGTGTCGCTGGCGAGGCGGCTCGTAGCGTCGGCGTTGATCGCCGCGCCGTTGGGGTCGGTCGCCTCGCCGGACCCGAAGCCCTGGCGGCGCGGGTCATCGTCGAACGGGCCACCACCGCGCACGGCGTCACGCAGCCGGTCGGAGAAGGTGCCGATGCCGGTGCCGCCGAGCTGGCCCTGGGTGGCTTGGACGAACAGCTTGTTGTCGGCGACCTCACCGAAGTTCCAGCCCTCGCCGTAGAGGTACATCGACTTTCCGTCGACGCCGTCCTTCTGCAGGGTCAGCGCGTCGAGGGCCTTGCGCACGGCGAGCATGTTCGCGCGGCTGGCGTGTCCCATCAGGTCGAAGCGGAAGCCGTCGACGTGGTAGTTGCGGGCCCACGAGACGACCGAGTCGACCATGAGCTTCTCGGCCATCGCGTGCTCGGTGGCGACGTTCTGGCAGCAGGTCGAGGTCTCCACGGCACCCTTGGCATCAAGACGCTGGTAGTAGCCCGGCACGACCTTGTCGAGCACCGACTTGTCGTCCTGCCCCGAGGCTGCGGTGTGGTTGAAGACCTGGTCGAGCACGACCCGCAGCCCGTCCTGGTGCAGCGCGCCGACCATCGTGCGGAACTCGGCCACGCGGGCACCGCCGTCGGCCGCCTGCGTCGACGACGCGTACGACCCGTCGGGCACGCTCCAGTGGTAGGGGTCGTAGCCCCAGTTGAATGCGTCCTTGCCGGCCACCGCGGTGACGCAGTTCTGCTGCTGGTCGCTGTCGGGCGCGTAGGAGGCGAGGTCGCACTGGGGTGTCTGCTGCTTGGCCTTGTCCTCCTCGATCGAGGCGATGTCGAAGGTGGGCAGCAGGTGCACGGTGTTGAGGCCCGCCTTGGCGAGCGCCTTGAGGTGGGCGCGGCCGTCGCCGTTCTCGGCGAAGGCGAGGTACGTGCCGCGCAGGGCGGCCGGGACCTTCGGGTCGCTCATCGAGTAGTCGCGCACGTGCAGCTCGTAGATCGTCGAGTCGACGTCCTGGGCGAGCTTGGGTGACGGCGTGGTGCGCCACGTCGAGGGCATGAGGGCCGGGTCGTGCAGGTCGACGGCCACCGAGCGGGTGGAGTCGACCGTGAGCGCCACCGAGCTGGGGTCGGTGACGGCGTTGGTCTCCACCTTCTGGGTGCTGGGAGCCCAGACCTTCACCTCGTAGAGGTAGCGCGCATTGCGTCCCTCCTTGCCGAGGGAGGCCGACTACGAGCCGTCGTCGCCCCGCTTCATCGGGGTGCGCCGGGCCCTCGTCACCGGCTGGTCGGCGGAGCCGGCCGGCCAGGTCAGGAGGGTGACCTCCTGTGCCGTCGGCGCCCACAGCCGGAAGCCCACGCGGCCTCCGGAGACGCTGACGCCGTAGTCGCCGCGAGCGGCCGACGGCGCGTAGAGCGCGTCGAGGGCGATGGCCGTCTGGGCGCCGGTGGCGTCGAGCAGCGAGCCTGTGGAGTCGTACATCGCGACGGCCACCTGGCCCCTGAGGATCTGCGGCATCTGACGGGCCGTGGCCTTGTCGGTGCGCAGGGCGACGTAGCCCTTGAGCTCGGGGTGGGAGGCCACGAGCGAGGCCGGCAGGCCGGCGGGGTCGCGGGTCAGTGTCGCCACGGACCCGCCGGTCACGGCCTCGGCGTCGAGGCCGAGGCCACCGGTGGCCGACCAGTGCAGGCGCCAGGAGAGGGTCGCCGGGTCGGTGCCCGACGGGAGCGAGGCCGCCGGCCAGGCGACGAGGTCGGGGCCCACGACGTAGGCCTTGGACTTCGTCAGGTCGGGCGCCGCACCCGCGCGGCTGGTCTTGACCGAGATCGCGTGCGTCGACAGGACGTAGCTGATGGTCGTCAGCACACCGTCGGCAGGGACGCTGAACGCGACGTTCGCGCCACCGGGCGCACCGCCGACCCCGTAGTTCTCGTCCCAACCGAGACCGTGCGCGACCTTGAACTCGTAGTTCCCAGCGGGGATCTGGTCGGTCGTGAAGGTGTAGGTGCCGTCGCCGTCCGGGTCCTCCAACCACGACCGCATGCACGACGGGTCCCAGTCGCCCGGGCAGCCGAGCTTGCTCTGGAAGCTGCCGGGCGCCGTGATGATCGGCCCCTGCGCATCGCTCGTCGCCCAGTGCGTTCGGTGGTCGTAGTAGAAGGTGACGGGCTTGCCCGCCGGGACGGTGTAGGCGATGTTGCCGCCGCCCTTGACCGCGCCGGCGCCGTAGTTCTCGTCCCACGACTTGTTGATCGCGGCCTTGTACTCGTAGTCACCGGCCGGGATCGAGTCGTAGGAGCCCTTCCAGACCTCGTCCTTCGGGTCGAGGGCCAGCTGCGCCTGGGTGCAGTCCGGCTGCCAGTCGCCGGGGCAGCCCATCTCGGAGTTGTGGCTGCCCGGGACGCTGACGTTGTCGGGCTGCGTGACGGGACCGACACCGCCCGTGCTGCTGCCGCTGCCGGAGCTCGTCGGCTGGCCGACGATGCCGTAGGTAGAGGTGGCGGAGACGTGCCCGGCGATGTCCTTGGCCACCATGCGGTACTCGACGAGCGTGCCCTTGGCGAGGCCGGACACGTCGTGGAAGACGCGGTAGGGGGCGTTGTCATCGGTGCCGATCGGCGTCCAGGTGGAGGTTCCGACCGGCCGCTGGAGGAAGGTCACCTCGGCGAAGCTGCTGCCGGGCAGGGCCGCACCGATCTCGGCCCGGCCACCGACCACGCCACCCGCACTGGGCGAGGTGGGGTAGATCGCGGGCGCCGACTTCGGCTGGGCCATGGTGTCGTTGGCCTTGTAGACGGCCACGGACAGCGGGGGCACGGTCACCGTGACCCGGCCGTCGGCGGCGACCCGCAGGTCCGAGGTGGCGCCGAGGAGCGGCACGAGCTTCGAGCGGGCCGAGTAGGTGGAGAAGGTCGCCGTCTTGGCGGTGGTGGCGTTGTTGGCCACGACGACGTACTCGCGCTTGGCCGCCTTGTCGATGCGGCTGATGGCGTAGATGCCGGCTGCGTCGGAGGCGTAGCGGTGCACCTGGGCGCCGTCGGCGAGCGCCGGGTTGGCGGCTCGCAGCGCCGAGAGCTGCTTGATCCGGCGGTAGAGCGGCGCGGTGGTGTCGTAGTGGTCGCCGGTGCCTTCCGGCTTGTCGCTGCCGACGATGACGTCGTCCTGGTAGATCGGCGTCTTCGTGCCGAACATGTCCTGGCGCGCGCGCTTGTCGCCGAAGTCGCTCGTCGGGCCGGTGAAGCCCTGCTCGTCGCCGTAGTAGACGACCGGCTGGCCACGCGTGAGGAACATCAGCGAGTTGGCCAGCTCGTCGCGCGCGAGCAGGTCGGCGCCCTTGGCGCCGCCGGCGAGGAGCATCGCGCCGACGCGGCCCATGTCGTGGTTGCCGAGGAAGGTCGGCAGCTCGTAGGCGTTGGAGTCCGTGTCGGTGTAGTAGTCGTCGCCGGCGAACAGGTCGCGTATGCCGGTCGTCGCCTTGCCCTGCGCGAAGCCGAGCGCGGCCCCCTGGAAGCCGAAGTCGAGCGTCGCGGGCAGCTTGCCCTGGGTCGTGAACTGGCTCATGTAGCTCGGGTTGGCGTCGTAGACCTCACCGAACATGAAGAAGTTCTTCTTGCCCGTCGCGGCCGCGTGCTGGAGGATCGCCGGCGAGAACGACTGCCAGAACTGCATGTTCACGTGCTTGACGGTGTCGATGCGGAAGCCGTCGACGCCGAAGTCGACCCACGACTTGTAGATGTCCTCCATGCCGGAGACGACCTTGGGGTTCTCGGTGAAGAGGTCGTCGAGGCCGGAGAAGTCGCCATAGGTGGCCGACTCGCCGGCATACGTCGAGTCACCGCGGTTGTGGTAGAGCGTCGGGTCGTTGAGCCAGGCCGGGACCTTGACGTCCTTGTCGGCGTCGGCGACCTTCGGCACGTAGGGGAAGGAGGTCGCGGCCGACATCGCGGGGAAGCAGTCGGGGACCGTGGCCGAGCCCGTGCAGGCGGGCTTGCCTGCCACGGCCGCGTCGTCGAAGACGTTGCCCTGCGCGTCCTTGTAGGGCTTGCTCGCCTTCGGCACGTAGGTGTAGCTGCCGCCGTCGTAGGAGATGACGTCGGCGGTGTGGTTGGTGATGATGTCGAAGAAGACCTTCATCCCCTTGGCGTGGGCCGCCGCGATGAGCGCCTTCATGTCGGAGTTCGTGCCCAGGTGCGGGTCGATCTGCGTGAAGTCGGTGATCCAGTAGCCGTGGTAGCCGGCGCTGGCGTCAGAGCCCGCGCCCTGGACCGGGCGGTTCTTGAAGGACGGCGTCAGCCAGATCGCCGTGGTGCCCAGGCCCTTGATGTAGTCGAGCCTGCTCGTCAGGCCCTTGAGGTCACCGCCGTGGTAGAAGCCCTCGTTGCTCGGGTCGAAGCCCGTCGTCATCGGGCCCCCGGTGAGGCCGCCACGGTCGTTGGTGGTGTCACCGTTGGCGAAGCGGTCGGCCATGACGAAGTAGAAGCGCTCCCTCGTCGAGAGGTTGCGCAGCGACGGGGTCGCGAGCTTGGCGTCGGCAGCCGTGGCGGCGCCCGGCAGGTCGGTGGGGGCCACGCCCACGGCATGCGTCGTATCGTCGTAGGTGAAGCGGATGGTGGCCGGCCCGGCGAGGACGAGGGGGACGTTGCCGCCGTCCTGGCCGTAGCTCTCGCTCCACGAGTGGTTGATCGCGACCTTCAGCTCGTAGCTGCCCGCGGGCACCCGGAACTCGGCGGCGTACGTGCTCGTGCCGGGCTGGAGCGCGAGGTCGGTCTTCGCGCAGTCCGGCTGCCAGTCGGCTCCGCAGCCGAGCTCGTCCTGCAGCGAGCCGACGAGGGTCGCCGTGCGCGGACCCTCCGCCCGGGCGGTAGGTGCCCCGGCCAGCGGGACGGCCAGTCCGGCCAGGACGAGGGCCGAGATGCTGGCGACGGACAGGGCCGGGCGACGGCGCATGCGCACTCCTTTGTGGGCTCGGTCGCACCCGCCCGTGTCTGGACGCTCGACCACCGGAGGAGAACGTAGCGCCCATATCGGACACCGCGCCAGACGTGCACTGCAACTTTTTGCACAATGGCTCAGAAAGTTGCGTGGTTCTTGCTCGATCCGTCAGAAGTGGCCGGGGTCGAGGAGGCGCCCCCTCAGCGACTCAGGCCACCGGGGCTCGAGACGAGGGTGCGCACCGCCGAGGAGAAGTCGGCGACCCGCGTCAGCGTCACCGGACCGGATGGCACCTCGATGCCCTCGGGCCAGCCGGGCCCCCCGATGACGACCTCGAGCGGCCAGTCGACGGCCGCGAGCTGCTGCCACAACGCCTCCGCGCGCTGACGGGGCAGCGACGCCCAGAGGAAGACCGCACGAGGTCGGGACTCGCGCAGGGTCGACACCAGCGCCTCGGACGGAACCCGCGGACCGAGGAAGAGGCACGCCACGCCGTTACGGGACAGCTCGGCCTCGAGCGCGAGCAGCGGCAGGTGGTGCTGCTCGTCGTCGGCCCCGGCCAGTACGACCGGCGAGCCGGCCACGCGAAGGCGGTTGGCGCGCACGACGGCGCGCAGCTCCGACTGCAGCAGCTCGCTGGTCAGGTGCTCGGACTGCACCCCGAGGCGCCCCTCCTGCCAGAGGTCACCCACCCGGCGCAGCGCCGGCGCGAAGACGTCGACCCAGGCCCGGCCCACGTCGGACCGGCGCATCACCTGCCGGTAGAGCTGCGCCATGGTGCGTGGGTCGAGGGCGCGCGCGGCGGCGACGATCGCCTCCACGAGCGCAGCGGAATCGTCCAGAGTCGATCCGGACGCACCCCCCGCTACCGTCTCGGACGAGCCACCGAGGGCCGGCGATGCGTCAAGCTGCTCGACCACGGCTACGGAGTCCATGGCCAGGACGGAGTCGGCCGCGCTCTGTGCCGGCACGCCCTGGGCGGTGAGCCGTGCCATCAGGCGCACGCGGCTGATGTCCATCTCGATGTAGCGCCGATGGTTGCCGCTGGTGCGCAGGCTGGGACCGACGCCGTGGCGTCGGTCCCAGGAGCGCAACGTCGGAGCGGCGATGCCAAGGCGCTCGGAGACCACGCCCACGGGCCAGCCCAGCCGCGGCACCTGCTCGGGGTCGAACTCCGACTCCGAGGGCGTGGCTGCGGGGGGTTGCGTCATTCGTTGATCACCGTCCGATGTGGGGGCCGACGCGGGCGGGGCGGTCCGAGATTCCCGTCATGGACCACCCCGACCCCGTTCGGCCACCCCGATCATAAACTTATGCATGGCTCTTGTGCAATGCGTAGGTGTTGCGTAAGTTCTGCATCAGATCGCCACTTGGCTGCATCGCAGGCTCCGCCCCACTCCAGGAGGAAGCAATGACCATCACCCGCCTTCCGCGTCCCACGTACTCCTCCTACGAGTGGCAGGAGCAGGGCCGGTGCCGGACCAAGGCCGTCGAGCAGTTCTTCGCCGACGACCACGACCTCGACCAGCGCGAGCGCCGGGAGCAGACCGAGGCGGCGCGCATGGTCTGCGGCGGCTGCCCGGTGCGGCAGCAGTGCCTCGACCACGCCCTGCGGGTGCCTGAGACCTTCGGGATCTGGGGCGGCACGACGCCCACCGAGCGCGCCCAGATGCTGTGGGACGTCGCCGGCTGAGCGAGTCGCTCAGCGGACGGCGAGCGCGATCACCTCGGCGGTGGGCAGGCCCGCCAGGGCCGAGCCGTCGAGCAGCAGCTTCGCCCCGCGTACGCCGGCCCCCACCACGACGAGCCCCGCGGCCACGACCGCCTCGTCGACGAGGACGGGCCAGTCCGCGGGCAGCCCAACGGGCGTGATGCCTCCCTGCTGCATCCCCGTGGCCTCCTGCGCCAGGGCCTGGTCCGCGAACGAGATCTTGCGCGCCCCCAGGTGCTTGCGCACGACACGGTTGATGTCCGCGCGGTCGGTGGCCAGCACCATGACGGCGGCGTGTGTCGTCGTCTCTCCGCGGCGCGCCTCCACGACGACGCAGTTCGCCGAGGCCTCGGGCGCCACGTCGTAGGCCTCGCAGAACGCCGCCGTGTCGGCGAGCGATGCGTCGATCGGCGCGACGCGGGCGCCGGGCACGTGTCCGAGCGCTGCCGCCACCGGCGGCGCGAGCAGGTCGGGCCGCTCCGAGGCGGCCACCCATGTCAGGTTTCCTTCGGCACTGGGCATGCCGAGAGCGTATGCCGCCCGCTGCCGTCCAGCGGAGCGCCCCGCCACCCGAGGGCGCCGATCAGGCCGCCCCTCCAACCCCGGGCCGCGCCCCGCTCAGCCCGCAAACTCGGCCACGACGGTGGCCGCCGGCACAGCCCGCGCCGCACGCCACCCGGTGCCGGCCCACAGGGCCAGCAGGTCGGAGCGGTCCGCCGCGGCCGACGCCCGGCGCAGCGGGACGGTCACGTGGTGGACCTCCGGGTAGGCGGCGGGTGCGTGCCCGTCGTGGCGGCGGACGAAGTCGGTCTCGAGACCGCGGGCGAGGCGGCCGGAGTAGGCCCGCGTCACCGCGGTGCGCTGGTGGGCCGGGTCCGTCAGGGCGCGGCGGTAGGCCAGGCCCGTTCCCGCCTCGGGCGTCAGGAGCAGGGCCGTGCCCACCTGCACGGCGTTTGCCCCGGCGGCCCGCACCTCGGCGGCACGCTCGTGAGTGGCGATCCCGCCCGCGGCCACGACCGGCGCCTGCGTCTCCGCGCGCACGGCCACGACGAGGTCGACCAGGTCGAGGTCGCACGGCTGCTTCAACGGGTCCAGGGTGCCGCGGTGGCCACCGGCCTCCGCCCCCTGGACGCACAGGGCGTCGACGCCGGCGTCGAGGGCCGCCCGCGCCTCCTCCACGTCGGTGACCGTGGCGACGGTCTCGATCCCCGCGCGTCGCAGCTCACCGATGACCGCGGTGCTCGGCAGCCCGAACGTGAAGGACACCAGCGGGACCCGCTCGCGGACGACGAGGTCGAGCTTGCGCTCCCAGTCGTCGTCGTCGCCCGGACGCGGCTCCCCCGGCTCGGCCCCGAGCGAGCGGGCGTCGTCGGCCAGGAGGTCGCGGTAGGCCGCCACCGCCTGCGCCCGCTCCGTCCCGTCCAGCTCGCCCGGCCCCACGGCATACGCGTTCGCCTGGGCGGGGACGAAGAGGTTGACGCCGAACGGCCGTGAGGAGGCGTCCCAGACGTCCGCGATGGCGGCGGCCAGCTGAGGGGCGCTCAGGTAGCCGCCGGCGAGGATCCCCAGGCCACCCGCCTCCCCGACCGCGGCGACGAGCTCGGGGGTCGTCGGTCCCCCGGCCATCGGGGCGCCGACGACACCGGTCTCCACCGACTGCAGCAGCATGGCCCGACGCTACTCCGGTCAGCGGGGGCGGACGACCCGTCCCTCGTCCCACACCGGCTCGTTCGACTCATAGACGCGCCCGTCGGCACCGAAGACGAGGAAGCGGTCGAAGCCGCGAGCGAACCACCGGTCGTGGGTGACCGCGACGACGGTGCCCTCGAACGCCTCGAGCCCCTCCTCGAGCGCCTCGGCCGACTGGAGGTCGAGGTTGTCGGTGGGCTCGTCGAGCAGCAGCATCGTGGCCCCCGACAGCTCGAGCAGCAGGATCTGGAACCGCGCCTGCTGACCGCCTGAGAGCGACTCGAACCGCTGCTCCCCCGACCGGGCCAGCTCGTAGCGGTCGAGCGCCCGCGCCGCCTGCTCCCTCGGCATCCCGTCGCGGTGCTCGTCGCCGCGGTGCAGGATCTCGAGGAGCGTGCGGCCCACGAGCGACGGGTGCTCGTGCGTCTGGGCGAACCAGCCCGGCCGGACGCGCGAGCCCAGGCGCACCGTGCCGGAGTGCTCCACCGGCACCGGGCGCACGTCGCCGACCGGCTGGTGCTCGCGCTCCGGGTCGGTGCCGCCCGATGCGAGCAGCCGCAGGAAGTGCGACTTGCCCGAGCCGTTGCTGCCGAGGATGGCCATGCGCTCGCCGTACCAGACCTCGAGGTCGAAGGGCTTCATCAGACCGGTCAGCTCGAGGCCGGTGGCCACGACCGCCCGCTTGGCCGTGCGGCCACCGGTCAGGCGCATCCGCACCGACTGCGTCATCGGCGTCTCCTCGGGCGGCCCCGCCTCCTCGAACTTGGCGAGGCGAGTCTGCGCCGCCTGGTAGCGCGAGGCCATGCCGTCGTTGAACTTGGCCTTGACCTTCAGGGTCTGCACCAGCGTCTTGAGCTTGACGTGCTCCTCGTCCCAGCGCCGGCGCAGCTCCTCCAGTCGCGCGTTGCGGTCGGCGCGAGCCTGCGCATAGGTGCCGAAGCGGCCGGGGTGCACCCAGAGCGTGGCCCCGGCCGGCCCCGGCTCGAGCGTCGCGACCCTCGTGGCCACCCGGTCGAGCAGCTCGCGGTCGTGGCTGATGAAGAGCACCGTCTTCGGCGAGGCGACGAGCGCCTCCTCGAGCCAGCGCTTCGTCGGCACGTCGAGGTAGTTGTCCGGCTCGTCGAGGAGCAGCACGTCCTCGGGCCCGCGCAGCAGCGCCTCGAGGACCAGGCGCTTCTGCTCGCCACCGGAGAGGGTCGTGACCTTGCGCCACTGGGCCTTCTCGTACGGCACGCCCAGCGCGGCGACCGTGCACTTGTCCCAGAGCGTCTCCTGCTCGTAGCCGCCGGCCTCGCCCCATTCGACGAGGGCGTGCGCGTACGCCATCTGGTCGGCCTCGGAGTCGCGCTCCATCATCAGCAGCTCGGTGCGGTCGACCTCCTCGGCGGCCGCACGCAGCCGTTCCGGGGCGACGGAGACCAGCAGGTCGCGCACCGTGGTGTCGTCGCGCACCTTGCCGATGAACTGACGCATCACGCCGAGGCCACCCGAGCGGGTGACCGCGCCCTCGTGGGCTGCCAGGTCACCGGCGATGATCCGCGTCAGCGTCGTCTTGCCCGTGCCGTTCGGCCCGACGAGGGCGATCTTTGCCCCCTCACCGACCCGCAGCGAGACGTCGTTCAGCAGGGGCCTGCCGTCGGGCAGGCTGAAGGAGAGGGAGTTGACATCGACGTGGCCCACGGCAGACAAGCCTGTCGTATGCCGTGGGCCCGCGTCACGCGGGTTATGCCTCCGTGCGCTCGGCCTCCGCCGGAGCCGCCGTGGTGACGGGAGCGCGACGGGCCCGGGTCATCACGGCGCGGTTCGCGAGCTCGGCGTCGTCGGGGTAGACGACCTCCTCCAGCGAGAGGCCGTGCGGCGGCATGACGTGCAGGCCGGAACCGCGCTGCGCCCCCTCCTGGAGCCGGCGCGGCCAGTCACGGTCGCGGCGGCCCTCCCCCACCGGGACGACCGAGCCGACGAGCGAGCGCACCATGGAGTGGCAGAACGCGTCGGCGCGCACCGTGGCCTCGAGCACCCCGTCGGGCCCCCGGGTCCACGAGAAGTCGAGCAGCGTGCGGACGGTCGTGGCCCCCTCGCGCTGCTTGCAGAAGGCGGCGAAGTCGCGCAGCCCCACCAGCGCCCGCGACGCCTCGTCCATCGCCTCCACGTCGAGCGGCCGGCGCCACCAGACGGTTTCGTGCCGCCGAAGCGGGTCCCGGACGGCATCCGCGTCGGCGAGGCGGTAGAGGTAGCGCCGCTCGACCGCCGAGAAGCGCGCGTCGAAGCCCGGAGACGCGAGCTCGGCCCGGCGCACCACGATGTCGTGCGGGAGCACGCCGACGAGACGGCTGACGAGGGCGCGGCCGGGCTCACGGTCCGACCGACCGGGCAGGGCGGCCCACGCGGCTGCGTCGAGGTCGACGTGGGCGACCTGGCCCCGAGCGTGCACCCCGGCGTCGGTGCGGCCGGCCACGGTCACGCGTACGGGCTCGGGGCTGCGCAGCACGGTGGACAGCCCTGTCGTGAGCTCGCCCTGGACGGTGCGGAGGGTCGGCTGGGCGGCCCAGCCGGAGAAGTCGGTGCCGTCGTAGGCGAGATCGAGCCGGACCCGGATCAGGGCCGTGTCGGACGGCTTCGGCTCGCTCATGGCGCCCGAGCCTAACGGGCGACGGCCGCGGACGAGGCCCCGGGGAAAAGCGAAGAGCAGCCCGCCCCCAGGGGGACGGGCTGCTCTTCGGCTGGGCCAGGCGTGGCTCAGGCCTCGGTCTTCTCGGCGCCGGCCTCGTCGGACGCAGCAGCGTCCTCGGTGGACTCGGTCGACTCGACAGCAGCCTCGTCGGCGGCCGGCTCGACGGCGGCGTCCTCGGCCGGGGTCTCGGCGGGCTCCTCGGCGGCAGGCTTGGCCTCGCTCTGCTTGGCAGCGCGCTTCGTGGCGGCCTCGGCCTCCTTGACCGTCGCCTTCTTGGCCGAGAGCGGCTCGCGGACGAGCTCGATGACGACCATGGGGGCGTTGTCACCCTTGCGGGCGCCGATCTTCGTGATGCGGGTGTAGCCGCCCTCGCGCGCCGCCATGTCGGGGGCGATCTCCGCGAAGAGACGGTGGACGACACCCTTGTCGCGCACGACCGTGAGGACGCGGCGGCGGGCGTGCAGGTCACCGCGCTTGGCGAAGGTGATCATGCGCTCGGCGAGCGGGCGCAGGCGCTTGGCCTTGGCCTC
Organism: Terrabacter sp. NPDC080008; assembly: GCF_040702505.1. Taxonomy (NCBI): domain Bacteria; kingdom Bacillati; phylum Actinomycetota; class Actinomycetes; order Micrococcales; family Intrasporangiaceae; genus Terrabacter; species Terrabacter sp. NPDC080008. Next base: position 49,866 of record NZ_JBFBLC010000009.1, read on the forward strand.
GGTCGTGGTGATCCGGTCGTTCTCGAAGAGCGACGTCGCGAGGTTGGCCAGGATCAGCCGCTCGTGGGCGGGGCCGCCACCGACGCGGGGACCCTTGGTGGGGGTGGGCATTTCGTTTCTCCTAGAAGTCCGACCAGGCCGTTCTCGAGCGGTGTGCCGAGGGCTCGGTCAAGAAAGGTTGGTCAGAGACGCTCGTCCTCGACGAACGACTGGTCGTCGTCGTCGCTGTAGTCATCGTCGCCGTAGCCGTCGACCAGGGCCGACGGGTCGAATCCGGGCGGGCTGTCCTTGAGGGCCAGACCCATGCCGACGAGCTTGGCCTTGACCTCGTCGATCGACTTCGCACCGAAGTTGCGGATGTCGAGCAGGTCGGCCTCGCTGCGACCCACGAGCTCACCCACGGTGTGGATGCCCTCGCGCTTGAGGCAGTTGTAGGAACGAACGGTGAGGTCCAGGTCCTCGATCGGCAGGGCGAGGTCCGCAGCGAGCGCGGCGTCCGTCGGCGACGGGCCCATGTCGATGCCCTCGGCCTCGACGTTGAGCTCGCGGGCCAGGCCGAAGAGCTCGACCAGCGTCTTGCCGGCCGAGGCCATGGCGTCGCGCGGGGTCATCGAGTTCTTGGTCTCGACGTCGACGATGAGCTTGTCGAAGTCGGTGCGCTGCTCGACACGGGTGGCCTCGACCTTGTAGGTCACGGTCAGCACCGGGCTGTAGATCGAGTCGACCGGGATGCGGCCGATCTCCTGGTCACCGGACTTGTTCTGCTGCGCCGAGACGTAGCCGCGGCCACGCTCCACGGTCAGCTCCATCTCGAGCTTGCCCTTGTCGTTCAGCGTCGCGATGTGCAGGTCGGGGTTGTGCACCTCGACACCCGCCGGCGGCGTGATGTCGGCGGCGGTGACCGCACCCGGACCCTGCTTGCGCAGGTACATGACGACCGGCTCGTCGTGCTCCGAGGAGACGACGAGGCCCTTGATGTTGAGGATCATCTCGGTGACGTCCTCCTTCACGCCCGGAACGGTCGTGAACTCGTGGAGCACGCCGTCGATGCGGATGGAGGTGACTGCCGCGCCCGGGATGCTCGAGAGCAGGGTGCGACGCATGGAGTTGCCGAGCGTGTAGCCGAAGCCGGGCTCGAGCGGCTCGATGGTGAAGCGGCTGCGGTTGCCCGCGACGACCTCTTCGGAGAGCACGGGACGCTGTGCGATGAGCACTGTTCATTTCCTTCCCACGGGCGACCGCCATATGACGCCTCGTGACACTGCCCGGTCGTGACCCGGGCGGGCCGGTCCGCCTCTGTCTGCGAACGCGGCCCCACGCACAAGGGGGGCGTATGCCGTCCGGCGGACCAGACGGCATACGCCGCCTTGCATCAGTTCTTCGAGTAGAGCTCGACGATCAGCTGCTCGGTGAGCTGCGAGTCGATCTGCGCGCGCACCGGGAGCTGGTGGATGAGGATCTGCAGCGAGCCCTCGACGACCTGCATCCAGGCCGGCACGGGACGCTCGCCGAACGTCTGGCGGGCCAGCTCGAACGGGAAGCTCTCGACGGACTGCTTGCGGACCGTGATGATGTCGTACTGCTCGACGCGGTAGCTCGGGACGTCGACGCGCACGCCGTTGACCTCGAAGTGGCCGTGCGTGACGAGCTGACGGGCGTGACGGCGCGTGCGGGCCAGGCCCGCGCGGTAGATCACGTTGTCGAGGCGCGACTCGAGGATCTGGAGGAGGTTCTCACCGGTCTTGCCGGGGCGCTTCGCCGCTTCCTTGTAGTAGCGGACGAACTGCTTCTCCATGACGCCGTACTGGAAACGCGCACGCTGCTTCTCCTGAAGCTGCGTGAGGTACTCCTTCTCCTGGATCCGGCGACGGCCGTGCTGGCCGGGCGGGAAGGGACGGAGCTCGAAGTTCTTGTCGCCGCCGACGAGGTCCATCTTGAGGCGGCGGGACTTCTTGGTGATCGGGCCGGTGTAACGAGCCATGTGTCTAGTTCTCTCTCTCGCTCAGGGCCGGATCAGACGCGACGGCGCTTGGGCGGGCGGACACCGTTGTGCGGCGTGGGCGTGACGTCGCTGATCGCGCCGACCTCGAGGCCGGTGGCCGTGAGGGAGCGGATCGCCGTCTCGCGGCCCGAGCCCGGGCCCTTGACGAAGACGTCGACCTTGCGCATGCCGTGCTCCATGGCGCGGCGGGCAGCAGCCTCGGCAGCCATCTGGGCTGCGAACGGGGTGGACTTGCGGGAGCCCTTGAAGCCGACCTGGCCGGCAGACGCCCACGAGATCACGGCGCCGGTGGGGTCCGTGATCGAGATGATCGTGTTGTTGAACGTGCTCTTGATGTGAGCGTGCCCGTGGGCGACGTTCTTCTTCTCCTTGCGACGAACCTTCGTCACGCGAGCCTTGGGAGGCAATTTTTCTCCTACGTCAGAACTGAATGTCGGTGAGACGTGATCGCAGCGCGATCAACGTCAGCGGGCCTTCTTCTTGCCGGCCACGGTGCGCTTCGGGCCCTTGCGGGTGCGCGCGTTGGTCTTGGTGCGCTGACCGCGCACGGGCAGACCACGACGGTGACGAAGACCCTCGTAGGAGCCGATCTCGACCTTGCGGCGGATGTCGGCCTGCACCTCACGGCGAAGGTCACCCTCGAGGCGGTAGTTGCCCTCGAGGAAGTCACGAAGCGCAACGAGCTCGGCCTCACCGAGGTCCTTGACGCGGGTGTTGGGGTTGACGCCGGTGGCAACCAGCGCCTCCTTGGAACGGGTGCGACCGACACCGAAGATGTAGGTCAGTGCGACCTCGACGCGCTTCTCGCGCGGAAGGTCGACTCCAACAAGACGAGCCATGTTGGGTTGTCTCCTGATTTCTGTTTCGCGGAGGTCTGGAGCAGTCACCGATCCGGGGTCACGGCCCGCCACTCAGAAGGACGGGCCACCGGTCCCCGGCCTCCGTGCCGGGGGTGACGTCCTGCGCCGACACGACGGTCGGTCATCAGGGGCCGGGTGCTGCTTTTCTTCACTTTTTCGCGTGCTGTCGAAGGCTGTCGACGGCGAGGGTGGTGGCTCTGCTCAGCCCTGGCGCTGCTTGTGGCGCAGGTTCTCGCAGATCACCATGACCCGACCGTTGCGGCGGATCACCTTGCACTTGTCGCAGATCTTCTTGACGCTCGGCTGAACCTTCATCTGCCTGCTGTCTTCGGATCGCGCGCCCGTTCCCCGCACGCCCTTGGAGGGCGTGTGACGACCAGGTGCTTGGGTGGGTAATCGGGTGTTCGTGCCTTGCACTCGTCCCGGCTGCTGGGCCCGCTCGCGCGGGTGGCCAGGGCCGGACCTGGTGCTCAGCGGTAGCGGAAGACGATCCGACCGCGGGTCAGGTCATAGGGCGAGAGCTCGACCACGACCCGGTCCTCGGGGAGGATCCGGATGTAGTGCTGTCGCATCTTGCCCGAGATGTGTGCGAGCACCTTGTGACCGTTGGAGAGCTCCACCCGGAACATCGCGTTCGGGAGAGCCTCGACTATCGTGCCCTCGATCTCGATGACACCGTCCTTCTTGGCCATATCCTCCGTCTAACTGTTGGTGGCCGACCCGGACTGAGCCGGCCTTGTGACGTGCCTGGTGGCCGCGCTGGAGGCACGGCCGGCATTCGAGCGTCGCGGCACACGACACCCAACGGTCAAGGTTACGCCAGAAGCGGCCGTTCCTGAAATCGGCGAAGGCTCACCGCGTGCGTCGCTCGAGCTCGGCTCGCCTCAGCCGCACGACCTGCTCGACCACACCGGTCGGCAGCGGTTGCGCGGGCCGGAAGCGGATCGTCCCCTTGCTGAGCGAGAAGCCGTCGAGCTCGTCGGAGACCGCCTCGACGACGGCCGAGCTGAAGGGGAACAGCGACAGGTGCCTCGCCGCGGCCCGCACGCTCAGGAGCGGTTGGCCGTCGAGCATCAGGGCCGGCATCCCGTAGCTCGTGCCCTCGACTGTGTCAGGCGCGACGCGCGTCGCAACGTCGACGACCCGCTGCAGCGCCTCGCGCTGCTCGCCGGGAAGTCCGGCGAGGTAGTCCGTGACGGTGCCCATGCCTCGAGGGTCCCACCGGAGGAGGTCGGCAGGCAGGCGTATGCCGTATGCCGTGGCCCGCGAACCCCCGGTTGCCCGCGCGGGCTTTTGGCTGGTGCGCGACGGCATACTGACGTGATGACCCAGCCAGGTGCCGACGCCACCCAACCGCCCACCACGCCGACTCCCCAGTCTGCCGAGGCTCCGGAGGACCACACCGACGTGGTGAGCGCCCCGCCGACCGAGGCGGAGGAGGTCGAGGCCTACTACGCGCGGATCGCGGCGGCGGCCGGAGCGGACGGGCGGCTGCCCGTGGCGGTCGAGGAGATGCCCGGCTGGGACATCTACCCCTACGAGATCGAGGGCCTGCGGCTCAAGGCGGTCCGGCCGCCGGTCGACGAGGAGCCGCCGCGCCGCGGGGAGGACCCGGCCGAGTGCTGGTGCGCGGCCGACCCGGACACCGTCGGCGGGCCCGAGGTCGTCTGGTCCAACGAGCGGTGGCGGCTGGGCCTGTCCTCCGACACCGGCCTGCCGGTCATGCTGGTGCTGCAGCCGCTCGAACACCACGACCTCACCACCCTGCCCATCGAGCTGGCGGCCGAGATGGGACAGCTCGTCGTCGCCATCGCCGACGCGGTCGAGCACGTGCCCAGCGTGGGGCGCGTCCAGCTCGCCAAGTGGGGCGACGGCGGCGCGCACCTGCACCTGGTCTTCCTGGGCCGGCCGGCCCGGATGCTCCAGTTCCGCGGCTCGCCGCTCATCGACTGGGAGGACAACCTCCCCCGCGTGCCCCTGGACGTGCTGCAGGCCAACGCCCGCGTCGTCGCCGAGCGCCTGGTCGTGCACGTCGGCGGTCGCGCCGGCACGCTCGGCCGCTAGCCCGCACCGTCGGCCATCCCCCAAGACCCGCTTCCCCGGCCGCCGGCGTGCCCCCGAGAGAGACGTGTCAGCGCGGATGGCTGGCCGGACGCTCGAAGAAGAGCACCGCGAGGACACCGATGAGCAGCACGGCGGCGGGCAGCAGCATCGACTCCGACATCGCCGAGGCGAAGCCGTCGGCGATCCTGGCCGGCATCGAGCCACCGGAGGCCTGCAGTCCGCCGAGGTCGCCGGGGATGCCCGGCAGGTCGGCGGCCAGGCGGGCCTGGATGACGGCGGCGATCGCCGCGCTGCCCAGGACCGCCCCGACCTGGCGGGTGGTGTTGTAGACGCCGGAACCGGCCCCCGCCGACGACAGCGGCAGGTTACGGGTGGCCGTGGCGCCGAGCGGGCCCCACATGAACGCGTTGCCCACACCCATGAGGGCCATCGGGAGCAGCAGCACCCAGGTCTGCGTGGCCGGGTGCATGACGAGGGCGAGCCACAGCAGCGAGGCCGATGTCAGACCGATGCCGACCGCCGTGATGCCGCGCGGGTGCACCCGGTCCGCCAGGCGCCCCGCCACCGGCGCGAGCCCTCCCGAGATGACGGCCATCGGCGCGAGGAGCAGCGCCGCGGACGTGGGCGAGAGTCCCCGCACCGCCTGCGCGTAGAGCATGAAGGGGAAGGCCATGGCGGTGATCGAGAAGCCGATGGTCGTGATGGCGATGTTGGCCAGCGTGAAGTTGCGGTCGCCGAAGAGCCCGAGTGGCAGCAGCGGCTCGTGGGTGTTGTGGGCCTGCCACCAGACGAAGGCGCCCAGCACGAGCAGGCCGACGCCGATGAGCAGTGGCACCGAGACGATGCCGCTGATGGTGCCCCAGTCGTAGGTCTCCCCCTCCTGGATGCCGAACACGACCAGGAACATCCCGACCGCCGAGAGCGCGACGCCGAGCCAGTCGAAGCGGTGGCTGTGGGTCTCGAGCCGGGGGACGAGCCGCGCGGCGAGCACGAACGCGACGACCCCGACCGGCACGTTGATGAAGAAGATCCACTCCCACCCGGGCCCGTCGACGAGCAGACCGCCGAGCACCGGACCGACGAGGATCGCGACCCCGGCGGTCGCACCCCAGAGCGCCATCGCCTGGCCGCGGGAGGCGGCGGGGAAGGTGCGGGTGATCACCGCCATCGTCTGCGGGGTCAGCATCGAGGCGCCGAGGCCCTGCACGACGCGGGCCAGGATGAGACCGGTGATGGTGCCGGTGAGGCCGCACCACAACGAGGCGATCGTGAAGACCGTGAGGCCGACGAGGTAGAGGCGCTTCGGACCGTAGCGGTCACCCAGACGACCGGTGATGAGCAGTGGCGTGGCGTAGGCGAGCAGGTAGGCGCTGGTGACCCAGATGACGCTGTTGACGTCGGTGTGCAGGCCCCGCAGGATCGCCGGGGTCGCCACCGACACGATGGTCGAGTCGACCAGGATCATGAAGAAGCCGATGACCATGGCCCACAGCGCGGGCCACGGGTTGTGCCCCTCTGGCACCCCGGCGTGGTGCCGTGCCGGGGCTGCCTGCCCCGCACCCGTCACTGCGGTCTGCTCGCTCACACCGGAGCTGGTCTCCTCCGCGGCCATGGTGGCCCCCTTCCGCCGCCTCGCGCAGCACCCCCGATTGTCCACCCGCCCACCGACAGCCGTCACGGGTCGACCGGGAGGTGCTGTGGGACGGGGGTGCGGTCAGGCGGTGCTCCAGCGCGTCGCGAGCCAGAGCGGGTCGGGGCCGGTGAGCGGCACCATCCGCCAGCGGAGGTCGGCGTCCCCGCTGCGCAGTCGCGCCTCGACCCGGAAGCGGTGGGGCGACTCGATGGCGATGACCTCGGCACGGAAGAGGTCCTCGTCGACCCAGCCGCCGCTGGCCACCACGGGCAGCGTCGCTCCCCCGCCGACCAGCTCGCCCTCGCGCCAGACCCCGCGCCCCACCGGGATGCGCAACCACTCGCCCCGGCGCTCGAGACCCAGCACGTGGTCGTTCCCGTCTCGGGTGACGGAGACGGCGGTGAAGCCTTCGGCGAGGTCGGAGTCCGCCGATCTCGACAGCTCGACGTGCTCGGGTCCGAGGGCGTCACCCGACAGGGCCGGGAGCTCGAGGGCGGTGAACCGCTCCGCGAGCCGGTCGTCCGCCTCGGCAGAGCCCGGAGCGTCGACGGCCGGGAGCACGTGCTCCCAGAGCAGGTCGAGCGTGGACTGCATCCGCTCCTGCTCCGCGGTGACGGCCACGACGGTGTCCTGCTCGGGCAGCACGATGAGGAACTGGCCGAAGGCGCCGTCGCCGCGGAAGCCGTGGCGCTGCATCCAGAAGGAGTAGCCGTAGCCGCGGCGCCAGTCCTCCTCGGCGCCCGGGTCCTCGTTGAGTGGCCCGAAGGCGCGCGTCGCCTCCTGCACCCACTCCTGCGACAGCAGCTGCTCACCCTGCCACCGGCCGCCGTCGAGGTAGAGCTGGGCGATCGAGGCGATGCCCTCGGTGGTCAGGTGCGAGCCAGTGAAGCCGAGCTCGCGGCCCAGCGGGTCGCGGTGCCACGGGATGTCTGGCAGCCCCAGCGGGTCGAGCAGGCGCGGGCGCAGGAAGTCGGCCACGCCCTCCCCGGCGACCCGGCGCACGATGACGGACAGCAGGTAGGTGGCGACCTGGTTGTAGGCGAAGACGGTCCCCGGCTCACGGGTGGGCCGGGTCGCGAAGACCTTCGGCACCCAGTCGCCCTCGTCGCCGAAGTCGCTGCCGCTCATCCGGTCGAAGACCTGCCCCCACGCGTCCTGCTCGTGGCCCACCGTCATCGACAGGCAGTGCCGGACCCGCACCCGCTCCCACCCCTCGGCGACAGCGGTGCGGTCGAGGTCCGGGAAGTGGTCGAGCACGAGGTCGTCCAGCGAGAGCCGGCCCTCCTGCACGAGGAAGCCGACGGCCGTCGCGGTCACCGTCTTCGAGAGGGAGTACGCGAGGTGGACGCGGCTCGCGGCATACGGCGCCCACCAGCCCTCGGCGACGACGTGGCCGTGCCGCACGACCAGAAGGCTGTGCAGGTCGAGGTCGCCGCGCTCGGCCGCGTCGACGAACGCGAGGAGGCCGGCGGCGTCGATGCCCTGCGCTGACGGGGTGCTGCGGGGAAGGCTCATGCACGTGAGGCTACGCACCGCCGGTGCCCCTGCGGGGACGGGGGCCGAGCCCGTCAGCCCACCGCGTCGAGGGGGGCGTATGCCGCCCCGACCGTCTCGAGGGCGGCCTTGCCACCGTCGACGGCGGTGAGCACCCACAGCCCGTCCTCGCGGACGGCCACCGAGTGCTCCCAGTGGGCGGCGCGGGTCCCGTCGGTCGTGACGACCGTCCAGTCGTCCGCCAGCACCTTCGTGTCGGTGCCGCCCAGGGTGACCATCGGCTCGATGGCGCCGGTGAACCCGTCGACGAGCTTGGGCCCCGTCTCGCGCACCGCGTAGTTGGGGATCTGCGGGTCCATGTGCATCTGGGTGCCGATGCCGTGACCGACGTACTCGTCGATGACGCCGTAGTTCAACCCGTCGCGCTCGGCCGCGGCCTCGATGCTCGCCTCGACGGCGTCGCCCACGGCATACAACCGTCCCCCGACCTGCATGGCGGCGATGCCCGCGTAGAGGCTCGCCTCGGTGGCGTCGATGAGCGCGAGGTCCTCGGCATGCCCGGCCTCGCGGCCACCGACGACCGCGGTGAACGCGGCGTCGCCGTTCCAGCCCTTGACCTCGGCGCCGCAGTCGACGGAGACGACGTCGCCCGCCTCGAGCACCCGCGGGCCGGGGATGCCGTGCACCACCTCGTCGTTGACGCTGGTGCACAGCGTGTGGCTGTAGCCGGGGACGAGCTGGAAGTTCGGGACGCCCCCGTGGCTGCGGATGAACTCCTCCGCCAGCCGGTCGAGGTCGAGCGTGGTCAGGCCCGGCCGCAGCTCGGCGGCCAGCAGCTCGAGCGTGCGCCCGACGAGCAGGCCCGCCTCACGCATGAGGAGGAGCTGCTCGTCGGTGCGGCCCTGGAGCTTGTTGCGTCCGAACATCAGCGGTGCTGCGGCAGCGCCGCCATGACGCGGTCGGTGACCTCGTCGACCTCACCCATGCCGTCCACCTTCACGAGCAGGCCCACGAGCTCGTAGTGCTGCGCGAGCGGTGCGGTCTCCTTGCGGTAGATCGCCTGGCGCTCGCGGATGATCTCCTCGGTGTCGTCGACGCGCCCCTCGGTCTCGGCGCGCTTGAGCAGCCGCTGCACGATGGCGTCCTCGTCGACCTCGAGCTCGAGGACGGCGTCGAGGGCGTGGCCGTGGCGCGAGAGCATGGCGTCGAGCGCGTCGACCTGGCCGGCCGTGCGCGGGTAGCCGTCGAGGAGGAAGCCGTCGACCGCGTCGTCCCAGGAGAGCCGGTCCTCGACGATCTCGTTGGTGATCTCGTCGGAGACGTAGCCGCCCGACTTGATGATCTCGTCGACCTTGACGCCGAGCGGGGTGCGGTCCTTGATGTTGGCGCGGAAGATGTCGCCGGTCGAGATGGCCGGGATGCCCAGCCGCTCGGCGATCCGGGCCGCCTGCGTGCCCTTACCGGCACCGGGCGGGCCGAGGATGATCAGTCGCATTAACGGAGGAACCCTTCGTAGTGACGCTGCTGCAGCTGCGCCTCGATCTGCTTGACCGTCTCGAGGCCCACACCGACGACGATGAGGATCGAGGTGCCACCGAACGGGAAGTTCTGGTTGGCGCCGACGAGCACGAGGGCGATGAGCGGGATCAGCGAGACGATGGCGAGGTAGATGGCACCCGGCACGGTGATTCGGGTCAGGACGTAGTTGAGGTACTCGGCCGTGGGTCGCCCGGCCCGGATACCCGGGATGAAGCCGCCGTACTTCTTCATGTTCTCCGCGACCTCGGTCGGGTTGAACGTGATGGAGACGTAGAAGAAGGTGAAGAACAGGATCAGCGCGACGTAGACCGCCATGTAGATCGGGTGGTCGCCCTTGACGAGGTTGGCCTGGACCCAGTCGACCCAGCCGGGGTTGTCGCCGTTGGCGTGGGTGTTGAACTGCGCCACGAGGCCCGGCAGCGCCAGCAGCGAGCTGGCGAAGATGACGGGGATGACGCCGGCCATGTTGACCTTGAGCGGGATGTAGGTCGAGGTGCCGCCGTACATCCGGCGTCCGACCATGCGCTTGGCGTACTGCACCGGGATGCGGCGCTGGGACTGCTCGACGAAGACCACGGCAGCGATGACGAAGATGCCGAGGAGCAGGATGCCGAGGAAGGTGCCCCAACCCTTGTTGTTCTTGATGCTCCACAGCGAGGCGGGGAAGCCGGCGGCGATCGAGGTGAAGATCATCAGCGACATGCCGTTGCCGACGCCCTTGTCGGTGATGAGCTCGCCGAACCACATGATCAGGCCGGTGCCCGCCGTCATGGTGAGCACCATGATGAGGATCGTGACCGGCGACTGGTCGACCATGATCGTGTCGCACGAGCCGCCGAAGAGGCTCGAGGGATTGCGGGCGAAGGTCACCAGCGTGGCCGACTGCAGGATGGCCAGGCCGATCGTCAGGTAGCGGGTGTACTGGGTCAGCTTCGTCTGGCCCGACTGCCCCTCCTCCTTGAGCGCCTCGAAGCGCGGGATGACGACCGTCAGCAGCTGGATGATGATGCTCGCCGTGATGTACGGCATGATCCCGAGCGCGAAGACCGACAGCTGGAGCAGCGCGCCACCGGAAAAGAGGTTGGCGAGGTTGAGGAACCCGCTCTGGTCGCTACCGCCGGCGGCCTTTCCGGCCGCGAGGCACTTCTGCACGAGGCTGTAGCTGATGCCCGGCGTCGGTACGTGCGATCCGAGCCGGAACAGCACGATGATGCCGAGCGTGAAGAGCAGCTTCTTGCGCAGGTCCGGGGTACGGAACGCGCGTACGAAAGCGGCGAGCACTGGGTCCTCCTGGGGGCCGCACGGGTGGCGCGGCGTAAGTCATGCAATCCGTGGAAGGTTAACGCAAAGGCACAGCGCCCCGGGCTCCCTCCCGCGGTTACCGACGTCACGTCGGTCCGCAGTGGGCGCCCGGGGCGCTGTTCACACGAGGTGTGTGGTGGTCACTTCGAGGCCAGGGCCTTGGTCGGTCAGCCGGCGAGGGCCGTGACCGTGCCGCCAGCGGCCTCGATCTTCTCCTTGGCGGAGGCGGAGAACTTGTGCGCCTCCACCTCGACCTTCACGGAGATCTCGCCCGTGCCGAGGATCTTCACCGGGAAGCCGTCACGGACGGCACCCTTGGCGACGAGGTCCGCAACGGACACCTGGCCACCCTCGGGGAAGAGCAGCTGCAGGCGGTCGAGGTTCACGACCTGGTACTCGGTGCGGAACGGGTTCTTGAAGCCGCGCAGCTTCGGCAGACGCATGTGCATCGGCATCGAGCCACCCTCGAAGCGCTCCGGAACCTGGTAGCGGGCGCTGGTGCCCTTGGTGCCACGACCGGCGGTCTTGCCCTTGGAGCCCTCACCACGACCGACACGGGTCTTGGCGGTCTTGGCTCCGGGGGCCGGACGCAGGTGGTGGACCTTGAGGGCGGACTCGCCCGACTTCTTGGCGTTGTCGGCCATGGTCAGTCAACCTCCTCGACGGTCACGAGGTGCGTCACCGTCTTGACCATCCCGCGGATCTCGGGACGGTCCTCCTTGACGACGACGTCGCCAATGCGCTTCAGACCGAGGCTGCGCAGCGTGTCACGCTGGTTCTGCTTGCCACCGATCTCGGAACGGGTCTGGGTCACCTTCAGACGAGCCATCACGCACCAGCCTTCGCAGCCTGGGCCTCGGCGAGGCCGGCGGCACGCGCCTTGAGCATGGCGGCCGGGGCGACGTCCTCGAGGCTCTTGCCACGGCGGGCAGCAACCGACTCGGGACGCTCGAGCTCGCGCAGGGCCTGGGCCGTGGCGTGCACGATGTTGATGGCGTTGTCGGAGCCCAGCGACTTGCTGAGCACGTCGTGGATGCCGGCGCACTCGAGCACCGCACGCACCGCGCCACCGGCGATGACACCGGTACCGGGAGCGGCGGGGCGCAGCATGACCACACCGGCAGCCGCCTCACCCTGGACGGGGTGCGGGATGGTGCCCTGGATGCGCGGGACCTTGAAGAAGTTCTTCTTGGCCTCCTCGACACCCTTGGCGATGGCCGCGGGAACTTCCTTGGCCTTGCCGTAGCCGACACCCACGGTGCCGTCACCGTCACCGACGACGACCAGGGCGGTGAAGCTGAAGCGACGACCACCCTTGACGACCTTGGCGACACGGTTGATGGTCACGACGCGCTCGACGTACTGGTTCTTGTCGTCACGGCTGTCGCGGTTGTCGCGGCCACCGCGGTTGTCGCGGCGGTCTCCGCGCTCGGTGCGCTCGCCGCCACCGGCGGGGCCGGTGCCTCGACGCTGCTGTCCGGGCATCAGATGTTCCTCATCTCAACGGTTGCGTTCACGAAGTTGCTCACAGGGACAGACCGCCTTCGCGGGCGCCCTCGGCGATCGCCGCGACCCGGCCGTGGTACTTGTTGCCACCACGGTCGAACACGACGGCCTCGATGCCGGCGTCCTTGGCTCGCGCGGCGACGAGCTCGCCGACGCGCTTGGCCTTGGCCGTCTTGTCGCCGTCGAAGGCGCGCAGGTCGGCCTCCATCGTCGAGGCCGAGGCGACGGTCTTGCCGACGGTGTCGTCGACGACCTGCACGAACAGGTGACGGCTGGACCGCGACACGACGAGGCGGGGACGGGCCGCGGTGCCGGCGATCTTCTTGCGACCGCGCACCTGGCGACGGATGCGGGCGGCAGCCTTGGACTTGCCGCGCTTGATGATCATTGCCATGGCTTACTTACCGGCCTTTCCAACCTTGCGACGGATCTGCTCGCCCGCGTAGCGAACGCCCTTGCCCTTGTACGGGTCGGGCTTGCGCAGCTTGCGGATGTTCGCCGCGACCTCACCGACGAGCTGCTTGTCGATGCCCTGCACCGAGAAGCGGGTCGGGTTCTCGACGGCGAAGCTGATGCCGGCGGGAGCCTGGATGAGGATCGGGTGCGAGTATCCGAGCGAGAACTCGAGGTCCGAGCCCTTCGCGGCGACACGGTAACCCGTGCCGTGGATCTCCAGCTTCTTCTCGTAGCCCTCGGTGACACCGAGGACCATGTTGTTGATGAGCGAGCGGGTCAGGCCGTGGCGCGAGCGCGAGTCACGCTCGTCGTTGGGGCGCTTGACCTCGAGGTTGCCCTCGGCCAGCTCGACCGTGATCGGCTGCACGACGGTCAGCGAGAGCTCACCCTTGGGGCCCTTGACGGTGACGTCCTGGCCCTCGACCTTGATGTCCACACCCGAGGGGATGGAGACCGGGAGTCGTCCGATTCGCGACATGTCAGTGTCTCCTTACCAGACGTAGGCGAGGACTTCCCCACCCACGCCCTTCTCGTGTGCCTGGCGGTCGGTCAGCAGACCGTTCGACGTCGACAGGATCGCCACGCCGAGGCCACCGAGAACCCGCGGGAGGTTCGTGGACTTGGCGTAGACGCGCAGACCGGGCTTGCTCACGCGGCGCACACCGGCGATCGAGCGCTCACGGTTGGGGCCGTACTTGAGGTCGATGGTCAGCGTCTGGCCGACCTCGGCCTCCTCGATCTTCCAGGAGGCGATGTAGCCCTCCGCCTGGAGGATCTCGGCGATGTTCTTCTTCAGCTTCGAGTACGGCATGGAGACGACGTCGTGGTGCGCCGAGTTGGCGTTCCGGACGCGGGTCAGCATGTCCGCAATCGGGTCAGTCATGGTCATTGTGGGCTCTCCGCCCTTCCTCACCGGGGTTTCGACTTCGGCGTGATGCCGTTCGGCAGGTGCCGTGGGGCCGACCTACGGTGTCAGAGGTGTGTTGGTCTTGGGTTTGCTCTGCGTTGCTCGCGGCTCGGGGAGCCGGTTACCAGGAGCTCTTGGTCACGCCCGGCAGCTCGCCCGCGTGAGCCATCTCGCGAAGGCAGATGCGGCAGAGGCCGAACTTGCGGTACACCGAGTGCGGGCGGCCGCACTTCTGGCAGCGGGTGTACGCGCGGACCTTGAACTTCGGCTTCCGGTTCGCCTTGTTGACCAGCGCGGTCTTGGCCATGTCAGTTCTCCTTGAAGGGGAAGCCGAGCTGCTTGAGCAGCGCGCGACCCTCGTCATCGTTGGTCGCCGTGGTGACCACGGTGATGTCCATGCCCCGGACGCGGTCGATCTTGTCCTGGTCGATCTCGTGGAACATCGACTGCTCGTTGAGGCCGAAGGTGTAGTTGCCGTTGCCGTCGAACTGCTTCGGCGACAGGCCGCGGAAGTCGCGGATGCGCGGGAGGGCGATCGTCACGAGACGGTCGAGGAACTCCCACATCCGGTCGCCACGAAGCGTCGTGTGCGCGCCGATCGGCATACCCTCACGCAGCTTGAACTGGGCGATCGACTTGCGAGCCTTGGTCACGACCGGCTTCTGGCCGGTGATGGCGGTGAGGTCGCGGACGGCGCCCTCGATCAGCTTGCTGTCCTTGGCCGCGTCGCCGACACCCATGTTGACGACGACCTTGACGACGCCGGGAACCTGCATGACGTTGGCGTAGCCGAACTGCTCGAGCATCGCGCTCTTGATCTCGTCCTGGTAGCGCTGCTGCAGGCGAGGCTTGGTGCTGGTCTCAGTCATCTCAGAGGTCCTTGTCCGACTTGACCGCGACACGGACGCGGGACGCCTTCTGGCGGCCATTGCGCTCGACGGTCTCGACACGCGTCTTGATGCGGGTCGGCTTCTTCGACTCGGGGTCGACGATCGCCACGTTGCTCACGTGGATCGCGGCCTCGGTGTGGGTCAGGCCACCGGTGCGGGTGCCACGGGCGGTCGCGCCGGCCTTGACGTGCTTGGTGACGCGGTTGATGCCCTCGACCAGCACGCGCTGGGTCTCGGGGTAGACCGCGATGACCTTGCCCTGCTTGCCACGGTCGCCGCCGTTCTTCTGGCTGCGGCCGGAGATGACCTGGACGAGGTCACCCTTCTTGATCTTCATCTTCGCCTGCTTGTTGGTGGTCGCCATGTTCACAGCACCTCCGGCGCGAGCGAGATGATCTTCATGAACTTCTTCTCGCGCAGCTCGCGACCCACCGGGCCGAAGATGCGCGTGCCGCGCGGGTCGCCGTCGGCCTTGAGGATGACGGCGGCGTTCTCGTCGAACTTGATGTAGGACCCGTCGGCGCGGCGACGCTCCTTGACGGTGCGGACGATGACGGCCTTGACGACGTCACCCTTCTTCACGTTGCCGCCTGGGATCGCGTCCTTGACGGTGGCGACGATCGTGTCGCCGATGCCGGCGTACCGACGGCCCGAGCCGCCGAGAACACGGATGCACAGGATCTCCTTGGCACCGGTGTTGTCGGCGACGCGCAGCCGCGACTCCTGCTGAATCACTGTCTAACTCCTGTCGTCGTGCTGGTTCTTCACCCGCTGGGTGAAGCCTTGCCGAACGGATGGGGGGCACACAGGGGGCGAGCCCCCGGGTGGGTTGCTTACTTGGCCTTCTCGAGGATCTCGACGACGCGCCAGCGCTTCGTCGCGGAGAGCGGACGCGTCTCCATGATGAGGACGCGGTCGCCGACGCCGGCAGCGTTCTGCTCGTCGTGCGCCTTGACCTTGCTCGTGCGGCGGATGACCTTGCTGTAGAGGGCGTGCTTGACGCGGTCCTCGACCTCGACGACGACGGTCTTGTCCATCTTGTCGCTCACCACGTAGCCCTGGCGGGTCTTGCGGTAGTTGCGCTCACTCGTCTGGTCGGTCACGACCTGCTCCTGCTCGCTCATGCGTCAGCCTCCTGCGCCTCGTCAGCCTTCTTGGCCTTCTTCTCGGCCTTGTCAGCCTTCTCGGACTTCTCGGCCTTCTTGTCGGCCTTCGCAGCCTTCTTCTCGGCCTTCTCGGTCTTCTCCTCCGCCTTGGGGGCGGCGGGGGCCGAGCCGATGCCGAGCTCGCGCTCGCGCATCTCGGTGTAGATCCGCGCGATGTCCTTCTTGACCGCGCGCAGACGACCGTGGTTGTCCAGCTGGCCGGTGGCCGACTGGAAACGCAGGTTGAACAGCTCTTCCTTGGCCTTCTTGAGCTCGTCCGCGAGCTTGGTGTCGTCGAGACCACGCAGCTGCTCGGGAGCCAGGTCCTTGGTTCCGACTGCCATCAGATGTCACCACCCTCTCGCTGGACGAAGCGGCACTTCATGGGGAGCTTGTGCATCGCGAGGCGCATGGCCTCTCGCGCCACCGGCTCTGCCACGCCCGAGATCTCGAACATGACGCGGCCCGGCTTGACGTTGGCGATCCACCACTCGGGGGAACCCTTACCGGAACCCATGCGGGTCTCGGCGGGCTTCTTGGTGAGCGGGCGGTCGGGGTAGATGTTGATCCACACCTTGCCGCCACGCTTCATGTAGCGGGTCATCGCGATACGAGCGGACTCGATCTGGCGGTTGGTCACGTAGGCCGGCTCGAGGGCCTGGATGCCGTAGTCACCGAACGCGATCGTGGTGCCACCCTTGGCCGCACCGTGGCGGTTCGGGTGGTGCTGCTTGCGGTGCTTGACTCGACGGGGAATCAACATGGTCAGGCCTGCTCATTCTCGGTGCTGGCCGCGGCGGGGGCCTCGGCAGCAGCGGTCTCGTTCACTGCCGGGGCAGCGGCGGTCTCGTTGCGGTCACCACGACGGGCGCGGTTCGGGCGGTCGCCGCCGTCACGACGCGGGCCACGCGACGGGCGCGGGGCGGCGGCCTGCTGGGCAGCCAGCTCCTTGGCCGTCATGTCGCCCTTGTAGATCCACACCTTGACGCCGATGCGACCGAAGGTCGTGCGGGCCTCGTAGAAGCCGTAGTCGATCTGCGCACGGAGCGTGTGCAGCGGGACGCGACCCTCGCGGTAGAACTCCGTGCGGCTCATCTCGGCGCCGTTGAGGCGGCCGGAGACCTGCACGCGGATGCCCTTGGCACCGGCGCGCTGGGCGGACTGCATGCCCTTGCGCATGGCGCGACGGAAGGCGACGCGGGCCGAGAGCTGCTCGGCGATGCCCTGGGCGACCAGCTGGGAGACGATCTCGGGGTTCTTGACCTCGAGGATGTTCAGCTGGACCTGCTTGCCCGTGAGCTTCTCGAGCTCGCCGCGGATGCGGTCGGCCTCGGCGCCACGGCGACCGATGACGATGCCGGGGCGGGCGGTGTGGATGTCGACGCGGACGCGGTCACGGGTGCGCTCGATCTCGACCGAGGCGATGCCCGCGCGCTCCATGCCCTTCTCCATCAGGCGACGGATGGCGACATCTTCCTTGACGTAGTCGCGGTAGCGCTGACCCGACTTCGTCGAGTCGGCGAACCAGCGGCTCTTGTGGTCCGTCGTGATGCCGAGACGGAAGCCATGGGGGTTGACCTTCTGACCCATCAGCGGGCTCCCTTCTTGTTCTCCGGCTGCGTCACGACCACGGTGATGTGGCTCGTGCGCTTGTTGATGCGTCCGGCGCGGCCCTGGGCACGCGGGCGGAAGCGCTTCATCGTCGGGCCCTCGTCGACGAACGCGGCCGAGATGACCAGGTTGCGCTCGTCGAAGGCGACCGACTCGCGGTCGGCCTTGACACGGGCGTTGGCGATGGCGCTCTCGAGCACCTTCTTGACCGGCTCGGAGGCCGACTGCGGGGCGAAGGTGAGCACCGTGACGGCGTCGGTGGCGGCCTTGCCGCGGATGAGGTCCACGACACGGCGAGCCTTCTGCGGGCTGACACGGACGTGCCGCGCCGAAGCCTTGGCTTCCATGACTTCTTCCTTGGATTCGATGGCCATCAGCGACGACGACCCTTCTTGTCGTCCTTCACGTGACCCTTGAACGTGCGGGTCGGTGCGAACTCGCCGAGCTTGTGGCCGACCATCGACTCGGTGACGAACACCGGGACGTGCTTGCGGCCGTCGTGGACGGCGAAGGTGTGACCGAGCATGTCCGGGCTGATGACCGAACGACGCGACCAGGTCTTGATGACGTTCTTGGTGCCCGCTTCGTTCTGGGCGTCCACCTTCTTCTGAAGGTGGTCGTCGATGAAGGGGCCCTTCTTCAGGCTACGAGGCATTCCAAAGGCTCCTTATCAGCGCTTCTTGCCAGTACGACGGCGACGCACGATGAGCTTGTCGCTTTCCTTGTGTCCCTTGCGGGTGCGGCCCTCGGCCTGGCCCCAGGGGCTGACGGGGTGACGTCCACCGGACGTCTTGCCCTCACCACCACCGTGCGGGTGGTCGACCGGGTTCATGGCGACACCACGGACGGTCGGGCGCTTGCCCTTCCAGCGCATGCGGCCGGCCTTGCCCCAGTTGATGTTGCTCTGCTCGGCGTTGCCCACCTCGCCGACGGTCGCGCGGCAGCGCGCGTCGACGTTGCGGATCTCGCCGGACGGCATACGCAGCTGGGCGTAGGGGCCGTCCTTGGCGACGAGCTGGACGCGAGCACCGGCGGAGCGGGCGATCTTGGCGCCGCCACCGGGCTTCAGCTCGATCGCGTGCACGACGGTACCGACCGGGATGTTGCGCAGCGGGAGGCTGTTGCCCGGCTTGATGTCGGCGGCGGGGCCGTTCTCGATCGGGTCGCCCTGCTTGAGGCGGTTCGGCGCCAGGATGTAGCGCTTCTCGCCGTCGGCGTACTGCACGAGCGCGATGCGCGCGGTGCGGTTGGGGTCGTACTCGATGTGCGCGACCTTGGCCGGCACGCCGTCCTTGTCGTGGCGACGGAAGTCGATGACGCGGTAGGCACGCTTGTGGCCACCACCGATGTGGCGCGTGGTGATGCGGCCGGCGTTGTTGCGGCCACCCGTCTTGGACAGGGGGCGAACGAGCGACTTCTCGGGAGTCGAACGCGTGATCTCGACGAAGTCGGCGACCGACGAGCCACGACGGCCCGGCGTGGTCGGCTTGTACTTACGGATACCCATGTTGGCTCAGTCCTTGTTCTTCGTCGATCTCAGGCGCCCGCACCGAAGATGTCGATCGATCCCTCGCGGAGGGAGACGATCGCACGCTTGGTGTCCTTGCGCTTGCCGAGGCCGAAACGGGTGCGACGGGTCTTGCCCTGGCGGTTCAGGGTGTGGACCTTGTCGACCTTGACGTTGAAGATCTGCTCGATGGCGATCTTGATCTCCGTCTTGTTCGCACGGGGGTCGACGATGAAGGTGTACTTGCCCTCGTCGAGCAGCCCGTAGGACTTCTCGGAGACGACCGGCGCGATCAGGATGTCGCGGGGGTCCTTGGTGTGGATGCTCACTTGGTGGCCTCCTTGTCGGCCTTGTCGGCCTTCACGGGGCCCGCGACGAACGCGTCGAGCGCGGCCTGGGTGAAGACGATGTCGTCGGCGCACAGGACGTCGTACGTGTTGAGCTGGTCGGCGACCAGGACGTGGACGTTCTGCAGGTTGCGGACCGACTTGAACGACACCTCGTCGCCGCGCTCGAGCACGACGAGCAGGTTGCGACGCTCGGTCAGGCCGGCGAGCAGGGCGGCGGCGTCCCTCGCCGAGGGCACGTCGCCCGAGACGATGGAGTCGACGACGTGGATGCGGTCGAAGCGGGCCCGGTCGGAGAGGGCACCGCGCAGGGCGGCGGCCTTCATCTTCTTGGGGGTGCGCTGCGCGTAGTCACGCGGCTGCGGGCCGTGGACGGTGCCACCGCCGGCGAACTGCGGAGCGCGGGTCGAGCCCTGACGGGCGCGGCCGGTGCCCTTCTGGCGGTACGGCTTGCGCCCACCGCCGCGGACCTCGCCGCGGGTCTTGGTCGAGTGCGTGCCCTGACGAGCGGCCGCGAGCTGGGCCACCACGACCTGGTGGATCAGCGGGACGTTGGTCTGGACGTCGAAGATCTCGGCGGGGAGGTTCTGCGTCTTGGTTGCCATGTCGTTCATGCACCCTTCGCAGCCGTGCGGATCAGGACGATGCCACCGCGGGGGCCGGGGACGGCACCCTTGATGAGCAGCAGACCCTTCTCGGCGTCAACGGCGTGGATCTGGAGGTTCTGGGTCGTCTGGCGAACGCCACCCATGCGGCCGGCCATGCGCATGCCCTTGAAGACACGGCCGGGGGTCGAGCAGCCGCCGATGGAGCCCGGCTTGCGGTGGTTGCGGTGGGCGCCGTGCGAGGAGGAGACGCCGGCGAAGCCGTGGCGCTTCATGACACCCGCGAAGCCCTTGCCCTTGGTCGTGCCGGTCGCGTCGACGCGCTGGCCCGCCTCGAAGGCCTCGGCCGTGATCTCCTGGCCGAGCTCGTAGCTGGCGGCGTCGGCCGTGCGCAGCTCGACGAGGTGACGGCGCGGCGTCACGCCGGCCTTCTCGAAGTGGCCGGTCATCGGCTTGTTCACCTTGCGCGGGTCGATCGCACCGAAGGCGATCTGGACCGCGGAGTAGCCGTCGGTCTCGTCGGCGCGCACCTGCGTGACGACGCAGGGGCCGGCCTTGACGACGGTGACGGGGACGAGCTTGTTGTCGGCGTCCCACACCTGGGTCATGCCGAGCTTCTCGCCGAGCACGCCCTTGATGGTCTTGCTGGAGGTCGTGGTTGCAACAGTCATGATCAACCGCCTCAGAGCTTGATCTCGATGTTGACGTCCGCCGGCAGGTCGAGACGCATCAGCGAGTCGACGGCCTTGGGCGTCGGGTCGATGATGTCGATGAGACGCTTGTGCGTGCGCATCTCGAAGTGCTCGCGGCTGTCCTTGTACTTGTGCGGCGACCGGATGACGACGAACACGTTCTTCTCCGTCGGCAGCGGGACGGGGCCCACCACGGTCGCGCCGGCGCGCGTCACTGTGTCAACGATCTTCCGGGCCGAGTTGTCGATGACCTCGTGGTCGTACGACTTCAGCCGGATGCGGATCTTCTGTCCCGCCATCTGATGAACGTCTCTCTCTCGCTTCTGACTACCGGTTCCCTTGGCATCCGACCCCCGAGGTCGGGCGTGTCGCGCCCGCTCCGCGGCGAAAGGTGCACGCCTCAGTGCCACTCTCGTGTGGATTGCCCGGCCGAACCGGGTGCCTGCGCTTCCCTCGGGCCTCCGAGAGGAGTCCGGGCGAGTCCCCGTCAGGAGGCTCTCAAGGGGCGGCGCCACCGACATGGGTCAGCGACGCGCGACAAGCAACCTGAACAGTGTGCCAGAGGGCGCGCTGCACTATCAAATCGGGCCGGGCACGGGGGCCAGGACCGCAAACGTGGCGCGTCGTCCGGCGCTCCCCCACGCCGGGGCACGTCCACCGAGCACGTATGCCGCCCTCCCGCCCGTTCCCGGGTGGCCCCGGGGACGGGGCCGAGGGCCGGGTCTCAGGCCGGCGCGAGGAAGGCGCTCAGCGCGGCGGCATACATCGCGGGGTCCTCGGCGCCCATGAGCTCGCGTGTGCTGTGCATGGAGAGCAGCGCCGCCCCGAAGTCGACCGTGGTGGCCCCGGTCAGCGACGACGTGACCGGCCCGACGGTGGAGCCGCACGGCAGGTCGCTGCGCGTCACGAAGGTCTGCATCGGGACGCCGGCCTGCTCGCACGCGAGCCGGAAGGCCGCGGCGCCCACGGAGTCGGTGGCGTAGCGCAGGTTGGTGTTGACCTTGAGGACCGGCCCGGCGTTGACGGCGATCTGGTGGAGCGGCTCGTGCCGGTCGGCGTAGTTGGGGTGCGTGGCATGGCCCATGTCGCCGGAGGCGATGACGGTCGAGGCCAGGGCACGCCAGTAGTCGTCGCGCGTGCCGCCGCCGGCGGCGACGATGCGCTCGAGCACCGACGGCAGCAGGGTCGAGGTGGCGCCGCGCTCGGAGGTGCTGCCGATCTCCTCGTGGTCGAACAGCACGAGCACCGGCACGTGGGCGGGCTCGGTCGTCACGGCGTCGAGCAGGGCCCGCACCCCGGCATACGACGTTGCGAGGTTGTCGAGCCGCGGTGCGGCGATGAGCTCGCGGGAGCGGCCCAGCCGCGTCGACGGCTGAACGGGGTGGGTCATCACGTCCCACGAGAGGACGTCGTGGTGGTCGACCCCGACCTGCTCGGCGAGGTAGCCGACGAAGTCGCCCGGCTCGTTGCCGAGGCCCCACAGCGGCTCCATGTGGGCCTGCTTGTTGAGCGTCAGCTCGTCGTTCTGGCTGCGGTCGAGGTGGATCGCCAGCTGCGCGACCCGCAGCAGCGCCTCGCGGCCGTGGAAGGTGCGGGTCTCGACTCCCCCGGCCCCCCGCACAGCGACCCGGCCGGCGAGGCCGAGGTCGCGATCGAGCCAGGAGCTGAGGATCAGCCCGCCGTAGGGCTCGACGCCGAGCAGCTGCCAGCCGGCGCGCGCGTGGTCGGGGTGGGGCTTGATGCGCAGGTTCGGGCTGTCGGTGTGCGCCCCGACGACCCGGAAGCCGGCTGCCGGACCGGACCCGGCGCCGTGGGCGCCCGTGGTGTCCCAGGCGATGAGCGACCCGCCCCGCACGAGGTAGTGGCGGCCGGGCTCGGTGGGCCAGGCGGCGGACTCGTCGACCTCGGTGAAGCCCTCTGCCGCGAGCCGGGCCGCGGCCTGCTCGCACGCGTGGAAGGGCGTGGGTGAGGCGTCGACGTAGTCGATGAGGCCCTGGGCTTCGGTGTCGGTGTCGAACGAGTGCGCCATGGCCAACGACCCTATCCGTCCACCTGGCCCGGCCGGCGGTCCGGGCCCCCGGTCAGGCGCGACGGAGCGAGCGCAGGATCCCGTCGGCGATGGTGTCGGCACTGCTCCAGTCGGAGGCCGAGACCGTGATGTAGGTCAGCCGGCCGCTCACCTCCAGCGCGATCGAGCGGCTGGACACCACCTTGGTGCCGATGGTGAGCCGCGACTTGGCGACGAGGGCGTCGCCCACCGGAGTGGCCAGTCGCTGAACGCTGACCACTGCCGCCCCCGCCGTCGCCAGCTGGTCGCGCAGCTCCTGCGCGCTGGGCAGACCTACGGGCGTGGGGATCACCGACACGTTGTCGGCGAAACCGTGCCGCGGGGGCGCCATGACCAGGACCTCCATCAGCGTGCCGATCCGCTTGAGGAACTCCTCCGGCGTCTGCCCCGACTGCTGGGCCAGCGCGCGGAAGGAGTCGGGCAGGGCCGGCGCGCCGCCACTGGTGGCGAGGGCCGGGTCGATGGCACGCCACCCGTCCGGGACGTCGAAGGACACGCCCGCCCGCCGGGCGCTGACGCGGTGCCCGACCATGACCGGCCGACCGGCGCCTGAGGCCCCGGGAGAGGGCGTGGTCGGCTGCATCGTCGGGCTCACGACGGCCGGGGCCATGACGGTGACCGTCCGAGCCGGCGGTAGGACCGGCCCCGAGGTCGCGGCCGCGCCCCACGGCGCGGCGGTGTCCACCCGCCCCTCCTTGGCGCAGCCCGCCAGGGGCAGCACCAGCGCGGCGACGAGAACGGCCGCCCATCGCGCGCCACCGCGACACCTCCGGCCCGCGCGGACTCGTGCGGCGATCCCGTCGTTCTCCCCTGTCGACACCATGGGCCAGTCATACGGCACTGGATCCCTCCTCGCAGGCGAAACGCCGCTTTGGCACTCTTGGCGCATGCCCGACGCCTCGCTCTCCCGGCTCGTCCACGACCTCGCCTCCCCCGACCCGGTCGTCCGGGACGAGAGTGCGTATGCCGCCCTCTCGGCGCTCGTGCGCACCGGTGCGCTCACGCCGGGCGACCGCGCGTCGCTCGCGACGGCCATGCTCGAGCGGCTGCGCCACGACCGCATCGAGGCCCGGGCCTTCGCCCCGCTGGTGCTCGCCGCGCTGGTCCGGGCAGGCGACGGCGAGCAGGCCTGGGTCCCCGCGGTGACCACGTGGTACGTCGGTGAGCGCGACCAGCGCGGCCACGACCCGCTGCTCGGATGGCTCCACGCCGTCGCCCACGGGGCGGACTTCTTCGGCGCCTGCGGAGCCGCCGGCCTGGGCCGTCCTGCCGACCTGCTCGACGCACTGGCCCGCCGCCTCGTCGCGCCGACGCCCTGCGTGTGGCGGGACCAGGAGGACGACCGGGTCGCCCACGCCCTGGCACTCGTTCTGGCCCGGTCGGACCTGGACGAGGTCACCTCCGTCGCTTGGCTGGAGCACGTGCGGCGCCTCTTCGCCGCCGGCTCCCCCGGCTCCGTGCCGCCCGAGGCCACCAACACCATGCACACCCTTCGCAGCCTCCACCTGGCCCTCGGCGAGCAGCCCCTCGACAGCGGCATCCCCGTCACCGTCCCCCACGCCGACCTCGTGCGAGTCGAGATCGCGGCCCTCCTCCACGAGGTCACCCCTTGGGCCTGGCGCCCGCGGCGAGGCCGCGCGTAGCAAAGTGCCCACTCGACTGGGACGGCCTACGAGAGGGAGCGGGGCGCCTGACGGCGCGAGCGGCATCGGCGGCGGCCACGTCTCGCTGGAAGAGCACGTCCCGGCATACGGCCGCCGACGCTCCACGCCGCCAGGGCCGTCGGGCGTCTGGCGACGCCCCACGCGTAGCGGAAGGGCCCGCCCCGCCGAAGCGGAACGGGCCCTACGCGTACTGCTGTGCTGCAGGTGCAGCGTCAGATCACTTGATGATCTTGGTGACGCGACCGGCGCCGACCGTGCGGCCACCCTCACGGATGGCGAACTTGAGGCCGTCCTCCATGGCGATCGGCTGGATGAGCTCGACCGTCATGTCGGTGTTGTCGCCGGGCATGACCATTTCGGTGCCCTCGGGCAGGTGCACGACACCCGTCACGTCCGTGGTGCGGAAGTAGAACTGCGGGCGGTAGTTGTCGTAGAACGGCGTGTGACGGCCGCCCTCGTCCTTGGACAGGATGTAGACCTGCGCCTCGAAGTCCGTGTGCGGGGTGATCGAGCCGGGCTTGACGACGACCTGGCCACGCTCGACGTCCTCGCGCTTGGTGCCACGAAGGAGCAGACCGACGTTCTCACCGGCGCGACCCTCGTCGAGCAGCTTGCGGAACATCTCGACACCGGTGACGGTGGTCTTGGCCGGCGGGCCGGTGTGGATGCCGACGATCTCGACCTCCTCGTTGACCTTGAGGACACCGCGCTCGATGCGGCCGGTGACGACCGTGCCACGACCGGTGATCGTGAAGACGTCCTCGACGGGCATCAGGAACGGCTTGTCGATGTCACGCTCGGGCTCCGGGATGGAGTTGTCGACGGCGTCCATGAGGTCGAGGACCGACTGGCCCCACTTCTCGTCGCCCTCGAGCGCCTTGAGCGCCGAGACCTGCACGACCGGCAGGTCGTCGCCCGGGAACTCGTACTGCGACAGGAGCTCACGGACCTCCATCTCGACGAGCTCGAGGATCTCCTCGTCGTCGACCATGTCGGCCTTGTTGAGCGCCACGACGATGTAGGGGACGCCGACCTGGCGGGCCAGGAGGACGTGCTCCTTCGTCTGCGGCATGGGGCCGTCGGTGGCGGCGACCACGAGGATGGCACCGTCCATCTGGGCCGCACCCGTGATCATGTTCTTCACGTAGTCAGCGTGGCCGGGGCAGTCGACGTGGGCGTAGTGGCGGCCCTCCGTCTGGTACTCGATGTGCGCGATGGAGATGGTGATACCGCGCTGGCGCTCCTCGGGAGCCTTGTCGATGTCCTCGAACGCGAACTGGGGGTTCAGGTCCGGGTACTTGTCGTGCAGAACCTTGGAAATCGCAGCCGTCAGCGTCGTCTTGCCGTGGTCGATGTGACCGATGGTGCCGATGTTGACGTGCGGCTTGGTCCGCTCGAACTTTGCCTTCGCCACTGTGGTCCTCCTCAGGACTTCTTAGTGTTACGCCGTACGACCAGGGCAGGACGTGGCGCTGTTGGGGTGGTTTCCGATGGAAGAGACTACGGGATGTCCCGCAGTCACTCCCCGCGGGTCTTCTTGATGATCTCCTCGGCAACGGCCTTGGGGACCTCTGCGTAGGAGTCGAACTCCATGGAGAAGCTCGCGCGGCCCTGCGTCTTGGAGCGCAGGTCACCGACGTAGCCGAACATCTCGGACAACGGGACGAGGCCCTTGACGACCTTGGCGCCGCTGATGTCCTCCATGCCCTGGATCTGGCCACGGCGGGAGTTGATGTCACCGATGACGTCGCCCATGTAGTCCTCGGGCGTACGGACCTCGACGGCCATCATCGGCTCGAGCAGGACGGGGTCGGCCTTCTTGATGGCCTCCTTGAAGACCATCGAGCCGGCGATCTTGAACGCCATCTCCGAGGAGTCGACGTCGTGGTACGCACCGTCGTTCAGCGTCGCCTTGATGCCCACGAGCGGGTAGCCGGCGAGCACGCCGTACTGCATCGCGTCCTGGATACCGGCGTCGACCGACGGGATGTACTCGCGCGGCACGCGGCCACCGGTGACGGCGTTGACGAACTCGTACAGCGAGCCGTCCTCGGTCTCGCCCAGGGGCTCGAAGGTGACCTGCACCTTCGCGAACTGGCCGGAACCACCGGTCTGCTTCTTGTGGGTGTAGTCGTACTTCTCGACCGCGCGACGGATCGTCTCGCGGTAGGCCACCTGCGGCTTGCCGACGTTGGCCTCGACCTTGAACTCGCGCTTCATGCGGTCGACGAGGATGTCGAGGTGCAGCTCGCCCATGCCGGCGATGATCGTCTGGCCCGTGTCCTCGTCGAGGTGCACCTGGAAGGTGGGGTCCTCGGCGGAGAGCTTCTGGATGGCCGTGGAGAGCTTCTCCTGGTCACCCTTGGTCTTGGGCTCGATGGCGACCTGGATGACCGGGTCGGGGAAGGTCATCGACTCGAGGACGATCTGGTCGTTGGCGTCCGACAGCGTGTCGCCGGTCGTCGTGTCCTTCAGGCCGATGGCCGCGTAGATGTGGCCGGCCATGGCCTCCTCGACCGGGTTCTCCTTGTTGGCGTGCATCTGGAACAGTTTGCCGATGCGCTCCTTCTTGCCCTTGGTCGAGTTGATGACCTGGGTGCCGGCGGAGACGTGCCCGGAGTAGACACGGATGAAGGTCAGCGTGCCGAAGAACGGGTGCGCGGCGACCTTGAAGGCCAGGGCCGAGAACGGCTCGTCCTTGCTGGGCGCGCGGGTCAGCTCGACCTCCTCGTTGCCCGGCTTGTGGCCGATCATGGCCGGCACGTCGAGCGGCGACGGGAGGTAGTCGACGACGGCGTCGAGCATCGGCTGCACACCGCGGTTCTTGAACGCCGAGCCGCAGAACACCGGGTAGATCTCGGAGTTCACGGTGAGCTTGCGGATGCCGGCCTTGAGCTCGTCGACGGTGAGCTCCTCGCCGCCGAGGTACTTCTCCATGAGCTCGTCGTCGGACTCGGCGACGCGCTCGACGAGGGCCATGCGGTACTCGTCGGCCTTCTCCTGCAGGTCGGCCGGGATCTCCTGGATCTCGTACTTGGCGCCCATGGTCACGTCGCCCTTGGCGTCGCCGGGCCACACGAGGGCGCGCTTGTAGATGAGGTCGATGACGCCGACGAAGTCGTTCTCGGCGCCGATCGGCAGCTGCATGACGAGCGGCTCCGCGCCGAGGCGGTCCTTGATCGTCTGCACGGTGAAGTAGAAGTCCGCGCCGAGCTTGTCCATCTTGTTGACGAAGCAGATGCGCGGCACGTCGTACTTGTCGGCCTGACGCCACACCGTCTCGGACTGCGGCTCGACACCCTCCTTGCCGTCGAACACGGCGACGGCACCGTCGAGGACGCGCAGCGAGCGCTCGACCTCGACCGTGAAGTCCACGTGTCCGGGGGTGTCGATGATGTTGATCTGGGTGCCCTCCCAGAAGGAGGTCACGGCGGCAGACGTGATCGTGATGCCGCGCTCCTTCTCCTGCTCCATCCAGTCGGTCGTCGACGCACCGTCGTGGGTCTCACCGATCTTGCGGTTGACACCGGTGTAGAAGAGGATGCGCTCCGTCACCGTGGTCTTGCCAGCGTCGATGTGCGCCATGATGCCGATGTTGCGGACCTTGTTGAGGTCCGTCAGGACGTCGAGTGCCACGTCAGGTTTCTCGTCTCATTCGTCGAAAGTGAATCTCGGGGCGCCGGGCCTCGTCGCGGGACGGGCGGGCGCGTGCCCGGTCGGTATGCCGCGGAGCGGGCTCCCCGGCATACCGACCGGACCGCTGGTCACCAGCGGTAGTGCGCGAAGGCCTTGTTGGACTCGGCCATCTTGTGCGTGTCCTCGCGGCGCTTGACAGCGGCACCGAGGCCATTGCTCGCGTCGAGGATCTCGTTCATGAGGCGCTCGGTCATCGTCTTCTCGCGACGCTGGCGCGAGTAGCCGACGAGCCAGCGCAGGGCGAGCGTGGTCGAGCGGTTGGGCTTGACCTCGATCGGCACCTGGTAGGTCGCGCCACCGACGCGACGGCTCTTGACCTCCATGGCCGGCTTGACGTTGTCGAGCGCACGCTTGAGCGTGGCGACGGGGTCGGTGCCGGTCTTCTGGCGGCAGCCCTCGAGGGCGCCGTAGACGATCGTCTCGGCGATCGACTTCTTGCCGTCGAGGAGGATCTTGTTGACGAGCTGCGTGACGAGCGGGCTGGAGTAGACCGGGTCGACGACGAGCGGGCGCTTCGGAGCGGGTCCCTTACGAGGCATCAGCTCTTCTCCTTCTTCGCGCCGTAACGGCTACGAGCCTGCTTGCGGTTCTTGACACCCTGGGTGTCGAGCGTGCCGCGGACGATCTTGTAACGCACACCCGGGAGGTCCTTCACACGACCACCGCGCACGAGCACGATCGAGTGCTCCTGCAGGTTGTGGCCGACGCCGGGGATGTAGGCCGTGACCTCGATGCCGGAGCTGAGGCGCACACGGGCGACCTTGCGCAGGGCCGAGTTCGGCTTCTTGGGGGTGGTGGTGTACACGCGGGTGCACACCCCGCGGCGCTGGGGCGAGCCCTTCAGCGCCGGGGTCTTGGCCTTGCTGGCCTTGTCCTGGCGGCCCTTGCGGACCAGCTGGTTGATGGTAGGCAACCTGGTTACTCCATAACGGTGGTTGTCGGTCGTCCCGGAGGACGGCTCCTTGGCTGTTCGGCGCCTCGACCCCCGAGGTCGGGTGTGTCGGCGCCGGTTCTCTCCCCTGCACTCCCCCGTCCACGCCCGCTCCATGGCGGTCGACCGACGGGATTGCCCGGCGAGAGGGGTGCTCTGGACCGCAGTGATGTCACGACCACGGGAGTGGGCGGACAGGGCACCGAGGCCGTCATCGCGCATGCCTGAGCGCACGTCTCAGACACAGTGTTCAAGCGTACCGGCGCGCGGCACGCCGACCAAATCGGTAACAGTGGCCATCCCCGCCCCGGTGCGGTATGCCGTTCCCGTCCGACGCGTGGGCGTGTCGGCCTAGCCGAGCCGCCAGTCGCCGGCGTACATGTGCAGCACCGGCACTCCGAGCGTCTCCCGCGCCCTGGAGGCCCAGTCGGTGTGGAAGGTGTCCTCGACGGCGTGGGGCTCGGTCACGACGACGACCTCGCGGGCGCCGAGCCGGGCCACCTCCTCGTCGAGGGTGGGCATGGGGTCGTCGGCTGTGATCTCGCCGGTGACGACGACGTCGTGGCGCTGGAACTCGGCGAGCGACTCGGACAGGGCCGTCTGCGCGTCGGCGTGCGCCTCGCTGCGGTCGACCGGCTTGAGGGCCTCGAGCGCCTCGCGCATCTCGAACAGGCTCAGGTGGTCCAGGAACGAGCTCAGCAGGTTGCGGTCGGTGTCTGCCGGCACGAGGACGCGGTAGGACGGGGCCTCCTCCTCGTGGAGGGCGACGATCTTGTCGACGTCGACCGGCTTGAGGGCCTCCTCGGTCAGCACGATGATCGTCGGCGCCGGGCCGCTCTCGGCGTCGGTGGTCCCTGCTGGCGCGGTGTCGACGGGCTGCGCGGGCTCGCCGGGCTGGACGGGCTCGGTCGCGTGCGGCACTGCGGCCGTGGGCTCGGTCATGGCGCCACCCTACCGAGGTCGGCCGGGCGGCACGTCGGCGGCCGCAGGCGCCCAGACACCGAAGGGCCGGCTCCCCTTGTCGGGGAGCCGGCCCAGCGGCATACGTGGTGGTCATCCGGCGCCGCTCACGCGGTGCCGGCGGACCGGTCAGAACTGGTCGAGACCGAGTGCCTCGTCGTCGAGACGGATGGCCTCGCCGGTGCCCGAGCCGAAGCCTGCGTAGTCGTAGGCGTCGTAGCTCGGCAGCGAGTACATCGCGGCCTTGGCCTCCTCGGTGGGCTCGACCTTGACGTTCCGGTAGCGGGGCAGGCCCGTGCCGGCAGGGATGAGCTTTCCGAGGATGACGTTCTCCTTGAGGCCGAGCAGCGGGTCGGACTTGGCCTCCATGGCGGCCTGCGTGAGCACGCGGGTCGTCTCCTGGAAGGACGCGGCCGACAGCCACGACTCGGTCGCGAGCGAGGCCTTGGTGATGCCCATGAGCTCGGGACGACCGGCGGCCGGACGGCCACCCTCGGCCATGACGCGACGGTTCTCGTCCTCGAAGCGACCCCGCTCGGCGAGCTCGCCGGGCAGCAGGTCGGCGTCGCCGGCCTCGATGATCGTCACGCGACGCAGCATCTGGCGCACGATGACCTCGATGTGCTTGTCGTGGATCGACACACCCTGCTGGCGGTACACGCGCTGGACCTCGTCCACCAGGTGCTTCTGCGCAGCGCGCGGGCCGAGGATGCGAAGGACCTGCTTGGGGTCGATCGCGCCCTGGACCAGCTTGGTGCCGACCTCGACGTGGTCGCCGTCCCCGACGAGCAGGCGCGAACGCTTGCTGACCGGGTACGCGTGCTGCTCGGAGCCGTCGTCGGGCGTGAGCAGGATGCGGCGGGCCTTGTCGGTGTCCTCGATCTCGACGCGGCCGGTGGCCTCGGCGATCGGGGCCACACCCTTGGGGGTGCGGGCCTCGAACAGCTCGACGACACGCGGGAGACCCTGCGTGATGTCGTCGGCCGCCGCGGCGCCACCGGTGTGGAAGGTACGCATCGTCAGCTGCGTGCCGGGCTCACCGATCGACTGGGCCGCGATGATGCCGACGGCCTCACCGATGTCGACGAGCTTGCCGGTCGCGAGCGAACGGCCGTAGCACTTGGCACACGTGCCGACCTTGCTGTCGCAGGTCAGGACCGAGCGGACCCGGACCTCGTCGACGCCGGCGGCGTAGAGCGCGCCGATGACGACGTCACCGAGGTCGATGCCGGCCTCGGCGAGGACGGTGCCGTCCTTGTCGGTGACGTCCTCGGCCAGCGTGCGGGCGTAGACCGACGCCTCGACGACCTCGCTCAGCGACCGCGTGCCGGTGACCTCGTTGACCTGCGCGATCGGCAGCTTGAGGCCGCGCTCGGTGCCACAGTCGTCCTCACGGATGATGACGTCCTGCGACACGTCGACGAGACGACGCGTGAGGTAGCCCGAGTCGGCCGTACGAAGCGCCGTGTCGGCCAGACCCTTGCGGGCACCGTGCGTCGAGATGAAGAACTCGAGCACCGTGAGGCCCTCACGGAAGTTCGCCTTGATCGGACGAGGGATGATCTCGCCCTTCGGGTTGGCCATCAGGCCACGCATGCCGGCGATCTGGCGGATCTGGAACCAGTTACCACCAGCACCCGAGGACACCATCCGGTAGATGGGGTTCGTGCGCGGGAAGTTGGTCTCCATCTCCTTGGCGACCTGGTTGGACGCCTGGGTCCAGATCTCGACGAGCTCCTGGCGGCGCTCGTCGTCGGTGATCAGACCGCGCTCGTACTGCGTCTGGACCTTGGCGGCCTTGGTCTCGTAGCCCTCAAGGATGTTCGTCTTGTTGTCCGGCGTCGTGACGTCGGAGATCGCGACGGTGCAGCCCGAGCGGGTCGACCAGTGGAAGCCGGCCTCCTTCAGGGCGTCGAGGGACGCGGCCACCTGGACCTTGGAGTAGCGCTCCGCGAGGTCGTTGACGATCGCCGACAGGCGCTTGCGGTCGACCGGACGGTTCTCGAACGGGTAGTCGACCGGCAGCGTGTCGTTGAAGATCGCGCGACCGAGCGTCGTCTCGAGCGTCAGGCTCGGGACGATGCCGTCCTCGCCGGCCTCGACACCCTCCGGCAGCTCGTAGCCGGCCGGCGGCACGGCGTCCGTCAGGCGCAGCTTGATCGCCGAGCCGAGCAGGATCTCGCCACGGTCGAAGGCCATGCGGGCCTCCGACGGGGACGAGAACGCCCGACCCGCACCCGGGCCACCGCCGTCGATGGCGTCGGTCAGGTGGTAGATGCCGGTGATCATGTCCTGGGTCGGCATGGTCACGGGGCGACCGTCGGCCGGCTTCAGGATGTTGTTGCTCGAGAGCATGAGGATGCGGGCCTCGGCCTGCGCCTCCGCCGACAGCGGCACGTGGACGGCCATCTGGTCACCGTCGAAGTCGGCGTTGAAGGCCGAGCAGACGAGCGGGTGGATCTGGATGGCCTTGCCCTCGACGAGCTGCGGCTCGAACGCCTGGATGCCGAGACGGTGCAGCGTGGGTGCACGGTTGAGCAGCACCGGGTGCTCCGTGATGACCTCTTCGAGGACGTCCCACACGACCGGGCGGGCACGCTCGACCATGCGCTTGGCCGACTTGATGTTCTGCGCGTGGTCGAGGTCGACCAGGCGCTTCATCACGAACGGCTTGAACAGCTCGAGCGCCATCTGCTTGGGCAGACCGCACTGGTGCAGCTTCAGCTGCGGGCCGACCACGATGACCGAACGGCCGGAGTAGTCGACGCGCTTGCCGAGCAGGTTCTGGCGGAAACGCCCCTGCTTGCCCTTGAGCATGTCGGACAGCGACTTGAGCGGACGGTTGCCGGGGCCCGTGACCGGGCGACCACGACGGCCGTTGTCGAAGAGGCTGTCGACGGCCTCCTGGAGCATGCGCTTCTCGTTGTTGACGATGATCTCGGGCGCACCGAGGTCGAGCAGGCGCTTCAGGCGGTTGTTGCGGTTGATGACGCGACGGTAGAGGTCGTTGAGGTCCGAGGTCGCGAAGCGGCCACCGTCGAGCTGCACCATCGGGCGCAGGTCCGGCGGGATGACCGGGATCGCGTCGAGGACCATGCCCGACGGGTGGTTCGTCGTCATCTGGAAGGCGTTGACGACCTTGAGCCGCTTGATGGCGCGGGTCTTCTTCTGGCCCTTGCCGGTGGCGATGATCTCCTGCAGCGACTCGGCCTCGGCGTCGAGGTCGAAGGACTCGAGGCGCTTCTGGATCGCCGCGGCGCCCATGCCGCCCTCGAAGTACAGACCGAAGCGGTCACGCATCTCGCGGTAGAGGATCTCGTCGCCCTCGAGGTCCTGGACCTTGAGGTTCTTGAAGCGGTCCCAGACCTGCTCGAGGCGCTCGACCTGCTGGTCGGCACGCTTGCGGATGTTGTTCATCTCGCGCTCGGCCGAGTCGCGGACCTTGCGCTTGGCGTCGGCCTTGGCACCCTCGGCCTCGAGCGTGGCGATGTCCTTCTCGAGCAGCTGGGCGCGCGCCTCGACGTCGGCGTCGCGACGGTTCTCGATCTCCTTCTTCTCGACCTGGATCTGCGCCTCGAGCGAGGGCAGGTCAGCGTGACGCTGGTCCTCGTCGACGGAGGTGATCATGTAGGCCGCGAAGTAGATGACCTTCTCGAGGTCCTTCGGGGCGAGGTCGAGCAGGTAGCCGAGGCGGCTCGGCACACCCTTGAAGTACCAGATGTGGGTGACGGGGGCGGCGAGCTCGATGTGGCCCATCCGCTCGCGGCGCACCTTGGCGCGCGTGACCTCGACGCCACAGCGCTCACAGATGATGCCCTTGAAGCGGACGCGCTTGTACTTGCCGCAGTTGCACTCCCAGTCCCGGGTGGGGCCGAAGATGCGCTCGCAGAACAGGCCCTCCTTCTCGGGCTTGAGGGTGCGGTAGTTGATGGTCTCGGGCTTCTTGACCTCACCGTGGCTCCACTGGCGGATGGAGTCGGCGGTGGCGAGGCCGATACGCAGCTCGTCAAAGAAGTTGACGTCGAGCACGTGGTTCCTTCTCTCGTAACTCTCGTTGAGTCTTCGGGTCTGAGTGGTTTCGGGGGACGGGGGGTGGCGTATGCCGCGTGGCGGGCCTCACGGCATACGCCCCCTTCGTCGGGTGGGGCCTTCTCAGACCTCTTCGACGCTGGACGGCTCACGCCGGCTCAGGTCGATACCGAGCTCCTCCGCAGCGCGGAAGACCTCCTCGTCGGACTCCTTCATCTCGATCGTCGTGCCGTCGGAGCTCAGGACCTCGACGTTGAGACACAGCGACTGCATCTCCTTGAGGAGGACCTTGAACGACTCCGGGATGCCCGAGTCGGGGATGTTCTCGCCCTTGACGATGGCCTCGTAGACCTTCACGCGGCCGGGAACGTCGTCCGACTTGATCGTCAGCAGCTCCTGGAGCGTGTAGGCGGCGCCGTACGCCTCGAGGGCCCAGACCTCCATCTCACCGAAGCGCTGGCCACCGAACTGGGCCTTACCGCCGAGCGGCTGCTGGGTGATCATCGAGTACGGACCGGTCGAGCGAGCGTGGATCTTGTCGTCGACGAGGTGGTGGAGCTTGAGGATGTACATGTAGCCCACGGCCACCGGCTCCGGGAACGGCTCGCCGGAGCGGCCGTCGAACAGGCGCGTCTTGCCCGAGGCGTCGATGAGGCGAACCCCGTCGCGCGTCTTGAGCGTCGAGTCGAGCAGACCCGTGACCACGTCCTCGGAGGCGCCGTCGAAGACCGGCGTCGCCACGCGCGAGCCCGCAGGGGCCTCGTGCGCGTCGGGCGCGATCTCCTTGGCCCACTCCGGGTTGCCCTCGATCTTCCAGCCGCGGCTGGCGGCCCAGCCCAGGTGCAGCTCGAGGATCTGGCCGAGGTTCATTCGGCGCGGCACACCGTGCGGGTTGAGCACGACGTCGACCGGGGTGCCGTCCTCGAGGAAGGGCATGTCCTCGACCGGGAGGATCTTGGAGATGACGCCCTTGTTGCCGTGGCGGCCGGCGAGCTTGTCACCGTCGGTGATCTTGCGCTTGTTGGCCACGTAGACGCGGACGAGCTGGTTGACGCCCGGCGGCAGGTCGTCGCCGAGGTCGGCGCGGAACTCCTTGACGCCGATGACCGTGCCGGTCTCGCCGTGCGGCACCTTCAGGGAGGTGTCGCGGACCTCGCGGGCCTTCTCACCGAAGATGGCGCGCAGCAGGCGCTCCTCCGGCGTCAGCTCGGTCTCGCCCTTGGGCGTGACCTTGCCGACGAGCAGGTCGCCGTCGCGGACCTCGGCGCCGACGCGGATGATGCCGCGCTCGTCGAGGTCGGCCAGGACCTCCTCGGAGACGTTCGGGATGTCCCGGGTGATCTCCTCGGGGCCGAGCTTGGTGTCACGGGCGTCGACCTCGTGCTCCTCGATGTGGATCGAGGAGAGGACGTCGTCCTGGACCAGGCGCTGGCTGAGGATGATCGCGTCCTCGTAGTTGTGGCCCTCCCACGACATGAACGCCACGAGCAGGTTGCGCCCGAGCGCCATCTCGCCGCCGTCGGTCGCGGGACCGTCGGCGATGACGCCGCCGGCCTCGAGCCGGTCGCCCTCGTTGACGACGACGACCTGGTTGTAGCTCGTGCCCTGGTTGGAGCGCGCGAACTTGGCGATGCGGTACGTCTGGTAGGTGCCGTCGTCGTTGGCGACGGTGACCAGGTCAGCCGACACCTCCTGGACGACACCGGCCTTCTCGGCGCGGACGACGTCGCCCGAGTCGAGGGCGGCGCGGAACTCCATGCCGGTGCCGACGATCGGCGCCTCGCTCTTGACGAGCGGGACGGCCTGGCGCTGCATGTTGGCGCCCATGAGCGCGCGGTTGGCGTCGTCGTGCTCGAGGAACGGGATCATCGCCGTCGCGGCCGACACCATCTGGCGCGGCGAGACGTCCATGTAGTCGACCTCGTCGCCGGGGACGAGCTCGACCTCTCCACCCTTGGTGCGCACGAGCACGCGGTCCTCGGTGAAGTTGTTCGACTTGTCGAGCGGCGCGTTGGCCTGGGCGACGACGAACCGGTCCTCCTCGTCGGCGGACAGGTAGTCGATGTCGTCGGTGACGTGGCCGTCGACGACCTTGCGGTACGGCGTCTCGATGAAGCCGAACGCGTTGATGCGGCCGTAGGAGGCGAGCGAGCCGATCAGGCCGATGTTCGGGCCTTCCGGGGTCTCGATCGGGCACATGCGGCCGTAGTGCGACGGGTGGACGTCACGGACCTCCATCTGCGCGCGGTCACGGGAGATACCACCCGGGCCGAGCGCGGACAGGCGACGCTTGTGCGTCAGACCCGCGAGCGGGTTGTTCTGGTCCATGAACTGGGACAGCTGCGAGGTCCCGAAGAACTCCTTGATCGAGGCCACCACGGGGCGGATGTTGATCAGGGTCTGCGGGGTGATCGCCTCGACGTCCTGCGTGGTCATGCGCTCGCGGACGACGCGCTCCATGCGGGACAGGCCGGTGCGGACCTGGTTCTGGATGAGCTCGCCGACGGAGCGGAGGCGGCGGTTGCCGAAGTGGTCGATGTCATCGACCTCGACGCGGACGTCGATCTCCTCGCCGTTCTTGGTGCCCTTCATCGAGTCCTGGCCGTCGTGCAGCGTGACGATGAACTTGATGGTCTTGACGATGTCGTCGATCGACAGGGTCGAGTCGTTGATCGAGGCGTCGAGGCCGAGCTTCTTGTTGACCTTGTAGCGGCCGACCTTGGCCAGGTCGTAGCGCTTGCCGTTGAAGTAGAGGTTGTCGAGCAGGGTCTGCGCGGCCTCCCTCGTCGGCGGCTCGCCCGGGCGCAGCTTGCGGTAGATGTCGAGCAGCGCGTCGTCCTGGCCCTGCGTGTGGTCCTTCTCGAGGGTCAGGCGCATCGACTCGAACTCGCCGAACTCCTCGAGGATCTGCGCCTCGGTCCAGCCGAGGGCCTTGAGGAGCACCGTGACCGACTGCTTGCGCTTGCGGTCGACGCGGACGCCGACCATGTCGCGCTTGTCGATCTCGAACTCGAGCCAGGCACCGCGGCTCGGGATGATCTTCGCCGTGTAGATGTCCTTGTCGGACGTCTTGTCGGGCGTGCGCTCGAAGTAGACGCCCGGGCTGCGGACGAGCTGCGAGACGACGACACGCTCGGTGCCGTTGATGATGAAGGTGCCGCGCTCGGTCATGAGGGGGAAGTCGCCCATGAAGACCGTCTGGCTCTTGATCTCACCCGTCTGGGCGTTCATGAACTCGGCGGTGACGAAGAGCGGCGCGTCGTACGTCTGGTCGCGCTCCTTGCACGACTCGATCGTCTTGCGGGTCTCCTCGAAGCGGTGGTCGCGGAACGACAGCGACATCGAGCCGCTGAAGTCCTCGATCGGGGAGATCTCCTCGAAGATCTCCTCGAGCCCGGACCGGTCGGGGACGTCGGTGCGCCCCTCGGCCTTGGCCGCTGCGACGCGAGCCTGCCAGCGCTCGTTGCCGAGCAGCCAGTCGAAGCTCTCCGTCTGAAGGGCCAGGAGGTCGGGGACCTCGAGTGGTTCGCGAATCTTCGCGAAGGACAGACGCCCCGAAGGGGTCTGTGCGGTGGACATGTTCGTCGCAGTACGCGAGGCAGCCAAGGAGGGTCCTTCCACGGGCCTTTTTCGAATCTTCAGATCCGCGTTGCCGCATGGCTCCGCTCGCGGGTCCCGGGGTCGTACCGGATGCCGGGTGGCACGGTGGGTGGTCAACCGAGGTCGCGAAGGATGGGCATGGGCAGCGCAAAGGCCTAGCCTACCGGCAAAGGGCAGGAGTGTCCAGCCGGGTCAAGAGGCGGAGGTCGACCACCGAGGCGCCCGCACGGCTCGAAAAGCCGTACGCCCTCGACGTGACCTGCCACGCCCCCCGGACCGGGGGCTCGCGATGCGAACGCGACGAATATGGCCCTCTGCGCGCTTCGCGTCAAGACCCATGCCCTGGCAGGCGCGTCGCGCGGGCCCTCGCGTGCGGTCGGTGGAGCCCGCCTGACCTGCGACAACGGGCCCGGACAGACGGCGTGTGGCCCGGTCCGTGCGGGGTGCGCCGACCTAGCATGAACCCGTCGACGATCCGCACGCTCCTTCCGAGAGGGAAGCCATGTCCGATCCCCACCCGCCCGAGCAGCCGTCCTTCAACCTGCCGCCCGGCAGCCAGCCGCCCGGCAGCCAGCCACCCGGTGCCCAGCCACCCGGTGCCCAGCCGCCCGGCCAGCCGTCAGGGAGCCAGCCGGCCACGACGCCGATGCCGACCAGCCAGCCCGGGACGCCCGGTGCGGCGCCCTCCTCGGGAGCCGGAGCCACGCCTCCTCCCCCGCCCGTCCCGGCTGCCGGTGGCTCCGGCATCCCCGAGGGCCCCGGCGGGCACGGCGGCCCGAGCGGCTTCTCGACGCTGCCCGACCCCGCTCGCGAGGGGGCCGGTTTCTTCACCGCCCTCTTCGACTTCAGCTTCACCAACTTCGTCACGCCGATTCTCGTGCGGTTCGTCTACGTGCTGGCGACCGTCGCGCTCGTCGTCATGTGGCTGGTGTTCCTGGTCACGGGCTTCGCCACCAGTCTCGGCGCCGGCCTGCTCGCGCTGGTCCTCGGGCCGGTGCTGCTGGTCATCTACCTGGCCGTCGTCCGCATGACGCTCGAGTTCTACCTGTCGGTGGTCCGCATGAGCGAGGACATCCACAAGCGCCTCCCCCACGCCTGACCCGCGCTCGGGTGCACGAACGTCGAGTGGGCACTTTCCTGCAGGAAAGTGCCCA
>NZ_JBFBLC010000010.1:0-71230 GCF_040702505.1 Terrabacter sp. NPDC080008
AGATCAAACGCTGCCTCAAGCGCTACATCGCCAGAGACCTCTTCCGAACCCTCGAACACCCACCCGCAACCACTTGACGATCCATAGGAGCGTCGCGACGCCCAGACGAGCAGTATGCGAAGGCCAGGTGCCCACGGCACCTGGCCTTCCGCATACCCCGCCGGTCGGCGTCGGGTCGCCTCAGTTCCGACGGAACCCTTGCCGCCCCGAGACGCCGAGCCGTCCGGGCAGGGACCGCCAGTAGGACACTGCCGCCTGCGGCCACAGGAACGACCGGACGCGCACCTGCCAGGCGCGGGTCCGGCCGATCTGGCGACGGATCGCGCGGATGTCCTCGTGCAGGGCCGCCGCCTCTTCCGGCGTGGTGCGCTCGGGCAGGTCGTAGCGGGACTTCTCGAGGGTGGCGGTGACCCGGCCCATGGCCGTGGCGTTCTCCGGGTCGAGGTGCCCGTCGGTGACGTACCGCGTCCGCAGCTGGCGCAGGGTGATCCCCGCCGGTGTGCCGATGCCGAGATCGCTGAGGTGCGAGGTCAGCTCGGCCCACTCGGCCTCGATGAGGTCCTGCTGCGTCACCGCGGCGCGGCGACGACGCAGGCGCAGCAGCCAGGCCGTGATCGGCATCGAGAAGGCCGCGAGCACCCCGATCAGGAGTGCAAGGACCACGGCGAGGTTGCGCCACGTGAAGACCGAGCCGACGGTGTCGAGGAACGTCGGCGACTTCCGCTGGACCGGAGCCGCCGTCGGACGCGCCGTGGTGGGCGCCGCTGAAGGGACGGCCCCGCTGGACGCCTTCTCGGTGACCTCACGACCCCCACCGGTGGCGCCCGTGCTGGCCCCGAGCACGGCATACGGCGGCGGGCTGCCGGAGCGGGCGCCGGGCGTCGGCTCGAAACGGAGCCAGCCGAAGCCCTGGAAGTACAGCTCGGGCCAGGCGTGCGCGTCGCTGGCACGCACGACGTACTGCTCGCCGGAGAGCTGCCCCGGCAGGAAGCCGATGGCCATCCGCGCCGGGATGCCCTGGGCGCGCGCCATCATGATCATCGCGGTGGCGAACTGCACGCAGTAGCCGCGGCGAGTCTGGTAGAAGCTCTGGATCGGGTCGAGCAGTCGTCCCTGGCTGTCGCGCAGCGGCTCCCCGAGGTCGAGCGAGTAGGTGTAGACGCTCGTGTCGCGCAGGTGGTTCTGGATGGCGATGGCCTTGTCCAGGGGGTTGTCCTGTCCGCGGGTGACCTCGTCGGACCAGCGCTGGAGGAGCTCTTTGCTGCGGTCGGGCACGGCCAGGTCGTCGCTGGTGATCGAGGGGGAGTCCGGCGGACCGGACGCGCGCAGCTGTGGCGGCGCCGGCGCGAGGTCGGCGTAGGTGATGCGGTAGCTGCTGACCGCCCGGCCGACCCGCACGTCCCGGGTCACCGGGTCGATCGACCACGGCGTGCCCTCCATCGCCACAGCCACGACGGGGTAGGGCGCGGCGATCCGCGGAGCCGCCAGCGTGTTGTTGGTGACGGTGATGACGTAGTCGCGACGCTGGCTCGGCGGGGGGAGCGGGGCAGGGCTGTCGGGCCGCTCGGTGGACGAGCCGACGACGCTCCACTGCCCACGCGAGTAGTAGGAGGTCGCGAGTACCCGGAGCGGTGGGCGGCTGAACCCGGTCGTCGTGTAGGTCAGGACCGGTGTCTGGTCCTGGTCGTTGAGGCTGCGCGAGAGGTCCAGGGTGTCGTTGAAACCGACGGAGCCCTCGCCCCCGCTGCTGGTCGAGCGGCCCAGCCCCTCGGTCAGGTAGTGGGGCGGGAAGTGCGGGACGAGGCTGGGGATGGCGACCGCCACGACGATTCCCAGCAGCCCCAGCTGGACCGCGCCCGCCGAGAACGAGCGCAGGGTCTGCCGGTCCTGCTCCGCCTCCTCGATCTCGCCGCCCGCGGCCGCATGCGTGGTGCCCCAACGGCCGAACTGGGCGCGGGCGGTCGTGTGCAGCATGACCAGCCACAGGGCGACCGGGACGACGAAGTAGCGCACCGCCAGCGCGGAGTCGCCGTTCGCGGCGGTGATGAGGTATGCCGTGAGCAGCGGAAGCCCGGCAGCCGCGGGGCTGCGCCACGTGGCAGCCATGGCGTCGACGGCGATCGCCACGAGGGCGACGGCCATCAGCAGGCAGAAGGTCGTCCCGTCGTTGAGCGGAGCCGGCGCGGAGTACCGCTGCACCGTGTCCAGGGCCTGCAGGCCGAGGCTGTTGGCTGCCTCGGCCGTGGCGGGGGTGGGCAGCAGGAAGGCGAACGTGTCCCCGGCCCAGACCGCGAGCAGGACGTAGCCCGTCACCAGCACCTGGACGACGACGACGAGCAGCCGGGAACGGGTCAGGCCCCGCCCCAGCAGGCCGAGGCCCGCCACGAGGGCCACGACGAGCACGGCCCCGGGCAGCCACGTGGCGGCGGTGAACAGGCTGGTGATGGGGTAGATCGCCCCGAGGGTCGCGAAGGCGGCCAGGAGCGTGATCCTCCAGCGGCGGCGGCTCATCGGCTGCTCCCCACCGCAGCCGCGGTCAGCAGCGACCAGGTGCGGGCGACGTCGTCCTCGCTCGTCACCCGGACCGCGCGCCAGCCGGCGAGCCTGAGGGCGTCCACGTGGTCCTGGGCGGGCTCGGCATGGCTGGCCCCGAAGCTCGCAGCGTCGAGCACGAGGGCGAGCCCGGTGGTGCCCGGCTGGCGCAGGCTCGCCACGCGCGAGGTGACATCCCGCCCACTGGCCCCGACGATCGCCACGAGGAAGCCACCCGCCGCGGCCAGGGCCTGGCCGGCGCGCAGGATCTCGTCCTCGCCGGACTCGTCGCGCATCGAGGCGACGGCCAGGACGTCGAGCATCTCGTCGGTCGTCATGGTCTCGACGGCTCGGGAGCTCTCGACCGTCTCGGCGCACACGAGGTGGACGGCATACCCGTACTCGTAGAGGTGCGCGCCGACGGAGGCCGCTGCCGTGACGGCCCACTCGAACGAGCTGCCGGCCCCCACGCCGCCGTGCGCGGCCGGCCGCGGGTCGAGCAGCACGACGGCACGGCGCTGGGCAGGTCGGTCCTCCTGGCGCACCATGAGGTCGCCGGTGCGAGCGGTGGCCGGCCAGTGGATGCGTCGCAGGTCGTCGCCGTCGCGGTACTCGCGGATCGTCACGTCGTCCTCGCCGTGCAGCGCGATCAGGTGCGCCAGCTCTCCTTCCGAGCCGACGCCCGAACTGCGCTGACGACTCGACGCGAGCGGCTGCACGGCGGGCAGCACGACGAGGTCCGAGCTTCCCTCGAGCACGGCGTTGCGGTTGGCGAGCCCGAAGGGGTCCTGGACCTGCACCCCGAGGGGCCCGAGCCGGTAGCGACCGCGCAGGTGCGAGCGCACGACGTAGTCGATCGCGCGCACCCGTCCCGGCGGGATGCGGCCGACGACGAACCGGGGCCGGTCACCGAGGACGTAGTCGAGGCGTTCCTCCGCCAGGAAGATCGGCGTCGTCGTGCCCGAGACGTTCTCGAAGGAGAGGGTGACGTGCGCGTCCTGCCCGACACTGATGCGCTCGGGATGCGTCTGCCGCTCGATGTGCATCCGCGTCTTGCGGGTGCGCACGAGCACCGCCGAGATGAGCGGCAGGGCGATGAGCAGCACCCCGAAGCGGGTGAGGTCGCGGAAGCCGAAGATGACGCCGGCGAGCGCGAGGACCACTCCCGAGCCGAGGAAGGCGCGGCCCCTCGTGGTCAGGACGCTGCGCAGTCGGCCCATGGGCGGCGGCCTCTCCCGGTCGTGCTCGTCGTCATCGGGCGGCGGGCGGCACCGGCACCTGCCGCAGCAGGTCGGTCACCACCTCGGCGGTGGTCCGGCGGGCGAGCTGGGTCTCGCTGGAGGGCATCAGCCGATGGGCGAGGACCGGTCCAGCCAGGGCCTGCACGTCGTCGGGGATCACGTGGTCGCGGCCCTCGAGTGCGGCATACGCCCGGGATGCGCGCAACAGGTGCAGCGCGGCACGGGGTGACGCGCCGAGCCGCAGGGCGGTGCTGGAGCGGGTCCGGGTGACCAGGTCGACGATGTACTGGCTCACCGCCGGGCTCGCGTGCACCCGCGTGACCGAGTGCACGACGCGGGTGATCGTCTCGGCGTCGGTGACGGGGGAGAGGTCGTCGAGCGGGGAGCGGGCCCCGTGGGTGGCGAGCAGGTCGAGCTCGGCGGCCGGCGACGGATAGCCCATCGAGATGCGTGCCATGAAGCGGTCTCGCTGGGCCTCGGGCAACGGGTAGGTGCCCTCCATCTCGATGGGGTTCTGGGTCGCCATGACGATGAAGGGCGTGTGCAGCGGGTAGGTCGTGCCGTCGACGGTGACCTGCTGCTCCTCCATCGACTCGAGCAGTGCGGACTGGGTCTTCGGCGAGGCCCGGTTGATCTCGTCGCCGACCACCACGTTGGCGAAGATCGCGCCCGGCCGGAACTCGAAGCGCCGGGCGTCCTGGTTGAAGATGCTGACGCCCGTGACGTCGCTCGGCAGCAGGTCGGGCGTGAACTGGATGCGGCGCACGGTCGCGTCGATCGTGCGGGCCAGCGTCTTGGCGAGCATCGTCTTGCCCACGCCGGGCACGTCCTCGATGAGCAGGTGGCCTCCGGCGAAGAGCACGGTCACCGTGGTGCGGACGACGTCGGGCTTGCCCTCGATGACGCGCGTCATGGAGGTCATGAGCCGGTCGGCCACCTCGTGGACGAGGTGCAGGTCGAGAGCGTCGGACGCCGAGCCGTCGGACCGGCCGGGCGCCCGCGACGGGAACGGGGTGACCCCCGCAGCCGCGGAGCCGGCCGTCGTGGTGCTGGCGGACGACTCGCGCCCGGTCTCGATCCTCGTCACGCTGTCCTCCGCTGCTCGTCCCCATGTCGTGGCGCAGCCTGCTTCTCGCGGGGTGCGCGACCCGTGGGGAGATCTTCTCCCATGCTTCGGCAAAACCGGTAGCGATCCCCGGCGATGCGGGTCGGCCGGCTTCTCCTCCACTTTCCACCACCCCGACGTCCGAGGCGA
Source organism: Terrabacter sp. NPDC080008 (assembly GCF_040702505.1). NCBI lineage: Bacteria > Bacillati > Actinomycetota > Actinomycetes > Micrococcales > Intrasporangiaceae > Terrabacter > Terrabacter sp. NPDC080008. The sequence continues at coordinate 5,029 of NZ_JBFBLC010000010.1, forward strand.
GCGTTCGGTTCGTCCCAGCGGGGCGGCTGAGCACGCCCGGGTGTGGTGGGGCCGTATGCCGTGTGCCTGCGCCGGCGGCACGGAGACCCTTCGCGGCGGTGCGCGGGAACAGGCCTCGTCCTCGCCGCTCCACTTCGCACCACCCGCGCTGACCTGCGCAGATGCGCAACTCGCCGGGGCAATTGAGGCCAAAGTTCGTTGACGGTGGAGCAAAGTGGAGTACGGTGGGGCAACAAGGCAGGAGATGGCACGTCTGCGGGTCGGACAGGGGAGGTGGCGGACGATGTTTCTCGGGACGCACACGCCCCGGCTCGACGAGAAGGGCCGCCTGTTCCTCCCCGCCAAGTACCGCGACCGCATGGCATCCGGGCTCGTGGTCACGCGCGGCCAGGAGCGCAGCCTGTTCATCTACCCGATGGACGAGTTCGTCAAGGTCGCCGAGCAGATGCGCCAGGCACCCACCACGAGCAAGGCCGCCCGCGACTACATGCGCGTGTTCCTCTCGGGCGCCTCCGACGAGATCCCCGACAAGCAGGGCCGCTTCACCATCCCGGCCAACCTGCGCCAGTACGCCGGACTCGACCGCGAGGTCACCGTCATCGGCGCCGGCTCCCGCCTCGAGGTCTGGGACAGCGCCGTGTGGAACGCCTACCTGGAGCAGACCGAGCAGAGCTTCGCCGACACGGCGGAGGAGGTGATCCCCGGGCTCTTCTGAGCCCCGGATCCACCCCGACGTCCCGCCCTCGACAGCGCACCAGCCCGCACCAGCCCGCCCAGTCCGACACCGGCCCACCCGATACCACCTGGGTGCCGGCCTCCAGCCGCTCCACACCCGGGACGACTTCCCCCGTCCCGGGCGAGGCAGCGGATGGGGACCAGCCCGCAGGTGGCAGCCGCGGCCCCGCAGGACGGGCGCCACCAGCAGCACACCAGCAGCACCGACCAGCAACACCAGGAACCAGCGTGAAGGACGCAGCATGAGCGACCGAGGACCCGCAGCGGGACGACACGTCCCGGTCATGCGCGACCGGATCCTCGAGCTGCTCGCCCCGGCCCTGCAGCGGCCCGGCGCCGTTCACGTCGACGCGACCCTGGGAATGGGTGGCCACGCCGAGGGCGTGCTGGAACGCTTCCCCGAGTGCGTCGTCGTCGGCATCGACCGCGACCGGGAGGCGCTGGCGCTGGCGGGCGAGCGACTGGCGCGTTTCGGCGACCGGTTCCGTCCGGTTCACGCGGTCTACGACGAGATCAAGACCGTCGTCGCCGACCTCGACGTGCCGGCGGTCGACGGCATCCTCTTCGATCTCGGCGTGAGCTCGCTCCAGCTCGACGAGGCCGACCGCGGCTTCGCCTACCGCGTCGACGCGCCGCTCGACATGCGAATGGACCAGTCGACCGGCCAGACGGCCGCCGACGTGCTCAACACGTACTCGGTCGAGGACCTCACCCGGATCCTGCGGGACTACGGCGAGGAGCGCTTCGCGCGCAAGATCGCCCGCGCCATCGTCCACGACCGCGAGATCGAGCCCTACTCGACCTCGGGTCGGCTCGTCGAGATGCTGCGCCGGGTCATCCCGGCCGCCTCGCAGCGCCAGAGCGGCCACCCGGCCAAGCGGACCTTCCAGGCCCTGCGCATCGAGGTCAACGACGAGCTCGAGGTCTGGCGCCGGGCCATCGACGAGGCGATCGACGTGCTCGCCGTCGGGGGCAGGATCGCCGTGCTGTCCTACCACTCGCTCGAGGACCGCGCCACCAAGCAGGCTTTCGCCGCGGGAGCGACCTCCAGCACGCCGCCCGGCCTGCCCGTCGAGCTGCCCGAGCACGCCGCATACCTCTCCCTCGTCACCCGCGGCGCCGAGGCGCCGGACGACGACGAGGTCACCACGAACCCGCGGGCCGCCTCGGCTCGCCTCCGCGTCGCCGAGCGCGTGCGCGCCACCTCCACGCCCTCAGCCAGCAGGACCAGGAAGGGACACACCCGATGAGCCAGATGACTGCCACGGCCAGGCCGCTCCGCACGCCGCGACGGGGGCCCGCCCCGACGCCCCTGCGGGTCATCCCGAGCAGCATCTCGCGCACGGGCAACGGCGTGTTCACGGCGATCTGCATCGCGCTGCTCGCCGTCGGCCTGATCACGCTGCTGCTGCTCAACACCGCCCTCGCCCAGGGGGCCATGGCCCTCGGTGACCTCCAGCGCGAGTCGGTGCGGCTCAGCGACACGACCGGCAACCTCCAGGAGGAGATCGCGCGCGCGTCGGCCACGGGGGCCCTCGCCGCGAGCGCTGCCAAGATCGGCATGGTCCGCATGAACACCCGCGGCTACATCGACCTGTCCACGGGCACGGTGACGGGCAAGCCGGAGCCGGCCACCAAGGAGAACGCGTTCCCCGTCGTGACCAGCCCCACTCCGCCCGCCTTCTCCTCGACCGTCAGCAAGATCCTGTCGTCCGGCACGGCGAGCGCCGCCGCATCCTCCGCCGCCTCCTCCTCGGCGGGGGCCACGGCTGCGCCGTCACACGACGCCACGCCGACGACCCCGGGTGCCGGGGCGCAGGCCCCCGCAGCCTCCACACTGGGCGGGACGCCCGGCGCGTCGACCGACGGGACCGGCGCCCCGGCCGCGTCGAGCCAGGACGGGCAGGACCAGCAGACGACGGCGAGGTGACCCGGTGACGCAGAACCGAGGGACCGATCCCCAGAGGACCGGTCGCGGCGCTGCACCCGCCCGACAGCCCCGGCAGTCCCGGCAGTCACAGGGGAGCCGGCAGACCCGAGAGCCTCGACCGGCCCGGCAGCCCCGACAGGCGCAGCCGAGCCGCCAGGCCGGATCGGTGCGGAGCGGTGCGGCGCCCAGCCCCAAGCCGCAGCCCGGTGTGCGGGCCGCGCGCCCGACGCGTACCCCGGCGTCCGGCGGCGCAGGCCGCGCCGGCAGCGGCCGGGGCAGGTCGTCCGGCGCACCCGTTCGCGGTGGCGCGGCCGGGTCGAAGCCACGTGCGGCGTCCGCGAGGTCCGGTGGCCCGCGAGGTCCCCGTGGCCCTCGTCGGCCCCTGCGGATCTCGCGCGCCAACCCCAGGCGCCGGGCCCGCGTGATGTTCGTGGCGATCCTCTTCGTCTTCACGATCTTCGCCGGCCAGCTCATGCGCATCCAGGCCTTCGACGCGTCGGCAACCCAGGCCGCGGCGCTGTCCAAGCGCACCGTCAAGACGACGACGCCCGCCCTGCGCGGTCAGATCCTCGACACGAACGGTCAGGTGCTCGCCTCCTCGGTCGAGCGCTACACCCTCACGGCCGACCCGACGGTCGTGCCCCTCTACACGGCGGTCGTCGACGGCGTACGCCGCCAGGTCGGGGTCTCGCGCGCCGCGGCGGACCTCGCACCGCTGCTGGACGTGTCCGAGGGCGACCTCACGAAGCTGCTGACCCGGGCCAACACCCGCTACGTCGTGCTGAAGAAGGACGTCAACCCGGCCATCTACCGCGAGATCCGCGCGCTCGGCATCCCCGGCATCAACGGCGAGCGCGTCGCGCAGCGGGTCTACCCCACGTCGATGGCCTCGAGCCAGCTCGTCGGCTTCGTGCTGCCCTCCGACCAGACCGGCGCCGCCGGCATCGAGCAGATGTACAACTCGACGCTCAAGGGCACGCCCGGGGTCAACGTCGCCGAGCGCGCCCGTGACGGCTACGTCATCCCGGGCTCCCAGCGCGTCGACACCCCGGTCGTCAACGGGCGCGACGTGAAGCTGACCATCGACGCCGACCTGCAGTGGTACGCCGAGAACGCCCTGGCCAAGCAGGTGTCCGCGGTGGGCGCCGAGTCGGGCACGGCTGTCGTCATCGAGGTGGCGACCGGCAAGATCCGTGCGGCGGCGAGCTCCCCGACGTTCGACCCCAACGACCTGGCCGACGCCCAGGCCAAGTCCCTGCGCAACTACGCCTTCGACGACGCCTTCGAGCCGGGCTCCACCGGCAAGCTGATGACGATGTCGGCCGCGCTCGAGCAGAAGGTCATCACCCCCGACACGGGCGTCATCGTCCCGCCTCGGCTGCCTCGCGCCGGCACGAACTTCAAGGACAACGAGCCCCACGGCGTCGAGAACATGACGGCCACCGGCGTGCTCGCCAAGTCGTCCAACATGGGCACCATCATGATCGGGGAGCGGGTCTCGCCCGCCGTGATGGAGGGCTACTACCGCAAGTTCGGCATCGGCTCGAAGACACCGGTGGGCTTCCCGGGGGAGTCGGCGGGCTTCCTCGCCGGGGCCAAGGACTGGATCTCCAGCCGCCGCTACACGATCCTGTTCGGCCAGGGCTACTCCGTGACGGCCATCCAGCAGGCCGGGGTCTTCCAGACCATCGCCAACAAGGGCGTGCGCATGCCTCCGTCCCTCGTCGAGGGCACCGTCGACCAGAACGGCACGCTCATCCCCGCGGCACCGACCACGCCCGTGCGCGTCGTCTCGCAGGACACCGCCGTGAAGCTCTCCCGGATGATGGAGGAGGTCACGGGCAAGGACGGCACCGCCAGCGCCGCCCGCATCAAGGGCTACCGCGTCGCGGGCAAGACCGGCACGGCCGACCGCTACGACGAGAAGCTCAAGCGCTACAACGGCTTCACCGCCTCCTTCATCGGCTTCGCGCCGGCCGAGGCCCCGAAGTACGTCGTCGCTGTCTTCATCCAGAAGCCGAGCGCCGGAATGTTCGGTGGCGCGCTCGCCGGACCGGTCTTCAACCAGATCATGACCTACCTGCTCGAGCGCACGGGTGCGCCGCCGAGCCCGAAGTCCAACCTGAACTACCACGTGTGGGCCGACAAGCCCCTCTCGTCGGACGACCCGGAGGTCATCAGCAATGCGCGGGCCAAACGGGATGGCCTGTAAGTTGGGATGACGTGTCACCTTCCCCTCTACGACCCGCCACGTCGGGTGTGCGACTTCGCGACCTGACCCCCCTGGCGGGAGACGGCGCCAGCCTGCACACCCGCGAGCGCCCAGCCCCGCAGCAGCCCTGCGGCCAGGCCGCGGGGCAGTCCGGTGACGTCCTCGTCACCGGCGTCACGCTGGACAGCCGCGCCGTCGTCCCCGGTGACCTGTATGCCGCCCTGCCGGGGTTCAACGTCCACGGCGTGCGGTTCACGGCCGACGCCGTGGCGGCCGGCGCCGTGGCCGTGCTCACGGACGCCGCAGGGCTCTCCGAGCTGCGCTCGGGCGAGGGCAGCGCCGCCGACGTGCCGGTCCTCGTGGTCGATGACCCCCGGAGCGTGCTCGGCGAGCTCGCTGCCGCCGTCTACGGCCGGCCGTCGCAGAGCCTGACGATGGTCGGCATCACCGGGACCAACGGCAAGACGACCACCGCCTACCTCGTCGAGTCGGCGCTGCGCGCCCACGGCCGGCGCACCGGCCTCATCGGGACGGTCGAGACGCGCATCGGCGACGAGGCGGTCGAGTCGGTGCGCACCACCCCGGAGGCCACCGACCTGCACGCCCTCCTCGCGGTGATGGGCGAGCGGGGCCTCGACGCCTGCGTCATGGAGGTCTCGAGCCACGCGCTGGAGCTGCACCGCGTCGACGGCGTCGTCTACGACGTCGCCCTCTTCACCAACCTCTCGCAGGACCACCTCGACTTCCACGCGTCGATGGAGGACTACTTCGCCGCCAAGGCGTCCCTGTTCACGCCGCAGCGGGCGCGCTCGGCCGTGGTGTGCATCGACGACGACTGGGGGCGGCGTCTCGCCGGTGACGCCACCGTGCCCACGACCACCCTGGCGACGAAGCCCGCCGCGGCCGCCGACGCCGACTGGCTCGCCGAGCCGGGGGAGGGCGGCGGCTTCACCCTGCGCGAGCGCTCGGGCGCCGTCGCACTCTCACTCGTGTCGCACCTGCCCGGCGACTTCAACGTCGCCAACACCGCCCTGGCCGCCCTGGCCCTGCTCCGCCTCGGGATTGCACCGCTGGAGGTCGAGGCGGCCATGGCCGTGGCTCCCGACGTGCCGGGGCGCATGCAGGTCGTGTCGCCCGGCGGGGCGCACGGTCCGCGCTGCGTCGTCGACTTCGCGCACACCCCCGACGCCGTCGACGCCGCCCTGGCCGCGCTGCGACCCTCGACCCCTGGACGGCTGATCGCCGTGCTGGGTGCGGGGGGAGACCGCGACCGCGGCAAGCGTCCCGCCATGGGTGCCTCGGCAGCCCGGCAGGCGGACGTCGTCGTCGTCACCGACGACAACCCGCGCTCGGAGGACCCCGCCGAGATCCGGGCGGCCGTCACCGCCGGAGCCCGGGAGGCCCTGCGTTCCGGGTCGGCCCGCGCGAGCGAGATCATCGACGGCGGCACGCGCTCGAACGCGATCGCGGAGGCCATCGCCCTCGCGGTGGTGGCCGCAGGCAAGGACCGCCCCGTCGACACCGTCGTGGTGCTCGGCAAGGGGCACGAGAAGGGTCAGGAGATCCACGGAGTGAAGCACCCGTTCGACGACCGCGACGCCGTGCGCGCCGCCCTCGCAGCCGTCAGCTCGCAGACGGAGCTGGAGGCCACCTCGTGATCCCCCTGACGCTGAGCGAGATCCGCGACCTGACCGGGGGTGTGGTGCACGGCACGGACACCCCGGAGGCGGTTGTCGTCGACGGACCGGTCACGACGGACTCCCGTGAGTGCGGGCCGGGCAGCCTCTACGTCGCCCGCGTCGGCGAGGTCGCCGACGGCCACGACTTCGTCGGCGCCGCCGTGCAGGCCGGGGCCGTGGCGGCCCTCACCGCACGCGCCGTCGAGGGCGTGCCCTGCGTCGTCGTCGACGACGTCCAGACCGCTTTCGGCCGGCTGGCCCGCGGGGTCGTCGACGCCGCACCGGAGCTGCGCATCGTCGGCATCACGGGCTCGTCCGGCAAGACGAGCGTCAAGGACCTGCTCGCCTCCGTCCTGTCGTCGGTCGCCGAGACCGTGGCGCCCGTCAACTCGCTCAACGGCGAGATCGGCGTGCCTCTCACGGTCTGCCGCGTCACCTCGACGACGCGCTTCCTCGTGGCCGAGATGGGCGCCCGCGGCGTCGGGCACATCGACTACCTCACACGCATCGCGCCGCCGCAGGTCGCGATCGTCCTCAACGTCGGCAGCGCGCACCTCGGGGAGTTCGGCTCGCGCGAGAACATCGCCCGCGCCAAGTCGGAGCTCCCGCGCTCCGTGCCGGCCGAGGGGCTGTCCGTCCTCAACGCCGACGACCCGCTCGTGGCCGGCATGGCCGACGGGCTGCGGTCCCGGGTCCAGCTCGTGGGCCTGGCGCCCGAGGCGGACGTCCGCGCGGAGGAGGTCAGCCTCGACGAGCGCGGGAGGGCGGCATACGTCCTCGTCTGCCCGCAGGGGCGGGCACGCGTGACGCTGCGGCAGAGCGGCGCCCACCACGTCGGCAACTCGCTCGCCGTGGCCGCCGCGGCCCTCGAGCTCGGACTGTCGCTCGACCAGGTCGTCGCGGGCCTCGGCGCCGCCGAGGCGGTGAGCCGCTGGCGCATGGAGATCACCGATCGTCCCGACGGCGTCGTCGTCGTCAACGACGCCTACAACGCCAACCCCCACTCGATGCGGGCGGCGCTCGATGCCGTCACTGCCATGCACGTCACGGGGGAGCGCTGGGCCGTCCTCGGCGGGATGCTCGAGCTCGGCGCCGACAGCGACGCCGAGCACGCGTCCGTCGGGGCGTATGCCGCGTCGCTCGGACTCGACCACCTCGTGGCCGTCGGCGAGGGGGCGCGCCCGCTCGGCGACGCCTTCCCCGGGGCGGAGTGGGTACCCGACACCGACGCCGCCTACGAGCTGCTCGTCGGACGGGTGCGCCCGGGGGACCTCGTGCTGCTGAAGTCCAGCCGCGACAGCGGCCTGCGCTGGCTCGGTGACCGGCTCGCCGCCGACGCGGACACCGACGCCACCGCCACCACGAACCCCGAGGCGGTCACGCGGTGAAGGGTGTCCTGCTGGCGGCCTCCATCTCGCTGCTCATCTCGTTGTTCGGCACGCCGCTGTTCATCAAGTTCCTCGTCAAGCGCGGCTACGGCCAGTTCATCCGCGACGACGGGCCGACCTCGCACCACACGAAGCGCGGCACGCCGACGATGGGCGGCGCGGTCATCATCGCCGCCATGATCGGGGCCTACCTCCTGGCCCACCTGTTCACCCTGGTGCCGCCGACCGCCAGTGGCGTCCTCGTGCTGTTCCTCGCCGGCGGCCTCGGCTTCGTCGGCTTCCTCGACGACTTCATCAAGATCAGCAAGCAGCGAAGTCTCGGCCTGCGCTCGAAGCAGAAGCTGGTCGGACAGGCGCTGGTCGGCATCATCTTCGCCGGCCTGGCGCTGCAGTTCCCCAACGACCAGTACCGCACGCCCGCGTCTCTGCTCGTCTCGTTCGTCCGCGACACGAACATCAGCCTGGCTCTCGGGGGCAGCACCGTCGTCGGCGTCATCCTCTTCGTCATCTTCGCCAACGTCATGATCGCCGGCGCCTCCAACGGCGTGAACCTCACCGACGGGCTCGACGGCCTGGCCACGGGCGTGTCCACCATGGTCTTCGGCGCCTACGTCCTCATCAGCATCTGGACCTTCAACCAGAACTGCCAGACCAACCCGGGCATCAAGTGCTACGAGGTGCGCGACTCGCACGATCTGGCCCTCGTGGCCGCGGCCGGGATGGGAGCCTGCTTCGGCTTCCTCTGGTGGAACGCCACGCCGGCCAAGATCTTCATGGGTGACACCGGCTCGCTCGCGCTCGGGGGCGCGCTCGCCGGGCTCGCGATCATGACCCACACCGAGCTGCTCCTCATCATCCTCGGCGGCATGTTCGTCCTCGAGACGCTCTCGGTGGTGGCCCAGGTGGCCTCGTTCAAGACCACTGGCAAACGGGTGCTGAGAATGGCACCGTTGCACCATCACTTCGAGATGGTCGGGTGGAACGAGGTGACCGTCGTGGTGCGCTTCTGGATCATCGCCGGACTCTTCGCCGCCTTCGGCCTCGGCGTGTTCTACGCCGAGTGGGTGGTGGGGTCCCAGTGACGTACGACCCGCTCTACGAGCCCCGCGAGGGCCTGACCCACCGCGACGCCGACTGGTCCGGGCTGCACGTGCTCGTCGTCGGCCTCGGGGTGTCCGGCTTCGCGGCCGCCGACGCCCTCGCCGACCGCGGGGCCCACGTCGTGGCGGTATCCCGCGACGAGACCGACGCCATCCGCGAGCGCGCCACGATCCTCGAGATCCTCGACGTCGACGTGCGCATCGGGCCGGAGCACGTGGTCTCGCCACCGCCCGGCACCGAGCTCGTCGTCACCTCGCCCGGGGTCCCGCCCCACGACCCGCTGATGCTCGCGGCGGCCGCGGCCGGCATCCCCGTCTGGGGTGAGGTCGAGCTCGCCTGGCGGATGCGCGCCAAGGAGGGCGCGGCGCCGTGGCTGACCGTCACCGGCACCAACGGCAAGACGACCACCGTCACCATGCTCGCCTCGATCCTGCGCCACGCCGGCCTGCGCGCTACGGCCGCCGGCAACGTCGGCACGCCGCTGCTCGAGGCCGTGCTGCACCCCGAGCCCTACGACGTCCTCGCCGTCGAGCTGTCCAGCTTCCAGCTGCACTGGCAGCGGTCGATCTCGGCCGTCGCCTCGGCCGTGCTCAACGTCGCCCCCGACCACCTCGACTGGCACGGCAGCTACGAGGAGTACCTCCGGGCCAAGGGCAAGATCTACGAGAACACCCACATCGCGTGCGTCTACAACGTCGCCGACATCCAGACCGAGCAGCTCGTCATGGAGGCGAACGTCGTCGAGGGCTGCCGCGCCATCGGCTTCACCACCGGCATCCCGGCGCCCTCGATGGTGGGGGTCGTCGAGGACGTGCTGGCCGACCGCGCGTTCGTCGAGCAGCGGCAGCGCTCGGCTGCCGAGCTGTGCACGATCGCCGACCTGCAGGGCGACGCCCCCTCGGTGGCGCCGCACTACGTCGCCAACGCCCTCGCCGCCGCCGCCCTCGCCCGGGCCTACGGCGTGGGCCCCATCGCGGTGCGCGACGGGCTGCGCGCCTTCCGGCCCGACCGGCACCGGATCGCCGAGATCGCCACGGTCGAGGGCGTGCGCTTCGTCAACGACTCGAAGGCCACCAACCCGCACGCGGCCGCGGCCGCCATCCGGTCGTTCGACTCGGTCGTCTGGATCGCCGGTGGCCTGCTCAAGGGCGCCGACGTCGACAGCCTCGTCGAGGAGATGGCCGGCCGCCTGCGGGGTGTCGTGCTGCTCGGGGCCGACCGCGACCAGATCGCGCAGGCCCTTTCCCGACACGCCCCGGATGTGCCGGTAGTCGACGTGGCCCAGACGGACACTGGGGTCATGGACCGCGTCGTGAGGGAGGCCGCCCGCCTCGCCCAACCGGGCGACGTCGTGCTGCTGGCCCCGGCCGCCGCGTCGATGGACATGTTCACCAACTACGGTGCCCGCGGCGATGCCTTCGAGGAGGCGGTCCGGCGGCACCAGGAGGCGCACGGAGGGCTGCAGTGAGCACGACGACCGCCGGGCCCAAGGCCGGCGCCACCGCAACCACGTCAGGCTCGGACGGCTCGAAGGCGCGCTCGGAGGGGCATCGGCCACTGGCCGTCATCGGCAAGCTCGAGTCGCCGCTGACCACGTACTACCTGCTCCTGGGCGTCACCGCGACCCTCGTCGTCTTCGGGCTCGTCATGGTCTTCTCGGCCTCGAGCGTGGAGCAGCTGCTGGCCGACGAGGCGTCCTACACGGTCTTCGTCCGTCAGCTGATCTTCGCCGCCGTCGGCGGCGTCGCCGCGACCTTCGCCAGCCGGCTCGACGTGAGCTGGTGGAAACGCCTGGCCGCTCCCACGATGGCCCTCTCGATCCTGCTCATGGCCGCCGTCATCCCGCTCGGGCGCACCGTCAACGGCAACCGCAACTGGCTCTCGGTCGGGCCGGTGCAGTTCCAGCCCTCGGAGTTCGCCAAGCTGGGCATCGTGCTCGTGGGCGCGGTGATCTTCGCGAACAAGTCCTCGCGGATCAGCAGCCTCGTGCACGTGGCGGTGCCCTACCTCTTCCCCATCTCGCTCATCGTCCTCGGCCTGATCCTCGTCGGTCACGACCTCGGCACGGCGATGATCTTCATCGGCATCATCGGCGCGGTCCTGTTCGTCGCAGGCGTGCCCAAGCGTGTCTTCGCCATGGCCGGAGGCGTGGCCCTGGTCGGGGTCGCGTTCATGGTGACGGGCAGCGGCAACCGCACGAGCCGCATCGCCAACTGGCTCAGCCCCGCCTGCCAGTCCGACCCCGACGGCTGGTGCGGCCAGTCGGTCCACGGGATGTACGCCCTCGCCGACGGCGGCTGGTGGGGTGTGGGCCTCGGGGCCTCGAAGGAGAAGTGGGAGTGGCTCTCCGAGGCGCACAACGACTTCATCTTCGCGATCATCGGCGAGGAGCTCGGGCTGCCCGGCACGCTGCTGATCCTCGCGCTCTTCGCGATCCTCGCCTGGGCGTGCTTCCGGCTCGTGACCCGGACCCAGGACCGCTTCGTGCGCATCGCCGGCTTCGGCATCATGGCCTGGCTGCTCGGGCAGGCCATCATCAACATCGGCGCCGTGATCGGCCTCTTCCCCGTCATCGGCGTGCCGCTCCCGCTGGTGTCGGCCGGTGGGTCCTCGCTCGTGACCACGTTGCTCGCCCTCGGCATCCTGCTGTCCTTCGCCCGCAACGAGCCCGGGTGCAAGGCGCTGCTCGATGCGCGGCCCAGCCTCGTCCGCAGGTCCCTCGCGGTGCTGCCCGCCCGGGTGCGCTCCGTGCCGCAACGTCGCAGAAGTCGGTGATCCCGCTGTCCTCGCCCACCTCCGTCCTGCTCGCAGGGGGAGGGAGTGCCGGCCACGTGTCGCCGCTCCTCGCCCTCGCCGACGCGTTGCGACGACGGCACCCCGACCTGCGCGTGACCGCGCTCGGCACCCGCGAGGGGCTGGAGGCTCGCCTGGTCCCCGAGCGGGGCTACGACCTCAGGTTCGTCCCCAAGGTCCCGCTGCCACGTCGCCCGAGCGGCGACCTGCTCCGCCTGCCGGCACGGCTCAAGGCGGCGGTCGACGCCGCGGGGGCCGCGATCGACGAGACCGGGGCCGAGGTCGTCGTCGGCTTCGGCGGCTACGTCAGCACACCGGCCTACCTCGCCGCCCGGAGGCGGCGCGTGCCGATCGTCGTCCACGAGCAGAACACCCGGGCCGGTCTCGCCAACCGTCTGGGGGCGCGATGGGCCAGCGCGGTGGCCACCACCTTCTCCGGCACCGTCCTGCCCGGGGCCCAGCGCGTCGGCATGCCGCTGCGTCGGGAGGTCGCCACGCTCGACCGGGCCGGCTCGCGTGCCGCGGCGCTCGAGCACTTCGGCCTCGAGCCGCAGTGGCCCACGGTGCTCGTCACAGGTGGCTCCCTCGGCGCCCAACGCCTCAACGACGCCTTCCGCAGCCGGGTCGCCTCGCTCAGCAGCGCGGGGGTGCAGGTCCTGCACGTCACCGGACTCGGCAAGGAGTTCTCCCCGGAGGTGCCCGAAGAGGGAGCGCCGTACGTCGTCGTCCCCTACGCCGACCGCATGGAGCTCGCGTATGCCGCCGCCGACCTCGTCGTCGCCCGTGCGGGTGCCAACACGGTGTGCGAGCTGACGGCCGTCGGGCTGCCCGCCGTCTACGTCCCGCTGCCCATCGGCAACGGGGAGCAGCGGCTCAACGCCGCCGAGGTGGTCGCCGCCGGGGGCGGTCTCCTCGTCGACGACGCGGACTTCACCCCGGAGTGGATCGACGCCGAGGTGCTCCCGCTCGCCACCGACCGCGAGAGGGTGGCCCGCATGGCCGCGGCCGCCCGGACGCTCGGCGAACCCGCCGCAGACGAGACGCTCGCCGACCTCGTCGAGCGGGCCGCGCAGGACAGGAACCGCACGTGAGCCAGGTCCCGCACGCCCCGACCGTCGACGACCCCTTCGCCGCGGCCCGGTTCGACTTCTCCGTCCCCGTCCCGAGGGCCGACGAGCTCGGACACGTGCACTTCCTCGCCATCGGCGGGGCCGGCATGTCGGGTGTCGCCCGCATCATGCTCGCCCGTGGCATCGGCGTCACGGGCAGTGACGCCAAGGACGTGCCGGTCCTCAAGGCCCTCGAAGCCGAGGGCGCGCGCGTGTGGGTCGGCTTCGACCCGGAGCACCAGCGCAGCGCCGACGCCGTCGTCATGAGCTCCTCCATCCGCGACGACAACGTCGAGCTCGTCGCCGCCCGAGAGCGCGGCATCCCGGTGCTGCACCGGGCCCAGGGCCTGGCCGCCCTGATGCACGGTCGTCGGCCCGTGGCGGTGGCCGGTGCGAACGGCAAGACGACGACGACCTCGATGCTGACCGTGGCCCTTCAGGGCTGCGGCCTCGACCCGTCCTTCGCCGTCGGTGGGGAGCTGGCCAAGCACGGCACCAACGCCCACGACGGCGCCGACGACGTCTTCGTCGTGGAGGCCGACGAGAGCGACGGGTCGTTCGTCGTCTACCGGCCCGAGGTGGCCGTCGTGACGAACGTCCAGCCGGATCACCTCGACTTCTACTCGAACTTCACAGTTGTGCAGGCGGCCTACGACGCGTTCGTGGCCACCGTCCGCCCCGGTGGGCTGCTCGTGACATGCGCGGACGACACGGGTGCCGTCGAGCTGGCCGCACGGGCGCGGTCCGCGGGCACCACGGTCCTGACGTACGGCTTCGACCCTGCCTCCGACGTGGTGCTGAGCGACCACCGGCAGGACGGCGTCACCGCCTCCGTCACGGTCCGGGACGGCGGGGTGGAGCGCCGCATGACCCTCGGCGTCCCCGGGCGCCACAACGCCCTGAACGCGGCCGCTGCCTACGCCGCGGCCGTGCACGGGCTGGGACAGCATCCCGACCGGGTCCTGGCCGGGCTGGCGTCCTTCACCGGCACCCGGCGCCGCTTCGAGCCCAAGGGCGAGGCCGGGGGAGTGGTCGTCGTCGACGACTACGCCCACAACGCCGGCAAGGTGGCGGCCGTCGTGCAGACCGCCAAGCAGCTCGTCGGCGACAGCGGGCGTCTCGTCGTCGTCTTCCAGCCGCACCTCTACAGCCGCACCCGTGACTTCGCCGCGGAGCTGGGCGCCGGCCTGTCACCCGCCGACGTCGTCGTCGTCATGGACGTGTACGCCGCCCGGGAGGATCCCATGCCGGGGGTGACCGGGGCGCTCGTGGCCGCGGGTGTCACCGCGGCCCGGCCGGGCGCCGAGGTGCACTTCGTCCCGTCCTGGTCCGAGGTGGCAGGACGCGTCGCGCAGCTGGCGCGGCCGGGCGACCTCGTGCTCACGGTCGGCGCCGGCGACGTGACCATGGTGGGCCCGGAGGTGCTGCGGATCCTCGGGGGTGGGGAGCCGTGATGCTCGAGCAGGGCGGGGCCCGCAGGCGGGTGGCGGGGACCGGTCTCGCGTCCTCGCGCAGCCGGTTCGAGCGCCGCGCGGCAGCCGCGCGACGCCGCCCCCGGCTCGTGGCCGGCGTCCTGGCCGCAATCGTCCTGCTCGCCGTGCTGGTCGTCTGGGTCGGTTGGTTCAGCAGCGCCATGACGGCCTCGAAGGTCGAGGTTCGCGGCGTCGGTGCCGCGGCGTCCGACGAGGTCCGTGCCGTCGCCAAGGTCCCCCTCGGCGAGCCGCTCCTGCGCGTCGACACCGACGCCATCACCCAGCGCCTGGTCGAGGGCAGGTCCTGGGGCGAGGTCGCGGTGAGCCGGGCGCTGCCGGACACCGTCGTCATCTCCGTCGACCCTCGGGTCGCGGTGCTCGCGGTGCGCAACCCTCGAGGTCAGATCGACGTCGTCGATCGCGACGGCGTCGCCTTCCGGACGGTGGCCAGCCCGCCCAAGGACGTGCCCTTGGTCAGCTCCGGCGCGGCGCAGGTGACGAAGGCCGGTGTCGACGCGGCCCTGCAGGCCCTCGGCTCCCTCGAGCCCGCCGTGCGGGCGCGCGTGTCGGGCGTCTCCGTGTCCGCGGCCGACCAGGTGTCCTTCACCGTCAAGCCGAAGGGCAGGTCGCCGAAGACCGTGGTCTGGGGCGGTGCAGGCGACGGGCCGCGCAAGGCCGAGCTGGTCAAGGTCCTGCTGCCGGAGCCCGGGTCGACGATCGACGTCAGCGTCCCGGCCTCACCCGTGACGCGCTGACGGTGGGCCGACTCCGCAGCGCCACCTGCCTGGTCACGGGTGGGCAACCCCGACATCCCGGACGTTCAGGTTCCATGGGAGGCTTGACCCCAGCGGCTGGAGTCACTCATGGGACGGATGGTGTTCATGGGGTCTGGCCTGCGTGGACGTGTCGATCCCGGGGCCGACACGCCGCGCCCGTGGGTTGATCGGCCTCGCGGCTCGTCATACCGTCGGGGCACTGGTTCGTGACCAAACTGTAACCTTGAGGTCTATGTTTAAGGTTTGAGGCTTACAGGCGCGGGGGCGAGCCGCACCAGCCGGACCTCTCCACCGCTTCGTCCACCCGCTCAGCCAGACCATCGGGCACCACGCATCACCAGCCGCCCGTTCCCAGCCCACCCGCAGCACGGCACCACCAGTCAGGAAGGCCCACTCTCGTGGCAGCAGCACCGCAGAACTACTTGGCCGTCATCAAGGTCGTCGGCATCGGCGGCGGCGGCGTCAATGCCATCAATCGCATGATCGAGGTCGGCCTCAAGGGCGTCGAGTTCATCGCCATCAACACCGACGCCCAGGCGCTGCTCATGAGCGACGCCGACGTCAAGCTCGACGTCGGCCGTGAGCTGACCCGCGGGCTCGGCGCCGGCGCCGACCCCGAGGTCGGCAAGAAGGCCGCCGAGGACCACGCGGAGGAGATCGAGGAGGTCCTCAAGGGGGCCGACATGGTCTTCGTCACCGCCGGTGAGGGTGGCGGCACCGGCACCGGAGGCGCACCCGTCGTGGCCCGCATCGCCCGCGGCCTCGGGGCGCTGACGATCGGCGTCGTCACGCGACCGTTCACGTTCGAGGGTCGCCGTCGTGCCAACCAGGCCGAGTCCGGCATCGGCAGCCTCCGCGAGGAGGTCGACACGCTGATCGTCATCCCGAACGACCGGCTGCTGTCGATCAGCGACCGCAACGTCTCGATGATGGACGCCTTCCGGTCGGCCGACCAGGTGCTGCTCTCCGGTGTCCAGGGCATCACCGACCTCATCACCACGCCCGGCTTGATCAACCTCGACTTCGCCGACGTCAAGTCCGTCATGCAGGGCGCGGGCTCGGCCCTGATGGGCATCGGCTCGGCCCGCGGCGAGGATCGCGCGGTGCAGGCCGCCGAGCTCGCCATCAGCAGCCCCCTGCTCGAGGCCTCGATCGACGGCGCCCACGGCGTCCTGCTCTCCATCCAGGGCGGGTCGGACCTCGGCCTCTTCGAGATCAACGAGGCGGCTCGCCTCGTCCAGGAGGCCGCGCACCCCGAGGCCAACATCATCTTCGGCGCGGTCATCGACGACGCGCTCGGCGACGAGGTGCGGGTCACTGTCATCGCGGCGGGCTTCGACGGCGGCGGCCCCAGCCAGCGCCACGACGAGCGCGCCCTCGGGCACGTGGTCGGCCGCCAGCAGCAGCCTCAGGCGCAGCAGCGTCCGAGCGTCCCGCAGCAGGCCGCACAGCCCAACGGGCAGGCGCAGCACCCCGGCGTCCAGCCGCAGGTCCCGCCCCAGCAGCAGCCGGTCCACCGGCCGGCCCAGCAGCTGCCCACCCAGCAGCCGGCCGCCCCGGTCCAGCAGCAGCAGATGCCCCAGCACCAGCAGGTGCCGCAGCACCAGCAGGTGCCGCAGCACCAGCAGCAGGCGCCCCAGCACCAGCAGCAGCCGAGCCAGCAGCCCCCGCGCCAGGTGACCTTCGACGAGGGTGACGAACTCGACGTCCCCGACTTCCTCAAGTAGGCCGGGGCCGCCGCGACCGGCACCTGGGCCGGGCCTCGTCCGGAGGGCGGGAGACGCACACGCGTCTCCCGCCCTCCGGCGTCTCTGCACCGTGCGGACCGGGAGCACACGCTCGTCCGGCCGACGTCGCCCTGCCGTTAGGTTGGTCCCCGTGTTCTACTGGCGCACCACCCTCACCCCCTCACCCGGCGCGGGAGCCGTGGACCTGGCGTTCACCGGCCGCTCGGCAGCGCGGGGCAGCGGGCCGTATGCCGGCCTCAACCTCGGCGGCCACGTGGGCGACGACCCCGCCGACGTCGAGGCCAACCGCGCCGCCCTCGCGCACGAGGTGGAGCTGCCCCGCGAACGGCTCGTCTTCATGAGGCAGGTGCACGGTTGCGAGGTCGTCGAGGTCGACGGTCCCTGGGCGGGTGAGGCGCCCGAGGTGGACGGCGTGGTCACGCGAGCCCCGGAGCTGGCCCTGGCCGTCCTCGTCGCGGACTGCGTCCCGGTGCTGCTGCACGACGCCGACAGCGCGGTCGTGGGAGCCGTCCATGCGGGGCGCCCGGGGATGCTCGGGGGCATCGTCCCTCGTGCGGTCAGCGCCATGCGCGACCTCGGTGCCAGGCGCATACACGCCACCGTCGGTCCCTCCGTGTGCGGCCGCTGCTACGAGGTGCCCGAGGAGATGGCACGTGCGGCCGCCCTGACGGCCCCCAGCTCCGCGGCCCGGTCGTGGACCGGAACGCCCGCTGTCGACGTCGCGGCGGGGGTCGTCGAGCAGCTCGCTGCGGCGGGTGTCACCGTGCAGTGGGTGCCCGGGTGCACCCGCGAGAGCGGGGATCTCTACTCCTACCGTCGCGACGGGCGCACCGGCCGGTTCGCCGGTGTCGTGGCGCGCCGGAAGGAGCAGGCATGAGCAGCGAGGAGCGGCAGCGGCTCGAGCAGCTGCGCGAGAACCTGGCGGCCGTGCACGAGCGGATCGCCCGCGGCTGCGCCGACGCAGGTCGCGACCCGGGGGAGGTCACCCTGGTCGTGGTCACGAAGTTCTTCCCCGCCTCGGACGTGCTGCTGCTCCACCGCCTCGGGGTGCGCGACTTCGGCGAGAACCGCGACCAGGAGGCCGGCGAGAAGTTCGCCGAGGTGCGCCGTGTCCTGTTCGCAGCCGACGGGCAGGGGCCGACCCTGCACTTCATCGGGCAGCTGCAGAGCAACAAGGCGGCTCACGTGGCGGGCTACGCCGACGTCGTGCAGTCCGTCGACCGGCGCAAGCTCGTGACCGGTCTCGCCAAGGGCGCCGCCGGCCGCGGCCGGCGTCTGCAGGTACTGCTCCAGGTCAGCCTGGACGGCGACACCTCCCGCGGTGGTGCGCCGCCCGAGCAGCTGGACGAGCTGGCCGAGGCCGTCGCGGGCGAGGAGCACCTGGACCTGCGGGGTGTCATGGCCGTCGCACCGCTGGGAGCCGACCCCGACGCCTCCTTCGCGCGGCTGCGGGAGGTCGCTGACGGCATACGCTCTCGGCACCCCGGAGCCGACCTCGTCTCGGCGGGGATGAGCGGCGACCTCGAGGCGGCCCTGCGCCACGGCGCGACACACCTGCGTGTCGGTACCGCAATCCTCGGTTCACGCCCGTCACTTCTGTAACGTCGGCGAGGATCACAATTCGACGCTTGGGAGTTGGCCATGGCAGGGGCACTGCGCAAGACGATGGTGTACCTCGGACTCAGCGAGGAGGACCAGCGTCATGACCGTTACGACGACTACGACGCGTACGACGAGTCCGACCGCTACGACGACGAGAGCGAGCACACCGCTGCCGTGACCCAGCTGCCCACCAAGCGCCCCGTGGCCGCCGTCGTGCGTGACGTCGAGGTCGGCTCCCTCAACCGGATCACCACGATCCACCCGCGTACCTACAACGAGGCCAAGAACATCGGCGAGTGGTTCCGCGACCAGGTGCCGGTCATCATGAACCTCAGCGACATGGACGATGCCGACGCCAAGCGCCTCGTCGACTTCGCCGCCGGCCTCGTCTTCGGACTGCACGGCACGATCGAGCGGGTCACCTCCAAGGTCTTCCTGCTCTCGCCCGCCCACGTCGAGATCTCCGCCGACGAGCCGGAGCCGCCCACGGCCTCCGCCCGCGGCTTCTTCAACCAGAGCTGAGGACCCCGTCCTGCCCGACGGGCGCGCGCCGCGAGGAGCCGGCGCGCGCCGCCGCGTTTCGCTCCGGCGCGAAGATCAGGGACACTGACGACCATGGATGTGTTCTGGGCGATCTACGGAGTGGTCGTCTTCACCTTCTTCATCGCGCTCATCGGCCGCTTCATCCTCGACTGGGTGCAGGTGCTGGCCCGCTCCTGGCGGCCGACGGGTCCCGTGCTCGTGCTGGCCGAGGCGATCTACACCGTCACGGACCCACCGCTGCGGGCCCTGCGCAAGGTGATCCCGTCGCCCAACCTCGGTGGCGTCCGGCTCGACCTCAGCTTCCTCGTCCTGATGCTGCTGACCTCTCTCGCCCTGAACGTGCCCCACTACTTCTGACCGACTTCTGACCGACTTCTGAACGACGAGGACGCGACTGCCGCGTCAGCCGTGATCGCTGCGGCCGGCACCCCGTCGTGACGTCCACCGCAGACGTGCCGACGAACGCGCCGGACGTTGCTTTGGTCGCATACCGAGTCGTTGGATAGCGTTGACCCGAACCATTACGTCTGCATCGAGGTGACCCATGGCGCTAACGCCGGAACAGGTGCTCAACAAGCACTTCCAGACCACGCAGTTTCGTCGTGGCTACGAGGAGCGGGACGTTGACGACTTCCTCGACGAGATCGTCGCCGAGATGCGCTCGCTGATCGAGCAGCGGGACGACTACCTCAAGCAGCTCAACGACTGCCGCGCCAGCAAGAACCAGAGCGCCGTGCGCGCCGACGGCCCGACCGCGGCCATGCCGGCGGTCGCCCGCCCTGGTGACGAGGCCCGGCTCGGCGGCCTGACCGCCAAGATCCAGGACGCCGAGCGCGCCTTCAAGGCGGCCTCCGAGCGCGCCGCGAAGGCCAAGGCCGAGGCGGAGAACGCCGAGCGCCTCGCCAAGGAGCGGGTCGAGCGGGCCAAGGCCGAGGCCGACCGTGCCGAGGCCACGGCCAAGGCGGCCGTCGACTCCCAGGCCCTCGACGACGCGCAGGCCAAGCTCAACGCCCTCAAGTCCCAGGTCGCCGACGCCGAGGCACGGCTGGCCAAGGTGCAGGAGAACGCCCGTGCCGCCGAGGAGCGCGCCGCCAAGGCGCAGGCCGACGCCGAGGCCGCCGAGACCGAGGCTGCTCGCCTGCGCGAGGAGTCCGCGAAGGCGCCTGCCGCCGCGGCGGCCGCTCCGGCTGCGGCCCCGCAGGCTCCCAGCGCCCCCGCCGGCAACCTCGACGCCGCCGGCGTGATCGCCCTCGCCCAGCGCCTGCACGACGAGCACGTCGCCGCAGGTGAGAGCCGACGGGACGAGCTCATCTCGGAGGCCGAGAACCGCCACCGCGAGATGGTCGCGGCCGCCCAGGCGCGTCACGACGAGCTGGTCAACGCCGGCCAGAGCCGTCACGACCAGGCGACGCAGGAGGCCGAGCGCATCGCGTCCGAGGCCGCCGAGCAGCGCGACCAGATGATCGCCGAGGCCACCTCGCAGCGCGACCAGATGATCGCCGAAGCCACCTCGCAGCGCGACCAGATGCTCGCCGAGGCCACCACCCGACGCGACGAGATGCTGACCGAGGCGCGCGAGCGCGCGACCGGCATGGTCGCCGAGGCCCAGCAGAAGAAGGCGGCCCTGCTCGAGGAGCTCGACAAGCAGAAGGGCCTGCTCGACCGCAAGATCGCGGAGCTGCGCGGCTTCGAGAAGAACTACCGTTCCAACCTCAAGTCCTACATCGAGAGCCAGCTGAACGACCTCGACTCGAGCGCCCAGGAGCCGGCCCACGCCGGCGCCGGCGAGGGTCACCAGGGCTGAGGCGCCTCCCCGCAGACGCACCAGGCCGCCCGGACGACGTCCGGGCGGCCTGTGCCGTCTTCCGAAGGGTGAACAGCGGGGACCAATTTGCGTTTCACGTTTGTGCGGGCCTCTCCCGGGGCTTATTGTCAGCCCCACTTGTCAGCGTCGACGGCATGACGACGGAGGGCCTGATGGCGGTGAGGAAGACCACGGCGACGGGCACCGCTGCGCCGCAGACCGGTTCCACCGCGGCGAGGAAGGCGGCCGCGAAGAAGTCGACGGCCGGGAAGAAAGCGGTGCAGAAGGCTGCCGCGAGGAAACCCGCTGTGAAGTCCGCTGCGAAGGAGGCGGCGGTCGACGAGCCCGCTACGGCCGGGTCCACGGCGAAACGGTCTGCGGCGAGCAGGACCAGCGCTACGAAGAAGACGAGCGCCACCAAGGCCAGCGCCACCAAGGCCAGCGCCACCAAGGACAGCGTCACCACGGCCGGCGCCACGAGGACCAGCGCCACGAAGAAGACGAGCACCGAGAAGAACCCGACGGGGAACGCGGCCGGTCCGGCCACGTCGCGTCGGTCCACGGCGGCGAAGCAGCCGACCGCCACGTCCTCATCCCGTGCAGGTGCCGCGGCCCCGAAGGCCGCCGCGAAGACCCCTGCACCCCGAACCGAGAAGGCACCAGTGACGACGAGTTCCACCACCCGCGCGGCCGGCAAGAAGGCCGCCGCGAAGAGCACGACGAAGACCAGCCGCCCCTCCGTCGACACGGCCAAGCTCACCGAGCAGCTGCGCGTCAAGGAGGACGAGAGCCCCTGGAGCGAGGAGGAGATCACCGAGGTCCGGGGGATCCTGCTCGAGGAGATCGAGCAGCACCGCGTCGAGCTGCAGCTCGCCGAGGACGAGCTCGACGAGATGCTGCGCGCGTCCGGGGACGGCGCGGGCGACGACCAGGCCGACGCCGGCGCCAAGACGGCCGAGCGCGAGCACGAGATCTCGGTGGCCGCGAACGCCCGGGGCAGCCTGCGCCAGGCGGAGCACGCGCTCGAGCAGCTCGACGCCGGCACCTACGGCATCTGCGAGGAGTGCGGCAACCCGATCGGCAAGCTTCGACTTCAGGCCCGTCCTCGTGCGACCCTGTGCATGACATGCCAGGAGAAGCAGGACCGCCACTGACCCCCGAGCACGCCACGTCGACCCCCCGAGCGGGGGTCGACGGCGTGTCCGCCCCTTCGACGACCGACAGCCGCGCAGGCTCTCGCACCGACCCTCGAACCGAGACCGATGCCGACACCCAGACCGTGAGCTCGCCCGACCCAGACGACAGCCGACCGACACCGCGCCGGCGCAGACGGCTCTTCGCCGTCCTCGCCGTGGTGGCGGTTCTCGCCTACCTCAGCGACCAGCTCACCAAGGTGGTCGCGCTCGACGTGCTCGCCGATGGCGAGTCCCGCCCGTTCATCGGGCAGCTGATCCGCTTCAAGCTCATCGGCAACCCCGGCGCGGCCCTGTCCCTCGGCGCCGGCAACACGTGGGTCATGACGGGGATCGCGATCGCCGTCCTCGTCGCCATCGTCGTCGTCGCGCGCCAACTCGGTTCGCGGGCGTGGGCGATCGCGCTCGGGATGCTGCTGGGTGCCGCGCTGGGCAACCTCACCGACCGCTTCATCCGTCCGCCCGGTGGCGGCCAGGGCCACGTCGTCGACTTCATCGACTACGACCAGTGGTTCATCGGCAACGTGGCCGACATCTGGATCGTCTCGGCCGCGGCCCTCATCGTCATCCTCGCGATGCTCGGCATCGGGGTCGACGGCCGCCGCGAGCGGGGCAAGGCCGGTGGTGACGATGCCTGACGTGCGCACCGTCCTCGTCCCCGACGGCCTCGAGGGCGAACGCGTCGACGCCGGGGTCGCGCGCCTCTTCGGTGTCTCGCGCACCAAGGCCGCCGAGCTCGCCGCCGACGGGCACGTCGTGCTCGAAGGCAAGGCAGTGGGCAAGTCGGAGCGGCTCTCGGCCGGGTCGATGCTCGAGGTGTCGCTGCCCAGCGCCCAGGAGAGTCCCAGCCTGCAGGTCATCGCCCAGCCTGTCCCCGGCATGCGGATCATCCACGACGACGACGACATCGTCGTGGTCGACAAACCCGTCGGGGTGGCCGCCCACCCCAGCGTGGGCTGGACCGGCCCCGACGTCGTCTCCGGGCTGGCCGCGGCCGGCTACCGCATCTCGACCTCGGGAGCGCCCGAGCGCCAGGGGATCGTCAGCCGCCTGGACGTGGGCACCTCGGGACTCATGGTGGTCGCGAAGAGCGAGTACGCGTACTCCCGCCTCAAGCACGCCTTCCGCAGCCGCACCGTCGACAAGACCTACCACGCCCTCGTGCAGGGGCTGCCCGACCCGGTGGTCGGCACCGTCGATGCGCCGATCGGCCGCCACCCGGGGCACGACTACAAGTTCGCGGTGATGGGCAGCGGGAAGCCGTCGGTGACCCACTACGAGGTGATCGAGGCCTTCCGCCACGCGAGCCTGCTCGACATCCACCTCGAGACGGGTCGCACCCACCAGATCCGCGTGCACTTCGCGGCCCTGCATCACCCGTGCTGCGGCGACCTGACCTACGGCGCCGACCCGAGGCTCGCGGCCCGGCTCGCGCTCGAGCGGCAGTGGCTGCACGCCGTGGGCCTCGGCTTCGAGCACCCGGGCACGGGGGAGTACGTCCACTTCGAGAGCCCCTACCCCGAGGACCTGCAGCGCGCCCTCGACGTCGTCGCGACGTTCTAGGACCCTCACCTTCGAGTCGAGGTCGAAAGACGATCGAGTATGCCGTCCGGACCCTCCGCGGGCCCGGGCGGCTTCGTCGCCCGCGCGTTCGGACGACAGCTGGAGCGACTGGCCGCGACACCGGATCCGACACGCCGGGGAGTGTCCTCGGCGAGGCTTAGACTCATCCACGATGTCGACCCAAGCCGCCCCGAAGAACGACCCGAACTTCGTGCACCTCCACGTGCACACGGAGTACTCCATGCTCGACGGGGCGGCCCGCATCGGCGACCTCTTCAGCGAGGCCGCGCGCATGGGTATGCCCGCCCTGGCCACGACCGACCACGGCTACGTCTTCGGTGCCTACGAGTTCTGGAAGAAGGCGCAGGGCACCGGGGTCAAGCCGATCATCGGCGTCGAGGCCTACATCACGCCGGGCACCCACCGCACCGACCGCACCAAGGTCAGCTGGGGCGACGGCGGCCGCGACGACGTCTCCGGCAGCGGCGCCTACACCCACATGACGATGCTCGCCCAGAACAACGAGGGCATGCACAACCTGTTCCGGATGAGCTCGATCGCGAGCCTCGACCAGGTCTACACGAAGTGGCCGCGCATCGACCGCGAGCTGCTCGGGGCCTATGGCAAGGGCCTGATCGTCACCACCGGGTGCCCGTCGAGCGAGATCCAGACCAAGCTGCGCTTCGGGATGTACGACGAGGCCCGTGAGGTCGCCGGCGAGCTGCGCGACATCTTCGGCAACGAGAACGTCTACGTCGAGCTGATGGACCACGGCCTCGACATCGAGCGCCGCACCCAGAAGGACCTCATCCGCCTCGCCCGCGACCTCAAGCTGCCGCTGGTCGCCACCAACGACCTGCACTACACCCGGGCCGAGGACGCCAAGGCCCATGCGGCGCTGCTGTGCGTCCAGTCCGGCTCGACCCTGATGGACCCCAACCGGTTCAAGTTCGACGCCGACGACTTCTACCTCAAGTCCGCCCAGGAGATGCGCCACCTGTGGCGCGAGCTGCCCGAGGCGTGTGACAACACGCTGCTCATCGCCGAGCGCTGCGAGGTCTCCTTCGAGGAGGGCGAGGGGCGCTACATGCCGCGCTTCCCCTGCCCGCCCGGCGAGGACGAGACGTCGTGGTTCATCAAGGAGGTCGAGACCGGCCTGCAGCGTCGCTTCCCCGAGGGGGTGCCCGACTACGCCCGCAAGCAGGCGGCCTTCGAGGAGGACGTCATCGTCTCCAAGGGCTACCCGGGCTACTTCCTCGTCGTCGCCGACTTCATCAACTGGGCCAAGCGCAACGGCATCCGCGTCGGCCCCGGCCGAGGCTCGGGCGCCGGCTCGATGTGCGCCTACGCGATGGGCATCACCGACCTCGACCCGATCCCGCACGGCCTGATCTTCGAGCGGTTCCTCAACCCCGAGCGCATGTCGATGCCCGACTTCGACGTCGACTTCGACGAGCGCCGGCGCGGTGAGGTGATCCGCTACGTCACCGAGAAGTACGGCGAGGAGCGCGTCGCCCAGATCGTCACGTACGGCACCATCAAGGCCAAGCAGGCCCTCAAGGACGCCAGCCGCGTCCTCGGCCACCCGTTCGCGATGGGCGAGAAGCTCACCAAGGCGATGCCGCCCGACGTCATGGGCAAGGGCATGCCGCTCGCGGACGTGTTCAAGCCGGACTCCAAGCGCTACAACGAGGCCGTCGACTTCCGGGCCGTGCACGACGAGGACCCGCAGGCCCAGGAGGTCGTCGCGACCGCCCTCGGCCTCGAGGGCCTGAAGCGCCAGTGGGGCGTCCACGCCGCCGGCGTCATCATGAGCAGCGAGCCGCTCGTCGACGTCATCCCGATCATGCGCCGCCTGCAGGACGGCCAGATCATCACGCAGTTCGACTACCCGAGCTGCGAGAACCTCGGCCTGGTCAAGATGGACTTCCTTGGGCTGCGCAACCTGACGATCCTCGACGACGCCATCGAGAACATCAAGCTCAACCGCGACGAGGACATCGACCTCGACGCCCTGTCCAAGGACATGACCGACAAGGCCACCTACGAGCTGCTCGGCCGGGGCGACACGCTCGGCGTCTTCCAGCTCGACGGCGGCGGCATGCGCGCCCTGCTGCGGCTCATGCAGCCCGACAACTTCGAGGACATCTCCGCCGCCCTCGCGCTCTACCGGCCCGGCCCGATGGGCGTGAACGCCCACACCAACTTCGCCCTGCGCAAGAACGGCAAGCAGGAGCTCATCCCGCTCGACCCGCAGCTGAAGGGCAAGCTGCAGCCCGAGATGGTCGAGGCCCTCGACCCGATCCTGAAGATGACCTACGGCCTGGTCATCTACCAGGAGCAGGTCATGGAGATCGCCCAGAAGCTCGCCGGCTACACCCTCGGCAACGCCGACCTGCTGCGCCGTGCCATGGGCAAGAAGAAGAAGGAGGTCCTCGACGCCGAGTACGTCCCCTTCTCCGAGGGCATGAAGGCCAACGGCTTCAACGAGGCCTCGATCGCCGCGCTCTGGGGTGTCCTCGTCCCGTTCTCGGACTACGCGTTCAACAAGGCGCACACGGCCGCATACGGCCTCGTCTCCTACTGGACCGCCTACCTCAAGGCCAACTACCCGGCCGAGTACATGGCGGCGCTGCTGACGAGCGTGCGCGACGACAAGGACAAGTCGGCGCTCTACCTCAACGAGTGCCGGCACATGGGCATCAAGGTGCTGCCGCCCGACGTCAACGAGTCGATCGCCAACTTCGCGGCCGTCGGCACCGACATCCGCTTCGGCCTCGCCGCCATCCGCAACGTCGGCCTCCCGGTGGTCCAGGCCATCATCAAGGCGCGTGAGGAGAAGGGCGCCTTCGCCTCGTTCAAGGACTTCCTGTCCAAGGTGCCGGCCGTCGTCTGCAACAAGCGCACCATCGAGTCGCTCATCAAGGGCGGCGCCTTCGACTCGCTCGGCGAGTCGCGGCGCGGCATGGTCGAGGTGCACGAGCGCTACATCGACGCGCTCGTCGAGGTCAAGAAGCAGGAGGCCATCGGCCAGGACAGCCTCTTCGGCAGCTTCGGCGACGACGCGGCCGACGGCCAGCCGGGCCCCGGCGCCTTCGACGGGCTCCCGCCGGTGCCCACCCTCGAGTGGGACAAGTCGACCCTGCTGTCGTTCGAGCGCGAGATGCTCGGCCTCTACGTCAGCGACCACCCGCTCTTCGGCATCGAGCACATCCTCGCCACGCACGCCGACACCTCCATCGCTGCGCTGATGGGTGACGACCCGAAGCCCGACGGCACCCCCGTGACCGTGGCGGGCCTGATCACGAGCCTGCAGCTCAAGCGCACGAAGAAGGGCGACCTGTGGGCCATCGCCACGGTCGAGGACCTCGACGGAGCCGTCGAGTGCCTCTTCTTCCCGTCCGCCTACATGACCTACTCCACGATGCTCGCCCAGGACACCGTGTGCGCGGTCAAGGGCAGGGTCAGCGCGCGCGACGACTCGATCTCGATCTTCGCGCAGGAGCTGGCGATCCCCGACATCAAGGAGGGGCCGCGCGGGCCAGTCGTGCTGACCCTCCCGCTCGGGCGGGCCACCCCGGCCATCGCCGAGAGCCTCAAGCGCGTCCTCGGTGAGCACCCCGGGGCCACCGAGGTGCAGGTCAAGCTCACCCAGCCCGGGCGATCGGTGCTGATGTCGCTCGACGACTCGCTGCGGGTCAACGCGACCTCCGCGCTGTTCGGCGACCTCAAGGCCCTCCTGGGCCCGGCCTGCCTCAGCTGACGCGCGGACGGGCAG
The DNA here is from genome assembly GCF_040702505.1 of Terrabacter sp. NPDC080008. Classification (NCBI taxonomy): domain Bacteria; kingdom Bacillati; phylum Actinomycetota; class Actinomycetes; order Micrococcales; family Intrasporangiaceae; genus Terrabacter; species Terrabacter sp. NPDC080008. Next base: position 32,455 of record NZ_JBFBLC010000010.1, read on the forward strand.
TGATGCGCGAGAGCGACCGGCGGCGGCTGCGCCGGGCGCGGGTGGCCGCCCTCGGCCTCACTCCGCGGCTCGGCGCCGGCGACACGGCACCGGTGTCAGCGCTCGAGGTGGCCCGTGAGCTCGGCGCCCTGCAGGCCCAGGACTACGGCAGCGGGGCGTGGTCCCTCGGGGTGCGGTCGGGCCTGACGCTGGCGCAGGTGGAGCAGGCGGTCCATGACCGGGAGGTCGTACGCACCTGGCCGATGCGGGGCACCATCCACTGGGTTCCCGCGGAGGACGCCCGGTGGATGTGCGAGCTGTTCGCCGCGCCTCGCAGCACCACCCTGGCGACCCGGTTCGCCCAGCTGGGCATCACCGCGGCCGACCTCGAGCGGTCGGGAGCCCTCTTCGAGGAGCACCTGACCCGGCCGATGAGCCGGCCCGACGTCGCCGCCCTGCTCGTCGAGCACGGCATCGACCCGACCGACCAGCGCAACTACCACCTCATCGGCTACCACTGCATGACCGGACTCATCTGCCACGGTCCGCTCCTCGGCAAGCAGCCGAGCTTCGTCCTCATCGACTCGTGGATCCCGCACTCGCGCAGGCCATCTCGCGAGGAGGCGCTCGCGACCACGGCCGAGCGCTACGTCCGCAGCCACGGCCCGGTCACCGAGAAGGACCTCGCCGGCTGGCTGCTCAAGCCGCTGGCGCTCACCCGGGAGGCGCTCTCCCTCGTCGAGGACCAGCTGGTGCGCGAGGAGCTCGACGGGCAGGTGTGGCTCAGCCACGCCGACGCGCGCCCCGTGCCCGAGGGCCCGGCCGGCGTGCACCTGCTGCCGCAGTGGGACGAGTTCCTGCTCGGCTACAAGTCGCGCGACGTGACGCTGCCGCCCGAGCACTTCGTCAAGGTCGTGCCCGGCCGCAACATGGTGTTCAAGCCGACCCTCGTCGTCGACGGCGAGGTCGCAGGCACCTGGCGGCGCGACCAGAGGCGCACCCACGTCCGCGTCGAGGTGCAGCCGTTCACCCGGCTGTCCGACCGACGCTGGCGGGAGGTCGACCGTGCCGCAGCGGCCTACGCGGCCTTCCTCGAGACCGACGTCGAGGTCGTACGCGTGGAGCCGGGGCTCGCGAGCCCCGACGCCTCACGCACGGGGAGCGACTGAGTGGCCCGCGGAGCCATCCCGCCGTCACCGCTGCCTCCGCGTCACGGCGTCGACGCCCAGCGCTTCCGGATGCCGCAGCACGGCCCGTGGGCCTCGCTGCGGGACCATCTCGTGGAACGCCTCGCGCCGGGACTGACGGTGGAGCAGGTCGACCGCATGCTGGCAGACGGCGCGTTCGTCGACGGCTCCGGGACTCCCGTGCGCCCCGACGCGCCCTTCGTGCCGCGGGCGGCCGTGTGGGCCCACCGGGACCTTCCCGACGAGGTGGCCCACCCGGAGCCGCCGGTCGTGCTGCACCGGGACGAGCGGATCGTCGTCGTCGACAAGCCGCACGCCATGGCGACGATGCCGCGGGGCCGCCACGTCGTGCAGAGCGCCCTGGCCCGCACCCGCGTGGTGACCGGGCTGCACCGCCTGGGCCCGGCGCACCGGCTCGACCGCCCGACCGCCGGTGTGCTGCTCTTCACCACCGAGCAGCGGTGGCGCGGGGCCTACCAGCGCATCTTCGCCGAGGGGCTGGTGCACAAGGAGTACCTCGCGGTGGCGCCGGTCCGGCCCGACCTCGCACTGCCCCTCGTGCGTCGCACCCACCTCGTCAAGGAGCACGGCACCCACCAGGCGCGCGAGGTGGAGGGGGCGCCGCCCAACGCCGAGACGCTCGTGGAGCTGCTCGACACCGTCCCGGACGCCGGGTGTGAGGGAGCCGACCTCGGGCTCTACCGCCTGACGCCGCGCACCGGCCGCACCCACCAGCTGCGGTGCCAGCTGCACGGCCTCGGCATCCCCATCGTCGACGACCCGCTCTACCCGGTCGAACGCGACGTGCCCGCCGACGACTTCCGCTCGCCCCTGCAGCTGCTGGCGGCCGTCCTCGCCTTCGATGACCCCGTGGACGGCACGCCGCGCCGGTTCGTCAGCCGGCGCCGGTTGGGTGCCTGGCCCGGCCCCTGGCCGGCCTTCTGAACTCGGAGGACCCCCACAGGCGCCGTTCATGCCCCGTTCAGGAGGCCGTGCTCGTCTCGACGCGCGCACGTCGGTCCTGACGTCTAGGGTGACGCCCAGACCGAGCGGAGGAGCCGGTCCCAGGGAGGAAGCACATGCGTCAACATCGTCCTGCCCTGCGCCGGGTCGCCGCGGTCACCACCGCTGCTCTCGCCGTGGGCATCACCCCCTTCGTCGCGGCTGCGCCGGCCTCGGCGGCGGCCCCGACGGAGCTGTTCATCAGCGAGTACGTCGAGGGCACGAGCAACAACAAGGCGCTCGAGATCTACAACGGCACAGGCGGGCCCGTCGACCTGCATGGCGGCGACTACGACGTGCAGGTCTTTGCCAACGGCGCGACCTCCGCCACCAACACCATCAAGCTGGACGGCACGGTCGCCAATGGCGACGTCTTCGTCCTGGCCAACCCCTCGGCGGTCGCCGCGGTGCTGTCGCAGGCCGACCAGCAGAGCGGGAGCGCCAACTGGAACGGCGACGACGCCGTGGTGCTGCGCAAGGGCGGCGCGGTCCTCGACGTGCTCGGCCAGGTCGGCTTCCGACCCGCGACCGAGTGGGGCTCGGGCCTGACCTCGACCGCCGACAACACCCTGCGTCGCAAGCCGTCCGTCACCGCGGGTGACAGCAACGGCACGGACGCCTTCGACCCGGCCGTGCAGTGGGACGGCTACGCCGTCGACACCTTCGACGGCCTCGGCAGCCACACCGTCGACGGCGGCCCCGCGGCCGACGTCGCGCCCGCCGTCACCTCGACGACCCCCGCCGACGGCGCCTCCAGCGTGGCCGTCGACGCCAGCCCGACCGTCACGTTCTCCGAGCCTGTCGACGTCGCAGGCGGCGCCTTCTCGCTCGTCTGCTCGATCTCGGGCGCCAAGACCCTCACCGTCACCGGTGGACCCACGACCTTCACGCTCGACCCGTCCAAGGACTTCGCGCTCGGTGACGCCTGCACGCTGACCGTGTCAGCGGCAGCGGTGAGCGACCAGGACGCCATCGACCCGCCGGACACCCTGCCCGCCGACGTCGTCGTGCGGTTCTCGGTGCCCGCCACCAACCCATGCGAAGCGGCCACCACGCCGATCTACGCGATCCAGGGCAGCGGCGACACCGCGGCCGTCACCGGCTCCGTCACGACGCGCGGCGTGGTCGTCGGCGACTACGAGGGCCCGTCCCCGGCGCTGCGCGGCTTCTACATCCAGGACCCCACCGGTGACGGCAACCCCGCCACCTCCGACGGCATCTTCGTCTTCGAGGGCAGCAACGCCGACACCGTCAAGGTCGGCGACCTCGTCACCGTCAAGGGCAACGCCGGAGAGAACCAGGGCCAGACGCAGGTCAGTGCCAGCACCATCACCGTCTGCGGCACCGGCACGGTCGCCCCGACGGAGGTCCGGTTCCCGGTCGCCTCCCCGACGGCCCTCGAGCGCTACGAGGGCATGCTCGTCACGCTCCCGCAGCAGATGAGCGTCACCGAGCACTACCAGCTCGGCCGCTTCGGCCAGGTCACGCTCTCGCAGGGTGGCCGGCTCGAGCAGCCGACCAACGTCGTGGCCCCCGGAGCCCCCGCGGCTGCGCTCCAGGCCGACAACGACCTGCGCAAGATCGTCCTCGACGACACCACCCAGGCCCAGAACGTCGACCCTGTCCCCTTCGGGCGCGGGGGGCAGCCGCTCTCGGCAGCCAACACCCTGCGCGGCGGCGACACCGTCACCAACCTGACCGGCGTGCTCACGTACACGTGGGGCGGCAACTCGGCCAGCCCCAACGCGTACCGCATCCGGCCCGCCACGGCTGACGCGAAGGTGAACTTCGAGCCCACCAACCTGCGCCCGTCCACGCCGCCGGCCGTCGGCGGCCACACCCGGGTGGTGGGCATGAACCTGCTCAACTTCTTCAACACCCTCGACACCACCGGCAACAACTGCAAGGGCGGGCTGACCGGTGACGTCATGGACTGCCGCGGCGCCAACACCGCCGCGGAGTTCGACCGCCAGTGGCACAAGACGGTCTCGGCCGTCTCGGGCACGGGCGCCGATGTCGTCGCGTTCATGGAGATGGAGAACGACGGCTACGGGGTCGACAGCGCCGAGCGATTCCTCGTCGACAAGCTCAACGCGAAGGACGGAGCCGGGACCTGGGCGTTCATCGACGCCGATGCCCGCACCGGCCAGGTCGATGCCCTCGGCAACGACGCGATCAAGGTCGGCATGCTCTACAAGCCGGCCGCGGTGACACCGGTCGGCACGACCGCCGCGCTGAACTCGACGGCGTTCGTCAACGGTGGCGACCCGGCCCCGCGCAACCGCCCGTCGCTCGCGCAGGCCTTCCGCGACAACACCACGGGCGGCACGTTCGTCGCCGTCGCCGACCACCTCAAGAGCAAGGGCAGCGCGTGCAGCGTGCCGGACGCCGGTGACGGCCAGGGCAACTGCAACGCCGTCCGCGTCCGCTCGGCCCAGCTGCTCGCCGACTGGCTGGCGAGCGACCCGACCGGCACGGGTGACCCCGACGTCCTCATCCTCGGCGACATGAACTCCTACGCCAAGGAGGACCCGATCACCACGCTCGAGAAGGCCGGCTATGCCAACCTCATCGAGAAGCTCAGCGGGCGCGAGGCGTACTCCTACGCCTTCGACGGGCAGTGGGGCTACCTCGACCACGCGCTCGGTTCGGCGTCGATCAGCAGCCAGGTGACCGGAGTCGGCGACTGGCACGTCAACGCGGACGAACCGGCGATCCTCGACTACAACACCGAGTTCAAGACGCCGGGTCAGGTGGCGAGCCTCTACGCGCCCGACCAGTTCCGCATCTCCGACCACGACCCCGTGGTCGTCGGCCTCGACCTGACCAACGCCGCACCGGTTGTCGGCACCGTCACTGGGCCCTCGTCGGCCGTCTCGGTCGGCGCCCCGGTCAGTGTCGACGCCACCTTCACCGACGCCGACACGCTCGACAGCCACACGGCCTCGGTGCAGTGGGGTGACGGCTCGACGTCGGTCGGCACCGTGAGCGGTGACGCCGTCAGCGGCCGTCACGTCTACTCGGCGGCCGGCGTCTACACCGTCACCGTCACGGTGAAGGACCAGTGGGGCAACTCGGGCACCGGCACCACCACCGTGGTCGTCTACGACCGAGCCGCCGGGTTCCTCACCGGCGGCGGCTGGTTCGTCTCGCCCAAGGGTGCCGTCGCCGGTTCGCCCTCGCTGACCGGCAAGGCGGAGTTCAGCGTCTCGGCCAAGTACGCCACGGGGGCGGAGCGCCCGGACGGGTCCCTGACGCTGACGACGCCGGGGCTGGCGCTCGCCTCCACGGGACTCGACTGGCTGGTCGTGTCCCATGGGACCGCACGGCTCGCCGGGCCCGCGACCGTCGGCGGGGTTCCCGGCTACCGCTTCGAGGCGACCGCGACCGATGCGGCGACCGACATGCTGGGCGTCGTCGTCCGTGACTCGGCCGGCGCCGTCGTCTACGACAGCGGGAGCCAGCGGGTCCAGGGTCAGGTCAAACTCCACTGACCATTCGCGCAACGGCACCGGACGGCGCCCGGCGGGATCTCCCGCCGGGCGCCGTCTGCTGACCGACGGGGGTCCGTAGAGTGAGCCGAATGCAGCAACCTCCGACCGCCAGGCGCGATCCCGTCGTCCGCGAGCACCACGGCGACCGCTTCGAGGACCCGTACGCGTGGATGGCCGACCGCGACTCGCCGGAGCTGCGCGAGCTGCTCGTCGCCGAGAACGCCTACGCCACCGAGCGCACCGAGCACCTGCGTCCCCTGGCGGAGCAGGTCTTCGAGGAGTTCCGATCCCGCATCGAGGAGACCGACCTGTCGGTGCCGGTGCGGCACGACCGCTGGTGGTATTACTCGCGCACCGTCGAGGGGGAGCAGTACGCCGTCGAGGCGCGGGTCGCGGTGGCCGAACACCCGCAGCGTCCGGCCCTCGACGCCGGCCGTCCCCCGGCGGGCGAGGAGGTCCTGCTCGACCAAAACGAGGAGGGCCGCGACCACGAGTTCTTCGCCGTGGGCGCCAGCGAGGTCTCGCCTGCCGGCGACCTGCTGGCGTACGCCGTCGACGTCGTCGGTGACGAGCGTTACGACGTGCGCGTGCGCCGCATCGAGGACGCCGCCGTGCTCGACGACGTCGTCCGGCAGACCGGAGGGTCGCTCGCCTGGTCGCTCGAGGCCCGGCACCTCTTCTACACCCGTGTCGACGAGGCGTGGCGGCCATTCCAGGTGTGGCGCCACGAGGTCGGTACGCCGGTCGAGGACGACGTCCTCGTCCACGAGGAGGCCGACGAGCGCTTCTTCGTCGGCGTCGGCACCTCTCGCGACGACCGGCTCGTCATCATCGCCATCGGCTCGAAGACGACGAGCGAGTTCCGCGTGCTCGATGCCGACGACCCGCTCGGCACCCCTCGGGTGGTGGCGGAGCGGCGCCAGGGCGTCGAGTACGACATCGAGCCCTTCGGTGACCAGCTCCTCGTCGTGCACAACGCCCACCGGGTCAACTTCGAGCTGGCGGTCGCTCCGGTGACCAGCACGTCCGCCGACGACTGGGTGCCCCTGGACGTCACGACCGAGGACGAGTTCGTTACGGGCGCAGAGGGATTCGACGACTTCATCGCTGTCTCCCTGCGTCGCGAGGGCGGCACCGGCATCCGGGTGGTGCTGCGAGACCCGGATGCGCCCAACGGCCTGGGGGAGGCGCACGACGTCGCGGTGGGCGAGCCGATCGGCACCCTGCACGTCGGCGTCAACCCGGAGGCGAGCACGCCCACGCTCCAGGTCGTCCACGAGTCGCTGGTCACACCGCGAACAGTGCAGGACTACGACGTGCGCTCGCGCAGCTTCACGCTGCTCAAGCAGCAGCACGTCCGTGGCGACGTCGACCTGGGCCGCTACGTCCAACGACGAGAGTGGGCGACGGCCCCCGACGGCACCCGGATCCCGCTCTCCGTCGTCCACCGTCGCGACATCGCCTCCGACGGCACGGCCCCGGGGCTGCTGCACGCCTACGGGGCCTACGGCATCTCGAGCGACCCGTGGTTCTCGGTGCTGCGCCTCTCGCTGCTCGATCGGGGCTGGGTGTTCGCCATCGCGCACGTGCGGGGCGGCTCCGAGATGGGGCGCTCCTGGTACGACGACGGCAAGCTCGGAGCCAAGCCCAACACGTTCACCGACTTCGTCGCCTGCGCCGACCACCTCGTCGAGACCGGGACCGTGGCACCCGATCGCCTTGCTGCAGAAGGCGGCTCGGCGGGCGGCCTGCTCATGGGTGCGGTTGTGAACCTCGCGCCCGAGCGCTTCCGGTTCGTGCACGCGCAGGTGCCCTTCGTCGACGCGCTCACCACCGTGCTCGACCCGAGCCTGCCGCTCACGGTCGTCGAGTGGGAGGAGTGGGGCAACCCGCTCGAGGACCCCACGGCATACGCCCTCATGAAGTCCTACACCCCCTACGAGAACGTGCGGCCGGCACGGCACCCGAGCCTCCTGGTCACGGCCGGTCTCGACGACACCCGCGTCTACGTCACTGAGCCGGCCAAGTGGGTGGCCGCGCTGCGCCACGCGGACCTCGACGTCGCGGACCCCCGTCAGATCCTCTTCCGCACCGAGATGGCCGCGGGGCACGGCGGCCGCTCCGGGCGCTACGACCTGTGGCGCCAGTGGGCTTGGGAGACGGCCGTGCTCATCGACCAGACGTCGTGAGCGCGGCCGCCGGCCGGCACGGTCCTCCGGTCAGGACCCGTAGATCGCGGTGACCCACTCGGGGTGGTCGACGAAGGGGTTCCGGTTGTGCTGCCAGGTGTCGAAGATGACCTGGTTGCGGCGCTTCTCGAAGGCGTCGGGCGGGTCCTGCAGGTTCCACTGCTTGAGCACCGAGATCTTGCCGATGTAGGGGGCCGTGCCGTTGCCGACGACGTCGTCCGGCTCGAGGTCGGGGAAGCCGTCACCGCCGTCCCAGCGCACCGCCATGTAGAAGATCATCCGGGCGACGTCGCCCTTGACGGCGTCGCGCGGCTCGAAGGAGTCGACGTCGCTGCGGCAGCCGGTGCACTGGGCGACGGCTGTGCCGCCGTTGTCGAAGTCGAGGTTGCCGCGAGTGCTGTTGACGGTGACGTCCTCCGGCCGCAGGTGGTGCACGTCGGTGCCGGGCCCGTTGGCGGTGCCGAAGTTGCCGTGGCTCTTGGCCCAGACGTGCTCGCGGTTCCACTGGTCGACGCCGCCGCCGTTGTCGGACTTGGCGATCGAGCGGCCGGAGTAGACCTCGATGACGTTGTTCGCGTTGGCCGGGTCCTGGTCGGTGTCCTTGAGCGCCGTCCAGACCTGGTCGTAGCTCAGTGTCGTGACGCCGCTCGAGATGATGCGGTGCAGCTCGGCGTGCAGGGCGGTGCCCGTCTTGCCGATGGCGGAGGCATAGTAGGTGGAGTCGTAGGGGTTCGTGGTCCCGGTCGGGACAGGGCTGGTGCTGGTGGCGCTCGTCGGGCTGGTGCTGGTCGACGTGCCGCTGAACGCGAAGGCGGTCGTGGACGTCATGCCGGGGTGCGAGAAGTACGCGGACAGCACACCCGTGACGTCGAGCTGGCGGCCCATGAGCGACGGGTTGCTCTTCAGCCCCCAGGACGCGCGGGACGCCGAGGGGATCTGGACGTAGAGCATGCGGCTCGTCGACGTCTCCGTGGGCGAGTCGGCGATGGCCAGCGCGTAGTCGTTGGGGAAGTCGCTCCGCACGACGGTGCTCGTGGCGGTGGGCTGGCCCACGACGTAGCCGCGGACCGTGGCGCTCTGGCTGCTCTGGGAGCCGATCGCCTGCGAGACGGTGAGTGGCGCGACGACCGCGAGTGCGGGCGCGGCCGCGCGGGGGAGTGGCAGCGCCGAGGCCGACGACCCCGCGGCCGTGGTGAGGGCGACGCTCGGGGGCACGAGGGCCACGGCGAGGCCGGTGACGAAGGCGGCGAGTCGACGCCTGGCGATGACGACGGGCACGGGTTCTCCTGTCCGAAGGAAGGTCCGGTGGTGCCGGACGCTCAGCGCCCGGTGCATCGGGCGGCGCTCCGAGCGTGGCGGATGCCGGCTGCGGCCGGGGTCAGTCCTTGGTCTGGCCTTCGTCTCGGGCGGTTCAGCATTCGGCAGGGCGGGGGCTGCGCCTCCGCCCGCTGAGACCGCGGTCGGCCGGACGCCGGGCGCCTCCTAGACTTGTGACCCATGATGTCCTCCCTCGACCTGCGCGGCCGCACCCTCGACGTGCGCCTCCTGCGCCGGGAACTGCCCCGAGCCGAGTTCGACGTCACGGCCGCCCTCGAGCAGGTGCGGCCGATCTGCGAGGACGTCGAGCATCGCGGCGCCGCGGCGCTGCGCGACCTCGGGGAGCGCTTCGACGGGGTCCGTCCCACGCACCTGCGTGTCCCGCGGGAGGTGCTCCGGTCGGCCCTCGAGCAGCTCGACCCCGACCTGCGCACGGCTCTCGAGGAGTCGATCCGCCGCGCCCGCCTCGTGCACGCCGACCAGCGTCGCACCGACACCACCACCGAGGTCGTCCCCGGCGGGACCGTCGTCGAGCGCTGGGTGCCGGTCGACCGGGTCGGCCTCTACGTCCCCGGCGGCCTGGCCGTCTACCCGAGCAGCGTGGTCATGAACGTCGTCCCGGCCCAGCTGGCCGAGGTGGGCTCGCTCGCCGTCGCCTCGCCGCCCCAGCGCGAGAACACCGGCGAGTTCGCCGGCTACCCCAACCCGACGATCCTGGCCGCGTGCGAGCTGCTCGGCGTCGACGAGGTGTATGCCGTCGGCGGGGCCCAGGCGGTCGCCATGTTCGCCCACGGCTTCGTCGACGACGACCCGCAGTGGGGCGAGGTCGAGGGGGAGCGTGTCGTCTGCGACCCGGTGTCGCTCGTGACCGGCCCGGGCAACATCTGGGTCGTCGCGGCCAAGCGCCTGCTCAAGGGGCTCATCGGCATCGACGCCGAGGCCGGCCCCACCGAGATCGCGATCCTCGCCGACGACTCGGCCGACCCCGACCACGTCGCGGCCGACCTCGTCAGCCAGGCCGAGCACGACCCCCTGGCGGCCTCGGTCCTCGTCACGGACAGCGAGCAGCTGGCCGACGACACCCAGCAGGCGCTCGCCCGACGGGTCGCGGCCACCAAGCACTCCGAGCGTGTCACCGAGGCGCTCGAGGGCACCCAGTCGCGGATCGTGCTCGTCGACGACGTCGATGCCGGTCTCGCGGTCGTCAACGCGTATGCCGCCGAGCACCTCGAGATCCAGACGCGCGACGCCGCCGCCGTCGCGGCCCGCGTGCGCAACGCGGGGGCCGTCTTCGTCGGTCCGCACAGCCCGGTGAGCCTCGGCGACTACGCCGCCGGCTCCAACCACGTGCTGCCGACCGCTGGATGCGCGATCCACTCCAGCGGCCTTTCCGTGCAGTCGTTCCTGCGCGGCATCCACGTCGTGACGTACGACGAGCCGGCCCTGCGCGAGGTCGCGCGGCACGTCGTGACCCTCGCCCAGGCCGAGGACCTGCCGGCCCACGGCGAGGCCGTCACGGCGCGCTTCGGCGACGAGGTGCCTCGGTGAGCGAGGACGGCTCGAGCACGCCGGCAGCGCGGGAGGTCCAGCGCCTGCTGCGCCCCGACCTGCGGGGACGGACGCCCTACGGCGCCCCGCAGCTCGACGTGCCGGTCCGCCTCAACACCAACGAGAACTCCTACCCGGTGCCGCAGGTGGTGGTCGACGCCGTCCTGGCGGCGCTCGCCGACGACGTCGCGGCCCTCAACCGCTACCCCGACCGCGAGTTCACCGACCTGCGCAAGGCGCTCACGGCATACCTCGAGAAGCAGTCGGGTGTGTCGGTGACGCCGGAGCAGGTGTGGGCGGGCAACGGCTCCAACGAGGTGCTCTCGCACGTCGTCCAGGCGTTCGGCGGCCATGGTCGCGTCGCGCTCGGGTTCACCCCTAGCTACTCGATGCACCCGATCATCAGTGAGACCCACGGCATGACGTGGGTCGACGGGCTGCGCTCTGCCGCGACGGAGCCCGACGCCTTCGACCTCACGCCCGAGTCGGCAGCGGCCCAGGCGCGCCAGCACGACCCGTCCGTCGTCTTCCTCTGCTCGCCCAACAACCCGACCGGCACCGCGCTGCCGTTCAAGGTGATCGGTGCGGTGCTCGAGGCCGCCCCGAACGCGATCGTCGTGGTCGACGAGGCGTATGCCGAGTTCGCCCGTCCCGGGACCCGGTCGGCCCTCACGCTGCTGGCCGAGCACCCGCGGCTGGTCGTGACGCGCACGATGAGCAAGGCCTTCGCCTTCGCCGGCGGGCGCCTCGGCTACCTCGTCGCCGCGCCGGAGCTCGTCGACGCCCTGCGTCTGGTGCGGCTGCCCTACCACCTGAGCAGCCCCACCCAGACGATCGCCCGGGTGGCCCTCGAGCACGCTGACGTCATGCTCGGCACCGTCGAGGTCATCAAGCACCAGCGCGACCGCATCGTCGAGCGACTCGCCGAGCTCGGCGCGCGACCTGTCGCGAGCGACAGCAACTTCGTGCTCTTCGGTGGCCTGCGTGACGAGAAGGCCACGTGGCAGGCGCTGCTCGAGCAGGGAGTGCTCGTCCGCGACATGAACATCGCCCACCACCTGCGCGTCACGGCGGGCGACCCCGACGAGACGACCGCCTTCCTCGAGGCCATGACGCGCCTCGCCCCCACCCACGTCGAGCGTGAGGAACGCCAGGCATGAGCCAGACGACCCCCGACGGCACCCGCAGCCGTACGGCCAAGATCACCCGCGCGACCTCCGAGTCGTCCGTCGAGCTGTGGCTCGACCTCGACGGCACCGGCCGGTCCGAGGTCTCCACCGGGGTGCCCTTCTACGACCACATGCTCCACTCGCTGAGCAAGCACTCGCTCATCGACCTCACCGTCAAGGCCACGGGTGACATCGACGTCGACGTGCACCACACCGTCGAGGACACGGCCATCGTGCTGGGCCAGGCGCTGCGCGAGGCGCTCGGCGACAAGTCGGGCATCTCCCGCTTCGGCGACGCCACGGTGCCGCTCGACGAGGCCCTGTGCCACGCCGTCGTCGACGTGGCGGGCCGGCCCTACGTCGTCCACGAGGGTGAGCCGGAGGGGCAGCAGTACGCCCTCATCGGCGGACACTTCACCGGGTCGATGACGCGCCACGTGCTCGAGTCCTTCGCGTACAACGCGGGCCTGTGCCTGCACGTGCGCGTGCTCGCTGGCCGCGACCCGCACCACATCGTCGAGGCGCAGTTCAAGGCCGTCGCCCGCGCCCTGCGCGCGGCTGTCGCGCCCGACCCGCGCGTCGTCGGCATCCCCAGCGCCAAGGGTGCCCTGTGACGCTGCAGGTGCGCCGGTGAGTGCCGACGTCGTCGTCCTCGACTACGGCAGCGGCAACGTCCGCTCGGCCGTGCGCGCCCTCGAGCGCGTCGGGGCCGACGTGAACCTGACGTCCGACCCGGTCCGGGCCCTGGAGTGCGACGGGCTCTTCGTGCCCGGGGTCGGCAACTTCCACGCGTGCATGGCCGGCCTCGCAGCCGCCCACGGGCCCCGCATCATCGGGCGGCGCATCAGTGGTGGCCGTTCGGTCCTCGGCATCTGCGTCGGCATGCAGGTGCTCTTCGACGGCTCGACCGAGCCGTCGGAGCACCCGCTCGAGGGCCTCGCCGAGTGGCCGGGCACCGTCGAGCGCCTGCCTGCCGACGTCGTGCCGCACATGGGGTGGTCGCAGGTGCGTCCGCCCGAGGGCTCCAGCCTGTTCGCGGGCGTCGAGGAGGAGCGCTTCTACTTCGTCCACTCGTATGCCGTCCAGCGCTGGACGCTCGAGGCCACCGGTGCCTTCGCGCGAGTGGCGCCCCGGGTCACGTGGGCCCACCACGGCGCGGACTTCGTCGCCGCCGTCGAGAACGGCCCGCTCAGCGCCACGCAGTTCCACCCCGAGAAGTCGGGCGACGCAGGCCTGCACCTGCTCGAGAACTGGGTCCGCTCCCTCTGACGCACCCGTCGGGAGGCCACGTCTGGCCCCTCGCCACCCGTCGAGAGGCCACGTGTGGCCCCTCGCCCACCGTCGAGAGGCCACGTGTGGCCCTCCCGACCGTCGAGCAGGCACGCCGCGCCGCCCACGTCCTGGGCCGGGCGGCTTCGGGAACGTGGCTCACGGCATACTCGGGAGGCCACCCGACCCACCACCGAGGAGCACTCGCCGCGATGAGCCAACCGACCGACCAGCCCCGCCTCGAGCTGCTGCCCGCCGTCGACATCTCCGGGGGCCGCGCCGTCCAGCTGGTGCAGGGCGTGGCCGGCAGCGGCGGTGAGTTCGGTGACCCGTGGGAGGCCGCCTCCCGCTGGCAGGAGCAGGGCGCCGAGTGGATCCACCTGGTCGACCTCGACGCAGCGTTCGGCCGCGGCAGCAACCGCGAGCTCATCGCCTCGATCGTCGGCCGCCTCGACCTGCAGGTCGAGCTCTCGGGCGGCATCCGCGACTCGGATTCTCTCGAGGCCGCCCTCGCCACGGGCTGCCGGCGCGTCAACATCGGCACGGCAGCGCTCGAGGACCCGGAATGGACCGCCGCGATCATCGGCGAGCACGGCGACAGGGTCGCGATCGGCCTCGACGTCCGCGGCACGACCCTCGCCGCGCGGGGCTGGACCCGCGAGGGCGGCGACCTCTGGGAGACGCTGGCGCGCCTCGACGCGGAGGGGTGCGCGCGCTACGTCGTCACCGACGTCAACAAGGACGGCATGCTCCAAGGGCCCAACGTCGAGCTGTTGCGCGCGGTGTGTGCCCGCACCGACCGGCCGGTCGTCGCCAGCGGCGGTGTGTCGACGCTCGACGACATCGCCACCATCCGCGAGATCGTCGGGGAGGGTGTCGAGGGTGCCATCATCGGCTCTGCGCTCTACCGTGGCGCCTTCACGCTGCCCGAGGCGCTCGACGTCGCCGGGCGGCCCGGCGCATGACACCGGCGCCTCCGGCCCACCACGACGAGCAGGGTCGCCCCTCGGACTCTGCGGGCCAGGCGTGGCAGGGCAAGTCGATCCCGTCGCACGGCTTCGCCGGAGACACGGGGGAGGCCGACCCCGCCCTCGTGGAGGCGCTCGTCGCCGCCCATGCGGAGCCTTCCGACGAGGGCGAGCAGGTCGTCATGGAGCTCGCCGCCCGCAGCCGCTGGCTCGTGCCCGTCGTCGCCGTCGCGGCCGAGGTGGACGAGTCCGGTCCGCACACCGTCGACACCCGCAGCGACATGGCGGCCGTCACCCTGACCTCGCCGGACGGATCGCGAGCGCTGCCGATGTTCAGCTCGCTCGAGAGCCTGGCGGCGTGGGACCCGACCGCCCGGCCCGTGCCCGTCGCAGCCTCCGCTGCCGCCCAGGCCGCCATCAGCGAGGAGTGCCAGGTCCTCCTCGTCGACGTCGCCTCCCCGCACGCGATGGTGCTGCGACCCAGCATGCTCTGGGCGCTGGCCCAGGAGCGCGCTTGGGAGCCCAGCCATCGCGACGCACACGTCGCCTCCGCCGTACGCCGAGCGGTCGAGTCCGAGACCGACGTGACCGCGCATCGGCTGGAGCCGGGGGAACCCGTCGGCGCCGGGGTGCTGCGTGTCGTGCTGACGCTGCCACCGGGTCTCGATGCCGACCGTGTGAGCGCGATCGCCACCCGGATCGGGGAGCGGATCGCGACTGACGGCGAGACCCGTGCGAGGATCGATGCTCTGACCTTTGCGCTCGAAGCGGCGCGCTGAGCACACCACCCGCGGAGGTGCCGCACGTGGACACCACACGACCCACGACGCAGGAGCGCGGCCCCGAGCCGTCGCCGACACCGCTCGCCACGGCCGGGCTCTCCGCGGCGCCCGCTCCAACCGGCACCTTGCCGTCAGTGTCCTCGGGGACGACGTCCGCCGGTGATGGCGGTCACGACGGCGGAGCCCGCGCCCCCCGCGGCCGGCGCGGCGGGGGAGGGCCCCTCGGCTTCATCGTCGACCCGGCCCTGGACGCGCAGAGGCGGCGTGACCTGCGCCGGATGCGACTGCTGGCCACCGGGCTGCTCGTGCTCGCAGCCGTCGTCTACGTCCTGACCCGCGGACACGACGTGGGCCTGCTCGGGTTCGTCAACGCCGGGGCGGAGGCCTCCATGGTCGGTGCGTGTGCCGACTGGTTCGCGGTGACGGCGCTCTTCCGGCACCCTCTCGGCCTGCCCATCCCGCACACTGCCCTGATCCCACGCAAGAAGGAGATGATCGGGCGCAGCCTCGAGGAGTTCGTCAGCGAGAACTTCATGCGCGAGGACATCATCCGCGAGCGGGTCCTCGACGCCGAGCCGACCCGGCGCGCCTCCGAGTGGGCCCTCGCCCCCGGGCACGCCAAGCGCCTCGTCGACGAGGTGGCCACGGTCACCGTGCACGCGCTGCACCGCATCCCCGACGAGGACGTCCGCGCGGTCATCGAGCACGCGCTGCTGCCCCGGCTGGTGCAGGAGCCGGTCAGCTCGCTCGCGGGGGGCCTACTCGACCAGGTGGTGCGAGACCAGGCCCACGTCGGCCTCGTCGACCTGGCGCTGGACGAGATGCGGGTCTGGCTCGTGGACAACGAGGACCTGTTCGAGTCCCTGATCCGGCAGCGGGCGCCGGCGTGGGTGCCAGACGCCGTCAACGACCTCGTCGCCCGCAAGATCCACGTCGAGGCGCTCAAGTGGCTCGCCGACGTGCGCAACGACCCGAGTCACGACGTGCGCCTCGCCCTCGACAAGCTGCTCGTCGACCTCGCCGACGACCTGCAGCACGACCCGGTGACCCAGGCCAAGGCCGAGCGGCTCAAGGAACGGGTGCTCATGCACCCACAGGTCGCCGACACGGCCATGTCGTTGTGGGGCTCGCTGCGCGCCGTCGTCGTCGCCGCCCTCGAGGACGAGCACGGTCCGGTGCGCACCCGGGCCGTCAAGGAGGTCACTGCCCTCGCCGAACGCCTCCTGGCAGATGCCGACCTGCGCGACCGCATCGACGGCCGCATCTGCGACGCGACCGTCTACGCCGTCGAGCGCTACGGCTCGGAGCTGACACGGGTGATCAGCGACACGGTCGAGCGGTGGGACGGCAAGGAGACCGCTGAGCGCGTCGAGCTGCAGGTGGGACGCGACCTGCAGTTCATCCGCATCAACGGCACGCTCGTCGGCGGACTCATCGGCATGGTGATCCACGCCGTCTCGATCCTGCTGCCCTCCTGACCCGTCCCGGTTGGGTCTGGGCCGCCGCCCGAGACCCGTGCCGTATGCCGTCCCACCGCCGCCGCGGCCAGCCACCCAGTCGCGCGGCCAGCAGTCAGCCGTGGGCGTCGAGGCTCTCGGAGATGTGCCGGAGCGTGCGGTGCAGGTCGACCAGCTGCTCCCGGGACAGGCCGCTGCGCTCTGCGACGCGGCGCGGCACGTCGCCGAGCGCGCTCAGCCGCTCGGTGCCTGCCGTGGTCAGGGAGACAACGACGCGGCGCTCGTCCTCGGGGTCGCGGGCGCGCTCGACGAGCCCGGCTGCCTCCATGCGCTTGAGCAGCGGCGAGAGCGTGCCGGAGTCGAGGCGCATGAGCTCGCCGAGCGCTCCGACGGTGAGCGGCCCGTGCTCGCCGACCGTCATGAGGGCGATGTACCGCGGGTAGGAGAGCCCGTGCTCGGCGAGCAGCTCCCGGTAGACGCCGTCGAACGCGCGCACGGTCGTGTGCATCGCGTAGCAGATCTGCCGCTCGAGGCTGAGGTCCTCCGAGGGGGTCGACGGGAAGTTGGACGGGTTCATGCCTCCAGCGTACTATCCAATTGCGCACAATAGAATTGTTTGCAATCGAAGGAGTCCCATGAGCACCCCGACCCAGACCGCCTCCTACGTCGCCTCGGCCACCGCCTCCGGTCGGGAGGGACGCGCCGTCAGCTCCGACGGCCATCTCGACGTGACGCTCGCCGCCCCGCGCGAGCTCGGCGGCAGCGGTGATGGCACCAACCCCGAGCAGCTCTTCGCCGCCGGGTATGCCGCGTGCTTCGCGAGCGCCCTCGGGCTCGTCGCCCGAAGGCGCCGGGTCGAGGACTTCGACGTGGCCGTCACCGCCGACGTCAGCCTCTCCGGCTCCTCGAGCAGCGGCTTCGGCCTCGGCGTCGTCCTGCACGTCGAGCTGCCCGAGGGCCTCGACCCGCAGCTCGGGCGCGAGCTCGTCGACACCGCGCACCAGGTGTGCCCCTACTCCAACGCGACGCGCGGCAACATCCCGGTCGAGATCGTCGTCGACTGACCCCTCCCGGAGCCCACCCCGGACAGCCCCCACAGAAGGAGAACCATGACCAACCCCCGTGAGGTCCAGCTCAAGAGCCGCCCCGTCGGCTGGCCCACCCCCGACGACTTCGAGCTCGTCCAGAGCGCCCACGCCGACCTCGCCGACGGCCAGGTCCGCGTCCGCAACGAGCTCATGTCGGTCGACCCCTACATGCGTGGCCGCATGAGCGACGCCAAGTCCTACGCCGAGCCGTATGCGCTGGGCGAGGCCATGAACGGGGGCGCCGTCGGCGTCGTGACCGAGTCCCGCGCCGACGGCATCGAGGTCGGCGCCCACGTGCTCCACGGTCTCGGGTGGCGCGAGGAGGCCGTGCTCGATGCCTCCGGCGTCCGCGTCGTCGACACGTCGGTGGCCCCGGCCTCCGCCTACCTCGGCGTGCTCGGCATGACCGGCCTGACGGCATACGCCGGGCTGACCCGCGTCGCGGGGCTCAAGGAGGGCGACGTCGTGTTCGTCTCCGGCGCCGCGGGTGCGGTCGGCAGCGTCGTGGGCCAGGTTGCCAAGGCGCTCGGCGCCAGCCGCGTCATCGGCAGCGCCGGCTCGCAGGAGAAGGTCGACCACCTGCTGAACGACCTCGGCTTCGACGCCGCCTTCAACTACAAGGACGGCCGCGTCTCCGACCTGCTGCGCGAGGCCGCACCCGACGGCATCGACGTCTACTTCGACAACGTCGGCGGCGACCACCTCGAGGCCGCCATCGGCTCGCTCCGCCTCGGTGGCCGCATCGCCATCTGCGGCGCGATCTCCGTCTACAACAACACCGAGCCGGCGCCCGGGCCGCGCAACCTCGCGCGCCTGATCCAGACGCGCGGCACGATCACCGGCTTCCTCGTCGGCGACCACTGGGACCTCGCGGGGGAGTACGCGCGGCGCGCGGCCGGCTGGATCGCCGACGGCACGCTGACCTCCCGGGAGACGTTCGTCGACGGCATAGACCACGCCGTCGACGCCTTCCTCGGCGTCCTGCGCGGCGAGAACGTCGGCAAGATGGTCGTCCGGCTCTGAGCCGACGCGTCGTCCTCGACAGACGACAGGCGAAGGGGCGGGTGCCGCGGGCACCCGCCCCTTCGTCGTCCCGTCCCGGCGCTCTCAGCCCTCGAGGAGCTCCCTCGCCTTGTCGGCCGGGAGCAGGTCGTGGCGCAGCGGCTCGCGCACGAACGAGCCGGTGCCGTGCGAGACCGAGCGCAGGTCGATCGGGTAGCGGGAGAGCTCGGCCTGCGGCACCTCGGCGTGCACCACGGTCCATCCGCCGTCCGTGCTGGTGCCGTCGCCCATCGGGTCGGCCGGCTCGGTCCCGAGCACCTGGCCCCGCCGGCCGCGCAGGTCGGACATCACGGCGCCGAGATAGTCGTCGGCGACGGTGATGTCGACCCGGTCGATCGGCTCGAGCAGCGCCATCGTCGACTCGTTGGCGGCCTCCTTCAGGGCGAGGGCGGCTGCGGTCTGGAACGCGACGTCCGAGGAGTCCACCGAGTGCGCCTTGCCGTCGGTCAGCGTGACGCGCACGTCGACGACGGGGTGGCCGGTCAGCAGCCCCTTCTCGAGCTGCAGCCGCGCGCCCTTCTCGACGGAGGGGATGAACTGCCGGGGCACCGCGCCGCCCACCACCTTGTCGACGAACTCGAAGCCGGCCCCGCGGGGGAGCGGCTCGATCTCGATCGAGCACACGGCATACTGACCGTGCCCGCCCGACTGCTTGACGTGCCGGCCCTGGGCCGAGCACCGGCGCACGAACGTCTCCCGCA
Source organism: Terrabacter sp. NPDC080008 (assembly GCF_040702505.1). Taxonomy (NCBI): domain Bacteria; kingdom Bacillati; phylum Actinomycetota; class Actinomycetes; order Micrococcales; family Intrasporangiaceae; genus Terrabacter; species Terrabacter sp. NPDC080008. The sequence goes on from NZ_JBFBLC010000010.1 coordinate 51,667, forward strand.
GCGCGGTCCGGTAGGGCTCGGCCGTCACGGTGACGCCGTAGCGGTCGGCCAGCTGCCCGATCAGGTGGTCGACGTGGGCCTGCCCCATCGCCCAGAGCACGACCTGGTCAGTCTCGCCGGAGTGCTCCATCCGCATCGTGACGTCCTCCGCCACGAGGCGCTGCAGGGCGCCGGCCAGCTTGTCCTCGTCGGACTTGGTCGCGGCCCGGATGGCGACGGGCAGCTGCGGCTCGGGAAGCACCCACGGCGCCACGACCGCGGGCCGGTCGGGCGCCGAGAGGGTGTCGGACGTCTCGGCCCGCGTCAGCTTGGACACCAGCACGAGGTCGCCGGCGACCGCCGTCCCGCGTGGCCGGTGCTGGTCGAGGAAGGGCGAGGCGAGCGGGCCGACCCGCTCGTCGTCGTCGTGGGCCGGGTGACCCTCGACCTCGTGCCCGACGAAGTCGCCGAGGTGGCCCGAGACGTGGACCGTCTCGTCGACGCGGAGCGTGCCGGAGAAGACCCGCACGAGCGAGAGGCGCCCGACGTAGGGGTCGGTCGTCGTGCGCACGACCTCCGCCACGAGCGGCTGCGACGGGTCGCAGGCCACGTCCTTGATCGCGCCGCCGACCGGCGAGGTGACCGCCGGGAGCGGGTGCACCGTCGGGTCGGGGAAGGCGCGCTCGACGATGCCGAGCAGCGCCTCCACGCCGACCCCCGACATCGGGGCCACCGGGACGATGGGGAAGAACGTGCCCCGGCAGATCGCCGTGCGCAGGTCGGCGAGCAGGGCGTCGGTGTCGAGCGGCTCGCCCTCGAGGTAGCGGTCGAGCAGCGTCGCGTCCTCGGACTCCTCGATGATCGACTCGATGAGGGCCGAGCGCGCCTGCTCGTGCTCGGCCGAGGTCTCGCCGGTCAGCAGGCCGACGACGTCGGTGACGACGCCGTCCTCGACGACCGGCCACAGGGTGGCGCGTGCGTCGCCGAAGGTGCGCCGACACGTCTCGACGGTCGCCGCGAAGTCCGCGCGGGGCTGGTCGAGGTGGGTGACCGCGACCGCCCTCGGCATGCCGACTGCCGCGCACTCGCGCCACAGCAGCGCCACGGGCCGGTCGATGCCGTCGGCGCCCGAGACGACGAAGACGGCCGCGTCGGCGGCCCGCAGCCCGGCCCGCAGGTCGCCGATGAAGTCGGGGTAGCCCGGCGTGTCCAGCAGGTTGACCGTGACGTTGCCCGACGCGAACGAGGCGGCCGTCAGGGTGGTGGTGCGCACGTGCTCGGTCGTGCCGACGCGCTGCCCGGGCACGCGCGCCGCGACGAGTGCCTCGAAGAGTGCCGTCTTGCCGGCCCCGCCGGGTCCGACTAGCACGACGTTGCGGATGTCCTGCGGCGAGGCGGGGTTGGGAGCCGCAGGAAGGTCTGGTCTGCCGGTTGCTCGCGCCATGCCACCACCTTTCTCCTCCTACGCACCCCTCACAAGGACTTTGGCGTATGCCGTCCGCCGCGGCGGTCTCGTGGGCACCGTCCGCAGGTGCCGTCCCGTCAGGCAAACCCGGGTGCGCGCTGTCGGCGCGCAGTGACACCCTTGGCGGCATGGATCTGGGCGCATACCGGCCGGTGCTGGCCAACCGAGACACGCGCAACGCGCTCCTGCTCGGCTTCCTCATCCGCGTGCCCATGTGGGCCGGTGGCGTGATCCTGACCCTGCACGTCGTGACCTCCCTCGGCCGCAGCTACGGCGAGGCGGGGCTCGTCACGGCCGCGTCCACCGTGGCCGTGGCGATCTCCGGGCCCTGGCGCGGGCGGCTGCTCGACCGGGTCGGCCTGCGACGCACGGTCGGTCCCTCGCTCCTGGTCCAGGTCGTGTGCTGGTCGATCGCGCCCTGGGTCGGCTACCTGCCGCTCATCGCCTTCGCGGCGCTCGCCGGGCTCTTCGTCGTGCCGACATTCTCGATCCTGCGGCAGGTCATCATCCGTTCGGTCCCGAGCCACCAGCGGCGCACGGCGCTCTCGCTCGACTCGTCGGCGACCGAGCTGTCGTTCATGGCGGGCCCGGCCATCGGGGTCTGGCTCGCGACGGCCTGGCACACCGGCTGGGCGCTGCTGGTCTGCGAGCTCGCCTCGGTCGCCGCCGGCTTCGTCATGTGGCTCGTCAATCCGCCGCTGACCTCGGCACCGGCCGGCGCGGCCGAGGCTGACGCGCAGAAGCAGGCAGCCCACGACCAGCAGGGGGAGGCCGTCCGGGCCGAGGCGATCGCGGCTCCGGCGGTGTCCGGTCAGCCGGCCGCCCGCCGCACGGTGCGCGGCTTCGTCACGGTCCCGGTGGCGGCCGTGCTGCTGGCGGCCGCCTGCTCGACCCTCGTGCTGAGCGGCACCGACGTCTCGATCGTGGCCGCGCTGCGGTCCTTCGGCTCCACCGGCTCGATCGGCTGGGTGCTGGCCCTGTGGGGCGCCGGGTCCCTGGTGGGCGGACTCGTCTACGGCGCGTGGCACCGCTCGCTGTCGGTGTTCTGGCTCCTCGGCGGCCTGGCGGCCACCACTGGGCCGGTCGCCCTGGCCCTCGGGGTGCCGAGCTTCGCGGTGCTCATCACGGTCTCCGGGTTCCTGTGCGCGCCCACCGTCACGGCCACCGTCGAGCAGCTGAGCCGCCTCGTGCCCGAGCGCTTCCGCGGCGAGATGATGGGCTGGCACGGCTCGGCGATGACCGCCGGTTCGGCCGTGGGTGCGCCCGTCGCGGGCTTCGCCATCGACCGTGGCGGCTGGTCCTGGGGCTTCGTCGTGGTGTCCGCGCTCGGAGTGGTCATCGCGGCGGCGGGATGGCTCGCCTCCCGGCGTGGGCAGCCGGCGGTCGAGGAGGGCCCGGCGACGAGCCCCACCGACACCACTGCGGCGGCCGCCCCGGCCCTCGCCGGGACCGTCGATTCGGAGCACGGCCTCCCGGCTGCTACCATCGATCACTGACCAGCCGTCACAGTGCATCCGCTCCGGTGGGCGCCTGTGACGACGTGCAAGAGAAGCTCGCTTCCACCCGCGTCGACCTCACGGTTGCCGGGTCAAGGTCTGCTCGATCCGAGTCTGCCGTCCGCGGTGCACGGGTCGAGACGTGTGACGTGACGTCGACCGTCCGGCATACGCGACCCTTGAGGCTCCTCGTGCACACACGGGGAGCCTTTTTCTCGTTGTGGTCGCGGCAAGGACTGGCACCACACCCGTCTGGTCACCACGTTTCACGATCTAAGGAGCACCACATCAGCGAGCCTCGCATCAACGAGCGCATCCGGGTCCCGGAAGTGCGCTTGGTTGGCCCCAACGGCGAGCAGGTCGGCATCGTCCGCGTCGAGGACGCGCTGCGTCTGGCCGAGGAGGCGAACCTCGACCTCGTCGAGGTGGCCCCCATGGCCAAGCCGCCGGTCGCCAAGCTCATGGACTTCGGCAAGTTCAAGTACGAAGCCGCCATGAAGGCACGGGAAGCGCGCAAGAACCAGGTCAACACGGTCATCAAGGAGATCAAGCTCCGTCCGAAGATCGACCCGCACGACTACGGCACCAAGAAGGGCCACGTCGAGCGGTTCCTCAAGGCCGGTGACAAGGTCAAGGTGACCATCATGTTCCGTGGCCGCGAGCAGAGCCGTCCGGAGCTCGGACGCCGCCTGCTCGAGCGCCTCGCCGAGGACATCGCCGAGCTCGGCTTCGTCGAGTCGGCGCCGAAGCAGGACGGCCGCAACATGATCATGGTGATCGGCCCGACCAAGAAGAAGGCCGAGGCCAAGGCCGAGCAGCGCCGCTCCCGCGAGCAGCACGAGCAGCGTCCGGCGGGCGAGCCGGCAGCGTCCGGCGAGCAGCCGGAGGCGCAGGCCCCGCAGACCGACGAGGCCACCGCAGCCGCCGAGTGACCGGCGGTCGGTGACCGACCGGAGGGCCCAGGCCACCCGGTACGACAGACCACGTGCGCCCACTGGTGCACGCAACACGAAGGAGATCGGCCCCCATGCCGAAGATGAAGACGCACAGCGGTGCGAAGAAGCGTTTCCGCCTGACCGGCACCGGCAAGGTCATGCGTGAGCAGGCCGGCGGCCGTCACCTGCTCGAGCACAAGTCGAGCAAGAAGATGCGTTCCATCGCGAACGACGTCGAGCTCGCCAAGCCCGACGCCAAGAAGGCCAAGAAGCTCCTCGGCAAGTGAGCCGGGACCCCCACCCATCAGCACTTCGCTGAGCGACCGGGTCCCCGGTAGGCCAGCAGCAGCAAGCACTGCGTCAAGCAGAGAAGGAGTATTCACGTGGCACGCGTGAAGCGGGCGGTCAACGCCCAGAAGAAGCGTCGCGTCGTTCTCGAGCGCGCCAGCGGTTACCGCGGTCAGCGGTCGCGCCTCTACCGCAAGGCCAAGGAGCAGGTCACCCACTCGCTGGGCTACGCCTACCGTGACCGTCGCGCCAAGAAGGGTGACTTCCGTCGCCTCTGGATCCAGCGCATCAACGCCGCGGCCCGCGCCAACGGCATGACCTACAACCGGTTCATGCAGGGCCTCAAGGCCGCCGGTGTCGAGGTCGACCGCAAGATCCTCGCCGACCTCGCCGTCAACGACGCGCCGGCCTTCGCCACGCTCGTGGAGCTCTCCCGCGCCAACGTCCCGGCCGCTGCCAACGCCGCCGAGGCGAAGGCCGCCGGCGACGCCGCCTGAGCGGCGCCGTCCGACACGACGTAGCACTGACCACCAGAGCGCCGGGACGCCCCGTGCTGACCAACCCCCGATCCGATCGGGTCAAGGCAGTCCGGGCGCTGTCCCGGCGCTCGGTGCGTTCCCGCACCGGCGAGTTCCTCGCCGAGGGTCCCCAGGCCGTGCGCGAGGCGGTCGGCTTCCGCGCCGACCTCGTCCGTGACGTCTACGTCACGCCCGAGGCGGCCGAGCGGCACCACTCCATCGTCGACGCGGCTCGGTCCGCCGACCTGTGGGTTCACGAAGTGAGCGCCGACGTGCTCGCGGCGATGTGCGACACCGAGTCCCCGCAGGGCATCGCAGCCGTGTGCCGGGTGCTCGACCGCCCGCTCGAGGAGGTGCTCGCGGACCTGCCGCCCGACGCGCTCGTCTGTGTCCTGACGAACGTGCGCGACCCCGGCAACGCCGGCACGGTCATCCGCGGGGCCGACGCCGCGGGCGCCGACGCGGTCATCGTCAGCGACGCGAGCGTCGACATCTACAACACCAAGGTGGTGCGCTCGACCGTCGGGTCGCTGTGGCACCTGCCGCTGAGCATCGGCGCATCCGTCCCCGAGATCCTCGGTGCCCTGCGTGAGCGGGGGGTGCGCCTGCTCGCCGCGGACGGCGCCGGCGCGACGCTGCTGCACGACGCGGACCTGTCCGGACCACATGCGTGGGTCATGGGCAACGAGGCGTGGGGTCTCCCACAGGAGGTACGCGACGCCTGCGACGACGTCGTGCGCGTCCCCATCCACGGCCACGCCGAGTCGCTCAACCTCGCGATGGCAGCGACGGTCTGCCTCTACGCCTCCGCCGAGGCCCGTCGCACGGGCCGCTGACCGCCCGCTTCCCGTGACCTCGTGACTATTGTCGGAACCATGACCTCCGTGGACGCGTCCATCGCTGGGGCCGCCGGGGCTACGAGCACCGACGCCGCCGTGGTCGCGGGGCTGCTCCCCGACGGGCTGGTCGTCGTCGATGCCGAGCAGCGCATCGCCCTCGCCAACGCCGAGGCCCTGCGCATCCTCGAGTGCGACGGCGCCGACGTCGTCGGCCGTCCCGTCGTGCAGGGCCTGCCGCTCACCGACAAGGACGGGCGCGACTGGTGGGCGCACACCGACCCGTGGAACGACACCTCGTCCCACTCCGGACACCGCGAGACGCTGCTCGTTGCCCCGAGGGGCCACGAGGTGCTCGTGACCGCCCGCTACGTCCGGTCCGACGAGACCGGCGTCGTCGAGCAGGTCCTCCTCGGGCTGCGCGACGCCGAGGCGCGCCAGCGCGCCGAGCGCGACCAGGCGAGCGTGCTGTCCACGGTGGCGCACGAGCTGCGCGCACCCCTCACCTCGGTCACCGGCTTCACCAGCAGTCTGCTGCGGCGCTGGGACCGCTTCAGCGATGAGCAGAAGCGTCTGATGATCGAGACCATCGAGGCCGACGCGACCCGCCTGACGCGGCTGATCACCGAGCTGCTCGACATCTCGCGGCTCGACTCCGACAGCCTCAACCTGCGCCTGGGCCCGGTCGACCTGCTCGGCCTGCTGCGCACCCACATGGTGCGGTACGAGCTGGGCCGCACGGCCGGCGCCGTCCAGCTGCGCCTCGGTGACCGCGCCCGCCGGGACGGCCTGCCCCAGATGTGGGCCGACACCGACCGCCTCGAGCAGATCTTCTTCAACCTCATCGAGAACGCCCTGACGCACGGCGGTGGCGGCGTCACGGTCACCCTCGACGTCGGGGACGAGCTGGACGGCTCACCCGAGTCGGTGGTCGTCTTCGTCGACGACGAGGGAGAGGGCATACCCGTCGGTGACCGTGAGAAGATCTTCGGTCGCTTCTGGCACGGCCCCTCCAACGCGAGCACGGGCCTGGGCCTCTACGTCGTGCGCGGCCTCGTCGAGGCACACGGCGGTTCGGTGCTCGTCGACGACAACACCGCCGGCGGCGCCCGGTTCGTCGTGCGGCTGCCGGCCGGGCTGCCCGCGGTGCTGGACGGCTGAGCGGCCCGGTCCCGCGCGGGCGGCCCGTGAAAGGCGTTCGACGCCGCCCCTAGACTGGTGCGCACGCACCCGCCCACCTCGTGGTGGACGGGTCGTCGGCACCGGTGGCCGGTGATCCGCACGGACAGCAGCACGGACGCCCGCCCGGACACCTGCCCCGAGCCGACGAGCGGCCAGCCCCCACCTGTGAACCCGAGCGAGAGCAGCGAACGCACGCCGATGTCCGGACCCAACACGAACTACGACCCCGTCGAGGTCTCCGCGCTCGACCCGGCCAACGTCGACGCCGCCGTGGAGCAGGCCCTGGCCGCGATCGCCGCGGCAAACTCGCTCGACGACCTCAAGGCCGCGCGCATCGCCCACCAGGGGGAGAAGAGCCCGCTGGCCCTCGCCAACCGCGAGATCGGTGCGCTGCCCCCGAGTGCGAAGGCCGAGGCCGGCAAGCGTGTGGGCCAGGCCCGGGGTCGCGTCGGCCGGGCCATCGCCGCCCGCCAGGCGGAGCTCGAGGCGGAGCGGGACGAGCGCATCCTCGTCGAGGAGCGCGTCGACGTCACCTTGCCGGCACTGCGTCGCACCCCGGGCGCCCGCCACCCCATCGAGCTGGTCGCCCAGCGCCTGGCCGACGCCTTCGTCGGGATGGGCTGGGAGGTCGCCGAGGGTCCCGAGCTCGAGAGCGAGTGGCTCAACTTCGACGCGCTCAACCTCGGGCCCGACCACCCCGCCCGGCAGATGCAGGACACCTTCTTCCTCGACCCGGTCGACTCCGGGCTCGTGCTGCGCACGCAGACCTCGCCGGTGCAGATCCGCACCATGCTCGAGAAGGAGCCGCCGATCTACGTCGTGGCGCCGGGCAAGGTCTTCCGCACCGACGACCTCGACGCCACGCACACCCCGGTCTTCCACCAGATCGAGTGCCTGGCCATCGACAAGGGCCTGACCATGGCACACCTGCGCGGCGCGCTGGACGCGTTCGTCCGCATCATGTTCGGCGAGGACACCCGCACCCGCGTGCGCGCCTCCTACTTCCCGTTCACCGAGCCGTCGATGGAGACCGACTTCGTCTGCTTCGCCTGCCACGGCGAGGGCCACGACGACCACGGGGCCCAGTGCCGCACCTGCGGCGGCTCCGGCTGGATCGAGCTGGGTGGCTCCGGCATGGTCAACCGGAAGGTGCTGCGGGCCTGCGGCATCGATCCCGACGTCTACTCCGGCTTCGCCTTCGGGCTCGGCATCGAAAGGGCACTCATGCTGCGTCACGGCGTGCAGGGCATGCACGACATGGTCGAGGGCGACGTGCGCTTCTCGCAGCAGTTCGGGATGGAGGTCTGACATGCGTATGCCGCTGCGCTGGCTCGCCGAGTACGCCGATGTGGCGCCCGGGACCACGGGTGCCGACGTCGCCGCCGCCCTCGTCTCGGTCGGCATCGAGGAGGAGGACCTACACGGTGGCGACATCACCGGTCCCCTCGTCGTCGGCAGGGTGCTCGACTTCGTCGAGGAGCCCCAGAAGAACGGCAAGACCATCCGGTGGTGCACCGTCGACGTCGGCCAGAACGGCCAGATGCTCACCGAGGGCAAGCACCAGGAGATCGTCTGCGGCGCCCTCAACTTCGAGGTCGGCGACCTCGTCGTGGTCGTGCTCCCCGGCGCCACGCTGCCCGGGAACTTCCAGATCTCGGCACGGAAGACGTACGGCCACGTCTCCAACGGGATGATCTGCGCCGAGGACGAGATCGGCCTCGGCAGCGACCACGAGGGCATCATCGTCCTCTCCCGCCTCCTCGGCGAGGAAGCCGCCGCAGACCTCAAGCCCGGCGACGACGCCATCGCCCTGCTCGGCCTGGGAGAGGAGACCATCGAGGCCAACGTCACCCCCGACCGCGGGTACTGCTTCTCGGTGCGCGGTCTCGCCCGCGAGTACTGGCACGCCCAGGGCAGTCCCGCGGGGGGATACCGCGACCCCGCACTCGTCGAGACGCCGCAGGCCAACGACAAGGGCTTCTCGGTGCGCATCGACGACGCCGCGCCGATCGACGGAGCGCACGGCTGCGACCGCTACGTCGCCCGCGTCATCCGCGGCATCGACCCGACGCGGCCGAGCCCGTCGTGGATGCAGCAGCGGCTCACGGCGATGGGCATGCGCCCCATCTCGCTGGCCGTGGACGTCACGAACTACGTCATGCTCGCCGTCGGCCAGCCGCTGCACGCGTTCGACCTCGGCAAGCTCTCGGGGTCGATCGTCGTGCGTCGCGCGAAGGCGGGGGAGACCCTCACGACGCTCGACGACGTCAAGCGGAAGCTCTCACCCGAGGACCTGCTGATCACCGACGGCGGCGAGCGGGCCCTCGCCATCGCCGGCGTCATGGGCGGCGCCTCCTCCGAGGTCGACGACACGACCACCGACATCCTCATCGAGGCGGCCCACTTCGACCCCACGACGATCGCCCGCACGTCGCGCCGGCACAAGCTCGTCACCGAGGCGTCCAAGCGCTACGAGCGCGGCGTCGACCCAAAGCTCGCCTCCGCGGCCGCGCAGCTCGCCGTCGACCTGCTCGTCGAGCACGGCGGTGGCACCGTCGACCCGGGCGTCACGGACGTCGACCACACGACCGAGCCCTCCGCGTACCTCCTCGACGTCACGGAGCCCGCGCGGATCGTGGGGGTCGACTACCCGCGCGACCGGGTGGTGCAGGTCCTGCGCGACCTCGGCTGCACGGTCGACGAGACCGGTGACGGAGCCGACGACACCCACGTGCTCGTCACACCGCCGTCCTGGCGCCCCGACCTGCTCGACGGGCCCGACTACGCGGAGGAGGTCGCCCGGATCGACGGCTACAACAACATCCCGTCGATCACCCCGACGCCCGTGGAGGGCCAGGGCCTGACGCACGGCCAGAGGACTCGCCGTGTCGTCGCCGACGCGCTGGCCGGCGCGGGCCTCACGGAGGTGCTGACCTACCCGTTCGTCGCCGAGTCGCTCGCGGACGACCTCATGCTGCCCGCCGACGACGACCGTCGCCACGCGGTGCGCATCGCCAACCCGCTCAGCGAGGAGCGCCCGCTGCTGCGGACGTCGGTGCTCGCGAGCCTCGTCGACGCCCTGCGGCGCAACGTCGCGCGGGGCCACAAGGACGTGTCGGTCTTCGAGCTCGGCCTCGTGTTCCGGCCCGGTGGCCCGCTGGGCAAGGCTCCGATCCCCAGCGTGCTGAGCCGTCCCGACGACGAGACCCTCGAGCAGCTGTATGCCGCCGTGCCCGCCCAGCCGCGCCACGCCGCCCTGCTCATGACCGGCCAGGTCGAGCCCGCGGGCTGGTGGGGACCCGGCCGCGCGGCCGACTGGAGCGACGCCGTCGCTGCGGTGCAGACGGTCGCGAAGGCACTCGCGGTCCAGGTCGTGGTGTCCGCCGACCCGTCGCACGCGCCGTGGCACCCGGGCCGGTGCGCGCGGATCACCCTGGCCGACGGCACCCTCGTGGGCCACGCGGGCGAGCTGCACCCGAAGGTGCTTGCGGCCCTCGAGCTGCCGGCGCGCACCGTCGCTGCCGAGTTCGACGTCGACGTGCTCGTGGCGGCGAGCGCAGAGCCGGTCCAGGCGCACCCGTTCTCGACCTTCCCGCCCGCCATGACCGACATCGCGCTGCTCGTCGAGTCGCAGGTCCCCGCTGCGGACGTCGAGGCCGCGCTGCGCCGCGGCGCGGGGGAGGCGCTGGAGTCGCTCACGCTCTTCGACGTCTATGAAGGCGAGCGCATCGAGGCCCACCACCGGTCGCTGGCCTATCGCCTCACCTTCCGTGCGCCCGACCGCACGCTGACCACCGAAGAGGTCAACGGGTTCCGCGACGCGGCGGTCGCCGCGGCGACGGAGGCGACGGGAGCGGTCCAGCGCTGACACCGAATGCACGAGTATGCACTGCCGTGTATAGTCATGCATCGTGATCAGGGCAGCAGTTGCGGGGGCGAGCGGCTACGCCGGAGGAGAGATCCTCCGGCTGCTGCTCGCCCATCCGCGGTTCGAGGTCGGCGCTGTCACGGCGGCCAGCAGCGCGGGTCAACGGCTCGGGGGCGTCCACCCGCACCTCGTCCCGCTCGCGGACCGGGTGATCGAGGCGACGACCCCCGAGACCCTCGCCGAGCACGACGTCGTCTTCCTGGCACTGCCGCACGGCCACTCCGGCGCCATCGCGGCGCAGCTGCCTGACTCGGTCGTCGTCATCGACTGCGGCGCCGACTTCCGCCTCGAGTCCCCGGAAGCCTGGACGTCGTTCTACGACACGGCGTATGCCGGCTCGTGGCCCTACGGCCTCCCGGAGCTTCCCGGGGCGGCCGGGTCGGTCCAGCGGCAGCGGCTGGCCGGTGCGAAGCGGATCGCCGTCCCAGGCTGCTACCCGACCGGCATCTCGCTGGCGCTCGCGCCCGGCTTCGCCACCGGGCTGCTCGAGCCCGACGACGTCGTGGTCGTGGCGGCCTCCGGCACGTCCGGCGCGGGCAAGTCGCTCAAGCCGCACCTGCTCGGCAGTGAGGTGATGGGCTCGATGTCGCCCTACGGCGTCGGCGGACTGCACCGGCACACCCCGGAGATCGAGCAGAACCTCTCGCGCGCCGCCGGCGAGCCGGTCACCGTCTCCTTCACCCCCACCCTGGCGCCGATGCCGCGAGGAATTCTCGCGACCTCCACGGCCCGGCTGCGGGAGGGCGCCGACCCCACGGCCGTGCGCCCTGCGTGGGAGACGGCATACGCCGACGAGCCGTTCGTCCACCTGCTACCCGAGGGCGCGTGGCCGGCGACGGCCTCCGTCGTGGGCAGCAACCACGTGCTGCTGCAGGTCGCCGTCGACGAGCGGCTGCGCCGTGTCGTCGTCGTGTCGGCCGTCGACAACCTCACCAAGGGCACGGCCGGCGCCGCCGTCCAGTGCGCCAACCTCGCCCTGGGCCTCGAGGAGTCCCTGGGCCTGCCGATCGCAGGAGTCGCCCCGTGAGTGGCCAGCATCCCGACGCCCCCGTGCAGCTGCCCGAAGGCTTCCGGGCGTCCGGCGTGACCGCCGGGCTCAAGGCCAGCGGCAGTCCCGACCTCGCCCTCGTCGTCAACGACGGCCCGGACCACCACGCCGCGGCGGTCTTCACGACGAACCGGGTCGAGGCGGCGCCGGTCACGTGGTCGCGGCAGGTCGTGGCCGACGGTCGGGTCGACGCCGTGGTGCTCAACTCGGGCGGGGCGAACGCCTGCACCGGCGCCCAGGGCTTCCTCGACACCCACCGCACCGCCGAGCACGTCGCGGACGTCCTCGGCGCCTCGGCGGGCGACGTGGTCGTGTGCTCGACCGGCCTGATCGGCGAGCTGCTCCCGATGGACAAGGTGCTAGCCGGTGTCGACGCGGCCTGCGCCGCCCTCTCGCCGGACGGTCACCAGGACGCGGCCGTCGCCATCAAGACCACGGACACCGTGCACAAGGTCGCCGCCCACGCGGGGGAGGGCTGGTCGGTCTCCGGCATGGCCAAGGGAGCGGGGATGCTCGCCCCGGCCCTCGCCACGATGCTCGTCGTGCTGACCACCGACGCGGTCGTCGAGCCGGGCGACCTCGACACGGCGCTGCGGGCAGCCACCGCCGTGTCGTTCGACCGCATCGACTCCGACGCGTGCATGTCGACCAACGACACCGTCGTCGCGCTCGCCTCGGGGGCGTCCGGGGTCCGGGTGGACCGGCCCGAACTGTCACAGGCGCTGACGGCCGTGTGCTCCTCGCTCGCGCGCCAGCTCATCGCGGACGCCGAGGGCGCCGCGCACGACATCGCCATCGAGGTCGTCGGCGCCGCCAGCGTGGAGGACGCCCTGGAGGTCGCCCGGGCCGTAGCCCGCAACAACCTCTTCAAGTGCGCCGTCTTCGGCAACGACCCCAACTGGGGCCGTGTGCTCGCGGCCGTCGGCACGACCCGGGCCACCTTCGACCCGGCTACGCTCGACGTCGCCATGAACGGCATCCAGGTCTGCCGCTCCGGAGGGGTGGGCGAGGACCGCACGCTCGTGGACCTCACGTCCCGCGAGGTCCACGTCGTCATCGACCTCCACGCCGGCCGGGAGGGTGCCACGGTCTGGACCAACGACCTGACGCACGACTACGTCCACGAGAACTCGGCGTACAGCACATGAGCGCCTCCCTCGGTACCGGTCAGGGGGGCAGCGCGTCCCTGTCGAACCTGCGCGGCCTCATCGACGCCGCTGCCGTGCGCGTCGCCGCGGGCAAGGCCGCGACCCTCGTGGAGGCGCTGCCGTGGCTCGAGCGCTTCCGCGGCGCCCTCGTCGTCGTCAAGTACGGCGGCAACGCCATGGTCGACGACGCCCTCAAGGCCGCGTTCGCCAAGGACATCGCCTTCCTGCGGTATGCCGGGCTGCGCCCCGTCGTCGTGCACGGTGGTGGGCCCCAGATCAAGGCGATGCTCGCGCGGGTCGGCCTCGAGAGCGAGTTCAAGGGCGGGCTGCGGGTCACGACGCCCGAGGTCATGGACGTCGTGCGCATGGTCCTGACCGGCCAGGTCGGGCGGGAGCTCGTGGGGCTGCTCAACCAGCACGGCCCCATCGCGGTCGGGCTCTCCGGCGAGGACGCCGCGCTGCTGGGGGCCCGACGGCGCGGCACGGTCGTCGACGGCGAGGAGGTCGACCTCGGCCTCGTCGGCGACGTCGAGAGCGTCAACCCCTCCGCCATCATCGACATCCTCGACGCCGGCCGGGTGCCGGTCGTGTCCACGGTGGCGCCGGACCTCGACGTCGAGGGCCAGGTGCTCAACGTCAACGCCGACACCGCCGCCGCGGCCATCGCCGTCGCCCTCGGCGCCGAGAAGCTCGTCGTGCTGACCGACGTCGAGGGCATCTACGCCGACTGGCCCGACCGCGGCTCGTTGCTCTCGACGATCACCGTGGGGGCCGCCCGCGAGCTGCTCTCGCGGGTCGACCACGGCATGGTGCCCAAGCTCGAGGCGTGCATCCGCGCGGTGGAGGGCGGCGTCCCGCAGACGCACGTCGTCGACGGCCGCAAGCCGCACTCGATCCTGCTCGAGATCTTCACCGACGAGGGGATCGGCACCATGGTCCTGCCCGAGATCACCGGCTCGGCGCCCACCGACACCACGGAGGAGTCCTCATGACCTCGGGCAGCGACCTCCTCGGCCGGTATGCCGGCGCGATGGTGCAGGTCTTCGGCACGCCGCAGCTCGTCCTCGCCTCGGGTCACGGGTGCTGGGTGACCGACGTCGACGGGAGGCGCTACCTCGACCTGCTCTCCGGCATCGCGGTCAACGCCCTCGGCCACGGCCACCCGGCGCTCGTCCAAGCCGTCGCCAAGCAGGCCGAGTCGGCGATCCACGTCTCGAACTTCTTCACCTCCGAGCCGGCCATCGCCCTGGCCGAGCGGATCCTGCAGATCGCCGCGGCACCGGCGGGTTCCGGTGTCTTCTTCGCCAACTCCGGCGCCGAGGCCACCGAGGCCGCCATCAAGCTGTCGAGGCGCACCGGCCGCACCAGGCTGGTGGCCCTCGAGGGCTCCTTCCACGGTCGCACGACCGGAGCCCTGGCCCTGACGCACAAGGCTGCCTACCGGGAGCCGTTCGAACCGCTCATCCCAGAGGTCGTCTTCGTCCCTCCGGGCGACCACGACGCGCTCCGCGCCGCCGTCGACGACGCGACGGCGGCCCTGTTCGTCGAGCCGATCCAGGGCGAGGCCGGCGTGCGGGAGCTGCCAGCCGAGTACCTGAGGCTGGCCCGCGAGCTCACCACCGCCCACGGTGCCCTGCTCGTCGTCGACGAGATCCAGACCGGCATCGGCCGCACCGGAGACTGGTTCGCGCACCAGGCCTCCGGCATCGTGCCCGACGCCATGACGCTGGCCAAGGGCCTCGGCGGCGGCGTGCCCATCGGGGCCCTGGTGACCTTCGGCCCTGAGGCGACCGGTATGCTGTCGGCCGGCCAGCACGGCACCACGTTCGGCGGCAACCCGCTGGCCTGCGCGGCCGGGCTCGCCGTGCTCGACACCATCGAGCGTGACCACCTCCTGGACAACGTGTGCCGGGTCGGCGCCCTCCTCGACGACGTGGACGTCACCGGGGTGGCCGGCACCCGCGGACGGGGACTGTTGCGCGCGATCGAGCTCGACGGCATACCGTCGTCGGCCGCGATGGCGGCAGCCCGCGACGCGGGCTACATTCTCAACGCCGTCACGCCGACGGCCCTGCGCCTCGCGCCACCGCTGGTGCTCTCCGAGGCCGAGCTGCAGGGCTTCCTCGACGACCTGCCGGCGATCCTCGACGCCGCCCGCGCCTCGTCGGGGGTCACGTCCGGAGCCGCGTCGTGAGCCGCACCCAGCGCCAGCGCCGCATCGTCGAGCTGCTCGGGGCCCATGCCGTGCACAGCCAGGGCGAGCTCGCCGACCTGCTCGTCGCCGAGGGCACCGACGTGACGCAGGCGACCCTCTCGCGCGACCTCGTCGAGCTCGGCGCCGTCAAGGTCCGACGCGGACGAGCGCTCGTGTATGCCGTCCCGGGAGAGGGTGGGGAGGTGACCGCCGTCGGCTCGATCGGCCAGGAGGCCTCCGCCCGGTTGCGCCGCACCTGCGAGGAGCTCCTCGTCTCGGCGGTCCCTGCCGACAACCTCGTCGTGCTGCGCACGCCGCCGGGCGCCGCGAACTACCTGGCGTCGGCCATCGACCAGACACGCGACCCGGACGTGGTCGGCACCATCGCCGGCGACGACACGATCCTGCTCGTCACCACCGCGCGGTCCCAGGCCGCCGCGGTCGCCGAGCGGCTCCAGTCGCTCGCCGGAAGCCGCGACTGAGCCGTCCCCGGCAACCTCGCACCGACCCTTCAACCCATCCACCGAGGAGACCCGAGCATGACGGACGCAACCGGCACGAGCGCCGACGGAGGCGAGGCCCAGTGTGACGCGACGGCGGCCACCGATGCGCCAGCCGCCCGGGTGAGCCTGTGGGGTGGCCGCTTTGCGGGTGGCCCGGACCAGGCGCTCGCGGCCCTGTCGAAGAGCACCCACTTCGACTGGAGGCTGGCCCCGCACGACCTCGCCGGCTCGCGCGCGCACGCCCGCGTGCTGCACGCCGCCGGCCTCCTCTCGGACGAGCACCTGGTCGGGATGCTCGAGGGCCTCGACCGGCTGGAGGCCGACGTCGTCTCCGGTGCGTTCACCCCCGCCGAGGACGACGAGGACGTGCACACGGCCCTCGAGCGAGGCCTGATCGAGCGGGTCGGTCCTGACCTCGGTGGCCGGCTGCGGGCGGGACGCTCCCGCAACGACCAGGTCGCGACGCTCTTCCGGATGTACCTGCGCGAGCACGCCCGGGTCGTCGGTGCTCAGGTGCTCGACGTCGTCGAGGCGCTCGTGGGGCAGGCCGACCAGCACCTGGGCGTCGCCATGCCCGGACGCACCCACCTGCAGCACGCCCAGCCCGTCCTGCTCTCGCACCACCTCCTCGCGCACGCGTGGGCGTTGCTCCGCGACGTCGACCGGCTGCGTGACTGGGACGCACGCACCGACGCCTCGCCCTACGGCTCGGGCGCCCTCGCTGGGTCGTCCCTCGGCCTGGACCCGGAGGCGGTGGCCCGCGACCTCGGCTTCGCGCGCGCCGTCGAGAACTCCATCGACGGCACCGCCTCGCGTGACTTCGCCGCCGAGTTCGCGTTCGTCTGCGCCATGACCGCGGTGGACGTGTCGCGCATCGCCGAGGAGGTCGTGCTGTGGGCGACGAAGGAGTTCTCGTTCGTCACGCTGCACGACTCCTACTCGACCGGGTCGAGCATCATGCCGCAGAAGAAGAACCCCGACGTCGCCGAGCTCGCCCGCGGCAAGGCCGGACGCCTCGTCGGTGACCTCGCGGGCCTGCTGACGACCCTCAAGGCGCTGCCCCTCGCCTACAACCGTGACCTCCAGGAGGACAAGGAGCCGGTCTTCGACGCGATCGACACGCTCGAAGTGCTCCTCCCTGCGTTCTCCGGCATGGTGGCGACCCTCGCCTTCAACACGGACCGCCTCGAGTCGCTCGCGCCGCAGGGCTTCGCCCTCGCCACGGACATCGCCGAGTGGCTCGTTCGGCAGGGCGTGCCCTTCCGCGTGGCGCACGAGGTCGCGGGTGCGTGCGTGCGCGAGTGCGAGGCACGCGGCATCGAGCTGTGGGACCTCAGCGACGACGACTTCACCCGGATCAGCGAGCACCTGACACCCGAGGTGCGCTCTGTGCTGTCGGTCCCCGGCTCCCTCGCGTCGCGCGACGCCGTCGGCGGAACCGCGCCGGCGCGGGTGAGCGAGCAGCTCTCAGCTGCCCGTGAGCGGCTCGCGGACGCCCGTGGGTGGGCGTCGTCCGGCGTCTGAGGGTGCGGCTAGCGTGTCATCGGTGAGCAGCGACGGCAACCGCCTCCCGCGGGACTTCTTCGCACGGTCGTCCGTGGAGGTCGCGCGGGACCTGCTGGGCTGCCTGCTCTCGTTCGGCGGGGTGACGCTGCGGCTGACCGAGCTCGAGGCATATGCCGGTGAGGTCGACCCGGGGTCGCACGCCTTCCGGGGTGAGACTTCACGCACGCGCCCGATGTTCGGCCCTGCGGGGTTCACCTACGTCTACTTCACCTACGGCAACCACTGGTGCCTCAACCTCGTTGCCGGACAGGAAGGGACGGCCGAGGCCGTCCTGGTCCGGGCCGGTGAGGTCGTCGAGGGGCACGATCTCGTCCGTGCGCGCCGCGGCAGCGTGGCCGAACGCGACTGGGCCCGTGGACCGGGCCGGCTGGGCCAGGCTCTGGCGATGGGCGGCGAGCACACGGGACGGGACTTCTGCCGGCCCGTCCTCGGCGAGCCCATCGACCTCGTGGTGGCCGAGCCTGCAGAGCCGGTGCCGGCCGGTGCCGTGGCGACCGGGCCACGGGTGGGGGTCAGCGGTCCCGGAGGGGACGGCACGGCATACCCCTGGCGCTTCTTCCTCGACGGCGACCGCTTCGTGTCGGCGTACCGTCCCGGCACGGTGCGTTCCCGCCGGCCGGCGGCACGACGGCCCTGACGACCTGCGGCCCCCCCGTAGAGCCCGGCATCCGGGACCGAGGGCTACTCGTTGGCCCGGGGGTGACGGCATACGGCAGGCTGTGTCCGAGGCGGGCGACCGGCCCGGCGTACAGAGAGGACACCGATACCCGTGACGGACATCTTCGACGAGCTGCAGTGGCGCGGCCTGGTGGCACAGTCCACCGACGAGGCGGCGCTGCGCGAAGCCCTCGCCGAGGGACCGGTCACGGTGTATTGCGGCTTCGACCCGAGCGCGCCCTCGCTGCACTTCGGCAACTTCGTGCAGCTCTCGGTCCTGCGGCGCATGCAGGCTGCCGGGCACCGCGTCATCTGCCTCGTCGGCGGTTCCACCGGGCTCATCGGCGACCCCAAACCCGACTCGGAGCGCGTGCTGCAGGACAAGGACACCATTGCGGCCTCCGTGGCGCGGATCCAGCAGCTCGTCGGGCCGCTGCTCGACTTCGACGGCGACAATCCGGCGCTGCTCGTCAACAACCTCGACTGGACCGCACCGCTCAGCGCGCTGGACTTCCTGCGCGACATCGGCCGGCACTTCAGGGTCAACCAGATGATCCGCAAGGAGGCTGTGGCGCGGCGGCTCGAGAGCGAGCACGGGATCTCCTACACCGAGTTCAGCTACCAGATGCTCCAGGCGCTCGACTACCTCGAGCTCTACCGCAGCCGCGGGTGCTCGCTGCAGATCGGCGGCAGCGACCAGTGGGGCAACATCACGGCCGGTGTCGACCTCGTGCACCGGGCGGAGGGAGCCACCGTGCACGCCCTCGCGACGCCGTTGCTCGTCGACTCGACGGGGCGCAAGTTCGGCAAGTCCGAGGGCAACGCGGTGTGGCTCAGTGCCGACATGACGAGCCCGTACGCGTTCTACCAGTACTTCCTCAACGTCGAGGACGCGTCGGTGATCGCGATGCTCAAGGCACTGACCGACCGTTCCCGTGACGAGATCGAGGAGCTGGCCAAGCAGGTGGCCGACGAGCCGTTCCGCCGTACGGCGCAACGCACCCTGGCGGCCGACGTGACGACTCTCGTGCACGGGGCCGAGGCGACGGCTGCCGTCCAGGCGGCGTCGGAGGCTCTCTTCGGCAAGGGCGACCTCGCGGGGTTGGACTCCCGCACCCTCGGTGACGCGACGGCCGAGCTGCCGGGTGCGAGCGTGCCGGCGGGCACCTCCGTCGTGGACGCATTGGTGGCGGTCGGCCTGGTGGACTCCCGCAATGCCGCACGGCGAGCCATCGGCGAGGGGGGAGCATCGCTGAACAACGTCAAGGTCACCGACCCCGAGCGCGTGCTCGAGGAGAGCGACTTCCTGCACGGCAGCGTGGCCGTCATCAAGCGTGGCCGTCGCAGCCTGGCGGCCGCTCGTCGAGCCTGAGAACCACCCCAGCGAGCCGGATCTCCTTGGTGCACAAGGGGATCCGGCTCGTTTTGGGTTACGGCAGAGCCGGCGGCGCCCGGATTTGTGTTCCGCCGCCGGGCGAGGTTACTGTTCTCTTCGTCAGCCCGGCAGGGAGGAACGGACGCCACCGCGATCGACACGATCGAGAGCGAAGTTGGCCGGTCCCGGGGTTGGCAGGAAACAGCCGAGGCACTCGATCTGATCGGGTAGGCTTCGGAGAGCAGGAGCCGCTGACACCAAGCGGGTTGGATCCGGACGGTCTGAAGGCTGGTTCGCGGGTTTGACTCCCAAGCTTGAGGCGGGTAAGTTTGAAGGGTTGCCCCGGAGGCTGGGCCCGCGTTGGTGGGTGTGGTTGATGGTGTGTGTCCGATTCTTGAGAACTCAACAGCGTGTCAAAAATCGATGCCAATTACCTCGTCCCGAGG
>NZ_JBFBLC010000011.1:0-64458 GCF_040702505.1 Terrabacter sp. NPDC080008
GCCCGGCTCCATTCCGAACCCGGAAGCTAAGCCCTTCAGCGCCGATGGTACTGCACTGGTGACGGTGTGGGAGAGTAGGACGCAGCCGGACACACATTCAGACAACCCCGCCGGGTCACCCGGCGGGGTTGTCGCATTTTCGGACCGTTTCCGGAATGGCTTCCCCCCAAAAGAACTGCACTTCACGGGTGCTCGATGTGGCTCAGTCGTCCATCGCCTCGATGCCGAGCTCTGCCAGCTCGACCATCCCCTTGCGCATCCGCCGGATCAGCTCTGGATCGGGCCGCTCCCACCCAGTGATCTCCTCGATGACCCGCAGTGGCTCGGTGGTCCGGTAGGAGCGGGTCGGATTCCCCGGGAAGCGTTTGTCGGTCACGTTGGGGTCGTCCTCGATGCGGCCGAGCGGCTCCACTCGGTAGACGCGGCCCGGCCCGTCGCCCTGCGCGAGCTCCGCCGCCAGCGGTGCGCCCGCCAGCGTTGCTGTGAGGTAGATGTGGTTGGACTGTCGACGGGAACCGTAGTTCGAGCGCCACCCCGGCGTGAGCAGCTCGCCCGGGCGAACGTCGGCCCGGGTCCCGTGGAAGAAGGGCCCTGGGTCGTCGACGACGCGGGGAGGTGGAGGCGGGTCGCGCAGGAGGCTGTCGAGGCGCCGCATCAGTACCGCCACGCGGCTACGGCCCTCAGGCGCCCGTGGATAGCGCTCGAGCACGTCGAGCACGACCGGAGTCATCCGCTTGGCGGCCGCGGTCACGACGTACTCGGCGACGACGGGATCATCCCCGCGCGCGAGCTCTGCCGCACGTGCGGCGTGGGCGCCGGCCCCGAGGATGTGCCGTACCTGGGTCGCCGAGGCGAGGGGATGCAGGTATGCCGACGCGGCCGCGTCGCCGGCGGCGATCGCCGCATGCTGAGCCGGCCCACCCACGGCCTCCTTGCCGGCGCGATGCGCCTGCGTCGCTGTCGATCGCTGGAGCCGGGAGCGCGGTGCCCCGGTCGCGAACGCCCGCGCCGCCTCCAGCGCCTCGGCGGGCCTGGGGTCATCGGGCCGCTCCCGCTCGAAGAGGACGAGGGCGCGCTCGGCGCACGACACGGCATACGCGGTGACGGCTCGGATCTCGTCCATGGTCAGCTCGACGCCATTCATGCGCGACGCCCTACGGAGGATGGTCGGGGATGGGTCAGCATGTCGGCCTCCGGACCGCAGGGGGTGGTCTGCCAGCCTGTCACCGCTCGGGCCCTCATGGGGACGAATGGGAACGGTCCCGTGGATCGGCTGCGGCCTCGCCCGTGAGGGTGTAGAGCGGGATGAGGGCCGAAACGGCTCCCCGAACCATTCACGTGCAGCCCATCGGGAGGACCTCCATGCTCACACGTGCATCTGTCACCGCCAACATCCCCGCGGCCGATCTCGCTCGCGCCCGGACCTTCTACGCCGACACCCTGGGGATGGAACCCGCCGCAGACCTGAGCGACATCGGGATGCTGGTCTACCGCACCGAGGGAGGAACGGAGTTCAGCGTCTACCAGACCGAGTACGCCGGACAGGCCGGCCACACCGTGGCCCAGATCCACGTCGACGACGTCGAGGGGGAGGCGCGCGCCCTGCAGGGCAAAGGCGTCACCCTCGAGACCTACGACATGCCGGGCGTCGAGTGGGACGACGGCATCGCGACCCTCGGCAAGATCGGGAAGGCCGCCTGGTTCAAGGACAGCGAGGGCAACATCCTCTGCATCGACTCCGGCTTCCCGCAGGCCTGAGCTGCGCGGACTTCCGAGGCCGGCGGCCAGCAAGGTCAGCGCGGCGCTCACGTCGCCTCGCGCGCGGCTGCCAGGCGCTCGACCGTGTCGGGATGGGTGGCGAAGAGGACGTACTCAAGGCGCGGGGGCCGGACGTCGGCGACGTTCACCGTCGCCAGCCGCAGCTGCACGGCCGCGAACTGCGCGGGGTCGGCGGTGAGCCGGAGGGCGTGCTGGTCCGCCCGGGCCTCGGTCCGGCGCGAGGCGAGGTTCTGCAGTGGGCCGGTGACGAGCCCCGTGACTGCCGCCACGGCCAGGACGAGGCCGATCGCGCGCGGGGAGCCGATGGACGGCGCCCCCGCTCGTCGGAGCAGTGGCTCCCACTGGCCCACGACGAAGAGCAGGACCACGGCAGCCGCGGCGGCGACCGCGCCGAGCGCCGCACCCACCTCGGGGTCCCGTGCCCTGGCATGTCCCAGCTCGTGCGCCACGACGCTGCGCACCTCGCCGCTCGGTGCCTCGCGCAGCAGGGTGTCGTAGACGACGATGCGCCGGGTCGCGCCGAAGCCGGAGACGTACGCGTTGAGCCCGGTCGTGCGCCGTGACGCGTCCGCGACCAGCACCTCCCGCACCGGCAGTCCGTCGCGGGCTGCCAAGGCGACCAGCTCCTCGCGCAGCGGGCCGGCCGGCATGGGCCGGAACCGGTTGAAGACCGGCTCCACGAGTACCGGGAAGACGAAGGAGAACAACACGACGAGACCTGCCGCGGCACCGGCGCCCCACGCCCACCACCACGAGGGCACGAACCTCGCCAGCGTGTAGAAGCCGGCCAGCAACACCGCGCCCAGCACGAGCCCGAGACCCGCCCCCTTGAGCAGGTCGACGGCCCAGGCGCCCCAGCCCTGGGTGGACAGCCCCTGGCGCCTCAGCACGGTGTGCCGCCAGGCCGCGAAGGGGAGCGGCACCAGCCACACGATCGCCAGGACGGCGAGGCCGCCGAGGACCGCCTCCGCCAGCCACTGCCCACCGGAGGGAGCGGCCGCCCAGGCGACGACGTGGGCCCCGGCCGGCGTCAGACCGAGCAGGAGCGGAACCAGCAGGCCTGCCACGAGGGAGCCGTAGGTGCTCGGGCGCAGCGCGGCGTGCAGGGCCTTACCCCTCCCGACCACGTCGGCGGGGATGTCGAGCAGGGCGGCCGTTCGAGCGGCGTCGGTCGGTCCGGGCGTCGCGCGAGGCACGAGCGCCACCGCTGCACCCGCCAACGCGAGGACGAGGGCGGCCAGTGCGACCAGCGCCCACGAGATCGGGTTCACGGCTGCCCCCTCCGGGTCGAGGACGGGTTCAGGCTACGCGCCCCCGTAGGGTGCGGAGCCATGAGTGACTGGAACGACAGGGTCATCGCCGAGTTCCGTGCGAACGGCGGACGCGTCGGCGGCAACTTCGAGGGCGCGCCGATGCTGCTGCTGCACACGACGGGCGCCAGGTCGGGCGAGCCTCGCACCCACCCGATGATGTACCAGGCGGTCGCCGACGGCTGGGCCGTCTTCGCCTCGTACGCGGGGCTCGACGTCAACCCGGCCTGGTTCCACAACCTCAAGGCCCACCCCGAGGTGTCCATCGAGGTCGGCGTCCACGGCACGGTGGAGACCATCGACGTGCACGCCCGGGTGCTGGACCCCGAGGAGCGCGAGCCCATCTGGCAGGAGCAGAAGCGGCGCTACCCCGGCTTCGCCGACTACGAGAGGAAGACCGACCGTGTGATCCCGGTCGTGCTGCTCACGCGGCGCTGACCTCGGGCCTGACCAACGGCTGACCGTGACTTCGCGCGCCGGTCACCTGCGCGCCGAGCCACGTTCGCCGGGGGAGAGGAAGTTGGGGACGCTCCCCACACCGCCCTCCACCCCAGGAGAACCCATGGTCAACCTCGACCGCCGCCGCTTCCTCCAGATCGCCGGCGGCGCCGCTGCCGCCACGATGCTCGACCAGAGCATCGCCCGGGCTGCCGCCATCCCGGCCAACCGGGCCACCGGCTCGATCAAGGACGTCGAGCACATCGTCGTCCTCATGCAGGAGAACCGCTCCTTCGAGCACTACCTCGGCAGCCTTCGTGGCGTCCGCGGCTTCGGCGACCCGCACCCGGTCCAGCTCCCGAGCGGCCGGAACGTGTGGCACCAGTCCGACGGCACCCGCGAGATCCTGCCGTTCCACCCCACCGCCGACGACCTCGGCGCGGCCTTCCTCGAGGGCCTGCCGCACGGCTGGAGCGACGGCCAGGCCGCGGTCGACAAGGGCCAGTACAACGGATGGATCCCGGCCAAGGGGACGACGACGATGGCATACCTCCAGCGCGAGGACGCCGCCTTCCACTACGCCCTCGCCGACGCGTTCACGGTCTGCGACGCGTACTACTGCTCGTTCATCGGCAACACCGACCCGAACCGCTACTACATGTGGAGCGGCTGGACCGGCAACGATGGCAAGGGCGGCGGCCCGGTGCTCTACAACGACGAGGCGGGCTACGACTGGCGCACCTACCCCGAGCGCCTCGAGCGAGCCGGCGTCTCGTGGAAGGTCTACCAGGACGAGGGCAACGGCCTCGACGCGGCCGGCTCGTGGGGCTGGACCTCCGACCCCTACATCGGCAACTACGGCGACAACTCGCTGCTCTACTTCAACAGCTACCGCAACGCCGCCCCCGGCTCGGCCCTCTACGAGAAGGCGCGCACCGGCACCAAAGCGCGCGACGGGCAGGACTACTTCGAGCTGCTGCGCAAGGACGTCGCGGCCGGCACGCTGCCCTCCGTCAGCTACATCGCGGCCCCCGAGGCCTTCAGCGAGCACTCGAACTGGCCGACCAACTACGGCGCCTGGTACATCTCCAAGGTCCTCGACACCCTGACCTCCAACCCCGAGGTGTGGGCGAAGACGATCCTGCTCATCACCTACGACGAGAACGACGGCTTCTTCGACCACCTCGTGCCGCCGCACACGAACTCGCCTGTCATCCCCGGCGCCTCGACGGTCCCGACCGACAACGAGTTCTACGACGGGAAGTACGGCGCCGGCGACTACGGCATGGGCCCGCGTGTGCCGATGTTCGTCGTCTCGCCCTGGAGCACCGGCGGCTGGGTCTGCTCCGAGACGTTCGACCACACCTCGATCATCCGGCTCATGGAGACGCGCTTCGGCGTCAAGGAGCCCAACATCACGCCGTGGCGCCGCGCCGTCGCCGGCGACCTGACGTCGGCGTTCGACTTCTCCAAGACGGTGCAGGAGGTCCCGGCGCTGCCGAGCACGACGAGCTGGAAGCCCTTCGACGACAAGCGCCACCCCACCTACCGCCCCCAGCCCCCGGCGCAGGGCACGATGCCCAGCCAGGAGCCCGGCACCCGTCCCGCCCGTCCCATCGGCTACGACCTCGAGGTCCGCGAACGGCAGACCACGGGCGCCATCACGGTCGACCTCGACAACCGCGGCCGGCGCGGCGTCCACCTGCAGGCACGGCTGATCGCACCCGCGGGCTCGCCGCACAGCTACACCGTCGGCGCCGGCGACGAGCTGCGCGCGACGTGGCCCGTCACGGGTGAGTACGACATCCACCTGCACGGGCCCAACGGCTTCTTCCGTCGCTTCGCGGGCGGGCCGGGCACCGAGCACGTACGCGTCGAGCTGCGTCGCGAGGGACGCAGCCACCGCGTCTCCGTCGTCGTGGACGCCCCGCGCGGTGTCGAGGTGACGGTCGAGAACGCATACGGCGGACGCACCCGCGTGGGCCGGCGACCCGTCACGATCGACACCGCAAGCACGGGCGGCTGGTACGACCTGACGGTGGTGGCCGACGGCACGACCTTCCTGCGGGCCTTCGCCGGGCACCTCGAGAACGGTCGCCCGTCGACCAGCGAACCGGCGCTGGGTCGCCGCAACGCCTGACGGCCGCCCACGAACCCCGGCGACACCGCCACGTCGTGAAGTGATCGTCGGGTGTTCACGCAGTGTGAACGCTGCTGCCAGCCTGCACGGAGAGAGTCGGGGGTGTCTGAGAGCCAACTGTCAGACACCCCGACTCCCTTGCACGAGAGGCATCTCCGTGAAGACTCACACCACGCTCAAGGTCGGCCTCGTCGGCACGCTCGCCGCAGCCGCCGCCTTCGCCCTCGGCGGCTCCGCAGCGGACGCGCACGACGGCCTGCCGGTCGTGAACGTGCCGCACGCGAACCCGCGCTTCGGCATCCAGAACAACGTGCTCACCCCCTCCGCCACCCAGACGTCGGTGGCGTGGGGCAACCTGCCGCTGACGAACCCCGACGCCGCGAACGGGGTCACGCACTACGGCTACAACACCCTCGACGGCGCCCCGCTGACGCAGACGAAGGACGAGGCGCACAAGACCGAGCCCGACAAGAACGTCTACCTCGTCCTCGGCGGGAAGCACTACCTCTACCAGGGCCACGAGATCGGCCCGCGCGGCTACGTCACGCGCATCAACCTCGACGAGACCGACCCGCTCAAGCGGGTCACGCTCATCTCCGACACCGACACGGCGGGCGCCGCGTACCCGACCATCGACGGCATCACCTGGAACCCGTTCACGAAGCAGCTGCTGCTGACGGCTGAGTCGGGCTCGCCCAGGGGCGGCGTCTGGGCCGTGGGCCTCGACGCCAACGGTGACGCCGTCGACGGTGGCAAGGCGACGCGTCTGCCGGCGCTCGGCTCCGGAGGCTACGAGGGCATCCAGAACGACTCCGACGGGAACGTCTGGATCGTCGAGGACATCGGCGGCAAGGGCGCGAGCGGCGGCAAGGTGCCCAACAGCTTCGTCTACCGCTTCGTGCCCACCGACAAGACCGACCTGACCAAGGGCGGCAGCCTGCAGGCGCTGCAGATCCAGCGCCGCGACGGCTCCCCGGCCACGACCTCGCAGCTGCAGGCCAACCCCGCCGACAGCTTCATCGGCGAGCTGCACACCTACGGCACGTCCTTCGCCACGAAGTGGGTCACGATCCATACCGGCACGACGGAGGCCTTCGACGCGACGGCCGCCGCCAAGGCCGCGAACGCGACCCCGCTCAAGCGCCCCGAGAACGGTGTGTTCCGCCCCGGCACCGGGTTCAAGGAGTTCTACTTCACCGAGACGGGCGACACGAGCACGTCGAGCACCCTGCCCGGCGCGTACGGCGGCGTCTTCCGCATCTCGCAGGCCGGCCCCAGCGCCGACACCGGTCGCATCTCGATCGCCGCGGTCGGCGACAAGGAGCACACCGGCTTCGACAACATCGCCTTCGCGACCGCCGACGACCTGCTCGTGGTCGAGGACGCCGGCGACGGCCTGCACGCCCAGCGCGACGCGCTCGACTCCGGCTACGTCTTCCACCTCGGCAAGGGCCGTGGCGAGGAGAAGCGCTCGGACGCCGCCCGGGGTGGCCAGGCTCCCCGCCCGGTTCGCTTCCTGGCCGAGGGCCGTGACGCCTCCGCCACCTTCGACGCGATGAGCGGCCCGTCCTACAACGACGGCGACAACGAGATCACCGGCATCCACGTGTCCGACGGCGACCCCACGGTGGGTGGTCTCCTCGGCGCCAAGCTGCCGCAGCCGACGACGAACCCCGCGTGGCGCACCTTCTGGACCCAGCAGCACGGCGACAACACCACCTGGGAGATCCGTTGGAACGGCTCCCGCACGGGCGAGCGGGACTGACCCGCGCATCTCCTGCTCACGCGTGACCCAGGGCCCGGCAGCGTTCTCGAGCGCTGCCGGGCCCGGCGGCTGCCGGGCCCCGGCGGCTGTGGGGCCCGACGGCTGTCGGTCGGCGGGTCTACCGTCGCCCCATGGCAGACACACCCGAGAAGCTGACCCGGCAAGCGGCCTCCGACGCGCTGCCGAACTGGCGGTTCCTGCTCCAGCGCGTCCACCGCACCGTCCGGGCGGCCGACCCCGGAGCTGCGCTCCAGCTCGTCGCGCGCATCGGCGAGATCGGGCAGCGGCTGGGCCACCACCCCGACATCGACCTGCGCCGCGAGGTCGTGCACGTCGTGCTCTCGACCGGGGACGTGGACGGCGTGACGGAACGGGACGTCGCCGTGGCACGAGCGATCGACGAGGTGGTGGCCGAGCTCGACCTGAGGTCGGAGCCCGGTCAGCTGACCGTGGCCGAGATCGCGATCGACGCCCTCGACATCGACGCGGTGCGCCCCTTCTGGCAGGCCGTGCTCGGCTACGACGCCGTCGGTCGCGACGACCTGCGCGACCCGCTGCGGATGGCACCGGCCATCTGGTTCCAGCAGATGGACGAGCCACGTCCCCAGCGCAACCGCATCCACATCGACGTCACGGTGTCGCACGACGAGGCACCCGGGCGTCTCGAGCGGGCCCTCGCTGCCGGTGGCCGGCTCGTGTCCGACCGGCGCGCACCGGCCTTCTGGATCCTCGCCGACGCCGAGGGCAACGAGGCGTGCCTGTGCACCTGGCAGGGCCGCGACCCGGGCGCTGTCGGCTGACGGCCGCCCTCAGTGCGCGGTGGCTGCGTCCTGCGCGGCGAGCACGACGAGGTCGGCGACCTGCTCGGGATGGGTGAAGAGGTTGTTGTGCGAGCCGCCGAGCCGTGCCGTGCGCGTCCTCGGGGCCTTGACGGCCGACGCGGCGAGCCGGTCCAGCCACTCGAACGGGGCGTATGCGTCGTCGACCCCTGAGGTCAGCGTGACCGGTACCTTCAGGTGGGCGATGCGCTCGTCGGGCGCGTCCCGAAGTCCGGAGCCGAGGATGGCGAGGATCCCTGCCCGGCCGCGCCACGTCTCGGCGGGGTCGAGCTCATCCGGGCGGTCGCGCCGGTAGGCGAGCGTCGTGGCCAGGGCCAGGCCCGTGAGTCGGCGCTGCGGTGGGCAGAAGGTCGGGCCCGCCATGACCAGGGAGACGCCGGCGCGTCGCGCCCCCAGGGCGAGGGCTGCCGTGAGGGCCGCCTGCGCCCCGGTCGAGTGCCCCAGCACGACGACGGGACGTGCCGGCGCGTGGGTCTCGACCCAGCGCGCGGCCGTCAGGCCGATCGCGTTGATGTCGGGTCGCGCAGGCCAGGGCCGGTCCGACCCGAAGCCCGGCAGGTCGAGCACGGCGCACGACAGTCCGCGGGACGCCACGGCCGCCGCGGTCGGGCGCGTGTAGTGCGTCAGCCCGAGGCCGGGCAGCACGACGACGAGCGCCTTTGCGTCGCAAGGCCCGTCGTCGGCCCACAGGGAGCGGACGACGCGTCCCCGGATCGTCGACAGGTGCTGCTTCACGATCGCGACTCTAGGTCAGGCCCGCACGGTCGCCGCACACACCGGGGCAGTGCACACCTCGTGTCCGGCGTGTAGCGACCCCCGACGGGTGCAGCCGGCCCGGGCGTGCACCTCACCCGGGGCGTGGGCGGCTGGCCGGTGTGCGTGCGGCCGGAGTCAGTGGGGGAGCCGGGCGGGGGCCGGGGCGCTGGTGTCGAGCAGCGACCGGTCGGCCTCCACCGGCGCGGGGAGCAGGTGGCGGGCCCTCAGCGCGGCGGGCGCCCTGGGCGCCGCCGCCAGCACCCCGCGTACGCCATGAGGGCTGCGAGAGAGCCGGGCGGCGGTCCGCGCGACCACGCGCCACGGCCGACGCATCAGCGCGGTCAGCACGGTGTTGCGGGCGATGCGGACGTGCCGCGCCGCCACGTCGCGGGTCGCCGAGGGGAAGTGGCGGGCGACGAGGGCCGGGGCGTAGCAGACGGCCCAGCCGAGGGACGCGAGGTCGAGGGCCAGGCGCTCCTCCTCGCCGGCGAAGAAGACGACCGGGTCGAAGCCGCCCGCCTGCAGGTAGGCGGTCCGGCGGACGACCGCGCCGCAGGCGATGAAGCCCAGCACGCGCGGGCCCGGTTCCCCGTCGTGCGCGCCCAGCGGCGACTCGGCCATCTGCACGCACACCGGCTCGAGGGTCGCGTCGTCCCCGACGAGGATGCGGGCCCCGAGCAGCCCCAGCCCTGGATCCGCGTCGAGCAGGTCCGCGGCCAGGTCGAGCGCACCGGGCTCCCACCACGAGTCGTCGTCGGCGAACGCGACGTAGGGCGTGCCGGCCTGCTCCACCCCGAGGTTGCGGGCGACCGCGCCGGCGTTGCGCGGCAGCCGGATCACCCGCACCTCGGGGAAGGCGAGTTCGACCTCGTCGGGCGTGCCGTCGTCGGAGGCGTTGTCCACCAGGATGACGGGGTGGGGCGGATGGTGCGGGAGCGAGACGCGCAGGTCGTCCCAGCGGTTGCGGGTCGCGACGACGACAGTGACCCGGGCGCCCGAGTCGGTGCTCACGGTGCTGATCCCGGCAGTGACTGCCCGGCGTGGACGGCGGCGAGCACGGCGTCCCACTCGTGGAGGAAGCGCTTGAGCCCGAAGCGGTGCAGCGCGTGCTCCCGGGCGCGGGCACCCATCGCGCGGGCCAGGTCCGCGTCATGGAGCAGGTCGCGCACGCTGGCAGCCAGCTCCTCGGGACGGGTGCTGACGATCCCGGCCTCCGGCGGCACGGCGATCGCGCTCTCGGTGCTCGCGACGACGACGACCGGCATGCCCAGCGTCATCGCCTCGACGAGGGACAGCCCGAGCGACGTCCAGCGGTTCGGGTGCAGGTAGACGCGCCGCCGAGCCATCTCGGTGTGGAGCCGCTCCTGGTCGAGGTCCTCGAAGGTCCTGAGGCCGGCCGGGACGTCCGGCAGGTCCCGGAGCGCGTGGGCCTTCATGCCGAACACGTCGACCGGGTGTCGGCGCGCCAGGTCGACGACGAGGTCGGTGCCGACGGCCCGCCCGCGGCGCACCGGCTCGTTCACGACGACGGCGGCGCGCTCGAGCTCACCCGTGTAGCGGTGGCCCGGGTCGACGATCCCGTGGTCGATGACCGTGAACGGCGCCTGCCCGTTGTCCCAGAGCAGGGCGTTGAAGTCGGTGACGTGCACGACGGGGATGCGCCGCTGGTCGGCCAGCGGGTGCCGGTCGAAGGGCACCCGGCCCCCCGGCACGTTGTGCTCGAGGTAGACGGCCGGCAGGTCCTGGCCGGGTCGGCGCCCGGTCCACTGCCGGACGAGGTCGAGCTCGTGCGGGCGCTGCAGGACGACGACGTCGAGGTCCTCGTCGCCCAGGCGCTCCGGGGCGACCTCGCGCACGGTGTCGGGCCAGTCCCACGACTGGGCACGGCCGACGCCGTCCGGGCCGCGGTCGGGCAGGACGGGGACGACGTAGTCGTGCGGGCCCTGCACGAAACCGGTGGTCCACGAGCCGTGGACGTGCCAGAGGAGGATGCGCACGTGCCGTCACCCGGCCTTCCGGGAAGCCGCTCGCGGGGTGGTCTCACCGCGACCGAAGGCGTGGACCTGCCAGCCGGCGCGGGACCAGCGAGCGGGGTCGAGGACGAGGCGCCCGTCGACGACGACCCTGCGCGCGACGACGCGGCCCAACGTGGCCGGGTCGAGCTGCGCGAACTCGGGCCACTCCGTGAGGACCAGCGTGACTTCCGCTGCCGCACAAGCGGACTCGGCGCTGTCGGCCGTGTCCAGGTCGATGCGGTCACGGAGGTGGCGGGCAGCTTGGGGGTCGAAGACACGTACGCACGCACCAAGCCGGGCGATCGAGGTGGCCACGGCCAGCGCGGGGGAGTCGCGCACGTCGTCGGAGTCGGCCTTGAAGGCGGCCCCCAGCACCGCGACGTTGCGGCCCCGCGGGTGCCCGTCGAGCAGGCGCACGGTGAGGTCGACCGCGCGCTGTCGCTGGTGGATGTTGACCGAGTCGACGGCCCCCAGCAGCTCCGAGGCGGAGTCCACGCCGAGCTCGGCGGCCCGGCTCGCGAAGGCGCGGAGGTCCTTGGGCAGGCAGCCGCCGCCGAAACCGATGCCCGGGGAGAGGTACCGCGAGCCGATCCGGGCATCGAGGCCCAGGATCTCGGTGAGGCGCTCGATGTCCGCGTCGGCGACCTCGCACACCTCCGCGAGCATGTTGACCAGGGAGATGCGGCTCGCGAGCATGACGTTGGCCGACGCCTTCGCGAGCTCGGCGGTCTGCAGGTCGGTGCGGACCGCGCGTATGCCGTCGCGCAGCACCGGCGCGTAGACCTCGCGCAGTCGCGCCTCGGCGGCGTCGGAGGCAACGCCGAGCACCAGCCGGTCGGGGCGCAGCGAGTCCTCGACCGCGTGCGCCTCGCGGAGGAACTCCGGGTTCCAGGCGACCTCGACGCCGTGCCCCGGCGCCACGAGCTCGTCGAGTCGCTCCTGCACGAGGGAGGCGGTGCCGACGGGCACGGTCGACTTGCCGACGACCAGGGCTCCGCGGCGAAGGTGCGGGGCGAGCGCCTCGACCGCCTGCCAGAGCGCCCCGAGGTCGGCGCCGTGCCCGGAGTCCAGCTGGGGCGTGCCCACGCAGAGGAAATGGACGTCGGCGTCCGACACCGCCGACAGGTCGGTGCTGAAGGTGAGGCGTCCCGCGCGCACGCCGTCGCGGAGCAGCTCGTCGAAGCCCGGCTCGTGGAAGGGCGCCACGGCGGCGCCGAGCTGCGCCACTCGGGCCGGGTCGACGTCGATGCCGACGACGTTGTGGCTCCAGCTCGCGAGGGCGGCGGCGTGGGTCGCGCCGAGGTATCCGGCGCCGATCACGGAGATACGCACGCCCGGCTCTTTCCCGCTTCTCGGGTCGCCAAACGCCCAGGGCTTCGCGCCGGCCCGGCGCTCGCGTGCTGGCGCGGCCGGGCAAAACGGGCCAATCCGAGCACGAGAAGCACTTCTCCACCGAGAAGCGGTTTGACGGCACCGAGAAGTGGGCACCGCTTCTCCGAGAAGCACCACACCCACCTGTCCAGGAGGCGTCGTGAAGGTCCTCGGAGTCAACGCGCTGTTCCACGACCCCGCGGCGGCGCTCGTCGTCGACGGGGTCACGGTCGCCGCGCTGGAGGAGGAGCGGCTGTCTCGCCGCAAGCACGGCCACCGCCCGGTTCCCTTCGCCGCGTGGGAGGTTCCCGAGCTGGCGGCACGCTGGTGCCTCGAGGAGGCCGGCCTCGAGCCGTCCGATCTCGACGCGGTCGCCTACTCCTACGACCCTGCGCTCGCGGAGCCGGCGGACGAGCTGGGGCTGCACGACCCGTGGGACCACCTTCGCCAGACCTACGCACAGCGTGTCCCGTCGTTCCTCGCGAGCGCGCTCCCCGGGCTCGACCCCGCCTGCGTACGCTTCGTCCCCCACCACGTGGCCCACGCCGCCTCCGGGGCCCTCGCCGCACCGAGCGGTGACACCGACGTGCTCGTCCTCGACGGTCGTGGCGAGCGCGCCAGCCACCTCGCCGGGCACTACTCCGATGGGGCACTGGAAACGCTTGCGACGCAACGACTTCCGCACTCTCTGGGTCTGCTCTACGAGGACGTCACGCAGCACCTCGGCTTCCTGCGCAGCAGCGACGAGTTCAAGGTGATGGCCCTCGCGTCCTACGGCACCCCCCAGTTCGCCGACGAGCTCAGGCGGGCCGTCACGACGACCGGCGACGGCGGCTTCCGGACCGAGCCCATCGACTGGGGATCCCTGGCCAAGCCACGGGGCCCCGACGACCCGTGGACGCAGGAGCACGCCGACCTCGCGGCGAGCGTGCAGGCCCGGCTCGAGGAGGTGCTGCTCGAGCTCGTCGGCTGGCTGCACGACCGGACGGGCGCGCGCCGCCTGGCTCTCGCCGGCGGCGTCGCGCTGAACTGCGTGGCCAACACCCGCTTGCACGCAGACGGGCCCTACGACGACGTCTGGGTGCAGCCGGCGGCCGGTGACGCGGGCACGGCCCTCGGGGCCGCGCTCACCGTCGCCTCCGACGGCGGTGACCGGTGCGCCCCGATGCCGGGTGCCGACCTCGGCCGATCCTGGAGCGACGACGAGCTGGAGGGCGTGCTGCGGACGGCCCGGGTGCCCTACGAACGGTCGAAGGACGTGGCACGCGAGGTTGCCGAGTGCCTCGCGGCAGACGGCATCGTCGCGTGGTTCCAGGGGCGCAGCGAGTACGGTCCCCGAGCCCTCGGGCACCGCTCGCTGCTCGCGCACCCGGGGCGGGAGCAGAACCTGGAACGCCTCAACGACGTCAAGGGCCGCGAGCAGTTCCGGCCCGTCGCCCCGATGGTCCTGGCCGAGCGGGCGCAGCAGATCTTCGGCCGAGGCCCCCTGCCCTCGCCCTACATGCTCTTCGTGCACGACGTCGCCGCCGAGTGGCGCGACCGGATCCCCGCCGTGGTGCACGTCGACGGGACGGCTCGCGTCCAGACGGTCGATGCCCACGACGAGCCCCTCGTGGCCCGCATGCTCTCGGCCTTCGAGGAGCTGTCCGGCATCCCGGTCGTCGTCAACACCAGCCTCAACACCGCAGGCCGGCCCATGGTCGACAGTCCGCGGGACGCGCTGGAGTGCTT
Source organism: Terrabacter sp. NPDC080008 (assembly GCF_040702505.1). Classification (NCBI taxonomy): domain Bacteria; kingdom Bacillati; phylum Actinomycetota; class Actinomycetes; order Micrococcales; family Intrasporangiaceae; genus Terrabacter; species Terrabacter sp. NPDC080008. Next base: position 14,145 of record NZ_JBFBLC010000011.1, read on the forward strand.
CGGCTCGGCTCCCGTCGACCTCCTCGCGATGGGCCCCTTCGTCGTGCGGCGGCCCCGGGCATGACGACCAGCCAGGCCGGCACCACCGACGGCACCGGCGAGCCGGGCGCTGGAGAGCCGGTCACCACGATCGTCGTCCCGACCATCGGTCGGGACACCCTGCTGACCCTGCTCGAGCGCCTCGCCGGGCAGTCCACCACGGTGACGGCCCCCGTCCTGCTCGTCGATGACCGCCGCGAGGACCACCCCGTGGCTCCGCCTGCGTGGTTCGACGAGCTGCCCTTCCCCGTGACGGTCCTGCGCAGTGGCGGTCGGGGTCCCGCCGCGGCGCGCAACCTCGGCTGGCGCCACGCCCGCACGCCCTGGGTCTCGTTCGTCGACGACGACGTGCTGCCCGGGGAGGACTGGTACGCACATCTTCTCGAGGACCTCCGCCGAGCCGGCCCCGACGTCGTCGGCTCGCAGGGCCGTCTGAAGGTCCCGTTGCCGGTCGACCGCCGTCCCACCGACTGGGAGCGCTCGACGGCCGGTCTCGAGGGAGCGCTGTGGATCACCGCTGACATGTCCTTCCGCCGTGCGGTGCTCGCGGCGGTCGGTGGCTTCGACGAGCGCTTCCCTCGCGCCTACCGCGAGGACGTCGACCTCGGGCTGCGGGCCACGGAGGCCGGTGGCCGCATCGAGTGGGGCGAGCGCGAGGTGCTCCACCCCGTGCGTCCCGCCGACGACTGGGTCAGCGTCCGCCGCCAGAACGGCAACCTCGACGACGCGCTGATGCGGCGGCTGCACGGTCGCGACTGGCGGGCCCGCACCCACGCCGCCCGGGGCCGGCTGCCGCTCCACGTGGCCACGGTGGCCGCGGGCATGACATCACTGGCGGCCACCGTGCTCGGACGCCGCCGCGCTGCCACCGTGGCCGGCCTCGGCTGGGCAGCCCTGACCGCTGAGTTCCTCACCGCCCGTGTGCGTCCCGGCCCGCGTGACCGCCGTGAGGTCGCGAGGATGGCCGCCACGAGTGTCGCCATCCCCTTCGCCGCCGTGGCGTATGCCGTCCGCGGCCGTCTGCGGCACCGCACGGTGGAGCCGTGGCGGGGCACCCCCGACCTCGTCCTGCTCGACCGGGACGGCACGATCGTGCACGACGTCCCGTACAACTCCGACCCGGACGCCGTCCGACCCGTCGACGGCGCCCGGGAGTCGCTGGACCGCCTGCGCGCCAACGGGATCCGGATCGGCGTGGTGACCAACCAGTCCGGCGTCGGCCGGGGCCTGCTCACCGAGGACGAGCTCCACGCCGTCAACGCGCGCGTCGAGCAGCTGCTCGGGCCCTTCGACGTCTGGAACCAGTGCCTGCACGCCCCCGACGAGGGCTGCGACTGCCGCAAGCCCGAGCCGGGCCTCGTCCTCGACGCCTGTGCCCGGCTCGGCGTGGACCCCGGCCGCACCGTCGTCGTCGGTGACATCCGCTCCGACATGGCCGCCGCAGGGGCCGCCGGGGCTGTCGGGGTGCTCGTGCCCAACGGCGCCACCCGCCGGGAAGAGGTCGACGAGGCAACGCTCGTGGCGCCCGACCTCGGCTCGGCGGTCGACGCGCTGCTGGGAGGTCGCTGGTGAGCCACGTGCTGGTCGTCCGGCTCGACAACGCCGGAGACGTCCTCGTCGCAGGGCCGGCCGTCCGTGCCGTTGCCGCGGGAGCCGACCGGGTGACGCTCGTGTGCGGACCCCACGGGGCCGCGGCCGGTGAGCTGCTGCCCGGCGTCGACGAGGTGGTGACGTGGGGCTGCCCCTGGATCGACCCGAGCCCGGCACCGGTCGAGCCCGCGCACATGGACGCGCTCGTCGAGCTGGTCCGGATGCTGGCGCCGGACCGGGCCCTCGTCCTCACATCCTTCCACCAGTCGCCGCTGCCGACCGCCCTGCTCCTGCGCCTCGCCGGCGTCCCCTGGGTCGGGGCCGCGAGCACCGACTACCCCGGCAGCCTGCTCGACCTGCGGCACCAGCCACCGGACGACCTCCACGAGGTGGAGCGGGCCCTGTCGCTCGTCCGTGCCGCCGGCTACGAGCTGCCCGACGGCGACGACGGCCGGCTCGCCGTGCGGCCACCGCAGGCGCCCTGGCTGCCGTGGGTCGCGTCGGCGCCGTGGTCCGACGGCTTCGTCGTCCTGCACCCCGGCGCCTCGGTGCCCGCCCGCGCGTGGCCCGAGCACCGGTGGCAGGAGCTTGCACGGCTCCTCTCAGACCGTGGACGCCAGGTCGTCGTGACCGGTGGCCCCGGGGAGCGGGCGCTCACGGCGAGGGTCGCGGCGGCATACGGCAGCGGTGACGTGCTCGACCTCGGAGGGCAGACGACGCTCGGCGAGCTCGCCGGTGTCCTCGGCGCCGCGTCGGTGGTCGTGGCGGCCAACACGGGTCCGGCGCACCTGGCGGCAGCCGTCCGGACCCCGGTGGTCTCGCTCTTCGCACCCACGGTGCCGTTCGAGAGGTGGCGGCCGTGGGGGGTGCCCGTCGTGGCACTGGGCCGGGGCGACGCGCCCTGTCGTGGAACCCGGGTCACGACGTGCCCCTTCCCCGGCCACCCGTGCCTGACGTCGGTCGCCGCCTCCGAGGCGTGCCAGGCCGTCGAGGCGCTTGCGCCGCAACGACGTCCGTCGCTCGCCTCGCCAGAACCATTGGAAGACAGAGCCGTCCGCCAGACCGTCCCAGGAGGTACGTCATGAGGATCGCCATGGTGTCGGAGCACGCCAACCCCCTCGCCCTGCTGGGCGGCGCGGACGCGGGCGGCCAGAACGTGCACGTCGGCGCCCTGTCGGCGCAGCTCGCGGCCCGGGGGCACGAGGTGACCGTCTACAGCCGGTGGACCGCCCCCGACGTCCAGGAGCGGGTGGAGACCGCCGACGGCTACGTCGTCGAGCACGTCCCCGTCGGCCCGCCCGAGGAGGTCCCCAAGGACGACCTGCTGCCGCACATGCCGGCCTTCGCGCGCTACCTCGAGGACCGGTGGAGTGAGCGCCCCGTCGACATCGTGCACGCCCACTTCTGGATGAGCGGGATGGCCGGCACGCGGGCGGCCCGCCGCGTCGGCATACCGGTGGTGCAGACGTTCCACGCCCTCGGCACGGTCAAGCGCCGCCAGCAGGGGGCCCGTGACACGAGCCCACCCGAACGGCTCGGTATCGAGCGGCGGCTGTGCCGGCAGGTCGACCGGGTCATCGCCACGTGCACCGACGAGGTCGAGGAGCTCGGCGTCATGGGGCTGCCGGCACGCCGCGCCACCGTCGTGCCGTGCGGCGTCGACACCGACGTCTTCCGGCCGTATGCCGTCCCGCCCCGCCGGCGACCGCGGCTGCTCTCGATCGGGCGCCTCGTCGAGCGCAAGGGCGTCGGCAACGCCATCGAGGCGCTGGCTGCCGTGCCGGACGTCGACCTCGTCGTCGCCGGCGGGCCGCACCCGTCGCAGCTCGACACCGACCCCGAGATCCGGCGGCTGCGCGAGGTGGCCAGGCGCTTCGGCGTCCAGGACCGGGTCAGCTTCCTCGGCGGCGTCGGCCGCGAGGACGTGCCCCGGCTGATGAACGAGGCCGACCTCGTCGTCGCGGTGCCGTGGTACGAGCCGTTCGGCATCGTGCCCGTCGAGGCCATGGCCTGCGGGCGTCCGGTCGTCGGGTCCGCCGTCGGTGGCCTGCTCGACACGGTGCTGCCCGGCCAGACCGGCGAGCTGGTCCCACCGCGCCACCCCGAGGCCCTGGCCGGGGTGCTGCGCCGGCTGGTCGCGGACGAGGAGCGGCGGGAGGCCTACGGGCGCGCCGGTCGCGACCGCGCCGTGGCGCTCTACCGGTGGTCGTGCGTGGCGGCAGCCACGGAGGACGTCTACGCCGAGGTGGTCGCCGACACGGCGGGGAAGGCGGTGGCACGGTGAACGCCGGTCCGACGAGCTTCACCCCGTGCGACCACGAGCACCTCGCGGCCCTCGTGCAGGCGGCCAGCACCTTCACCCCCTGCGTCGAGCTCGCCGACCGGTGGGGAGCCCGTCTCGCGGCGACGCTCGAGAACGGCGGCCGCCTGCTGGCAGCGGGCAACGGCGGCAGTGCCGCCCAGGCCCAGCACCTGACCGCAGAGCTCGTCGGCCGCTACCGGCTCGACCGCCGCCCCTTCTCCGCGATCTGCCTCAGCTCCGAGACCTCGACCCTGACCGCGGTCGTCAACGACTACCCGCCCGAGGAGCTCTTCGCGCGGCAGGTCGAGGCGCACGGGCGCGAGGGCGACGTGCTCGTGCTGCTCTCGACGAGCGGGCGCAGCCCCAACGTCGTCGAGGCGGCGCGCCGAGGGCGTGAGGCGGGCCTGGTCGTGTGGGCGCTCACGGGGCCGGCGCCGAACCCGCTCGCCGAGGTGGCCGACGAGGCCCTCAGCGTGGACGCCGAGTTCACCGCGACCGTGCAGGAGCTGCACCTCGTCGCGCTCCACATCCTCTGCGCCGGGCTCGACCGCGCCCTCGGCGTGCTGCCGAGCCGCACGCGGGAGGACGTCACCGCCATGGGGAGGCCGGCATGACCGGCCGCTCACGCGCCACAGGGACGACGGCCGGCCTGAGCGGTCCGCTCGTCGTCGTCGGCGACGCCTTGCTCGACGTCGACGTCGAAGGCCGGGCGGGGCGGCTGTGCCCCGACGCGCCGGTCCCCGTGCTCGACGAGCTCGTCGAGCGGGCCCGTCCTGGTGGGGCGGCTCTCGCCGCCGCACTGGCGGCCCGGGACGGCGTCGAGGTGGTGCTCGTGACCGCGCTCGCCGACGACGAGGGCGGCCGGCGCCTCCGGCAGCTGCTCGCACCGGTCGAGGTCGTGGCACTCGCCCCGCAGGGGGCCACCCCGGTCAAGCGCCGCGTCCGCGCCGACGGCCAGTCGCTGCTGCGCCTCGACACCGGGGGCGCCCCGGGCGGCGTCGGCGCCGCACCCGAGCGGGCCCTCGACGCCGTGCGCGCAGCAGGCGCCGTGCTCGTCTCCGACTATGGCCGCGGCACCGTGGACGCGCCCGGCCTGCGTGAGGTGCTCGCGGAGGTCGCGGGCGGCATACCCGTCGTCTGGGACCCGCACCCTCGCGGCGGCCGACCGGTGCCCGGCGTACGACTGGCCACCCCGAACGAGGAGGAGGCGGCGGTGCTGGCGGCGCGCGAGGGCCTCGAGGCCGGCGGACCGCCACACTCCCTCGTCGCAGCGCGACGTCGCGCCGAGGCGCTGTGCCGGGCCTGGCGGGCGCAGGGCGTCGCCGTGACGCTCGGTGCTCGAGGTGCCCTGCTGACCTACGGGAGCGGTACGCCGGTGCTGGCCCCCGCACCCGACGTCCAGTGCGTCGACGCATGCGGGGCCGGCGACCGCCTCGCCGTGTCGGCCGCCGTCGCCCTCGGCTCTGGTGCGGTCATGGCCGACGCCGTGGCCGAGGGGGTGCTGCGCTCGGCCGAGTACGTCTCCACCGGGGGGCCGGCGTGCCTGGACCACCGCGACGGCTCGGCACCGGCCTGGGAGGCGCTGAGTGTCCCCGGCGCCGACGGTGCCCCGGGCCCCGGGGCACCGACGGTCGTGGCGACGGGTGGCTGCTTCGACCTGCTCCACACCGGACACATCGAGACGCTCCGCGCCGCCCGGGCGCTCGGCGACCGGCTCGTCGTGTGCCTCAACTCCGACGCCTCGGTGCGCCGGCTCAAGGGCCCGGGACGGCCCATCGTGCCCGAGGCCGACCGGGCCCGGGTGCTGCTGGCGCTCGAGTGCGTCGACGAGGTGGTGCTCTTCGACGAGGACACCCCCGTCGAGGTGCTGCGTCGGGTGCGGCCGGCCATCTGGACCAAGGGCGGCGACTACGCCGGTGCCGACGTGCCCGAGCTCGCCGTGCTGGAGGAGTGGGACGGGCAGGCGGTCGTCCTGCCCTACGTCGAGGGCCGCTCGACGACGGCCCTCGTCGCGGCCGCGACCCGTCAGGACGCCAGGCCCGATGCACCAGCGGCCGCAGCCGCGAACCGATCAGCGACAGGAAGGACGGACGCATGACGACCTCGACAGTGGGCTCGGCAGACGGCTCGACGGATGCCTCGACACAGGGCTCGACACAGGGCTCGACACAGGGCTCGACCTTGGGAACCGTGCTCGTGACGGGCGGAGCCTCCGGCCTCGGGGCCGCCGTGGCCCGGGCCGTCGCCGAGGAGGGCGGCCGCCCGCTCGTGCTCGACCGGCGAAGGCCGGAGCCCGAGGTGCTCGAGCTGCCGGATTCCGACGTCGGCATCGTCGACCTGGCCGACAGCCGGGCCGCCGAGCAGGCCGTGCGTGACCTCGTCGACGAGGCCGGCGGCGTCGATGCGGTCGTCACCTGTGCCGGCACCGACGCCTGCGGCCGCTTCGACGAGATCGACGGCCCCGACTGGGACCGGGTGCTGCAGGTCAACCTGCTCGGCACCGCCGCCGTCGTCCGCGCCGCCATGCCGTCCCTGCTCGAGCGCGGTGGCCGGGTCGTCACGGTCGCCTCGACGCTCGGCCTGCGCGTGCTCAGCGACGCGACGGCGTACTGCGCGTCGAAGTTCGGGGTCATCGGCTTCTCCCGGGCGCTGGCGGTCGAGACGCAGGGCCGGCTGGGCGTCACCACCCTGGTGCCCGGCGGCATGCAGACGGCCTTCTTCGACGGACGGCCGGACCAGTACAAGCCCGGCCCGGATGCCAAGCTCAACCGCCCCGAGGACGTCGCCGCCGCGGTCGTCTTCGCCCTGCGCCAGCCCCGCGGGTGCGAGGTGCGCGAGCTCGTCATCACGCCCTCCGTCGAGGGGTCTTGGCCCTGAGCCGGCAGGAGACGGTGGGGCGAACCGGACGAGGGACGGCAGGCCGTGCCCTCGTCCTGCGGGCGCTCGGCCTCGGCGACGTGCTCACCGCGGTCCCGGCCCTACGCGCGATCCGGCGCGGACTGCCGGACCACGAGATCGTCCTCGCGGGACCGGCTGCCCTCGCTGACCTGGTCGTGGCGCCGGACCTCGTCGACCGGGTGCTGCCGGCGCAGGGCCTCGCGCCCATCGAGTGGGACGGGCCAGGACCGGACACGGCCGTCGACCTGCACGGCTGCGGCCCCGAGAGCCACCGGCTCCTCCAGTCGCTGCACCCGACGCGGCTCGTCGGTTTCGCCTGTGCCGCAGCGGGCATCGCCGGCCCCCCGTGGCGAGCGGGTGAGCACGAGGTACGCCGGTGGTGTCGTCTCGTGACCGAGGCCGGCTGGCCGGCCGACCCGTCCCAGCTGCGGCTCTCGCCTCCGTCGGTGTCCAGTCCCGCGCCGGGCGCCGTCGTGGTCCACCCCGGCGCCGCCTACCCCTCCCGCCGGTGGCCGGCGGAACGCTTTGCAGCAGTGGCGCGCTGGGCTACCGACCAAGGACTCCACGTCGTCGTGACCGGCAGCGCCGCCGAGGTGCCGCTCGCCCGGACCGTTGCCGATGCGGCCGGTCTGGGGTCCGGCGCCGTCCTCGCCGGCCGCACTGAGCTGACCGCGCTGGCCGCGCTCGTCCACGGCGCTCGCCTCGTGGTGTGCGGCGACACCGGAACCGCTCACCTCGCCACGGCGTTCGGCACGCCGTCCGTCGTCCTCTTCGGCCCGGTGCCGCCCTCGGAGTGGGGACCGCCGGCGGACGGCCCACACACCGTGGTGTGGCACGGCGCGGGGCGCGCGGCGGCCGGTGGCCGCGGCGACCCGCACGGCGACGCGGTGGACCCTGCGCTCCTGGCGACGACCGTGGACGAGGTCGTCGCCGCGATGCGCGAACGGTTGCGCTTCAGTCGATCCCGTGACTCCGACTCACGCTCCGGCGCCGACCGCGAGGCCCTTCAGCCGGCCATGAACCAGACCACGGGCGGGGCGTCAGGCCGCTGAGCCGAGCTGCTCCTCGAACCACTCCAACGTGCGGCGCAGCCCCTCCTCGGCGGGCACCTGCGGCTTCCAGCCGAGCAGCTGCGCGGCCCGTGACGTGTCCGGGCGGCGCACCCGCGGGTCGTCCTCCGGGAGGTCCACGAAGGTGATCGGCGAGCTCGACCCCGCCAGACGGCATACGGTCTCGGCCAGCTCGAGGACGCTGATCTCCTCGTCGCCCCCGAGGTTGACCGGACCGGGGTGGTCGCTCTCGGCGAGGGCACAGAGGCCGGCGACGGTGTCGGTGACGTAGCAGAGCGAACGCGTCTGGCTGCCGTCGCCGGTCACGGTGATCGGCTCGCCGCGCAGGGCCTGGGTCATGAAGGCGGGAATCATCCGGCCGTCGTCGGTGCGCATCCCCGGCCCGTAGGTGTTGAAGATGCGGGCGATGCCGGTGTCGACGCCACGGCTCGTGCGATAGGCCGTCGTCAGCGCCTCGGCGAAGCGCTTCGCCTCGTCGTAGACGCTGCGGGGCCCGACCGGGTTGACGTTGCCCCAGTAGCTCTCCGGCTGCGGGTGCACGAGCGGGTCGCCGTAGACCTCGGAGGTGGAGGCGAGCACGAAGCGGGCGCCGTTGACCTGGGCGAGGTCGAGGGCGTGCATCGTGCCCTGGCTGCCGACGAGCATGGTCTCGACCGGCAGCGCCGCATAGTGCACGGGAGAGGCGGGGGAGGCCAGGTGCATGACCTGGTCGACGTGCCCGGGCACGTCGAGCACTCGCGTCACGTCGGCCTCGACGAAGCTGAAGCAGGGATGGGTCGCGAGCTCCTCGACCACCGCGGGCGTGCCCGTGACGAGGTTGTCGACGGCCACGACCTCGCAGCCGTCGTCGAGCAGGCGGCGGCAGAGCCACGCCCCGAGGAACCCCGCGCCTCCCGTCACCACGACCCGTCGCGGGCCGGCATTCCGGGGGCCCCGCAGCGCGGTGGCTGCGTCTACGCCTTCCACGCCGGACGCGTACCCGAGCCCTTCGAGGGCCAAACCGCCGCGGCTCAGACCCCGAGCGAGCGGCCGAGCTTCGCGAGCAGGTCGGCGAGCGTCGACCGGTCCGCGGCGGTGAGGGCCTCGAGCAGGCGCGCCTCGTTGGCGAGGTGTGCCTCCACTGCCCGGTCCATCAGCTCACGTCCCTCGCGGGTCAGCGCGACGATGCGACTGCGCCGGTCGTCCTGGGCGGGCCGTCGCTCGACGAGCCCGGCCCGCTCGAGGCGGTCCAGGCGCTTGGTCACCGCTCCTGACGTCACCATCGTCTGCTCCATGAGCTCGGTGGGCCTGAGCTCGTAGGGCTCCCCGGTGCGCCGCAGCGTCGCGAGGAGGTCGAAGTCGCCCTCGCCCAGGCCGAACTCGGAGTAGACGTGCACCAGCTCCGACGTCAGGGCCAGGCCTACGCGGTGGAGGCGGCCGATCACGAGGATCGGCGAGGCGTCGAGGTCGGGGCGCGCGGCGGCCCACTGGTCGACGACGTGCTGGGCGTGGTCGGGCTGCTGGGTCATGCCGTGGAATATATCTTCCCCGGAAGGTAGATTACCTTCCATGGAAGGTAATCGCCGGGGCTGGTCGGACGCCGCCCTCACCGCCGTCCCCGCCGTCGTGTGGGGCTCCACGTATGCCGTCACGCAGCAGTGGCTGCCCCCGGGTCGTCCGCTGTTCGCCGCCACCGTGCGGGCACTGCCCGTCGGCCTGCTCATGGTGCTGTGGCTGCGATGCCTGCCCGAGCGGGACTGGTGGTGGCGCTCGCTCGTGCTCGGCGCCCTCAACATCGGCCTCTTCTACGCCCTGCTCTTCTTCGCGGCCTACCGCCTCCCGAGCGGCCTGGGCGCCACGCTCGTGGCCACCGCCCCGACAGTGACGATGGTCGTGAGCCGGATCCTGCTGGGGAAGCGACCGGCCCCCATCGCGGTGACAGCCGGCCTCGTCGGCCTTACGGGCGTCGCGCTGCTGGTGCTCCAGAACGGCTTCGACCGGCCGCTCGACGCGCTGGGCCTGGCCGCCGCCCTGCTCGCCGTGCTCCTCTCCTCGATCGGGTTCGTCCTCACACGCAAGTGGGCCCCGCCCGTCGCCGTGGTCACTGCGACCTCGTGGCAGCTGGTCGCGGGCGGTCTCGTGCTGCTGCCCCTCGGGCTGGCGGTCGAGGGAGCCCCGCCCGCGCTCGACCTGCCGGCCGTCGGTGCACTGCTCTATCTCGGCCTGCTCGGCAGCGGGGTCGCCTACGTCCTGTGGTTCAGGGGACTTGCCGTCCTGGGCCCGACGTCGGCGTCCATCATCGGACTGCTCAACCCGGTCGTCGGGGTGCTCCTCGGAGTCCTGCTCCTCGGCGAGCACTTCGGTCCGGTCCACCTGCTCGCGACGGTCCTCGTGCTCGGTAGCGTAGTCGTGGCGCAGGAACCGGTGCGGGTCCGCCTCGCACGTCTGACGGCCGGTCCCCGGCTAACGGGCCGACCGCCCCGAGCCGACCTGGTCCGGGGAGCCGGCCACGCGGCACACGACCCCGCTCTTCCGTCGACTGCCCCAGCGGGTCATGCTGTGGCATGGCAACCGACCACGCGCCCGACAGCGACCACACCTTCGACGTCATCGTCATCGGACTCGGCCCGGGCGGTGAGCAGGTGGCCGGCACCCTCGCCGAGCGCGGCCTGCGCGTCCTCGCCGTCGACCGCAACCTCGTCGGGGGCGAGTGCCCCTACTGGGGCTGCGTGCCCTCGAAGATGATGATCCGCGCCGCCGATGCGCTCGGCGAGGCCCGCCGCGTCGAGGGCCTGGCCGGCTCGGTCGGTGAGGTGCGGCCCGACTGGACGGTTGTCGCGAAGCGCATCCGCGAGGAGGCCACCGACGACTGGAACGACCACGTCGCCGTCGAGCGCCTCGAGGGCAAGGGCGCCACGGTGCTGCACGGCACCGGCCGGATCACCGGGCCGGGGCGGGTCGACGTCGACGGCACCGCGTACGCCGCCACGAAGGGGGTCGTCGTCAACCCGGGCACGACGCCTGCGGTCCCGCCGATCGAGGGGCTGCGCGACACGCCCTACTGGACCAACCACGAGATCATCGAGGCCGCCGAGCTGCCCGCCTCGCTCGTCGTCCTCGGTGGTGGCGCCATCGGCTGCGAGCTGAGCCAGGTCATGGCCCGCTTCGGGGTCGAGGTGACGATCGTCGAGGCGGCCGAGCGCATCCTGTCCCCCGAGGAGCCCGAGGCGTCCGAGAAGGTCACCGCGGCGCTCGAGGCCGACGGCATCACGGTCCGCGCGGGCGTCGGGGCCGACAAGGTGGGCCACGACGGCTCCATGTTCACGATCACGCTCGCCGACGGCTCCACGCTCGAGGCGGAGCGGCTCCTCGTCGCGACCGGTCGCCGTACGGACCCGGCCGCCGTCGGCCTCGACGCGGTGGGCGTCCCGTCCGACGCCCGCACCGCGCCCGTCGACGACCGCTGCCGCGTCACCGACAGCGTGTGGGCGGTCGGCGACATCACCGGCAAGGGCGCCTTCACGCACGTGTCGATGTACCAGGCGGGCATCGTGATCCGCGACGTCCTCGGTGAGGACGGGCCTCCGGCGGAGTATGCCGCCCTCCCGCGCGTCACCTTCACCGATCCCGAGGTCGGGGCGGTCGGGATGACCGAGAAGCAGGCCCGCGAGAAGCTCGCGAACGTCACGGTCGGCCTCGTGCCGCTCGGGGAGACGACCCGCGGCTGGATCGCCAAGGCCGACGGCTTCATCAAGGTCGTCGCTGATGCCGACCGGGGGGTCCTCGTGGGGGCGACGTCGATGGGACCGGCGGGCGGCGAGGTGCTCGGGGCGCTCGCCGTCGCGGTGCACGGGCAGGTGCCGGTCGACCGGATGCGGTCGATGATCTACGCCTACCCGACGCTGCACCGCGGCATCGAGACCGCGCTGGGCGACCTCTCCTGAACCGGTCGACCGCCTACCTCGCCACGTCAGTGACCCGCCTCGCGACTCACTGACGTGGCGACCGGCGGTCGACGCCTGGATGACGAGTCGATGACGACCCGGTGCGGGTGTCCCGTGGTCGCCGTGGCCCGGGCGAACCGGGAGATACGGTGAGCGCATGGCTCAGCGACTGCTCGCCCTCGATCTCGACGGCACGACCCTCAACCACCTCGGCGAGCTGTCCCCGCACGTCCGCGACGCCGTGCAGGCGCTGCCCGACGACGTCGCCGTCGTCATCGCGACCGGTCGTTCCATCCTCGCGACGACGCCGATCCTCGAGGCGCTCGGCCTGACCGAGGGCTACGCCGTCTGCTCGAACGGGGCGCTGACGCTGCAGCTGAGCCCGAGGTTCCCCGGCGGCTACTCGATCATCGACCAGGTGACGTTCGACCCGCGCGCGGTCCTCGAGAAGATGCGCGTCGAGCTGCCCGATGCCCTCATCGCGGTCGAGGAGCCGGGCGTCGGCTTCAAGGTGAGCAAGCACTTCCCGGACGGTGAACTCATGGGCAGCTCGCGCGAGGTCCCGTGGGAGGAGCTCGTCGCCAGCCCGGTCACCCGTGTCACCCTGCGCCAGCCGGAGTCGACGGCCGAGGAGTTCATGGAGCTCGTCGAGCGCGCCGGTCTCCACGAGGTGTCGTATGCCGTGGGCTGGTCCGCGTGGCTCGACATCAATCCGGAGGGGGTGTCCAAGGCCAGCGCGCTCGAGCTCGTGCGCCGGCAGCTGCGCGTCGAGCCGGTCCACACGGTCGCCTGCGGCGACCAGCGCAACGACCTCGAGATGCTGCACTGGGCGGCGTGGGGGGTCGCCATGGGAAACGCACCCGACGAGGTGAAGGCGGTTGCAGACGAGGTGGCCGGTCACGTCGACGAAGACGGTCTTGTGCCGATCCTCGAGGCGGTCGGCCGAGCCGCCCGCGACGGCGTGCCGTTCCGGCACGGGGTCGAGTCGGCCGCGACCGCCCGCCTCGAGCTCTGAGCCCGCCAGATCGTCCGGCACCTCGTGTCGAGAACCGGCCGTCTCGTTCGACGTGGGGGTGAGTCGGGCGCCACGGCCCGCACCAATCTCACGAGGAGAGCTCCATGCGCTTCATGATCATCGTCCCCGGCGGCCCCGAGACCGAGGCCGGCGTCACCGGCACCGAGCAGCAGTTCGCCGACATGCAGGCCTACAACGAGGAGATGTTCAAGGCCGGCGTCTTCGTCGACGGCGAGGGCCTGCACCCGACGTCCAAGGGTGCACGCCTGACCTACGACGACGGCGAGTGGACCGTGACGGACGGCCCGTTCGCCGAGGCGAAGGAGCTCATCGCCGGCTTCACGATCATCGACGTCAGCTCGCGGGAGGAGGCGATCGAGTGGCTGCGCAAGTGGCCCGCCTCGTGCGCCCCCGGGCCCGGCCAGGCGCTCGAGCTGCGCCAGGTCTTCGCGGCGGAGGACTTCGGCGAGGAGTACACCCCCGAGCTGCGCGAGCGCGAGGAGAGGATGCGAGCAGAGGCGGCGCGCAACGCCGCCCGGGGCTGAGCGACAGGACGATCCCTGCGTCAGTGTTGCGCCCAGCGAAACACTGACGCAGGGCGTGGCCGGGAACCTGCGGTCTTCGCCACGTCACTGCTGGGGGAGATGAAACAGTGTCGTGGTGACGAGCCGGAGCACGCCCAGCGACGACGACGTGAGCCGGACCCTCGAGGCGGTCTGGCGCATGGAGGCGGCCAAGGTCACGGCCGTCGTCGCCCGCCTCGTCGGGGACATCGGCCTCGCCGAGGACCTCGCGCAGGACGCCTTCGTGCAGGCGCTCGAGCAGTGGCCACGCGACGGCATACCGCATAAGCCGGGCGCCTGGCTCACCTCGACCGCACGACGCAGGGCCATCGACCGGATCCGGCGGGAGGTGAACCTCGCCGGCAAGCTGCAGCAGGTCGGGCACGCCGAGGAGCTGCGAGTGGCCGAGCTCGCCGAGGGAGACTTCGACGCAGCCCTCGAGGACATCGACGACGACGTCCTCGGGCTCGTCTTCGCCGCCTGCCACCCCGCTCTGACAGCTCAGGCGCGAATCTGCCTGACACTGCGGATGATCGCCGGACTGACCACGCGCGAGATCGCCCGGGCGTTCCTGACGACCGAGGCGACCGTGGCCCAGCGCATCTCGCGCGCGAAGAAGACCCTGCGACAGGACGGGGTCACGATCGAGGTGCCGTCCGGCGCCGAGCTGGCGCCGCGCCTCGCGTCGGTCCTCGAGGTGGTCTACCTCGTCTTCAACGAGGGGTATGCCGCGACGTCGGGGCGCGACTGGCTGCGCGGTGACCTGATGGAGGAGGCGATCCGGCTCGGCCGCGTGCTGTCGGCGCTCGCCCCGCGCGAGCCCGAGGTGCACGGGCTGCTCGCCCTCATGGAGGTCCAGGCCTCGCGCACCCGGGCACGCATCGGCCCGGGCGGCGAACCGGTCCTGCTGCTCGACCAGGACCGCACCCGGTGGGACTGGGCCCTGGTCAACCACGCCCTCGCCGAGCTCGACCGTGCGATGGCGCTCGTGGGCCCGGAGATCCGGGACGCCGGCCCGTACGTGCTGCAGGCGGCCATCGCCGCCTGCCACGCCCGAGCCCGCACCGCCGAGGCCACCGACTGGGCCCTCATCGCGGCGCTCTACGGACGGCTCGGGCAGGTCCGACCCTCGCCCGTCGTCGAGCTCAACCGCGCCGTGGCCCTGTCGTACGCGGAGGGCCCCGGGCCCGCCCTCGAGGTCGTCGACCGCCTGGTCGAGGCCGGTGCCCTCGGCGACTACCACCTGCTGCCGAGCGTCCGCGGGGACCTGCTGGCCCGGCTCGGTCGCGAGGAGGAGGCCCGCGCCGAGTTCGGCCGGGCCGCCGCGCTCACCCAGAACGAGGCCGAGCGGGCATTGCTGCAGCGCCGTGCCGGCGCGCCCGTCGACGGGCCCGAACACGATCCGAACATGACGCGAACGCAGCACTGACCTGTGTGGGAGACAGTGGAGCCATGAACAACGACACCCGCCGGAACGCCCGGTTCGCCCGCTCCTCCACCGCGCTCGGCGCGGCCGTCCTCGTGCTCGGCTGCCTCGGTCTCGGCGCCTGCTCGAAGGCCGACTCGTCCGCGGCACCCGCATCAACCGCCGGCCAGGTCCAGCAGCAGGGCGCCGGCAACGGCGTCGTCGACGGCGACACCATCGACCTCGTCAATGCCGCCCTCCAGACCCCAGCCGCCGACCAGACCGCGACCAACAAGGACGCCAAGGACGCGAAGGCCGACCGCAAGGGGTGGCGCGGCCAGCTCCTCCGGTCGCTGCACGCCACCTGGGTCACCGAGAGCAAGGCCGGCCCGGTCACCCACCAGGCGATCCGTGGCGAGGTCACCGCCGTGTCCGGCACCTCGGTGACGGTCAAGGCCAAGGACGGCTTCTCCCTGACCTGGACGGTCACCGGCAGCACCAAGGTCCGCGAGCGCCAGAACGGCAAGGGCGCGACCTCCAGCGTCGGCGCCGTCAAGGTCGGCTCGAAGGCCCTCGTCGTCGGTGTCGGCGCGAGCAACCCGACCGCCCGCGTCCTCGTCTTCAAGGCTGCCTCGTCCCAGCCCGCCGGCTCGCCCACCCCGAGCGCGACGAGCTGAGACGTCTGCCCCTCGCTCAGGCGCGGGTCGTGGGCGCCGGCGCGCCCTGCGCGTCCGGGCCGTCCGTCGGGTCGGCCTCACCGTTCCGGCCGGTGGCCAGGCTGGTCACCGTGACGACGGCGAGGATGCCGACGATGACGCCGAGCGAGAGCAGCGTGGGGATCTCCGGCACACCGGGCCACACGCCGTGCGCCCAGTGCAGCACGAGCTTGACGCCGATGAAGGCGAGGATCAGCGACAGCCCGTGCGCGAGGTGGACGAGCTTGGCCAGCGCCCCCTCGAGCAGGAAGTAGAGCGCGCGCAGGCCGAGCAGGGCGAAGGCGTTCGTGGCGAAGACGAGGTAGGCGTCCCCGGTGATGCCGTAGACCGCCGGCACGGAGTCGATGGCGAAGACGATGTCGGTGCCGAGGATCGCGATCGCCACGAGGGCCAGCGGCGTCAGGGCCCTGCCCCCGTCGCGACCGTCACGTCGCACGGTGAGCTGCGTGCCGGCATACGCGTCGGTGACCGGCAGGACCCGGCGGATCAGCCGCACGCTGCGCATCGAGTCGACGTCGATGTCGTGCTCGGCGTGCGACAGCGCATCGCGCCCGACCTTGACGGCGGTGGCGAGCAGGACCGCGCCGAAGAGCAGGAAGGTCCACGAGAAGCTCGCGATCATCTGCGCGCCCAGGGCGATGAAGACGCCGCGGAGCACCAGCGCGCCGCCGACCCCGATGAGCAGCACCCGCTGGCGCAGCTCCCGCGGCACGGCGAACGCCGAGAGCAGGATGATGAAGACGAAGAGGTTGTCGACCGACAGCGACTTCTCGACGAGGTAGCCGGTGTAGTACTCGACGCCCTGCTCCGAGCCGTAGCGCGACCAGAGCCAGCCGCCGAAGGCGAGGGGGACGGCGACGTAGAAGGCCGACCAGCCGACCGCCTCGCGCAGGCTCGGGTCGTGGGGTCGGCGCGTGATGAGGAAGTCGACGACGAAGAGCGCCGCGACACCGGCAATCGTCGCGATCCAGAGCGTCGGCGAGCCGATCGACTCGGTGGCGGTCGTGGCGGTCGTGGCGCTTGCCGGGATGGCCGCAGAGAGGTTCGAGAGCATGGGTCTCCTCAGAACGTGATGTCTGAGGTCTCCTTCACCGACTGCCGTCGGCCGCGGACCGGGGTGGCCGTGGGACCACCGTACTGACCGGTGCGCGCGAGGAAGTACTCCCCTCACCGGCCATCATACCGGGCGCCCGGCGGGAGCCGAGACGCCCCGCTGAGCTGGCGCTCAGACCTCGCGAGTGGCGCGCACGGCGAGGCCCGCGAGCTCGTCGGACGTGACGGGCTTCGCGCCGGCCGCCCAGTCGCTCGGGTCCTTGGCGTACTCGGTGCCGTATGCCGGCTGGCCGGGCTGGGTGCGCCAGCCCTCGGCCAGCGCGCCCAGGTCGAGGGTGTCGTAGCCGATGGCGTCCAGCGCCTTACGCACCGTCTCCTTGGCCGCGGGGTCGTCGCCGGCGATGGCCAGGGCGCTTCGGCCCTCGGCGCCGGAGTTCAGGTGTGGCTGGGCCAGGTCGCGCAGGTGCTGGAAGAAGATGTTGTTGAAGCCCTTGACGACGTGCGACTGCGGCAGGTGCGCCTGCAGCAGCTCGGAGCTGGTCGTCGAGCCGTCGTCGAGCGCCTCGATCTGGCCGTCGCGCTCGGGGTAGTAGTTCATCGTGTCGATGACGACCTTGCCGGCCAGCGCGTCGACGGGCACGTCCCGGTAGGCCTTGAGCGGGATCGTCACGACGACGACGTCGCCGGCCGATGCGGCCTCGGACGCGGTGGCAGCTCGCGCGTGCTCGCCGAGCTCCGCGACGAGGTCCGCGAGGGTCTCCGGCCCCCTGCTGTTGCTGAGCACGACGTCGTGGCCGGCCGCGATCGCGAGCCGGGCGACGGTGCTGCCGATGTTGCCGCTGCCGATGAATCCCCAGGTGGTCATGGAGTGGTCAACCCCGGGCGACCGCAGCCCATTCCGGGTGGAGTAGGGCTCAAGTCAGTCCGTCGCGCGGTGGGGCAGGCGCAGGGTGAAGCGCGCGCCCCCCTCGGGCGCGTGCCCGGCCTCGACCGTGCCGCCGAGCAGCTGCGCGAGCCGGGCGACGATGGCGAGGCCCAGGCCGGTGCCCACCGGGCGGAGCCCGCGGTAGCGCTGGTGCAGCACCGACGGCTCGAACGCGACCTCGAGGTCGTCGTCGGTCAGCCCGGGGCCGCCGTCACGGACCTCCAGCACGTCGACGTCTGCGCCGGGACCGTCCTCGCGGCGCACCTCCACGACGACGGGGAGCCCTGCCGGCGTGACGCGGAGGGCGTTCTCGAGCAGGCCGTCGAGGAGCTGGCGCACGCGCGTCGGGTCGGTCACGGTGGGGGCGTGCGCAACCGAGGCCACGAAGCTGAAGGGGACGCCGACCGCGGCGCACCGGCGTGACCAGACCGACTCGATCTCCCGGCCCAGCACGACGAGGTCGGTCGGCTGCGGCGCGAGGCTCGGCCGGTCGGCGCCGAGCCGCGCGAGGTCGAGCAGGTCCCCGACCAGGCGCTCCAGGCGGCCGGCCTCGGAGAGGACGACCTCGCCGACCCGGGCCGTGTCCTCCGCCGGCACGACCCCGGTCGCGAGCGACTCGGCGTAGCCGCTGATGCCGGTCAGTGGGGTGCGCAGGTCGTGCGACACCGAGAGGAGGAACTCCCGCTGGCGCGCCTCGGACCGGGTCAGGGAGCCGGTCAGCGAGTTGAGGGCGCTCGCGACCTCGGCCACCTCCTCGGGCCCCTCGACCGGCACGCGGACGTCGCGCCGACCGGCCGCCAGCGCGTGCGCCGCAGCGGCGGTCCGGCGCAGCGGACGCGAGAGGCGCCGGGCGACCGTGACGCTCACGGGCACGGCGACGAGGGTGGCCAGGGCCAGTGCCAGCAGGACCCGGCGCACCAGCCGGTCCGCGTCGGCCGTCGCGTCCGAGCGTCGCTGGACGAGCACGATGCCGCCGGCAGCAGTGGGACGCCCCTCGACGAGCACCGCCGTGCCGCCGAGGACGTCGACGGCCGAGACGGTGCGGCCGGCGAGCAGGACCTCCTGCCGTGCCGGGGTGAGGGCGGCCGCCGCCAGCGGGCTGGTGGAGACCACGGCCCCGTGGCGCCCGACGCTCGCGGACTCGATGCCGACGGCCCCGAGGGTCCGGACCGCGCGGTTCTGGGACGCGCGCGCGGTCGAGGTCCCGAAATCGGCTCGCTCGGAGGCCGCATCGGCGATGCGGGACAGCGTGCTGCGGGCTGCGTCGTCGGCCGAGGCGCGCGTCAGGCCGAACGCGAGCGCCCCGGCGAGCAGCGCCGTGAGGACGGCGATGCCGACGGCCAGCAGCACGACCTGCCGCGACAACGAGGGGCGCCGGGCGCTCGCGGTCACGCCCGTGGCCGCCGGTCGTCGTCACCGGCGCGCGGAGCCCGCTCGGCGGCATACCCGACGGATCGCAAGGTGCGGATCGGGCTGGCGGCGCCGAGCTTGGCGCGGACTTGGGCGACGTGGACGTCGACGGTGCGCGCCCCCGCGGTCGCGGCGTACCCCCACACCTCGCTGAGCAGCTGCTCGCGGGTGAAGACGACCCCGGGCCGGCGCATCAGGTGAGCGAGCAAGTCGAACTCCGTCGCCGTGAGGCCGATCTCGCGGTCGGCGACGCGCACCTCGTGACTGGACAGGTCGACGGTCAGCTCGCCCGAGCGCAGCATCTGTGGCCCAGCGAGGTCGCCCCGGGTGCGGCGCAGGACGCCGGTGAGCCGCGCGACGAGCTCGCGCGGGGAGAAGGGCTTGGTGACGTAGTCGTCGGCACCGAGCTCGAGGCCGACGATGCGGTCGACCTCGTCGTCGCGGGCCGTCACGAAGAGCACCGGTGTCCAGTCGCCCCGGGCGCGCAGGCGGCGGCACACCTCGATGCCGTCGAGCTCGGGGAGGCCGATGTCGAGCACGACAGCGCTGGGCCGCAGGTCGCGTATCGCACCGAGGGCGCTCACGCCGTCACCGACGACCTCGACGCCGTAGCCCGCCGCGCGCAGGTTGAGCCTCAGCACGTCGGCGATGGCCGGCTCGTCCTCGACGACGAGCACGAGGCCGCGACTGGGGGCGACGGCGTCGCGGTTCGCCTCGGCTGCGGTGGACACGCTCGCAGCGTAGTGAGCGTCGGTGTCACCGGGGCCACACGCGTGTTCGGACCGTGTTCGGGCCGTGGCCGGCAGGCGTCAGGGCGCGGCGGGCGCGGGCGCCTCGGGGACCGGACCGCGGCTGCGGCGGCGGCGAACCACGAGCCCGACCCCGGCCACGAGGGCCACGGCGACGATGGCCAGTCCCCACCACGAGCCGGCCTCGGCGGCCAGCCAGGCCCGCACGACCGCCAGGCCCACCGTCGCGTAGAGCGCCGCCCACATCGCCGACCCGACGACCGCAGCAGGCACGTAGAGCCGCAGCGGCATGCGTACGGCCCCCGCCGTCAGGTGCACCGCGGTCTGCACCCCGACCGTCAGGTAGGACAGCGTGACCGCGAGCGGACCGAGCCGGCGCAGCAGGGCCTCGGCCCGCGCCGCCAGCTCGCCGTGCGTGCCGCGGTAGCGCTGCCAGCCCGCGACCGCGCCGCGTCCGACCCAGTAGGTGCCGTGGGAGCGGACCGTGGCGCTCGCGAAGAGGGCGAGGAAGGCCCACCGGAACGGCAGCGCGGCCAGCGTGTCGAGCATGGCCATGAGCCTAGGGGGAGCCGGTCGCCGGCTCTCGGGGCGGAGCGACGAGCAGGCAGAACGGGTGGCCGGCCGGGTCGGCGAGCACGACGAGCGGCTCGTCCTCGTCGTCGCGGCGGTCGAGCAGCGCCTGCGCGCCCAAGGCGAGGGCCCGGTCACGGTGCCGCTCGAGGGCGGCCACGTCGGGCACGGCGTAGTCGACGTGCAGCTGCATCGGCACCTCGTGGGAGGGCCACGTGGAGCGGGGGAGCGGGCCGTCGACGCGCTGGAACGCCAGGCGCCGCACGCCGTCCGCGTCGAGCAGCACGAGCCAGTCGGCCTCGTCGGCGCCCTCGGCGGGCGGCTCGTCGCCCGGGCGGTAGCGCAGCCCGAGCAGCTCCCGGTAGAACTCGGCGAGCCCGCGGGCGTCCGTCGTGTCCAGGGCCGTGTGCATCAGGCGGGGGTACGCGTCCTGCTCCGTCACGGGTCCTCCTCGGTGGCGTCCTCCCCACCGTAGAGCCGTCGGTGCCACGACGTGCGCTTCGCGTCACCCGTGGCGGATGTGGCGGCGTGGCGTGACACGAAGCGCACGTCGTGCGACCGAGCGCGTGAGTGGGATGCTGGGCCTGCCATGACGAACCCCACGCGCCCGCCCCGCGAGCGGACCATCACGTCCGCGTCCAACCCGCGGCTGAAGTCCGTGCTCGCCCTGCGCCGGCGCCGCACCCGCGAGGAGACCGGACAGACGCTCGTCGAGGGCTACGAGGAGATCGGCCTGGCTCTCTCCTCCGGGGTGCGGCCCGGCACCGTCTACGTCTGCGAGGAGCTCTTCAGCCCCGCCGGGCGCGCGGGCTCGCAGGACATCGGACACCAGGACGACCTGCTGGCCCGGCTGCGCGACGACCGGGTCGAGGTCGTGCACCTGAGCCGCGGCGCCTTCGAGAAGGTCAGCTACCGCGAGGGCCCCGACGGCCTCCTCGCCGTCGTCGGCCGCGTCGGCGTCACGCTCGACGACCTGCGCGTCGACGGGCCCGACCACCTGACCCTGCTCAGCCAGGGGGTCGAGAAGCCCGGCAACCTCGGCGCCATGCTGCGCACCGCCGACGCCGCCGGGGTCGACGCCGTGGTCGCCGCCGATCCCGTCACCGACTGGGGCAACCCCAACGTCGTGCGCGCGAGCAAGGGGACCGTCTTCGCGGTGCCGGCCGCCAGCGCCACGACCGCCGAGGCCCTCGACTGGCTCAAGAGCCACGACATCCGGCTCGTCGTCACCACTCCCGAGACCGACCTGCTGCACACCGACGTCGACTACACCGGACGCGTGGCCATCGCCGTCGGCAGCGAGAAGCACGGCGCCGACCGCACCCTGCTCGAGGCCGCGACGCAGCGCGTCCGCATCCCGATGCGCGGGAAGGCCAACAGCCTCAACGTCGCCGCGTCGGCTGCCATCGTGCTCTACGAGGCGGTCCGCCAGCGCGACCGCCGCTGAGCGTCTTGCCCAGGCGGCGCACCCTCCGAACGGCGGCGAGACGGCATACGAGATGACGCCCGTGTTTCGACCGTGTGACGGTTGGGACGAGCGCTAGCGGGTAGGGGTGGGGTGGTCAAGAGCACCCCTTGGCGTGTGTCACGATGTTCTGTATGCGAGTTGACCACGTCTCCTATGCAGCGGAGGCCGGTGGCCTCAAGGCCACAGCCGCCCGGCTGTCCGAGCTCATCGGCGTCGCGCCGGTCGACGGAGGGGTGCATCCCCGGTTCGGCACGCGCAACGTGATCTTCCCCCTGGCCAAGGACCACTACCTCGAGGTCGTCGAGGTGCTGGACCACCCCGCCTCCGACAAGGCTCCCTTCGGGCAGGCCGTCCGCGCCGCGTCCGAGGCCGGCGGCGGCTGGCTGGGCTGGGTCGTCGCCGTCGACGACATCAGCGCCGTCGAGCAGCGCCTCGGCCGCGAGGCGGTCCTCGGCAACCGCCACCGCCCCGACGGCACCGAGCTCAAGTGGCGCCAGGTCGGCATCAAGGGCCTAATGGCCGACCCGCAGGTCCCCTACTTCATCGAGTGGGACGACATGACGGTGCACCCGTCGGCGGGCGCCGACACGTCGGTCTCGATCGACGACCTCCAGATCGCCGGCGACCCCAAGCGGGTGCGCGAGTGGCTCGGCCCGGACGACACGTTCGACAAGGGCGGCATCCACTTCACCTTCGTCGCGCCGCACGGCACCCCGGGCCTGCTCTCGGTCACCTTCGACACCCCCAACGGCAAGGTCACCATCTGACCTTCCCCCCTCGACTCGCACGCGAAGCGGCGGCCACCCTCGTCCGGGTGGCCGCCGCTTCGTCGTGCCCGAGGCCGTATGCCGTCCGGCTCAGTCGGCCGAGCCGCGCTCGTCCGCGGTGGCCGACCTCTTCGCCCGGACCGCCAGGCCGCTCAGCCCCAGACCCACGACGACGGCCACGACGAGCCCGACGAGCGGCGGTGAGAGCGGCGCGCCCCAGGCCGTGAGGGTGGTCGACAGTGATCCCCGGAACACGCGCGTCCCGTCGACGAGCAGGTCCTGCAGGTCGGTGGATCGTGGCCGGGTGCCGCGGAGAGACTCGAGGACGTAGCGGGCGGCGGTGAGCGCGGCAGCGGTGAGCACGAGCAGGCCGAGGGCGCCGACCCACGCCGCTGCCCGGGCTGCGACCCGGCTGCGTGCGGTGCCGGCGAGGAGCGCACCGACCACGGCTCCGGAGAGCGCTGCGAGCGCCGTCGGCAGCCACGTGGCCGCGGAGGCGTCGCGGGTCGCGCCGACCACGAGCTGGCCGACCCAGTCCGCGCCGACCACGACCGCCGACGCGGCCGCCACGACCCGCAGGGCCGGGCCGCCGAGGGAGACCGCCAGCCCGAGGACCAGGCCCACGACGGACCCGGCGACCGTCAGCCCGATGAAGGCGAGCCGCACCTGCTGGGCGGTGCTGCCGGAGCCGCCGAGGTCGGGGTCGGGTGCCAGGGTCTGGGCCACCGCCCACGTCGTGGCCACGGCCGCGCCGAGCGTCGCAACCGCCACGAGCAGCTGCCGGTGCGAGCGGCGCGCCGTGCGCCACGCGGGTGCCAGACCGGCCAGCACACCGGCCGTGACCGTGACGACGAGCAGGAGGGGGAGCAGCTGGTGGTGATAGGGCAGCAACGCCTCCCGCAGGTCGTTGCGCGGGTTCCACGGCGTGCCGAACGTGCCGCCACCGGTCCGTCGCACGAGCCAGGGCAGCAGCCCCACCAGCCACCCGAGGACGGCAAGTGGAAAGACGGGCCAAGACCTCGCGCGCAGGGGCTCGTCGGGTGGAGGTCCGAGCCGGTCCGGTGGTGTCGGCGTGGCCGCTGGAGGGCTCGCCCCTGTCGTCGACGTCATCGTCGTTCTCCCCTGTCGTGTGCCCGCGCCGGTGCGGCGCTGGGCCTCGACGACATCAGAGGTCAGCGCCGCCTGTCAAAGGCGGCCGGGCGACGGGCTCAGCTCTCGAGGCAGAACTCGTTGCCCTCCGGGTCGGCCATGACGACGACGTCGCCGTCAGCGCCGGTGACGGTCGCGCCCAGGGCGACGAGCCTGTCGACCTCGTCCTCGACGGGTCCGACCGCTCGGAGGTCGAAGTGCTGGCGGTTCTTCGCCGTCTTGGGCTCGGGCACCGGCTGGAACCACAGGGTGGGACCGCCCCAGCCGGCCGGCTCGACCCAGGCGCGACGGTCCGTGCTGTCCTCGTCGACGTTCGAGCCGAGGGCGGCCGCCCAGAAGGCCGCGAGCCGCAGCGGGTCCGAACAGTCGAACGTCACCGACTTCACGAAGCACACCATGGACCGGACCTACCCGCCGGCCAGGAGGTCCTGACCGGCGAGCGACAAGGTCCAGCGGCGCGGTCAGCGGCTCCAGCGCTTGAGGCGCAGTGAGTTGCTGACGACGAGGACCGACGACAGCGCCATCGTGGCCCCGGCGATCATCGGGTTGAGCAGGCCGAACGCCGCGAGCGGGATGGCGGCCGTGTTGTAGCCGAAGGCCCAGGCGAGGTTCTGCTTGATGATGCGCAGGGTCTCGCGGGACAGGCCGATGGCGTCACCGACGGCGTCGAGGTCGGGGCGCACCAGGACGATGTCGGCGGAGTCCATGGCGACGTCCGTCCCCGAGCCCATCGCCAGGCCGAGGTCGGCCTGGGCCAGGGCGGCCGCGTCGTTGACCCCGTCGCCGACCATGGCCACGACCTTGCCGGACTGCTGCAGTGCCGTGACGACCTCGTGCTTCTGCGCCGGCATGACCTCGGCGCGCACGTTGGCCTGGTCGATGCCGACCTGCTCGGCGACGCTGCGTGCGTTGGACAGGCTGTCGCCGGTCAGCAGGTAGGGCGTGAGGCCGAGCGCCCGCAGCCGCGCGACGGCGGCCGTGGACGACTCCCGCACCGTGTCCTCGACGGTGAGGGCGGCCTGGGCCACCCCGTCCCAGCCGACGAAGACGGTGGTGCCGGCGTGGCTGCGGGCGTGCTCGAGCAGCTCGGGGTCGACTCTCTCGAAGAGCACATCCTTGCCGACCGTCACCTCGGTGTCCTTGATCCGCGCCGTCGCGCCCTCGCCGGGGTTGGCCTGGAAGTCGGTGATGCGCGGCAGGTCGAGGTGGGCGAGGCGGGCGCCGGCGACGACCGCGTGGGCCACGGGGTGCTCGCTGCCCTGCTCGACGGCGGCCGCGGCCGTGAGCGCGGCCTTCTTCGAGAGCTTGCCGCGCACCGCGATGCTGCGCAGCCGCAGCTCGCCGGTGGTGATGGTGCCGGTCTTGTCGAGCACGACGGTGTCGACGCGGCGGGTGTCCTCGAGCACCTGCGGGCCCTTGATGAGGGTGCCGAGCTGGGCACCGCGGCCGGTTCCGACCAGCAGCGCCGTGGGCGTGGCGAGGCCGAGCGCACAGGGGCAGGCGATGATCAGGACGGTGACGGCCACGGCCAGGGCGGTGCCGACGTCGTGGCCGGTGACGAGCCAGCCCACGAAGGTGACGAGGGCGAGCACGAGCACGACCGGGACGAAGACGGCCGAGACCCGGTCGGCCAGGCGCTGCACGTCGGCCTTGCCGGTCTGGGCGCTCTCGACGAGGCGCTGGATCCCGGCGAGCATGGTGTCGGCGCCGACCTTGCGGGCCTCGACGACGATCCGGCCGGTGCTGTTGACGGCGCCACCGGTCACCTCGTCCCCGGCGGCCACGTCGACCGGGGTCGACTCGCCGGTGACCAGACTGGCGTCCACGGCGCTCGAGCCCTCGATCACGACGCCGTCGGTGGCGACCTTCTCGCCCGGTCGCACGACGAAGTGGTCGCCGACGACGAGCTCGCCGACGGGGATGCGGGTCTCGCCGGTCACCCGGGTGCGCGGGTCGATGCGCAGCACCGAGACGTCCTTGGCGCCGAGGTCGAGCAGGGACCGCAGGGCGTCGCGGCCGGAGTCCTTGGCGCGCGCCTCGAGGAACCGGCCGGTGAGCAGGAAGGTCGTCACGACCGCGGCGACCTCGAAGTAGAGGTGCATCCCGCCCTGCAGCAGCTCCACGACGGAGTAGCCCCAGGCCGCGAGCACGCCGAGCGAGACGAGGGTGTCCATGGTGGAGGCCAGGTGCCGCGCGTTGACTGCGGCGGCCCGGTGGAAGGGCCAGGCGCACCAGAAGACGACGGGGGTGGCCAGGAGGAACTGCAGCCACGGGCTGGCAGCGAACGCCGGCAGCACCATGGCCAGCAGCAGCACCGGGACCGTCAGGGCGATCGCGGTGACGAGCCGGGGCTTGAGCACGTCCTGGGCCGGCGTGTGGTCGAGGTGGTCGGTGTGGTCGATGTGGTCGGTCTGGTCGGTGCGGTCACCGTGCTCGCCGTGACTGGGCCCGGCGGGAGACGGCGCGCTCGGCGCGCTGTGCCGCGCCAGCTCCTTCGCGCGCAGCTTCTCCAGCAGCGCCCCGGCGCCCGGCCGCTCGCCGCTGTCGATGACGGTGGCGCCGTAGCCGGTCTTCTTCACCTCGGCCACGATCTGCTCGACCGTGACGGGGGCGGTGAAGGCCACGAGGGCCTTCTCGGTGGCGAGGTTGACGCTGGCCGACTCGACCCCGGCGACCTTGGAGAGCTTGCGCTCGATGCGCGCCGAGCACGAGGCGCAGGTCATGCCGGTGATGGCGAGGCGGACCTCGTCGGGGGCCCGCTCGCCGGTCGTCACGGGCGCCTGGCCGGTGCTCATCGGAGGCTGTAGCCCGCCTCGGCGACGGCGGACGCGACGGTGGCCGGGTCGAGGGGGGCCTCGCTGGTGATGGTCACGGGCGAGTCCTCGCCCGGGTGCAGGTCGACGGCGACCGCGACGACGCCGGGCAGGGCTGACAGCTCCTCGCTGACGGCGGCGGTGCAGTGCCCGCACGTCATGCCGGCGACGGTGATCTCGGTCTGGGTGGTCTCACTCATCGGGTGCCTCCTCGGGCCTCGGGTATGAGGATGTCAGCTGCGCACGAGCCGCGCGATGGCATCGGACGCCTCGCGGACCTTCTGGGCGGCAGCCTCGTCGGACTCGCGTGCCGCGTCCACCACACAGTGGGCCACGTGGTCCTCGAGCAGGCCGAGGCTCACCGCCTGCAGTGCCTTCGTGATGGCGCTGACCTGCGTCAGGATGTCGATGCAGTAGGTGTCGGTGTCGACCATCCGCTGCACGCCACGCACCTGCCCCTCGATGCGTCGCAGCCGCTTCAGGTAGTCGTCCTTGCTGCCGGAGTATCCAGCCATTCCAACCTCCTCGTCGACACCAACAGGATACCCCCGCAGGGTATTCCTCGATGCGCCCTGCAGGGCGTGTCCCCGACGAGGCGTATGCCATCAGGCGAGGTAGTCGTCGACCAGCCGGCTCGCGAGGGCGGTGTAGGTCTGCGGCGTCAGGGCCACGAAACGGGCCTCGACGTCGGCCGGCAGGCCGAGCCCGCGGACGAACTCGCGCAGGTCGTCGCCGTCGATCCGCCGGCCGCGCGTGAGCTCCTTGAGCCGCTCGTAGGGCTCCTCCATTCCGGGGACGCCCTGCGCGCCGAGGGCCCGCATCGCCGACTGGATCGGCTCGCCGAGCACCTCCCAGTTGGCCTCGAGGTCGGCGGCCATCCGCTCGGGCACGGCGTCGAGCCCGGCGAGACCTCGGGCGACGTTGTCGAGGGCGAGCATCGAGTGGCCGAAGGCCGTGCCGATGTTGCGCTGCATGCTCGAGTCGGTGAGGTCGCGCTGCAGGCGGCTCTGCACGAGCGTGCTGGCGAGCACGTCGAGGAGGGCGTTGCTCACCTCGAGGTTGGCCTCGGCGTTCTCGAAACGGATCGGGTTGACCTTGTGCGGCATCGTGCTCGAGCCGACGGTGCCCTGGCCGCGCACCTGGGCGAAGTAGCCCATCGAGATGTAGGTCCACACGTCGGTGCAGAGGTTGTGCAGGATCCGGTTGAAGCGCGCGACGTCGGCGTAGAGCTCGGCCTGCCAGTCGTGGCTCTCGATCTGCGTCGTCAGGGGGTTCCACGTCAGGCCGAGGCCCTCGACGAACGCCTTCGACACGGCGGGCCAGTCGACGTCGGGCAGCGCGAGCGCGTGCGCGCCGAAGGTGCCGGTCGCGCCGTTGAACTTGCCGAGGTACTCCTGCTTCTCGATCCGGCGCAGCTGGCGGCCGAGGCGGTGCGCGAGGACGGCGAGCTCCTTGCCCATCGTCGTCGGCGTCGCGGGCTGGCCGTGGGTGTGCGCGAGCAGCGGCACGTCCTTGAGCTCGCGGGCCATCTCGGAGACCTGACCGAGGAGAGCCTGCGCCTTGGGCAGCCACACCTGCTCGACGGCGCCCTTGACCATGAGGGCGTAGGAGAGGTTGTTGATGTCCTCGCTCGTGCAGCCGAAGTGGACCAGCTCGGCGAGGCCCCTGTCCTCCTGCGCCGGCGCGATCTGCGACAGGCGCTTCTTCAGGAAGTACTCGACGGCCTTGACGTCGTGGACGGTGACCCGCTCGATCTCGCCGAGCTCGGCGACCTCGTCGGTGCCGAAGTCGTCGACGACCTTCCGCAGTGCCGCGATCTCCTCGTCGCTCAGCTTGCGCACGCCCGGCACGACGCCGTGGCTCGTCTGGTGGATCAGCCACTCGACCTCGACGTGCACCCGCTGCCGGTTGAGGGCCGCCTCGGAGAGGTGGTCCACGAGCGGCGCGACGGCGCCGCGGTAGCGGCCGTCGAGCGCCCCGAGCGCGATGGGCGGGGTTGCGTCAGCGAGCGAAGCCATGGCGCCATCCTCCCAGAGCAGCAGGAGTGGTCTGTATGCCGTCCGCCGCGCTGCGAGGGGACGCGCGGACCCCGGCGGGCGGCATACGTCAGCGGCGAGCGCTGCGCCAGTGACCCGGAGAGTGGGTCACTGACGCTGGAGGACGGCGAAGGTCTCGCCCTGGGCGCCGGCGACCACGGCCACCCGGCCGTAGCGGGTGTCCGACGGCTCCTGCCGCACCGTGCCCCCGAGCGCGCGCACCTGCTCGGCCGCCGCGTCGCAGTCGGCCACCGCGAAGTAGGCCATCCAGTGCGACCGCACGTCGGCCGGCGCCTGCGCGGGGATGGCGCCGATGCCGGCCACCGGTGAGTCACCCAGCAGCGCAACGGAGTAGGAGAAGTCGGCGTCCCCTATCTCCCGGAGCCGGTAGCCGAAGACGTCGGCGTAGAAGGCCTTGCTCGCCGGGTAGTCGCGGCTCATCGACTCCGCCCACACGAGGGTGCCCGGCTCGTCGACGAGCTCGCTGCCGGTGTGTTCGCGCGCCTGCCAGAGGCCGTACGCGGCACCCGTCGGGTCGGCCCCCACGGCGATCCGGCCGACCTGCAGGACGTCCATCGGCTCCAGGAAGAAGACCCCGCCGGCGCTCCGGGCCTGCTCGGCGGCCGCGTCGACGTCGTCCACGGCGAGGTAGACGGTCCACGTGTCGGCCTGGGAGGGGTCGTCGGGGTTCTTGGCCATGGCGCCCGCCACGGCATGACCGTCCTTGCGCGCCATGACGTAGCCGCCGGCCTCGGGCGGGAGGTCCTCGAACGTCCAGCCGAAGAGCCGGCCGTAGAACTCCCGCGCGTTCTCGAGGTCGCCGACCATGACGTCGGCCCAGCACGGGGTGCCGGCCGCGAAGCTCTCCTCGTGGACGGGCATCGGTCCTCCTGGACGTCGGTGGTGGGGCGGTGGGTGTCGGGGGGCTAGTCGAGGTCGGGAACCATCAGCGAGAAGACCTCCCCCTCGGGGCCGGCCAGCACGGCGCCCATCCCGTAGGGGCCGTCGAAGGGGGGCTGCAGGACCGTGGCGCCGAGGTCGGCGGCCCGGGCGACGTCACGCTCCAGGTCGAGGGTCGCGAACGAGACCACCCAGTGCGACGGGATCTCGGGTGGCCACTCCTCGTCGATCTCCGCCAGCCCGTAGGCAGGGTTGCCGTCCTCCGTGCGCGCGGTCGCCCATCGTGGGCCGCCCGGCTCGGTCTCGTCGGTGAAGCCGTGCCCGAAGACGCGCAGGTGGAAGGCCTGCACCGCGTCGTAGTCGCGCGTCAGCAGCTCGTTCCAGGTGAGCGAGCCCGGCTCGTCGAGGACGCCGCTGCCGAGCAGGTCGCCCGGCTCCCAGACGCCGAAGTAGGCGCCGCCGGGGTCGACCGCGATGAGGGTGCGCGCGAGGGCGCCGATCGGGACGGGCCGGCCCAGCGTGCGCCCGCCGTACGCGTTGACGGCCCGGGCGGCCACGGCGAGGTCACCGACACGCAGGTAGGTGGTCCACTGGCTGGGCACCGGGGCGTCCGGTGGACGCCGGCTCAGGCCCGCGACCGGCTGCCCGCCCAGCAGCGCCATCGTGTAGCCGCCGGTCGCCGGGTCGCCGGCCAGCCACTGCCACCCGAACAGCTCGCCGTAGAAGGCCTTGGCGCGGTCGACGTCGCTGGCGAGCAGGTCGACCCAGCACGGGGAGCCGTAGGGGTAGTCGGGCACGGTGACGTCGCTGGCCTCACATCAGGTCAGGGCCGCTCCCAGTCCACCCTGTCTCGAAGGCGGCCGGCCAGCTGGCCGTCCAGCTGGTCCCTGACGTGCTGAAGGATGCCACGGCAGGCGCGCTCCACCTCCGCGAAACACCGGGCGAAGTGCGACTCGTCGCCGTACCACGGGTCGCCGGTCTCGAGGGTCCCGGCGGCCACCGCCTCGGGGTCGAACTCGCGCACGAGCCGGATCTTGCTCCGGTTGAGCGGGGTCCGCGCCAGGCGCCGGAGCGTGCGCACGTGGCCCTCGTCGGAGGCCAGGACGAGGTCGACGTCGTCGAACTCCTCCGGGTCGAACTCCCGGGCCCGGTGGCGCGAGGCGTCGTAGCCGTGCGCGGCGAGGATCGCGATGGTCCGGGGGTCGGCCTGCTCGCCGACGTGCCAGTCGCCGGTGCCGCTCGAGCTCACCTTCACGTGGTCGGCCAGGCCGGCCTCCTCGACCATGCTCTGGAGGATGACGTGCCCCATGGGGGACCTGCAGATGTTGCCGCTGCACACGAAGGTGACGTGGACGGGGCGAGGCGACATGATCCCCATTCAACACCGCAGATCGGGCCCAGATGTCGGAAGCGACAAGACTCGTTGCGGACGGACTCTGAGCACGGCGCCGTTCCCTTATGCACCGGTGTGTCCGATGGCTGTCGGTGGTCGGTGCCACGGTGTGGCCATGACGACGACGACGCACTGCGGCCCCGCCGGGGCGAGCACTCCCGACGCCCTCGAGCCGGCCTTCCGCGCCGCCGTGGCCGCCGGCGACCTCGAGGCCGTCGTGGGGCTGTATGCCGCCGACGCCGTCGTCAGCCTTCCGCGCGGTCGCGAGGCGGCGGGCTCCGCGGCGATCCGGGCCGCCTTCGCCGCGGCGTTGGCCGCCGGGGTCCTGCAGGACTGGGCGAGCGTCGCCGGATCCGGGGCCGGTGAGGGGGACGAGGTCGCGCCGACCGTCCGGGCCGTCGTCAGCGGCGATCTCGCGATGACCACCGCCTCCGGCGTCGACGGCCGCGTCTGCACGCAGGTGGCCCGCCGCAGCGCCGAGGGCCGCTGGCTGTGGGTCCGGGACGGCTCGCGGCTGCGCGACGTCGAGGCCTGCCTCCCCACCACCTCGCACCACCTCGTGGTGGCGTAGTTTCGCTCCGTGACCGACGCATCCCCGGGGCCTGACCCGAGCGAGGCGCCAGGGTCGGGCGGCTCGAGCGGCTCGGGTGGTTCGCGCGGGAGCGTGCAGACGGCCGAGCGCCGCTCGCACTTCGTCGACCTGACCCCGCTGCGCTCCAGCTCCGCCTTCGCCCGGCTGTGGGCGGGCAACACCCTCGCCGGCATCGGCACCTTCGTGACTAACACGGCCGTCGGCCTGCACATCTACGACCTGACGCACTCGACCTTCATGGTCTCGCTCGTCGCGTGGTTCTCCCTGCTGCCGATGATCGTCGCCGGGCTCTACGGCGGCGCGATCGCCGACCGTTTCGACCGTCGGTCGGTGGCCCTGGTGGCGAGCACCGTGGCGTGGGGCTCCACCGTGGCGCTCGCGACGATCGCGTGGGCGCAGGTCCACGTCGTGTGGGCCTTCTACGTCATCACCACCGTCAACGCGGTGGCGGCCACCATCGCCTCGGCCACCCGCCAGGCGATCACGCCGCGGCTGCTGCCGGCCGAGCTGCTGCCCAAGGCGGCCGCCCTGATGGGCATCTCCGGCGGGGTCATGGTGACGGTCGGTCCCGGCGTGGCCGGGGTGCTCGTGGCCCGGGCCGGCTACGCCTGGACCTACACCGTCGACGTCGTGCTCTTCTTCGCCGGCTTCTTCGGGCTGTGGACGCTGCCGCGGATCCGTCCCGAGGGGGAGGCGCCGACCGCTGGCGGCTTCCGGTCGGTCGTGGACGGCCTCAGCCACCTGCGCCGGGCACCGAACGTGCGGATGAGCTTCATCGTCGACATCATCGCGATGACGTTCGGGCAGCCCATGGTGCTCTTCCCCGCGGTCGGGGCGATCGTCATCGGCGGCGGCTCCGTCACGGCCGGCATCCTGCTGGCCGCGTTCGCCGTCGGCGGCATCGTCTCGAGCCTCTTCTCCGGGCGGGTCACCGGCCTGCGCTGGCAGGGGCTCGCCATCCGCAACGCGATCGTCTCCTACGGCCTGGGCATCCTCGGCTTCGGCGTGGTGCTGGCCGTCACCCAGCTCGGCGGTCACGCGGTCGAGTCGATGGACTTCGGGGCGGCCAACCGCTGGGCGCTCGCCCTGGCCGCCGTGTTCCTCGCTGTCGCGGGCGGGTCCGACAACATCAGCGCGATCTTCCGGCAGGCGATCCTGCAGTCGGCCGTGCCCGACCACCTTCGCGGGCGCACCCAGGGCGTCTTCACGGTGGTCGTGACCGGCGGCCCCCGGCTCGGTCAGATGTTCGCCGGCACGCTGGCGACGCTGACCGCCACCTGGGTGCCGTCCGTCGTGGGCGGGGCGCTGGTCGTGCTCCTCGTCGTCGTCACGGTGGCGCGGGTCCCCTCGTTCCGCCACTACGACGCCCTCGACCCCCGACCCTGACCGCCTGACCCCGCACGCCCCAGTCGAGTGGGCACTTCCGACGTCGCGCCGGCCGGTCCCAGTCGAGTGGGCACTCTGCGTCGGCGAGTCGGTAGCCCGCTGGGGGTGGGACCTCAGGCGTCGGGGTAGCCGTGCGGGTTGGCGCTCTGCCAGCGCCACTGGTCGACGCACATGTCCTCGATGGTGCGCTCGGCGCGCCAGCCCAGCTCGGCGTTGGCCCTCGACGGGTCGGCGAACGACTCGGGCAGGTCGCCCGCGCGGCGCCCCACCACCTCGTACGGCAGCTCACGGCCGATCGCGCGCTCGAAGGCGTGCAGCACCTCGAGGACGCTCGTGCCGTGGCCCGTCCCGAGGTTCCACGTCGACACCGGGTGGTCGACCTTGCCCAGCTTGGCGAGCGCGGCGATGTGCCCGGCCGCCAGGTCCTCGACGTGGATGTAGTCGCGCAGCGGCGTGCCGTCAGGGGTGGGGTAGTCGTCGCCGAAGACGAGCAGCTTGTCGCGGCGGCCGACGGCGACCTGGGCGATGAACGGCATGAGGTTGTTGGGGATGCCCTGCGGGTCCTCGCCGATCGTGCCGCTCGGGTGGGCCCCCACCGGGTTGAAGTAGCGGAGAAGCGCGATGCGCAGCGACTGATCGGCGGCCGCGACGTCGCGCAGGATCTGCTCGATCATCACCTTGGTCCAGCCGTACGGGTTGGTGGCGGCGGTCGGCATGTCCTCGGTGAGGGGCGGCGAGTTGTGGCCGTAGACGGTGGCCGAACTGCTGAAGACGAGCCTGTTCACGCCGTGGCGCCGCATCGCGCGCACGAGGGAGAAGGTCGAGACGAGGTTGTTCTCGTAGTACTCGAGCGGCTTGTCCACGCTCTCGCCGACGGCCTTGAGCCCGGCGAAGTGGATCACCGCGTCGATCTTCTCGGAGGCGAAGAGGTGCTCGGTCTTGTCGTGGTCGGTGAGGTCGAAGGAGTGCACCTCCAGCGGGGTGCCGGTCAGCGCCTCGAGCCGGTTGACGACGGTCGGCTTGCTGTTGCCGAAGTTGTCGACGATGAGCACGTCGTGCCCCGCCGCGACGAGCTGGACCACGGTGTGGGAGCCGATGTAGCCGGCGCCGCCGCTCACGAGTACGCGCATGGCGCTCACCCTACCCACGCGCCGACGCGGCGCCGCGAGGCCGGCCGACGGGGCGACGTGCGCACGGCGTCAGACGACGCTGAGCTCGGCGATCTCGAGGCCGTAGAGCGCGAGGGGCAGCGCGACGAGGAGCGCCGACACGGCATACATCCCCGCGGCGACGAGGGGGACCGGCAGCCCGGCGATGTGCTGGGCGTCGAGCAGCCCGATGCGGGCGGTGGCGACCCGCGTACCGCCACCCATGGCCATCGAGCCGGCGGGCCGGGAGCCGCCGGCCATGGCGACGATGGCGCGGCCGGTGCTGACCGCGCCCGCGCGGCGCACGGCGGCGCGGTCGGCCAGGACCTCGATGAGCAGGTGCACCTCGAGCAGCGCCTCGTCGCACCGCAGGAAGCCGGGCATCGCCTCGTGCACGACGGTGAAGAACTCCATGACGAGGTCGTGGCGGGCGGTCAGGTGGGCGTGCTCGTGGGCGAGCACGGCGGTCAGCTCGTCGGGCTGGAGGCGTTCGAGGGTGCCCTGGGTCAGGACGACGCGACGGCGTACGCCGGGGACGCAGTATGCCGTCGGGGTCGTGTGCTCGAGCACGCGCATGTGCCGGTCGGGTCCCTCGCCCGGGACGCCGAGGAGGTCGACGAGGTCGCGGTGACGTCGCCGGGCTGCGCGCAGGCCGCGACCGATGCGGTCGGCTGACAGCAGCAGGCGCACCGCAACGAGACCGCTCAGGGCAGCCGCCAGCAGGAGCACCGGCCACTCCTCGGAGAGGCGCATCTGCCGGCCGACGATCGCGGGGATGGCGGCCGGCGCGGCGAGCAGCGCGGCCAGGACGGCGGCGACCGCCGTCGACTGCCAGAGCACCAGCGCCGCCCGGGGCGCGCGTCGCAGCGCCGTCGCCCGGGCCAGCGCGCGCGGCACCGGCCACGCGAGCAGGACCGCGAGGACGACGAGGGAGGCGACGATGAGCACGGGACCAGTGTGGAGGGTCGGCAGGTTCCGGGAGGGTGGTTCGCGGGTCAGCCGGCGAGGTCGGGGCGGCGCGCCTCGAGCTCGGCGAGGGCCGCCTTGAGCTCGTCGATCTCCTCGGGCGTCGACTCGTCGAGGAAGTGCAGCAGGGCTGTGCGCCGCTTGTCGCCGGCGAGCTCGCCGAGCGTGTGGTGCAGCGACTCGGAGGTCAGCTCCGCCCGGGTCGAGGCGGCGGTGTAGCGCCAGGCCCGCCCGTCGCGCTCGCGGTTGACGAGGTCCTTCTTCGCCATCCGGTCGAGCACCGTCATGAGCGTTGTGTAGGCGAGGCCGCGATCGACACCGATGGCGTCGTGGACCTCGCGGACCGTGCGGCCCTCGGGGTGGGCGTCGGCCGTCGTCCAGAGCTCTTCCATGACGGCGCGCTCGAGGTCGCCGAGCCGGTTGCGGGGGGTGGTGGGCATGGGAACTCCGATCTACCGACGGTGTGGGCCGTCGTCGTGCCTGTGGTCGTGCTCGTCCTGCTCCTGGTCGTCGCGGTGGACTCCCTGGGCGCGGTCCGTCGGCTCGGCCGTGATGAGGGACATCGTGCCCGAAGGACCCCCGATCTCCCACACCCGGTCGAAGAGGTCGGCGCCGTCGTCACGGTGCGTCACCATGATGATCGTTGGGGACGTACCCGCCTCGCGTGATCCGAGCGTGAGGTCCTCCAGTACGGCGCGGGCCGTCGGCGGGTCGAGGTGCGCGACCGGCTCGTCGAGCAGCACCACCGGTCGGGCGCTGACGTGGGCGCGGGCGATGCCGAGCCGGGCGCGCTCGCCGCCGGACAGGCCGCGACCGCCCGCACCGAGCCGGGTGTCGAGGCCATCGGGCAGCGCGTCGAGCAGGTCGGAGAGGCCGGCCGCGCGCAGCGCTCGCTCGAGCTCGGTGTCGTCGGCGTCGGGACGTGCGAGGGCCAGGTTGGCCCGCAGGGACGTCGCGAAGACGTGCGTCTCGTCGTCGACCACCGCGATGTGCCCGCGAGCCTCCTCGAGCGGCTGGTGGAGCACGTCCGTCCCGCCGAGCCGGTAGCTGCCACCGGTCGGGTCGAGGTGTCGCGCGAGCACGGCGAGCAGCGTCGACTTGCCGCTGCCGTTGGGGCCGGTGACCACCAGGCGGCTCCCGGCGGGCACCTCGAGGTCGGTGGGTGCGAGGTCGGCGCGTGCGCCGTTCCACGAGGCGGTGAGAGTGCGGGTCTCGATGTCGGTGCCGTCTCCGCTGCCGTATGCCGTGTGCCGCGCAGCCGCTGGGGTCGCCGCCTCGCTCTGGGGGCGGGGTTCGGGGCGGGTCTCGGGGCGCGACTCGTCCTGGGACTCGTCCGCGACGGCCGGGGTCAGGTAGAGGAGGGCGTCGAGGCGGTGCTGGCTGGCGCGGGCGCGGGCCAGGGCGCGCATCGCGTCGACGAGCGGGGTGATCGCCTCGGAGACGGCGACCGGGGTGAGCACGAGCAGGGCCTTGACGGGCGTCGAGACGGACAGGCCCTGGGCGAGGACCGCGGTGAGGGCCACGGCTGACCCGACCGTGACGAGGAAGAGCGAGGCCGCGGCGGCGCGTCCGGCGCTGATCCGGCGGGTGGCCCGGTCGAGCGCGGTGTGCGCGTCGTCGAGCCAGCCGAGCGCGGTCGCCCATCCGCTCACGGCGCGCAGCTCGGACGCCTGGCTGGCCATGAGCTCGCTGACGCGGGTCACCTCGGCCCGGGCTCCGAGCAGCTCGGGCAGAGACCGGGACTCCAGGTGTGCGGCGAGGGCGCTGACGACGCACACGGCGACGCCGAGTCCGAGCATGACGAGCCCGACCGGGAGGGCGATCACCATGGTGAGGGCGATGACGATGCCTCCCGCGACGGCGGTCGAGATGACCGGCACCGTCACCCGGACCTGGGCGTCGACGACGTCGGTGAGGTCGTCGACGACACCGGTCAGGACGTCGGACCGGCGGCGGCGCCCGAGCCGTGCCGGGGTCAGCGGGATGAGGGCCTCGTAGGCGGTGGTCCGGCGCTCGGCCAGCATCGACAGGGCGGCGTCGTGGCTCGTCAGCCGCTCCCAGTAGCGGAAGACGGGCCGGGCCATGCCGAAGGCGCGCACTGCGACGATGGCGGTCAGGAGGGTGAGGATCACGGGACGTTCGGCGGCCCGGACGATGAGCCACCCGGAGGTGGCGGTCAGGGCCATCCCGCAGGCGGTGGCGATGCCGCCGAGCAGGCCCCCGCGGACAGTCCCGGCCGAGGGCCACCAGACGCGCCTGCTGGACGAGCTGGTTCGAGGTGATCCGGTGGTGGTCTCCTGCTGCGACGTCACCTCGAACGGGGTGGTGGTGGTCATGGTCCGGCCCCCTCTCGGGCGGTTCGAGGTGATCCCGGGCGGGTCCCGGGCCTCGGGATCACCTCGAACCAGGAGTCGGCGCGATCGGAGTCGGCGAGATCGGAGTCGGCGCGATCGGAGCCGGCGGGATCGGGTGCGGCGAGGGTGACGTGGTGGTCCGCGTGGGCGAGCACCTCCTCGCGGTGGGTCACCGCGATGACCACGCGGCGCTCCGCGAGCTCGGCCAGGAGTGCCGCCACCTGCTCGGCGCCCTCCGGGTCCAGGTGCGCGGTCGGCTCGTCGAGCAGCAGGACGGTCTCGGGAGCGAGCCAGGCGCGGGCGAGGGCGAGTCGCTGCCGCTGCCCGGCCGACAGGCCGAAGCCGTCGTCGCCGAGATCGGCGGACAGGCCACCGGGCAGGGCCGCGACCACGCCGTCGACGCCGAGAGCGCGCAGGGCCTCCCACAGCTGGTCGTCGGTCGCCGGGTGGCCGATCGTCAGCGCGGCGCGCACCGAACCGGTCGCGAGGAACGGCCGCTGTGTCACGTAGTGCGACGCCGGCGCCTGCACGGTGCCGGCGCTGGGTCGTCGCAGGCCGGCGACGAGGTCGAGCAGCGTCGACTTGCCCACCCCGGAGGGCCCGGTCACCACCGTGAGTCCCGGCCCGGCCACGAGGTCTAGGTCGCGCAGCACGGGAACGGTCGACCCGGCATACGCGTACGTCACGCCGGTGAGGCACACCTCCCCGACCCGCGCCTCCCCACCGAACGCTGCGTTCGGTCGCGAACTCACTGTTCCAACAGCGCTTTCGGCATCGAACGCGGCGTTCGGCGCGGAAGTGGGGGAGGGCTCGAGTTCGGCGAGGATCGAGTCGAGGGCCACGGCGCCATCGGCGGCGGCGTGGTACTCCGCGCCGACGCGCCGGACCGGCCAGTACGCCTCGGGCGCGAGGAGGATGGCGACGAGCCCGGGGCCGAGCGCCATCGAGCCGTTCGAGAGGCGCAGGCCGACGGTGACGGCGACGATGGCCACCGAGATCGTCGCGAGCAGCTCGAGGGCCGCCGAGGAGAGGAACGCGATCTTCAGCGTCTCCATCGTGGCGCGGCGGTGCCGGTCGCTCACCTCGCGAACCGTCGCGTCCTGGCGCCTCGCGCGGCCGTAGGTGACGAGCGTCGGCAGGCCGCGGACGACGTCGAGGAAGTGGCCCGACAGGGCCGCGAGAGCCGACCACCGACGCTCGGTCGAGGCGGCCGTCGCCTTGCCGATCAGCGCGGCGAAGACCGGGAGCAGCGGCAGGGTCAGCACGACGACGACCGCGCTGGGCCAGTCGACGACGGCGAGCGTGACGATGGCGAGCGCCGGCACGACGGCGGCGGTCACGAGCGTCGGGAGGTAGCGGGCGGCATACGGCTCGACGGCCGCGGTCCCGGCGGTCGCGAGGGACACGGCCGCGCCCGGCTCGAGGCGTGAGTCCGCGTTGACAGTGCCCCAGCGGCCCAGCAGCGCGGCCCGCAGCGCCGACGACACGGAGACGCCGGCCCATGCCGCCACCCGCTCGGTGACCGCCGCGAGCACCGCGCGGGCGGCGAAGAGCGCGAGCAGCCAGGTGAGTGCCGTGCCGAGGTCCGAGCCGTCGACGACCGCGACGACGGCCGCCGACAGCGCGAACGCGGTGGCGATCGTCGCGACCCCCGAGGCGATGCCGGTCGCCGCGAGGACGGCGACGGGCCTCCGGGCGGCAGGCACCGCCCGGAGCAGGCGCGGGTCGAAGGGCTTCACAGGGGTCCTCAGTGGGACACGGTCTCGAGCGGGGCGTCCTCGGGGATGTGCTTGACGGTGAGGCGCTTGCGGAAGACCCAGTACGTCCAGCCCTGGTAGATCAGGACGATCGGGGTGAAGACGAGCGCGACGACCGTCATGACCTTGAGGGTGTAGTCGGTGCTCGAGGCGTTGTGGATCGTGAGGCTCCAGGCCGGGTTGGTCGAGCTCGGCATGACGTCGGGGAAGAGGACGAGGAAGTACGTCGCGACGGCCATCGCGATGGTGACGGCGGTTCCGATGAACGCCCAGCCCTCACGACCGGCCCGGTTGGCGGCGAGCCCGCCGAGGAGCGCGACCGCGGCGACGACGGTCGTGATCCACGAGGCGGGCTTGCCGTCGGTCAGGCCGATCCACAGCAGCAGTGCCACGGCGAGCACGGCGGCGACGACACCCACCCGCTCGGCGATCTGCCGGGCCTCGAGGCGGATCTTGCCGTCCGTCTTGAGGGCCACGAAGATCGCGCCGTGGGTGAGGAAGAGCGCCACGAAGACGAGCCCACCGAGCAGGCCGGCCGGGTTGAGCAGGGTGAAGAGGTTGCCCGTGTACTCCTTGGCCGCGTCGATCGGCACGCCGCGCACGATGTTGGTCAGCGCGACGCCCCACAGCAGGGCCGGGACGAGCGAGCCCCAGAAGATGGCCTGGTCCCAACGGGCCTTCCACCGCGCCTCGGGCCGCTTGTGGCGGTACTCGAAGCCGAGGTTGCGCACGATGAGGGCGACGAGGATGAGCAGCAGCGGCAGGTAGAAGCCGCTGAAGAGCGTCGCGTACCAGTTCGGGAAGGCCGCGAAGGTGGCGCCGCCCGCGGTGAGCACCCACACCTCGTTGCCGTCCCAGACGGGGCCGATCGTGTTGAGCAGGACGCGACGGCGCTTCTCCGCGTCGACCGCGTCGGAGGCGTAGCGCTTGCCGCCGAGGACGGGCAGGAGCATGCCGACGCCGAAGTCGAAGCCCTCGAGGACGAGGTAGCCCGTCCACAGCACCCCGATGACGATGAACCAGAAGGTTGCGAGATCCATTGCAGGCCAGTCCTTCTCAGTAGGCGAAGACGAGGGGTGCGTCCTCGTCCCGGTCGGCGGGGTCCTGCGGCTGCTCGAAGGGCTCGGCGCCCTTGCGGACGTAGTGCAGGAAGAGCTTGACCTCGACCACGGCGAGCGCGCCGTAGAGGAGCGTGAAGA
Organism: Terrabacter sp. NPDC080008; assembly: GCF_040702505.1. NCBI lineage: Bacteria > Bacillati > Actinomycetota > Actinomycetes > Micrococcales > Intrasporangiaceae > Terrabacter > Terrabacter sp. NPDC080008. Next base: position 54,301 of record NZ_JBFBLC010000011.1, read on the forward strand.
CGACCATCGAGGTGATGACCTCGCCCATCGAGACGCTCGGCGAGACGCCGTGGGCGGTCGTCATCAGGCCGAAGACGATCCACGGCTGGCGGCCGACCTCGGTGAAGATCCAACCGAAGCTGTTGGCGAAGACTGGCAGGAGCGGAGCGGCCACGGCGGCATACGTGAGCCAACGGGCCGTCGGGTGGGCGTTCTTGCGGGTCATCCACAGCACGGCTAGCGCGATGAGGGCCGTCGCCATGCCGAGCCCGATCATCAGCCGGAAGGTCCAGTACGTCGTCGGGATGTTGGGCACGTAGGCGGTCGCGACGTCGGCCACGAGCTTGTTGCCGCTCGCGCCGTAGGTCTGGGCGTACTCCGCCTTGAGGTCGTTGATGCCCTTGACGGCGCCGTCGAAGCTGCCGGTGGCCAGGAAGCTGAGCAGGCCGGGTATCTCGATGATCGGGTTGGCGTGGGAGCCGTCGAGCGAGCCGACCGTCAGCACCGAGAAGGGCGCCCCCTCGCCGGCCGGCACGGAGTTGTAGAGCCCTTCGGCCGCAGCCATCTTCATCGGCTGCACCTCGGTCATGATCTTGCCCTGGAGGTCGCCGCTCACCATGACGCCGACCGCGGCGACGAGGGTGAGCACGGCGCCGATGCGGGTGGCCCGGCGGTACATCGGGGCGTCGGTGGTCGCCACGTCCCGCGCGTCGTCGTGGGCGCGCTCGGCCTCGCGGCGCATGAGCCACAGGGCGACACCCATGATGACGCCGGCGCCGGTCATGTAGGCCGCGAAGATGACGTGCGGGAAGGTGACGAGCTGCACCTTGTTGGTCAGCACCGCCCAGAAGTCGGTGAGCTCCGCGCGGCCGCTCACCGGGTTGAAGCGGTAGCCGACCGGGTGCTGCATGAAGGAGTTCGCGGCGAGGATGAAGTATGCCGAGAGCACCGTCCCGATGTGGACGAGCCACATCGTCGTGGCGTGCAGCTTCTCCGGGATGCGACCCCAGCCGAAGATCCACAGGCCGAGGAACGTCGACTCGAGGAAGAAGGCGAGCAGCGCCTCGATCGCCAGCGGGGCGCCGAAGATGTCACCGACGAAGCGGGAGTAGTCGCTCCAGTTCATCCCGAACTGGAACTCCTGCACGATGCCCGTGACGAGCCCGAGGGCGAAGTTGATGAGGAAGAGCTTGCCGAAGAACTTCGCCAGTCTCATCCACTGCGGGTTGTGCGTGCGCACCCAGGCGGTGTGGAAGACGGCGACGACGAGGGACATGCCGATCGTGATCGGCACGAAGAGGAAGTGGTAGACGGTGGTGATGGCGAACTGCCACCGTGCCAGGTCCAAGGCATCCATGAGGGCTCCGCGAGGGTCGCGCCAAAACTACATTACGTAGTAGATGCTAGCGCCCCGGAAATCGGTGGGTGGTCCGGGTGTCGAGGGTCGGGGCGTGATGCCGCTCACCCACCGCTCCGGTGGTGGGCCGGTGAACCGCCCGTCGCGGCGTTGACAGTGCCGCGCCGTCGCTGCCTTACTTCCGGGGTGACCGAACTGGACGTTGCCGTCGACCCTTCCTCGCCCAAGGCGCCGTACGAGCAGCTGCGCAGCCAGGTCGAGAGCCTGATCCGCGGCGGTCGCCTCGTCCCCGGCGACCGGCTGCCGACCGTGCGCGGCCTGGCCGGTGACCTCGGCCTCGCCGCGGGCACCGTGGCGCGTGCCTACAAGGAGCTCGAGGCGGCCGGCCTCGTCGAGACCCGCAGCCGGTCAGGCACGGTCGTCGCGTCGGGGGAGCACGCTGCCGAGGCGGCGCTCGCAGCCCTGGCGGCCCGCTACGTCGCGGCCGCCCGCGAGGCCGGCATCTCTGACCCCGCCGCCCTCGATCTCGTGCTCCGCGCCCAGCGCGGCTGAGCCGGCAGTCAGCCGAGCACGTATGCCGTGTGCACCGTTCGGGGTCAGGGCCCCGATAGCTGCACACGGCTCAGGCACGCCACCGCAGGGCCGTCAGCCGAGGAGGTCGACGGCCCAGCGTTCGTGGGCTCCCAGGGCAGGAGCAGTCCACGCGGGGTCGGGACGCCACCGGGTCCACTCGGTGTCGAAGGGCCAGTCACCGCGCTCGAACGTGGCACGAGCGTGCTCGCCGTTGTGCCGGATCGCCTCGGCCTGCGCCGCTGTCACGCGCCGTTGCTCGACGGCGGCCTCGAGCTCGTCGGCGTCCTTGACGTTGACCGTGCCGTCGGCCTCGACGTCGCCGGGGTGAGGAAGGGCGTGACGCCGAGTGCTCGCGCCCCGGCGGGTGCCGAGACGGCATACGGCTCGAGGACGGGCCCGCTGCTCACGCCTTGGGCCGCTCGTCGACGATGCGGCGCGCCTTGCCGATCGAGCGCTCGATCGAGCCGGGGTCGCGCACCTCGACGCGGCACGTCGTGCCGATGTGGGTCTTGATCGCGTGCTGGAGGTTGCGGGCGATCTCGTCGGAGGCGCCGGGGTCCAGCCGTGAGAGCGGCTCGACGAGCACCGTCAGCTCGACCATCCGGCCGGGCTGGGTCAGCACGCACTGGAAGTAGGGCGACAGGCGCGGCTCAGCCAGCACGTGCTCCTCGATCTGCGTCGGGAAGACGTTGACGCCGCGGATGATCATCATGTCGTCGGTGCGGCCGGTCACCTTCTCGATCCGGCGCATCGACGGGACGGCCGTCCCGGGCAGCAGGCGCGTGAGGTCGCGGGTGCGGTAGCGGATGACCGGCATCGCCTCCTTGGTCAGCGACGTCAGGACCAGCTCGCCGACCTCGCCGTCGGGCAGCACCTCCTCGGTGACCGGGTCGATGACCTCGGGGTAGAAGTGGTCCTCCCACAGGTGCAGGCCGTCCTTCGTCGCCGCGGCCTCCTGCGCGACGCCCGGGCCCATGACCTCGGAGAGGCCGTAGATGTCGACGGCGTCCATGCCGGTGCGGCGCTCGATCTCCTGGCGCATCGACTCGGTCCACGGTTCGGCGCCGAAGATCCCGACCTGCAGGCTCGTGCCGGCCGGGTCGATGCCCTCGCGCTCCATCTGGTCGAGCAGGCTGAGGAAGTAGCTGGGCGTCACCATGATCACGCGGGGCCGGAAGTCCTGGATGAGCTGCACCTGACGCTCGGTCATGCCGCCGCTGACGGGCACGACCGTCGCGCCGAGCCGCTCGACGCCGTAGTGGGCGCCGAGGCCGCCGGTGAACAGGCCGTAGCCGTAGCCGACGTGCACGATGTCGCCCGGGTGGCCGCCGGCGAGGCGGATCGAGCGGGCCATGAGGTCGGCCCACGTGTCGATGTCGCGCTTGGTGTAGCCGACCACCGTGGGACGGCCGGTGGTCCCCGAGCTGGCGTGCACGCGTACGACCTGCTCCCGGGGCACCGCGAACATCCCGAAGGGGTAGTTCGCGCGCAGGTCCGCCTTGGTCGTGAACGGCAGGCGGCTCACCTCGTCGAGCGACCGCAGGTCGTCGGGGTGGAAGCCCTTCTCCTCGAACGCCGCCCGGTAGTGCGGGACGTGGTCGTATGCCGTCCGCACCGTCCGCTGGAGCCGCTCGAGCTGGGTGGCCCGCAGCTCGTCGACCCCGACCGTGGGGATCTGGTGGTCGGGCAGCGAGGGGCGGGGTGACTCCGTCGTCATGGGCCCCATTGTGCCCACACCCCGTGACGCGGGACCTCCCGCGCTCGGAACGTCGAGTGGGCACCATCCCGAGGGAAGGTGCCCACTCGTCGTGGAAGGCGGAAAGGGTCAGCCGTCGGCCGAGGTGGACGACCCCGCCGCGTCCTCGGCGCCGGTGACTCCCGCAGCCCCCGTGGTTCCGGTCGCGGCGTCGGCCTCGGCGTCGGAGGCTGCCTCCTCGTCCTCGGCGCGCATGCGCTGCAGGAACGTCCGCGTCCGCTCGTGCTTCGGGTTGGTGATGACGTCGCGGGGCTTGCCCTCCTCGACGACCACGCCACCGTCCATGAAGACGACGTGGTCGGCGACATCGCGCGCGAAGCCCATCTCGTGCGTGACGACGATCATCGTCATGCCCTGGCGGGCCAGCTCGCGCATGACGCGCAGCACCTCGCCCACCAGCTCGGGGTCGAGGGCCGAGGTCGGCTCGTCGAAGAGCATCAGCTTCGGGTCCATCGCCAGGGCTCGGGCGATGGCGACCCGCTGCTGCTGGCCACCGGAGAGCTGGGCCGGGTAGGAGTCGGGCTTGTCGCCGAGCCCCACCTGGTCGAGCAGCTCGAGCGCCCGGGCGCGAGCCTGCTTCTTGGCGGTCCCCTTGACCTGGACCGGAGCCTCCATGACGTTCTCGAGCGCCGTCATGTGCGGGAAGAGGTTGAAGCGCTGGAACACCATGCCGATGTCGCGGCGCTGCGCGGCGACCTGCTTGTCCGTGAGGTGGTGCAGGTGCCCACCCTCCTCACGGAAACCGACGAGGTCGCCGTCGACCCAGATGCGGCCGCCGTCGATCTCCTCGAGCTGGTTGATGCAGCGCAGGAACGTCGTCTTGCCCGAGCCCGATGGGCCGAGCAGCACGACGACCTCGCCGCGGTGCACGTCGAGGTCGATGCCCTTGAGCACCTCGTTGCCGTGGAAGCTCTTCATCACGTTGACCGCGCGCACGAGGGGGATCTCCTCGCCGTTGCGGGAGCGCTGGTGCGGCTGGGGCGTCGCCCCGGGCTGGTTCGTGGTGGTGGTCGTCTCTGACATCAGGCGCCTCCTGCCCCTGCCGGGCGTGCGAACCGCTTGTTGCTCGGGGTGCCGAAGCCGCGACCGAAGCGCCGCTCCAGGAAGTACTGCCCGACCATGAGCACCGACCCGACGATGAGGTACCAGGCGGTGACGGCAACGAACGCCGGCATGATGAGCAGCGTCCGGGTGCCGATCGCGCTGGTCTGGTAGAAGAGCTCGGTGATCACGGGGATCGCCGACAGCAGCGAGGTGTCCTTGACCATCGCGATGGTCTCGTTGCCGGTGGGCGGCACGATGACGCGCATCGCCTGCGGCAGCACGATGCGGCGCATCGACTGGCCGCGGTTCATGCCCAGGGCCGAGGCGGCCTCGGCCTGACCCTTGTCGACCGAGAGGATGCCGGCGCGGGCGATCTCGGCCATGTAGGCCGCCTCGGACAGGCCCAGGCCGATGATGCCGGCGATCAGGGTGCTCGAGAACTGGTTGACGTTGAGGGTGAAGAAGGTGAAGTTGCTCGACAGGCCCATGAGGGAAGCCAACTGCTGCCCGAACGGCACCCCGAAGTCGACGGTGTTGTAGAGGTAGCCGACGCCGCTGCCGATCATCGCCAGCAGCACCAGGCGCGGGATGCCGCGGAAGAACCACGTGTAGACGAACGAGACGCCGCGGAGCACGGGGTTGTGGGACAGCCGCAGGACGGCGATGAGGATGCCGCCGACGATGCCGATGGCCATCGAGCCGACGGTGCCGATGATCGTGCCCTTCCACAGGCCCTCGATCACCGGCGTCTGCTGCATGATCTCGAAGGCCTTGGGGAAGTTCCACCGCTCGTTGGTCAGGAACGAGCTGACCATCATGGCGATGAGCACGAGGATCACGACGAGGGCGACCCACCGTCCGGGGTGGCGCACCGGCCGGGCGTCGATGCGCCCCGGCCGTTCGGTGCCCGCCCCTGCGGTGCCCCCGGACCTCACCCCCGTCGTCGTGGTGCCGGCCATGGGTTCACTCACGGGTTGACGGCGAAGTTGTCGATGGCGCCCTTCTCGACCGCGTACTTCTTCAGGGCCGCCTCGTAGGAGCCGTCGGCCTTGGTGGCCTTGAGCGCCTCGACGAGGAGGTTGGCGAAGTCGGTCTGGTCCTTGGGCACGACGTAGCCGTAGGGCGCGGAGTCGTAGATGTCACCGAGGGCCTCGAGCTGGCCGGTCTGCTTGATGGCGTAGAGGCCGACCGGGGAATCGGCGAGCATCGCGACGGTCTTGCCGCTGACGACGTCGGAGGTGACCTGGTCCTGGCCCTTCTGGATGACCATGGTGATCGCGGGCTTGCCGGCGTCGGTGCACTTTTTGCTGCGCGCGGCCAGGTCGTCAGCCTGGACGGTGCCCTTCTGGGCGCCGACCGCCTTGCCGCACAGGTTGTCCAGGGTGACCTTCTGCGGGTTGCCCTTGGCGACGACCCACTGGGTGCCGGCCTTGTAGTAGCTCACCATGTTGACCTGCTTCTTGCGGTCGGGGTTGATGGTGAAGCTCGAGACGCCCATGTCGTACTTGCCGCTCGTGACGCCGAGGATGATCGTGTCGAAGCCGGCCGGCTGCCACTCCGTCTTGAGGCCCAGCTTGGCCGCGACCGCGTTGAAGACGTCGACGTCGAAGCCGATGACGGTCTTGCCGTCGCTGGCGAGCATCTCGTTCGGGGCGTAGGTCGGGTCGGTGCCGATGACGATCTTGCCCGCGGACTTGATCTTGGCCGGGACCTTGGCTGCGAGGGCCTGGTCGACCGCGCCGCCGGCGGCGGTCCCGGAGGCGGCCGGGGTGCTGTTGCCGCCGCCCGACGAGGAGTTCGACATCGAGTTCGAGCCGCACGCTGAGAGCGCGAGGCCGGCGACGGCGACGCCGGTGGCGGCGATGAGGGACATGCGACGCATGGGTGGTCCTTCCAGGACGAACGCGGTGTTCAGTCGATCAAGGCGCTACGTGCGCCGCTGATTGGGCGATCCTTTCACTTTTCGCTGGACGTTCACACGGATGGGACCGAACCGTTAGCGGGGACACAGTGCACCCCGGACGGTGCGGGACACGCCGGACACGGCAGCGCCCCGGGGGAGTCGCCCGGGGCGCTGTCGTCGGCCGCCTGTCGGCAGCGGCCGACTGCCGTGTCCCACAAGGTGGGTGCGTGGCTCAGAGGTGGTAGCGGGTGATGCTCCCCGGGGCCTTGACCACGGGGGCTCCCGGGCCGAAGGAGACGTCGGCGAGCGTCCCGACGTAGAGCCACGAGCCCTTGACCTCGATCGAGAGCGGGCGGTCGGTCTTCAGGACCGTCGAGGTGTGACCGTGCTTCAGCCGCGTCACCTTGTTGCCGAAGAGCTCGGCGACGTAGACGGAGCCGTCGCAGCCGAGGGCCAGGTTCGTGGCACCGAGGAAACCGGTGGCGACGCGCTTGGTCGAGTGCCTCCACGGGTTGACCGTGTAGACGGAACCGCGCGCCCCGAGCCGCGGGTCCTCGGGACCACCGGGCAGCGTGGAGACCCAGAGCATGCCGTGCTCGCCGCGCTCGACATCGGTCGGGACGGGCTCGAAGTTGTAGGTCGCCCCGGCCAGGCAGGCCGGCGCCCCGAGGGCAGCCACCTGGGCGGCCGACAGCTTCACCGGCTGTGGTGGCAGCACCGCGATCGTCGAGACGTGTCCGTGCCGGTCGACGCGGAGGATGTCGTTGCCGCCCGCGTCGGCGACCGCCCAGGCGCCGTCGCCGAGGTACGCGACGGCATACGGGTGGGAGTCGACGTGCCCCTTGTACGTCGCCGGCACCCCGAAGTTCTTCTGGAAGTACGCGTCGAGCTGGCCTGGCGCGCACGTCTTCCCGCCGGCGACCACACCGTAGGTGTTGCGGTGGTCGGGGTTGTGGCGCTTCTCGTACTTGCTGAGGTCGGCTACGACGTCCTTGCGACCCTTGGTGCGGATCGTCAGGGAGGTGGCGCTGTGGTCCTCGTTGGAGGACGTGAACGCATAGGTCCTGCCCCCCTGGATGACATCGATGCCGGCGACCTCGGACCCCGGGCCCCGAGTGACGACCCTGTCGCTGCCGTTCTTCGAGATCTTGTTGACAGTGCCGACGAATCCGTCGGTGTACCAGACGTCCCCACCTGACACGGCCAGCCCGAACGGCGCGATGACCTTGTGGTTGAGCACCTTCGGCGAATGTGCCCAGCCGTGCGTCGACTCGTGGGCTGACGCGCTCGGCGTCGAGACGGCGGTGAGCGCCGCGGCGGTCGTGCAGGCCGCGACGGCGGCGGTGATGGCACGGCTTCTCTTCCTCATGTGTTTCCCCTTCGGTCCCTGAGACGCGGGCCCCCGCCCGCGCCGGCGGCGCCCCCACGACGCCGCCGTCCTTCGACGGTAGGGAAGTCTGTGAGCTGCGTCAGGGCTTTCTGGGAGGACGCAGTGAGGGATCGACCCGTCTGTCCCGGAGCGCGAAGAAGATCCTCGGCCGACCGGGGCCGCAGCCCGAGGTCGGGGCGCGCCCTGACGTCCGGTAGGCTGGTGGTAGCGGCCCGCCCAGTTCTGCCTCGGGCCGCCTCTTCTTGGCCGGGCGCACGTTGCGTCGGCCCCGTCGATTCGCTCTTGCGCCGCGACCCCTCACCGTTGAGGCCCCTCGCGCCGGGCAGAACGACCTCTTCCACTTATTGGAGTGCCCACCTGTGTCCACTGACACGAACTTCGCCGTCCTCGGCGTCCCGGCCAGCGTCGTCTCGATCCTCGACGACCTCGGCATCACCACCCCCACCCCCATCCAGGCCGCCACGCTGCCCGACTCGATGGCCGGGCGCGACGTGCTCGGCCGTGGTCGCACCGGCTCGGGGAAGACGTACGCGTTCCTCCTGCCGCTGCTGACCCGGCTGTCCCAGTCGGGGCGCCGTCGCCAGCCGCGCCGTCCCCGCGCGCTCGTCCTCGCCCCGACCCGAGAGCTCGCGACGCAGATCGACGCCGCGATGGCGCCGCTCGCGAAGCCGCTCGGCCTCACCTCGCTGACCGTCTTCGGTGGAGTCGGGCAGAACCCCCAGGTTCAGGGCCTGCGTGCCGGTGTCGACGTCGTCGTCGCCTGCCCCGGCCGCCTCGAGGACCTGATGCAGCAGGGCCACGTCTTCCTCGACGAGGTCGAGATCACGATCCTCGACGAGGCCGACCACATGGCCGACCTCGGCTTCCTGCCCGGCGTGCGCCGGATCATGGACAAGACGCCCCGCGACGGCCAGCGGCTGCTCTTCTCGGCGACGCTCGACGGGGCCATCAACGTGCTCGTCAAGCGGTTCCTGACGAATCCCGTGACGCACGAAGCCGACTCGGCACAGTCCCCGGTGTCGACCATGAGCCACCACGTGCTGCACGTGGGGGCCGACGCGCACCTGCCCATCATCCTCGACCTCACCGCGGCCCCCGGCCGCAAGGTCGTCTTCACGCGCACCAAGCACCGGGCCAAGAAGCTCGCCAAGCAGCTCAACGCCTCGGGAGTTCCGGCCGTGGAGCTGCACGGCAACCTCAGCCAGGGTGCCCGCACGCGCAACATGGACGACTTCCACTCGGGGCGAGCCCAGACGCTCGTCGCGACCGACATCGCGGCCCGCGGCATCCACGTCGACGACGTCGCGCTCGTGATCCACGCCGACCCGCCCGTCGAGCACAAGGCATACCTCCACCGCTCCGGACGCACGGCCCGGGCCGGCAACGACGGCACCGTCGTCACGATGATGCTCGACGACCAGGTGCGCGACGTGCGTGACCTGACGCGCAAGGCCGGCATCAAGCCGACGACCACGCGCGTGCAGCTCGGCCACCCGCTGCTCACCGAGCTCGCGCCCGGTGAGCGGTCGTATGCCGGTGGCCTGGTCCGCGAAGAGGCTCCGGCTCGCGGTGGTGCGGCTGCAGGCTCCGGTGCCGGCGCGGGTTCGGGTCGTGGCAACGGGCGCGGCCGTGGACGCGGGCGCGGCGGCAACGGTGCGGCGTCCGGCGGCGGTCGCTCGGCGGCCGAGCAGGGCCGTGCCCCCGGTGAGGGCGGCCGTGGACGTGGTCGCGCTGACCAGGGTTCCGACGCCCAGGGCGGCGGCGCCCGCGGCGCCGGCCGCAACGGTGGGCGTGGCCCGGGTCGCGGTCGCGGCGGCCAGGGCGGCGAGGGCCAGAGCAGCGGTCGCCGGTCCGGTGGCGCAGGCGGCTCTGCAGGCTCCGGTCGTCGGGGTGGTTCGACCACGGTCTACTCGACGAGCAGCGGCGGCAGCGCCGCGGCGTTCTCCGCCGGCACCCGAGCCGGGTCCCGCCGCTCCCGCTGATCCACCCCCGGCTCAACCGTCGAGAGGCCACGTCTGGCCCCTCCTGAACCGTCGAGAGGCCACGTCTGGCCCCTCCTGAACCGGGCGGTTTCAGAGAGCTGTTGCAACGAGGTGGTTGTTGAGGGCTTGTGCGGGAGTCTGCCAGTTCAGGGTTTCGCGGGGGCGGCCGTTGAG
>NZ_JBFBLC010000012.1:0-60617 GCF_040702505.1 Terrabacter sp. NPDC080008
GATCAAACGCTGCCTCAAGCGCTACATCGCCAGAGACCTCTTCCGAACCCTCGAACACCCACCCGCAACCACTTGACGATCCATAGGAGCGTCGCCTTCTTCTGCGCGTTCCGGCCCGTGCGCGCCCCAGCCGGGGCACGGAGAACGACGTCATCGGCGCGAGGAGCGCGCTCAGGCCTACCCGACCTCAACCCCCGCTGAAGGTCAGCCCCAGCCGAAAGCCCGCAGCAGCGCTGCGGTCCCTGCGCCGAGCACGACGACCACGATGAACGGTGCACGCAGCAGGAGCGCCACGACGGCCACGCCGACAGCGGCCACGCGGGCATCGAGGGTCAGGCCACCGCCGGACACCGTGAAGGTCTGGGTCGCGATGAGGGCGGCGAGCAGGGCCACGGGCAGCGCGGCCGTGACGCGCTTGACCCGAGGGTGCGCGAGCACGCTTGCCGGCACGAGGTAGCCGGCGAGCTTGAGCCCGAACGCGATCGCCGCCGCGACGAGGATCGCCGTCCACAGCGTCATCGGGCATCTCCTTCCTCGGGGACCCGGGTGTCGAGCCGGCCCTCCCCGGCCTCAGGGACGCCGGCCGCCGCCATCCCGGATGCGTCGCCGCGGGGTCGGCGCCAGGCCAGGACGGCGGCGAGCGCGGCCACGAGGACGGGCACTCCGGCCGGGAGGTTCGGCGACAGGACGACGGCGACGACGGCGGCCAGCGCCGCGATGGCAACGGCGTCGCGGCTGCGCAGGCGCGGCCAGAGGAGGGCGGTGAACGCGGCGCATGCCGCGGCGTCCAGCCCGTACCGGCGCGGATCGCCGACCGCGTTGCCGAGCAGGGCCCCGGCGAGCGTCGTGAGGTTCCAGAGTGTGAAGACGGAGGCGCCGGTGAGCCAGAAGCCGAGTCGCGAGGCGCGCACGTCGTCCTGGGACACGGCGACCGCCGTCGACTCGTCGATCGTCAGCTGTGCCGCGGCGATGCGGCGGATGCCGCGGACGCCGAGGAGCTGGGTCAGCTCCAGGGCGTAGAGGCCGTTGCGGACGCCCAGCAGCGACGAGGCCGCGATCGCGGCGGGGGCGGCCTGCAGACCGTTCGCGACGATCCCGACGAACGCGAACTGCGAGCCACCGGTGAACATCAGCAGCGACAGGGCCATCGCCTGCCACACGTCGAGCCCGGCTGCCACGGCGAGGGCCCCGAAGCTGATGCCGTACGCGCCGGTGGCGATGCCGACCGACAGCGCCTCCCGCACGACGAGCCGACGCGAGCCGCGGGGGAGGGCGCTGTCGATCCCGCGCATGGCGCTGGTGGTGGCGCTGGTGGTGGCGCTGGTGGGACCGGTGGCGCGCTCGGGGCCGGCGGGTGGGTCGGGGTCAGCTCCGGCGGACGCGTGGGTCACGGGCTCTCCGGCTCGACCGACGCGGCCAGGCGCAGCTCACTGACGGTACGGCCGTCGGCGTCGACGACGCGCTCACGGTGCGCGCCGTCGGGCTCCATCCCGGCGTCGGTGAGGAAGGCACGCACGGCGTCCTCGGAGGCCAGCAGCCAGGCGGTCAGGTGGTCGCGGCCTCGGGCGCGGGCGGTGTCGACGACGGCGTGGAGCAGGCGCGAGCCGTGGCCCTGGGACCGGGCGTCCGGGTGGACCGCGAGGACGAGCAGCTCCGCGGTCGTGTCACCCGCGTCGGGGTCGCTGGACGCGCCGACCGCGGCGAACCCGACGACCTGCTCGCCCGCGCAGGCGACGAGGAGCACGCCGTCGCCGGCCGCCTCGCCCTCGAGGCTGGCCCGCCAGGCGTTGGTGAACACGCGCGGTTCCAGCTGCTCGAGGACCTGCGGCTCCAGCACGCCCGCGTAGGCCTGCCGGAAGACGACCGCCTGCACGAGACCGACGGCCGGCGCGTCCGAGGTGCGGGCCACCCGGACGCTGGCGTCCGCGACCGGGCCCAGGCCGTCGGCCTGGTCGTGCACGTGGTCATGCCCGTGTTCGTGCGCGTGCCCGTGGCCGTGCCCGTGGCCGTGGTCGTGCGGGTGTCCGTGGGGGGCGTGCTCGTCGTGTGCCACCTCGGCATCCTCTCAGGCCCCGGGGCGCGGCCGATGCGGGCGCCTCGCGGGGCAGCAGCCCCGGCTTTGGACGCCTCCCGTAGCATCTCGCATACTGGACCCATGTATGGCAACGACGTCATCGACCCGAGGCAACCGCTGAACGCGGCCGAGACCGACGCGTACGACGCGGCCACGGCGCACGACGACCAGCGCGATGCGATCGGGGACGACTTCGATGCCCTCATCGCGGCCGACCAGCGCATCGAGCCGCGCGACGCGATGCCCGAGAAGTACCGCCAGACGCTGATCCGCCAGATCGCCCAGCACGCGCACTCCGAGATCATCGGCATGCAGCCGGAGGGCAACTGGATCACCCGTGCGCCGTCGTTGCGCCGCAAGGCGATCCTCATCGCCAAGGTGCAGGACGAGGCGGGCCACGGGCTCTACCTCTACAGCGCCGCCGAGACCCTCGGCATCGACCGGGCCGAGCTGCTCGACCGGCTGCACGACGGGCGGCAGAAGTACTCCTCGATCTTCAACTACCCGACGCTGACCTGGGCCGACTGCGGCGCCATCGGCTGGCTCGTCGACGGTGCGGCGATCATGAACCAGGTGCCGCTGTGCCGCTGCTCCTACGGCCCGTACGCCCGGGCGATGATCCGCGTGTGCAAGGAGGAGTCCTTCCACCAGCGGCAGGGCTTCGAGATCCTCTGGACGCTGATGCGTGGCACCGAGGCGCAGCGCGAGATGGCGCAGGACGCCGCGAACCGCTGGTGGTGGCCGGCGCTCGCGATGTTCGGGCCGCCCGACACCGGCGAGGCCGCCAAGGGCGGCCACACCGAGCAGTCGATGGCCTGGGGCATCAAGCGCTTCAGCAACGACGACCTGCGCCAGAAGTTCGTCGACATGATGGTGCCGCAGGCCGAGAAGCTCGGCATCGTGCTGCCCGACCCGCAGCTGCGCTGGAACTCCGAGCGTGGCCACTACGACTTCGGTGAGGTCGACTGGGACGAGTTCTGGCGCGTCCTGCGCGGCGACGGCGCGTGCAACGCCGAGCGCATCGCCCACCGCCGCCGCGCCCACGAGGACGGCGCCTGGGTGCGCGAGGCCGCCAACGCGTACGCCGCCAAGCAGGCTTCCAGGGACCAGCAGAAGGAGAGTGCCGCGTGACCGACGCAGCCGGGAGCGCGACCGAGAAGAGCTGGCCGCTCTGGGAGGTGTTCGTCCGGGGCAAGCGCGGCCTCTCGCACGTGCATGTCGGATCGCTGCACGCGCCCGACGCGGAGCTGGCGCTGCGCAACGCCCGCGACCTCTACACCCGCCGACAGGAGGGCGTGTCGATCTGGGTCGTCAAGGCCGACGACATCACGGCGAGCAGCCCGGCCGAGAAGGACTCCTTCTTCGACCCGGCGGCCGACAAGATCTACCGCCACCCGACGTTCTACGACGTGCCCGAGGATGTCGAGTACCTGTGACGACACCCACCAGCCCGGCCACGGTCCAGCGGTCGTCTGCCGCCTACCTGCTCGGTCTCGCCGACGACGCCATGGTCTACGCCCAGCGGCTCGCCGAGTGGATGACGAACGCCCCGCAGATCGAGGAGGACATGGCGCTCGGCAACATCGCGCTCGACCTCCTCGGACAGGCCCGCGCCCTCTACCCGTACATCGGCTCCATCGACGGCAGCGGCCGCGGCGAGGACGACTTCGCGATGCAGCGCGACGAGCGCAGCTGGCGCAACGTCCACCTCGTCGAGCAGGAGCGCGGTGACTTCGCCGACGAGATGGCGCGGCTGCTGTGGTTCTCGGCGTACCAGGTGCAGCTGCACGGCTCCCTCGTCCGGTCCACCGACGAGGTCGTGGCAGGAGTCGCGGGCAAGGCGCTCAAGGAGGTGCGCTACCACCTCGACCACGCCTCGCTCTGGCTCGTGCGCCTCGGCGACGGCACCGACGAGTCCCACCGGCGCATGCAGGCCGCCCTCGAGCGCGTGCAGCCCTACCTCGCCGAGCTCTTCGACGACGACGAAGCGTCGGCGCTCGCGGCCGAGGCCGGGGCCGGGGTGCTGCCCTCGACCCTTCGTGACGAGGTCGTGCACCGGGTCTCCGGCGTCGTCGAGCAGGCGACGCTCAGCCTGCCGGAAACGTCCACGTGGCGCTCGCGCGGCGGCCGAGATGGCGTGCACTCCCGCCCCATGGGCTATCTCCTCGCCGAGATGCAGCACATCGCCCGCTCGCACCCCGGTGCCACGTGGTGAGTCCCGTGGCCACGGCAACGACGCTGGCACAGGCGATCTCGCAGATCCCGGACCCTGAGGTCCCCGTCGTCAGCATCGCCGACCTCGGCATCCTGCGGTCGGTCGACGTCGACGAGCAGGCCCACACCGTCGCCGTCACCATCACGCCGACCTACAGCGGCTGCCCGGCGATGGAGGCGATCGCGTCACGGATCGTCTTCGAGGCCGACCAGCAGGGGTATGCCGCCGACGTCCGCACGCAGCTGTCGCCGCCGTGGACGACCGACTGGATGAGCCACGAGGGCCGGGAGTCGCTGCGCCGCTTCGGGATCGCGCCCCCAGGTGCGGTGGCGGCAGGGGAGCCGCGTGGACCCGTGCCCGTCGGGATCAGCCGTCACGTCGTGACCTGCCCGCACTGCGGATCCGCCGACACCACCGAGATCAGCCACTTCGGCTCGACCGCGTGCAAGGCCCTGCGCCGGTGCAACGCGTGCCTCGAGCCCTTCGACGAGTTCAAGGCCATCTGAATGACCGACGTCACCACACCGCCCGCCACCGATCCCGTCGCGAGCGCTCCGGCTCCCGCGGCCCCGGCGCGACACCGCGCCCGCTTCCACCCCCTGACGGTCGCCTCGGTCGAGCGCCTGACCGACGAGGCCGTCGCCGTCACCTTCGAGGTGCCGGAGGGACTCGTCGAGGAGTTCGCCTTCGAGCCCGGACAGCACCTGACGCTGCGGGCGACGATCGGCGGCGAGGACGTGCGCCAGTCCTACTCGATCTGCCAGTCGCGCCGCGCCGACCCCACCGGGCGCCGGCTACGCGTCGCCGCGGCACGCGTGCCCGAGGGGCGGATGTCGACCTGGCTCAACGACGTCGTCACGGTCGGGGACGTCGTGGAGGTCATGACCCCGCAGGGCTCCTTCACCTGCCCGACCCGGCCCGGCGGCATACGCCATCACGTCGCGATCGCGGCGGGGTCGGGCATCACGCCGGTGCTCTCGCTGCTGACCTCCGCGCTCGAGGAGGAGCCCGGCTCGCGCGCCACGCTGCTCTTCGGCAACCGCCGCACGAGCTCGATCATGTTCCTCGAGGAGCTCGAGGACCTGAAGAACCGCTTCCCGGGACGGTTCCACCTCGTCAACGTGCTCTCGCGCGAGGCGCAGGACGTCGAGCTCTTCCACGGGCGTCTCGATTCCGAGCGGCTCACGACGATCTTCGACTCGCTGCTGCCCACCGCGTCGGTGGACGAGTGGTACCTCTGCGGGCCGTTCGGCATGGTCACCGGCGCCGAGGCGCTGCTGACGGGGCGCGGCGTGAATCCGCGGCACATCCACCACGAGATCTTCCACGTCGACGACGGCACCGAGCCCAAGCGGAAGGTCGTCGTCGACGCCGGCGCGCCCCCGGAGGCCACCGTCACGGTCAACCTCGACGGCCGCACCACGGTCATCCCGATGCCGAGCCGCGAGGAGACGATCCTCGACGCGACGCTGCGGGCCCGGCCCGACGCGCCCTACTCGTGCACGGGCGGCGTGTGCGGCACGTGCCGGGCGCGGGTCGTCGCGGGGGAGGTGCGGATGGACCGCAACTACGCCCTGGAGCCGGAGGAGGTCGCGGCCGGGGTCGTGCTGGCCTGCCAGAGTCACCCGGTCACCGCTGAGGTCGGCCTCGACTACGACGCCTGACGCTCGACCGGCAGCCTCGGCCCGTGTGCACCGATCGGTGTCCAGGCACCGAAAGCTGCTTACGGCGTTTCGGGGAAGACGGCGTGCGCACTATTCGGGGTCCTGGCCCCGACTGCTGCACACGGCAGGCGCGAGGCAGCTCGGAGGCGCAGTCCGGCGGCGGGGCGTGACCGGGTCTCGTCACCCACTCGGGCTACGCTTCCCACGTGCGTCAGTACCTCGACCTCCTCGACCACGTCCTGACCGACGGGCAGGAGAAGT
Organism: Terrabacter sp. NPDC080008; assembly: GCF_040702505.1. Classification (NCBI taxonomy): domain Bacteria; kingdom Bacillati; phylum Actinomycetota; class Actinomycetes; order Micrococcales; family Intrasporangiaceae; genus Terrabacter; species Terrabacter sp. NPDC080008. The sequence continues at coordinate 6,215 of NZ_JBFBLC010000012.1, forward strand.
CCGACCGGACCGGGACGGGCACGCTCAGCGTCTTCGGCCACCAGATGCGCTTCGACCTGGCCGCCGGATTCCCGGCGCTGACCACCAAGAAGCTGCACCTGCGCTCGATCATCGGCGAGCTGCTGTGGTTCCTGCGAGGCGACACCAACGTGCGGTGGCTGCAGGAGCGCGGCATCTCGATCTGGGACGAGTGGGCCGACCCCGTGACCGGCGACCTCGGGCCCATCTACGGCTACCAGTGGCGCTCCTGGCCCACGCCCGACGGCCGCCGCGTCGACCAGATCGCCAAGGTGATCGAGCAGATCCGCACCAACCCCGACAGCCGCCGGCTCATCGTCTCGGCGTGGAACGTTGCCGACGTCGACGACATGGCCCTACCGCCGTGCCACACGATGTTCCAGTTCTACGTCTCGCCGGCCGGACCCGACGGGCGCCGGCGCCTGTCGTGCCAGCTCTACCAGCGCAGCGCCGACATCTTCCTCGGCGTGCCGTTCAACATCGCCAGCTACGCCCTGCTGACGCAGATGATCGCCCAGCTCACCGACCTCGAGCCCGGCGAGTTCGTGCACACCCTCGGCGACGCGCACCTCTACCTCAACCACGTCGAGCAGGCGCGGCTCCAGCTGACCCGCACGCCGCACCCGCTGCCGACGATGTGGATCAACCCGGACAAGAAGGCGATCGACGACTTCGACCTCGACGACTTCGCGCTGCGCAACTACGTCGCCGACCCCGGCATCAAGGCCCCCATCGCCGTGTGACCCGGATGCGTCTGCGAGCCTTGGCGCCATGAGCGCGCCGCTGCCGAACGTGTCGATGATCGCCGCTGTCGCCCGCAACGGGGTCATCGGCGACGGACGCACCATGCCGTGGCACCTGCCGGAGGACCTGAAGTTCTTCAAGCGCACGACGATGGGCCACCCGATGGTGATGGGCCGGCGCACCTTCGACTCGATGGGCGCCCTCCCGGGGCGTCGCAGCATCGTCGTCACCCGCCAGCCGGACTGGAGCGCCCCCGGCGTCGAGGTCGTGCACTCGCTGCCCGACGCGCTCGCCCTCGTCGACCGGGAGGAGCAGGTCTTCGTCGTCGGCGGGGGAGAGATCTACCGCCAGGCCATGCCGTATGCCGTCCGCCTCCTCGTCACGGAGGTCGAGCAGTCCCCGGAGGGCTCCGTCACCTTCCCCGCGATCGACCCGCAGCAGTGGGTCGAGACGGCTCGCGACGCACGGCCCGGCTTCGCCTGGGTCACCTACGAGCGGCGCGGCTGACACGGCATACGGCTCGGACGAAAAAACTTCGCGGTCGGCTGTAACGCCGTCCCGGGCAGCACGATGTAGGTGGTGGCGAGGCACTACCCGGACCCCCGAGCGGGTAGTGCCTCGTTCGCATGTCCGGAGCCGTTCGGCGAGGCCGAGCCCGGCCCGGCGACCAGCCCGGAGGCGCGCTCATCCGGCGTGGGCGGCGCACCGTGCGCCCGACCGCGGGCGCTAACCTTGGGCGCATGGCTGACGCACCCGCCCTCGGACGTGTCCTCTCGGCGATGGTGACGCCCATGCGCCCCGACGGCTCCGTGGACCTCGACGCGGCCCAGCGGGTCGCCACCCACCTCGTCGACGCCGGGCACGACGGTCTCGTCGTCTCGGGCACGACGGGTGAGTCGCCGACGACCTCGGCGGCAGAGAAGGACGATCTCCTCCGGGCCGTCATCGAGGCGGTCGGCGACCGGTGCGTCGTCATCGCGGGCGCCGGCAGCAACGACACCGCCAAGAGCGTCGAGGCGGTGGGCATGGCGCAGAAGGCGGGCGCCCACGCCGTGCTCGCCGTCACGCCCTACTACAACAAGCCGCCGCAGGCCGGGCTGGTCGCGCACTTCACGGCGCTCGCCGACGCGAGCGACCTGCCCGTCATGGTCTACGACATCCCCGGCCGCTCGGGCATCGCGATCGCCCGCGAGACCTACCTGCGCATCGCCGAGCACGAGCGCATCACGGCGGTCAAGGACGCCCGCGCCGACCTGTGGTTCGCCGGTCGGCTCATGCAGGAGACCGGCCTGGACTGGTACTCCGGCGACGACGCGATGAGCCTCGCGCACTTCCTCAACGGCGCCGTCGGCTTCGTCGGCGTCACCTCCCAGGTCGCGCCGGCGGCCTACCGCGAGCTGGCCGACGCCGTGGTCGCCGGCCGCTGGGACGACGCCCGTGCGGTGCACCGGCGCCTGGTGCCCCTCGTCGACGCCGTCATGAACGTCACCCAGGGCGCCATCATGGCCAAGGCCGCGCTCGCCGAGCAGGGGCTCATCGAGTCGCCCGCCGTCCGGCTGCCACTCGTCCCGGCCGACGACGAGCAGACCGCCCTGCTGCGTGCGGCCCTCTCGACCATCACCGCTGACGGATGACCGTCCCCACGACCTACGACCGAGCCTGCGACAGGCCCGGCGGCACCACCGAATGACAGGACACCTGTGAGCCATCCCCACCCCGAGCTGACCACGCCCCCCGCCCTACCCGACAACGGCCTGCGGGTCGTCGCGCTCGGTGGGCTGGGCGAGGTCGGACGCAACATGGCCGTGCTCGAGACGAAGGGCCGCCTGCTCGTCATCGACTGCGGCGTGCTCTTCCCCGAGGACCACCACCCCGGCGTCGACCTGATCCTCCCGGACTTCAGCTACATCCGTGACCGCCTCGACGACATCGAGGCGATCGTCCTGACGCACGGCCACGAGGACCACATCGGGGCCGTCCCCTACCTGCTCAAGCTCAAGGGCGACATCCCGATCATCGGCTCCACCCTGACGCTGGCCCTCGTCGAGGCCAAGCTCAAGGAGCACCGGATCCGGCCCTTCTCGATGGCCGTCAAGGAGGGGCAGCGCGAGCAGCTCGGCGTCTTCGACCTCGAGTTCGTCGCCGTCAACCACTCCATCCCCGACGCGCTCGCGGTGTTCGTGCGCACCGAGGCCGGCACCCTGCTGCACACCGGCGACTTCAAGATGGACCAGCTGCCCCTCGACGGCCGCCTGACCGACCTGCGCGCCTTCGCCCGGCTCGGTGAGGAGGGGGTCGACCTCTTCCTCACCGACTCCACCAACGCCGACGTGCCCGGCTTCACCACGCCCGAGCTCGAGATCGCCCCGGCCATCGACAAGGTGTTCCGCCACGCCGAGCGGCGGATCATCGTCGCCTGCTTCAGCAGCCACGTCCACCGCGTGCAGCAGGTGCTCGACGCCGCCGAGAAGGCCGGCCGCAAGGTCGCCATGGTCGGCCGGTCGATGATCCGCAACATGGGCATCGCCGCCGAGCTCGGCTACCTCAAGGTCCCCGACGGGATCCTCGTCGACCTCAAGAAGCTCGACAACCTGCGTGACGACGAGGTCGTGCTCATCTGCACCGGCTCCCAGGGCGAGCCAATGGCGGCCCTGTCGCGCATGGCCAACCGCGAGCACCGCATCGACGTGGGCCCCGGCGACACCGTGCTCCTCGCCAGCAGCCTCATCCCCGGCAACGAGAACGCCGTCTACCGCATCATCAACGGCCTGATGCGCCTCGGCGCCAACGTCGTGCACAAGGGCAATGCCAAGGTGCACGTCTCGGGGCACGCCAGCGCCGGCGAGCTGCTCTACTGCTACAACATCGTCAAGCCGCGCAATGTGCTGCCCGTCCACGGCGAGTGGCGCCACATGTACGCCAACTCCCGGCTCGCCATCGCCTCGGGCGTGCCCGAGGACAACGTCGTGCTCGCCGAGGACGGCGTGGTCGTCGACCTCGTCGACGGCCAGGCCTCGATCGCCGGCGTGGTCGACTGCGGCTACGTCTACGTCGACGGAAGCAGCGTCGGCGGCGCCGACGAGGCACTCCTGAAGGACCGTCGCATCCTGCGCGACGAGGGCTTCATCACCTGTGTCGTCGTGCTGGACTCCGCCACCGGCAAGATCGCGAGCGGCCCCCAGATCACGGCCCGCGGCTTCGTCGAGGACGAGGAGATCTTCCAGCAGGTGATCCCGAAGGTCGAGCGCGCCGTCGAGGAGGCCGTGGCCAACGGCGTCCGCGACGACCAGCAGCTCCAGCAGGTCATCCGGCGAGCCGTGGGCTCGTGGGTCGGTGGCAAGATCCGCCGCCGGCCGATGATCATCCCGGTCGTGCTGCAGGCCTGAGGTGGGAGCGCAGGAGGCCGACGGCGCAGGGCTGCCCGAGCCGGTCCGTCGGCCTCGTGGTCGCCGTCCGACGCGGCCCGGCTCCCGGGTCCGTCGTGCGCTCGACCTCGCCATCGCGCTCGTCCTGGTCGTGCTCGTCGCGGTGGGTGCGCTGCGCTGGCTCGACTCGACGGCATACGTCGTCGTCGTGCTCCAGACGACCGGGCCGTTCGTCGTCGTGGGGCTGGGACTGCTCACGGTGGCCACGCTCCTGCTGCGCCGCTGGTGGATGCTGGTGCCCGTCGTCGCCGCCCTCGCGGTGGCCGCCACGGTGGCCGCGCCGGCGTTCCGGACGACGACGACACCCAAGGCCGAGCGGGCCCTGACCGTCATGGCGGCCAACACGTGGATCGGCTCCGCGAACGCCGAGCAGCTCATGGAGGCCGTGCGCTACCGCTCGGTCGACGTGCTCGTCCTGACCGAGGCGACGCCCGCGATGCTGCGCCGCCTGGACGAGGTGGGCGCGAGCGACTACTTCAGCCGCCGCGAGGGGGTCGCGCGCCCCGGCGACTTCACGGGGACCATGGTGCTCTCGCGCTTCCCGGTCACCGTGCGCGACCTCGGCGCCGACCCCGCTCGCCAGCACACGCCGAGCGTGCAGCCGGAGCTCGACGTGTCGACGCCGCGCGGGCAGGTCCGCCTCAAGGTGGCGCACCCGGTCGCGCCCCTGCCGGGCGACACCGGCCAGTGGCGCGCTGGGCTGCGCACCCTGCAGGCGTGGGTGCAGGCCGCCCCCCGTCAGGAGCCGCTCGTGCTGGCCGGCGACTTGAACGCCGACTTCGGGCACCCCGGTTTCCGCGACCTCGCCGACGGCCTCGTCGACGCCCAGCGGGCTGACGGGGACGGCTGGGTGCGCACGTGGCCGTTCGCCGGACAGCGGCTGCCCGCGTACGTCCAGCTCGACCACCTGCTGAGCCGCGGGCTGACCGTGATCGCCGCGGGGCAGGTGGCCTACAACCACGCCGACCACGCCGCGGTGTGGGCGAGCTACGCCCTGCCGGCCGGCTGAGCCGCGGCCGTCACCAGGGGCGCTCGACCTCGACGTCCCGCGGGTCGGGTCCCTCGACGACCCAGCCGGCCGACGTCCGGGTCCACGTCGCGGCGGGGCCGTGCTCCACGAGCCCTGCGACCGCGGTGATAAGGCGCTCGACGCCCTCGAGGGTGCTGCCGAGGCCGATGCTGGCCCGCACGGCAGTGGCGGGCCCCTCGCCCCACGGGTCCTCGAGGAGCTCGTCCACGAGCAGGTGGGCGCAGAACTTCCCGTCGCGCACGCCGATCCCGTGCTCGACCGAGAGCACCTGCGACACCAGGGCCGAGTCCCAGCCCTCGACCGTGAACGCGACGACGCCGACCCGGTCGCTGTCGTTCCCGAAGATCGAGAGCACCTCGACCCCCGGCACGCCATCCAGGCCGTCGCGCAGCCGGGCGAGGAGTCGGCTCTCGTGCTGCTCGATGGCCCGCGCGTGCCGTCGGAGCGTCGCGCACGCCGCCGCCAAGGCGATGGCGCCGATGACGTTGGGGCTGCCGCCCTCGTGCCGGGCGGCGCCGGTGGCCCAGGCGGTGCCGTCCTCGGTCACCGAGCGGGTGGCGCCCCCGCCGAGGAGGTAGGGGGTGCCGGCGTCCAGCCAGTCGGACCGTCCGGCCAGCACGCCGGCGCCGTAGGGGGCATACGTCTTGTGCCCCGAGAACGCGACGTAGTCGGCGTCCCACGCCGCGAGGTCGATGCGGCGGTGGGCCGAGAGCTGGGCGGCGTCGACGGCGATCCGGGCTCCGTGGGCGTGCGCGAGGTGGGCGAAGCGCGCGACGGGCCAGACCTCGCCGGTGACGTTCGAGGCGGCCGTGACGACCACGAGACGGTGCCGGGACGCGTGGTCGACGAGCGCCTCCTCGAGGAGGGCGTACGCGTCGTCGAGCGTCTGCGGAACGGGCAGCCGCACGGTTCGGGAGCGGCCCCACGGCAGCAGCGTCGAGTGGTGCTCGCTGCCGAAGACGAAGACCGTGGTGCGGCTCGGCAGCGCCTTGCTCAGCAGCGCCCAGGAGTCGGTCGTCGTGCGGGTGAAGAGAACCGTGTCGTCCGGGCGAGCGCCGACGAACGTGGCGACCTCGGCACGCGCCTGCTCGTACCACGCGCTCGTCAGGCGGGAGGCGAAGCCGGCCCCGCGGTGCACCGAGGAGTATGTCTCCAGCGCCCGGTCGACGGCCGCCTTGACCGTCTCGAGCGCGGGCGTCGAGGCCGCATGGTCCAGGTTGGCGTATGCCGTGTCGCCGTGGAGCGTGGGCACCCGCAGTCCCGCGCCGACGACCGTGGGGAGCGCCTCCACCGTGGGCACGGCGTGCAGCACACGCGTACGGACCGCCGGTGCGGGCGAGCCGCCACACGGGGTTGCCGAGGGGGCCGCGGGGACGGCGGGCGAGGGGAGGACGTGGGTCGAGGGAAGGACCGACATGGCTGTGCTCCTGGGTCGTGGGACCCACCCGGTGCGGGTCCGCGCTTGCCCACCTCGATCACGCGAACGGAGCCGAGGTCGGCCTGGTCGTCACCCGGAGCACCCCACCGCGGAGGAGGGTTGCTGGCCAGCGAGCCGGGGCTTGTCACTGGCACTCATGACCTGCGCAGGACGATAGGCGTGCGGCTCTCGCCCTGTCCACCGGTCGGTCCAGCTGTGTCGCCATCCGAGACGAGGGGGTCGGTGCCGGTCGGCGCCGGTCCGGCCGGTCAGGGCGGGCCGCCGCGGTCCGAGAGCCGACGGCGGCGCCGCACGTCGCGCACCTCGGCAAGGACGCTCAGCCCGGGTCTGTCGTTCATCGTGCGCCAGGCGGCCAGTCCGGCACCGACCAGGGCGAGGCCGGCGAGCAGGTAGGCGGCCGTCGCGCCGGTATAGGTGGGGCTGAGCGGCCCGAGGCGGAAGCGGTGGGGCAACGGCAGGAGCGCCTCGAAGGCTGCCGCGAGCAGTGGCGCGGCGGCGAGCACCAGCACGAGGACGACACGGTCGAGCGACTGGACGAGGGCGAAGGTGCGGCCGCGCACCTCGTCCTCCATGGTGAGGCCGAGCAGGGTGTAGCCGACGACCCACGCCACGCCGATCACGGCGCCCAGCAGCACGGCCAGCGGCAGGGCGGCCGCCATCGCGGGCAGCAGTGCGAGCAGCAGGATGAGGACCCCTGCGCTCGCGAGGGCGGCACCGAAGACGCGCGGGCGCGAGAAGCCGGCGAGCAGCCGCGGACCGCCGACGATCCCGGCCGCCATGCCGGTGAAGACGGCGAGGAAGAGCAGGCCGTAGCCGGGAGCGCCCGCCCCCAGGTCCGAGGCGAAGCGCGTCGCGAGACCGATGACCAACCCTCCTGCGGCGAAGGTGCCCGTCATCCCGGCGAGGAGGCCGCGCACGAACGGCCGCTCCCTGACGACGACCAGCCCGTCGGTGACCGTGCGCAGGATCGACTCACCGGCGAGCGTCTCGCCGGCCCCACGCTCCGGAAAGGTCGTGCGCCAGACGATGACGGCGCTCAGCACGAACGTCGCGCCGTTGACGTACATCGCGAGGAAGGTGCCCTGAGGGTCGAGCCCCGGCAGGAGCGAGTGCGGGGGAGCCGCGAGCAGCGACAGGCCGGAGAAGGCGACGGCCGCGACCGGCGCGGTGCCGTAGCTGCCGACGAGGCCGAGCTGGTTGGCCAGCTCGAGACGGTCGGGCGGCACAAGGCGGCGGTCGAGGCGGTCCGCGACGACTCCGGCGAGCGACCCCAGCACGACGGCCGGCGCGATGCGCAGGACGAAGACCCCCGAGACAGCGAGGTACTCGGCGACACCACCGGGCGCGAGCTCGGCGGCGAGGGCCGTCGTCGCGAGCAGGGCGAGCCAGTCGCCGAAGCTCGAGACGGTGCCGGCGGCGAAGAGGTTGCGGAAGGGGCCGATCTCGAGCAGCGCGCGCAGGCCGGCCCCTCCGGACGGTGTGAGGTCCCTGCCCGCGTCCGGTCCCTCGCTCGGGGGTGGCCCCGCGCTCACCTCTCCAGCGTAGGAGCGCCCCTCGGGCCCGGGCCTGCATCGGTGCGGACACCCATCACCCCCTGGTGCGCGTGTGACGCGTGAGTTCAGGGGTGCGGTGACGTACCGTGCCAGCATGGCGTCACGTCCCTCCACCAGCCAGCGACCGACCACCGCCGCGGCCACCCGCGCCAAGGGGTCGTCCGGCGGTGCCTCGTCACGCCCTCCGGCTGCCCGCTCCACCCGGCCCGCGCAGCGCAAGCCCGCCGCGCGCAAGCCGGCCGCCAAGGGCGCGACGAAAGCGCGTGGGGGCGGCCTGCCCTTCCCGCTCGGCGCCGTCCGCAACACCTGGATGGGCGTCTCCCACCTGGCCGGCGGGGCGGTGCGCCGCGTCGGCCACAGCGCTGCAGACCTCGAGCCGGAGCACCGCCGCGACGGGATCGGTTTCGCCCTCATCGCGCTCGCCGTCATCGTGGCCGCCCGCGAGTGGTGGGGCGTTGCTGGCACGTTCGGCGACGTCGTGCACGCCGTCTTCGCCGGCACGTTCGGGCGAGTCGCGTATGCCGTGCCGCTGGTCCTGCTCGCGCTCGGCCTGCGCATGCTGCGCGCACCCCAGGACGACGCGGCGACCAACCGCATCATCGTCGGCACGATCGCTCTGACGTTCTCGGCCTGCGGCCTGGCACACCTTGCAGACGGCATCCCGAACCCGCCCGACGGCGCCGACGGCATGCGCGCCGCCGGCGGCATCCTCGGCTTCCTCGCCTCCAGCCCGCTCGCCGCGGCCGTCTCGCCGGTCGGTGCCCTCGTGCTGCTCGTCCTGCTGGGCATCTTCGGGCTGCTCGTCGTCACGGCCACCCCGGTCGCCATGATCCCCACCCGGCTGCGGCAGCTGCGTGCCCTCGTCATCCACGACGGTCGCTACGACGAGCACGACGACGAGCCGGAGGACGCCCCGGCCGCGGCGGTCAAGCGAGCCCGCCGCAAGCCGGTCGACCTCGGCGACCGCGACGGCGACGAGGCGTTCCGCCAGGCCGCGCAGAAGGCCCTCGAGGACGAGGGGGCCGGTGGTCCCCGACCGGGGGAGAAGCGCCCGACGCCTCCCGGCCTCGTCGTCCCGCGCCCGGGTGGCAAGGGCGAGAAGGTCATCGACGCCACCGACCCGAAGACCCTCGGCGCCCCCGACACGAGCAAGGTGGGCCCGAAGGCCGAGCTCATCCCGCCGCCCATGTCCGAGCTGCCGGCCCGCGTCGAGCAGCTGAGCCTCGGCGGCGACATCACCTACCGCCTGCCCGACCAGGCCATGCTGACACCCGGCGCGCCGCACAAGACGCGCAGCGAGACCAACGACCGCGTCGTGGAGTCACTGTCGAACGTCTTCGAGCAGTTCGACATCGACGCCGCCGTCACCGGCTTCACCCGCGGCCCGACGGTCACCCGCTACGAGGTCGAGCTCGGCTCGGGCACCAAGGTCGAGCGCGTCACCGCGCTGTCGAAGAACATCGCGTATGCCGTCGCGTCGGCCGACGTGCGCATCCTCAGCCCGATCCCGGGCAAGTCCGCCATCGGCATCGAGATCCCCAACACCGACCGAGAGAACGTCGCGCTCGGCGACGTGCTGCGCAGCCACACGGCCCGCAGCAACGAGCACCCCATGGTCATGGGTGTCGGCAAGGACGTCGAGGGCGCCTACGTCATCGCCAACCTCGCGAAGATGCCGCACCTGCTCGTCGCCGGCGCCACCGGCTCCGGAAAGTCGAGCTTCGTCAACTCGATGATCACCTCGATCCTCATGCGCGCCACGCCCGAGGAGGTGCGCCTCATCCTCGTGGACCCGAAGCGCGTGGAGCTCACGGCATACGAAGGCATCCCGCACCTGATCACCCCGATCATCACCAACCCCAAGAAGGCCGCCGAGGCGCTCGCCTGGGTCGTCAAGGAGATGGACCAGCGCTACGACGACCTCGCGGCGTTCGGGTTCAAGCACGTCGACGACTTCAACAAGGCGGTGCGCGCGGGCAAGGTCAAGCCGCTGCCGGGCTCGGAGCGGCAGCTGACGACCTACCCGTACCTGCTCGTCGTCGTCGACGAGCTCGCCGACCTCATGATGGTCGCCCCGCGCGACGTCGAGGAGTCGGTCGTGCGCATCACCCAGCTCGCGCGTGCCGCCGGCATCCACCTCGTCCTCGCGACGCAGCGCCCGTCGGTCGACGTCGTCACCGGCCTCATCAAGGCCAACGTGCCCTCGCGCATGGCGTTTGCGACCTCCTCGCTCGCCGACTCCCGCGTCGTCCTCGACCAGCCCGGCGCCGAGAAGCTCATCGGCCAGGGTGACGCGCTCTTCCTGCCGATGGGCGCCAGCAAGCCGATGCGCGTGCAGGGCGCGTGGGTCAACGAGTCCGAGATCCACGAGGTCGTCAAGTTCGTCACGACCCAGCTCAAGCCCAACTACGTCGAGAACGTCACGGTCGCGGCGCCCAAGAAGCAGATCGACGACGACATCGGCGACGACCTCGACGTGCTGCTCCAGGCCACCGAGCTCGTCGTCACGACGCAGTTCGGTTCGACCTCGATGCTCCAGCGGAAGCTGCGGGTCGGCTTCGCCAAGGCCGGTCGCCTCATGGACCTGCTCGAGTCGCGCGGGGTCGTGGGCCCGAGCGAGGGCTCCAAGGCCCGCGACGTGCTCGTGCGCCCCGACGACCTCGAGCAGACCCTCGCGCTGTTGCGCGGCGAGGACGTGCCGCACCCGAACGAGCCGTCCGACGACCTCGAGGTCGCCGAGCCCGCCCAGCCGTATGCCGCGCCGCCCGTCGACATCGAGCCGCCCGACGTCTCGGCCGGCTATGCCGACGAGGCGGAGGCGGAGCCGGCTCCGGAGCCCGCGACGCAGCGCACCGCCGCGATCGTCGCCGAGCGCGGCGAGCACCGCTTCGACGACGAGACGACCGCGATGCCGACGGCGCGCTGGACGCCGGGCGACATGACGCCGACGGTCGAGGAGGACGACGAGGAGTCCGAGGACGCCTGGAACCTCACCGACCGCGGCGGCCGCGAGCGCTACTGACCGGCGCCCGTCCTCCCTCAGACGACGAAGCGGTAGCCCAGCCCCGGCTCGGTGAGCAGGTGCACGGGCCGGCTCGGGTCGCTCTCGAGCTTGCGCCGCAACTGGTTGGCGTAGACGCGCAGGTAGTTCGACTCCCGGCCGTAGGACGGGCCCCACACCTGGCGCAGCAGGTCCTGCTGGGAGACCAGGTGCCCCGGGGTGCGGCACAGGGTCTCGAGCAGCCGCCACTCGGTCGGCGTCAGGCGCACGTCGTGGCCCTCGACCGTGGCGCGCCGGTCGGCGAAGTCCAGTGTGACCCGGTCGGTGGCGACCGCCTCGATGGCACGACCGCCCTCGCCCGAGCGCCGCACCGCGGCCCGGACGCGGGCCAGCAGCTCCTCGACGCCGAACGGCTTGGTCACGTAGTCGTCGGCCCCGAGGTCGAGCGCCTCGACCTTGTCGTCCGAGTCGTGCCGGGCCGAGAGGACGATGACGGGTACCGCCGAGTCGCGGCGCACCTGCCGCAGCACCTCGACGCCGTCGAGGTCGGGCAGGCCCAGGTCGAGGATGACGACATCGGGCGCGTCCTCGAGCGCGGCCTGGACCGCGCTGCGGCCGTCGGCGGAGGTGAGCACCTCGTGCCCGTGACCGCGCAGCGCGATCGAGAGGGTGCGGAGCAGGCGCGGGTCGTCGTCGACGACGAGGATGCGGCTCACGGCGACTCCCGGCGGCCGGCATCGACGCGGCCACCGCGGTCATGGTCCGGCGTGGCCTTCGAGTGCGGCACTGGTGCTGCCCCGGCCGCGCCGGCGCCCGCTGCGCCGGTGACGTCGACGTCCTGCACGAGCAGGACGTGCTCCGAGGGTGCCGCGGGCAGCTCGACGACCATCGTGAGACCGCCGCCCGGGGTGTCCTCGGGAAGCAGCGTGCCGTGCATGACGGTCATCAGACCACGCGAGACCGCAAGACCTAGCCCCAGGCCCTCACCCCTGGGCGTGTCGCCGACACGCTGGAAGGCCTCGAAGATGCGCTCCTTGTCCTCGTCGGCGACACCGGGCCCGCGGTCCGCGATGCGCAGCTGGACCGTGTCGCGGATGCGTCCGGCCGTCACGCGCACCATCGCGCCTTCGCGGTGGCGCAGGGCGTTCTCCACCACGTTGGCGAGGACCCGGTCGAGCAGGCCCGGGTCGGCCAGGACCGGTGGCACGTCGGGGTCGAGGGCGAGCTCCACCTGGGTCGGGTTCGATGTGGTGCGCAGTGCGGTGATCACGGCGTCGACGAGGTCGACCGCCTGGGTGTGCGGGCGCACCGCGCCGGTCTGGATGCGGGAGAGGTCGAGGACGTTGCCGATGAGCCCGTCGAGCTGGTCGCTCGACTGCTCGATCGACTCGAGCAGCTCGGCCCGGTCCTCGGGCGGCAGCTCGAAGGTCGTCTGGCGCAGGGTCGACACGGCCGCCTTGATGCTGGCCAACGGGGTGCGCAGGTCGTGGGACACCGCGGCGAGCAGCGTGGTCCGGGCGGCGTTGTCGCGGGCCAGGCCCACGGCCCGGCGGGCCTGCTCGACGAGCAGCTCACGGCCGTAGAGGATCGCCGCGTGCGCCGCGTAGGCGTTGACCACCCGCTGGTCCTCGGCCGCGACGGGGTCGCCGTCGAGGAGGAGGTGGACGTCGTCGTCGAGGGCGACGTCGACGGCCCAGGCCTGCTCGGTCGGCAGCGGGGAGCCCGGGGGGAGCGCGGGGTCGGTGGACGCGATGACCTCTCCGACGACGGCTCCGGCGGCAGGGACCGTCTCCGCGCTGTCGAGGCGGGCCAGCGAGGCGGACCGCATGCCGAGGGCGACGCGGGCGCGCTCGAGGACGGCCGGGAGCGGCCGTGGCTCGGCGAGCAGGTCCCGGCTGAGGGTGGCCAGCGCTGCCGACTCGCGTTCAGCGGCCAGCGCCTGCTCGGTCCGCCGAGCCACGAGGGCGACGACCGCGGAGACCGCCATCGCGACGAGGACGAAGACGGCGAGGGCGAGGGCGTTGGGTGCATCGGCGATCGTCAGCGTCCCGCGGGGTTCGGTGAAGAACCAGTTGACGACCAGTGACCCCACGACGGCGCAGAAGAGCGCGGGCCAGATGCCTCCGACGAGGGCGCACGCGACGGTGAGGGCGAGGTAGAGCAGCAGGTCGAGGGACAGTGCGAAGCCCTGACGGGTCTCGACGAGCACGACCGTGAGGACCACGAGCCCGACCAGGGCGATGCCGAAGCCGCCGGCCACCCGGGCCCGGGGCAGCGCCCACGTGCGCCCGGTCCGCCGGGACCCGCGGCTGATCCTCGAGCCCTCGTGGGTCACGAGGTGCACGTCGATCTCACCGGAGGCGTCGGCCACCTCCGACGCGATGCTGGGGCGCAGCGCGTGCTGCCAGCGGCTGCGCCGACTCACTCCCACGACGATCTGCGTCGCGTTGACCCCTCGCGCGTGGTCGAGGATCGCGGCGGGGACGTCGTGGCCGGACACCTCGTGGAACTCCGCGCCCACGTCACGGGCGATGCGTCGCACCCGGGCGAGCTCGGCCGGGTCGGTGGTGGCCAGGCCTTCGGACGATCGCACGTGGCAGGCGATGAGCTCACCGCCGGCGACCCGGCTGGCGATACGGGCCCCGCGCCGCAGCAGCGTCTCGCTCTCGGGCCCACCCGTGACCGCGACGACCACCCGCTCACGGGCGGGCCAGGCGACCGCGATCCCCTCGTCGGCGCGGTAGCGCTCCAGGGCCTCGTCGACGCGGTCCGCGAGCCACAGCAGTGCGATCTCGCGCAGCGCCGACAGGTTGCCGATGCGGAAGTAGTTGGCGAGGGCGGCATCCACTTTCTCCGGCGCATACACGTTGCCGTGGGCGAGCCTGCGGCGCAGGGCCTGCGGAGTCATGTCGACGAGCTCGATCTGCTCGGCCCGGCGCACGACCTCGTCGGGGACGGTCTCGCGCTGGCGCACCCCGGTGATGGACTCGACCACGTCGTTGAGCGACTCGAGATGCTGGATGTTCACCGTCGAGAGCACGTCGATGCCCGCCTCGAGGATGGTCTCGACGTCCTCCCAGCGCTTCTCGTGGACCGGCGAAGCCGTCGCGCTGCCGGGATCGGTTCCGCCTACAGGTCCGGGGCGATCCCCGGGCAGGACATTGGTGTGGGCCAGCTCGTCGACGAGGACGACCTGCGGTCGGCGCCGCAGGACGGCCTCGACATCGAGCTCGGTCAGCTCGTTGCCCCGGTGGCGCACCGTGCGCCGGGGGAGCAGCTCCAGACCCTCGAGCAGCGCGGCGGTGTGGGGCCGCCCGTGCGTCTCGACGAGGCCGACGACGACGTCGGTGCCGCGCTCGCGGCGCCGGTGCGCCTCGTCGAGCATGGCAACCGTCTTGCCGACGCCCGGCGCGGCCCCGAGGTAGATCCGCAGGGACCCGCGCGGTCGGCCACGGCCGTGCACCCGGACCGGCGCGGCCTCGGACCGGTCGACAACCTCACCGGTGGTCGGCGGCTGCCCTCCTGCTGCCATGTCCTGATCCTCGCAGGTCAGTGCGCTGACGGAGCAGCGAGAGCGTCGAGGGCGAGGTTGAGCTCCAGCACGTTCACGCGCGGCTGTCCCAGGAACCCGAGCTGGCGACCGCTGGTGTGCGCGTCGACGAGGGCGCGTACGCGGGTCGGGTCCAGGCCACGGGCCGTCGCTACCCGTGGGACCTGGCTCAACGCGTACGCAGGCGACACGTCGGGGTCGAGCCCGCTGCCGGACGCGGTGAGCGCATCCGCGGGGGCGGTCCCCGGGTCCAGCCCGGCGGCCTGGGCGCGCTTGCCGACCTCGGCGGCGAGCGCGCTCCCGGAGAGGTTCGAGCCGCCGCTCGTGTCGCCCGAGTAGCCGCTCGCGGAGGGGCGCCCGTGGAACCACTGGTCGCCGGCCCACTGCTGGCCGAGCAGGCTGGACCCGACGACGGCGCCGTGGACGCGTACGAGCGAGCCGGCCGACTGGTCGCGGGCGACGACCTGCCCGACACCCAAGATCACGGCGGGGTAGAGCAGGCCGAAGAGGGCAGTGAGCACGAGCATGGCCCGCAGGGCGGCCCAGGACTGCTTGACGAAGGAGCTCAGGGTGCTGGTCACGTCGGTCACATCATTCCGGGGAGGTGGCTCACGACGAGGTCGAGCAGCTTGATCCCGAGAAACGGGGCCACGATGCCGCCCAGGCCGTAGACCCAGATGTTGCGCCGCAGCAGGGCGGTGCTGCCGACGGCGCGGTAGCGGACCCCCCTCAGCGACAGGGGAATCAACGCGATGATGATGAGCGCGTTGAAGATGACGGCGGAGGTGATGGCCGACCTGGGTGAGGCGAGGCCCATGACGTTGAGCGCGCCCAGGCCGGGGAAGATCACGACGAACATCGCCGGGATGATCGCGAAGTACTTCGCGATGTCGTTGGCGATCGAGAAGGTCGTCAGCGCGCCTCTGGTGATGAGCAGCTGCTTGCCGATCGAGACGATGTCGATGAGCTTGGTCGGGTCGGAGTCGAGGTCGACCATGTTGGCCGCCTCCTTGGCCGCGGACGTGCCGGTGTTCATCGCCACGCCGACGTCGCTCTGGGCCAGGGCAGGGGCGTCGTTGGTGCCGTCGCCCGTCATCGCGATGAGCCGACCGCCGTGCTGCTCCTGCTTGATCAGGGCCATCTTGTCCTCGGGGGTGGCCTCGGCGAGGAAGTCGTCGACGCCCGCCTCCGCCGCGATCGACTTGGCCGTCAGGGGGTTGTCCCCGGTGACCATGACGGTCTTGATGCCCATGGCCCGCAGCTGCGCGAACCGGTCACTCATACCTGGTTTGACGACGTCCTTGAGGTGGATGACGCCTAGGACGCGTGGGGCCCGGCCGGGCTCGTGCACCGCGACGACGAGGGGAGTGCCCCCGGAGGAGGCGATCCCGTCGACCACGGTCGTGACACCCGTGGCCAGCTCGCCGCCGTTGCCCCGCACCCAGCGGGCGACGGAGTCGGCCGCACCCTTGCGATAGGCGGTCCCGTCGGGGAGGTCGACGCCCGACATGCGCGTCGTCGCGCTGAACTCCACGAAGGACGCGCCGTCCCGGGGGAGTCGGTCGAGGTCGCTGCGGGCCTTGTCGTCCAGGGAGCTCGCGGCCAGCTCGACGATCGAGCGCCCCTCCGGGGTCTCGTCGGCGAGCGAGGAGATGTAGGCGGCGCGGTTGACCTGCACGCTCTCGAGCCCCGGGGCGGCCAGCAGCTCCGTGGCCCGCCGGTTGCCGAAGGTGATGGTGCCGGTCTTGTCGAGCAGCAGGGTCGACACGTCGCCGGCGGCCTCGACGGCGCGCCCGGACATGGCGAGCACGTTGTGCTGCACCAGGCGGTCCATGCCGGCGATGCCGATGGCCGACAACAGCGCGCCGATGGTCGTCGGGATGAGGCACACGAGCAGGGCGACGAGCACGACGGGCGACTGGGCCTGCCCGGAGTAGACCGCCATCGGCTGCATCGCCATCACGGCCAGCAGGAAGATGATCGTCAGCACCGTGAGCAGGATCGTCAGGGCGATCTCGTTCGGCGTCTTCTGCCGCGACGCACCTTCGACGAGGGCGATCATCCGGTCGATGAAGGTCTCGCCCGGCTTGGTCGTGATGCGCACCGTGATGCCGTCGGAGAGCACCGTGGTCCCGCCGGTGACGGCGCTCCGGTCGCCGCCGGACTCGCGGATGACCGGGGCGGACTCGCCGGTGATGGCGGACTCGTCGACCGTCGCCATCCCCTCGATGACGTCGCCGTCGCCGGGGATGACCTCGTGGGGTCGCACGACGACGACGTCACCGATTCGCAGGTCGGAGGCGGCGACCGTCTCGAGCGAGCCGTCGTCGTCGAGCCGGCGCTGGGCGGTGGTGGTCCTGCGCGCAGCCCGCAGGGTGGCGGCCTGGGCCTTGCCGCGGCCCTCGGCGACGGCTTCGGCCATGTTGGCGAAGAGCACGGTGGCCCAGAGCCAGATGGTCACGGCCCAGGCGAACCACGACGGTTGGACGAGGGCCTGGACGGTGGTCACCACCGAGCCGACCCACACGACGAACATGACGGGGCTGTGCCACACGTGTCGTGGGTCGAGCTTGGCGACGGCCTGGGGGAAGGTGGCGACGAGCTGCCGGCCCAGCTGCCCGTACGAGGTGGTGGCCCGCCCTGGACGGATCAGCTCCGCACCGGCCGGGTCACGTCGGGGGCGACGTCCGTGCCGTTCGGGGTTACCGGGCTCTTCACGCTGCGTGGGAGCGGCGCCGGCAGTGGTGGTCGTGGACGACCGGGTCATGAGAGTGCCTCCGCGAGGGGACCGAGGGCCAGCGCCGGGAAGAAGGTGAGCCCGCCGACGATGACGGCCACCCCGACGAACAGGCCCACGAAGGTGGGGGTGTGGGTGGGTAGGGTGCCCGCGGTCACCGGCCGGCGACGCTGGGCCACGAAGGAGCCCGCGAGCGCGAGCACGAGCACGATGGGGACGAAACGGCCCAGGAACATGCACAGCGCGAGCGTGAGGTTGAGGTAGGGCGTGTCGGCTGAGAGCCCGGCGAAGGCGCTGCCGTTGTTGTTGGCGGCGGAGGTGTACGCGTACATCACCTCCGTGAGGCCGTGCGGTCCGGTGGCGAGCATCTGCGACGACACGAGGGGCGCGACGATGCCGATGCCGGTGAAGACGAGCACGAGGAAGGGCATGACGAGCACGGCGAGTGCCACCAGCGTGATCTCGCGGCGCCCGACCTGCTTGCCGAGCAGCTCGGGGGTGCGCCCGACCATGAGACCGGCGAGGAACACCGCGAGGACGGCGACGAGCAGCGCGCTGTAGAGCCCGGTGCCGACACCACCGGGGGAGAGCTCACCGAGCATCATGTTGAAGAGGGCGCCGCCGCCACCGAGGGCCGAGAAGCTCTCGTGCATCGAGTCGACGGCGCCGGTCGAGGTGGCCGTTGTGCTGCTGGCGAAGAGGGCCGAGGGCCACACGCCGAAGCGCAGCTCCTTGCCCTCCATGCCGCCGAGCGGGCCCGTCGCCGCGTGCACCTCGGCCCAGGTGACGGCGGCGAGCATCAGGCACCACAGGGTCGCCATGAAACCGAGCACGGTCCAGCCCTGGCGCCGGTCGCCGACCATGACACCGTAGGTGCGCGGCAGCGAGAAGGGGATGACGAGGAGCAGGAAGACTTCGACGAGGTTGGTGAGCGGGCTGGGATTCTCGAACGGGTGGGCGGAGTTCGCGTTGAAGTAGCCGCCGCCGTTGGTCCCCAGCTCCTTGATGGCCTCCTGCGAGGCGACGAGGCCGCCCTGGACGACCTGGTGGCCGCCCGAGAGCGTCGCGACGGCCGTCGGCTCGGCAAGGTTCTGGACCACGCCGCCGAGCAGCAGCACGACGGCGGCCACCACCGCGAGGGGCAGGATGACGCGGACGAGGCCGCGCGTCAGGTCGACCCAGAAGTTGCCGAGGGTCGTGCCGGTGGAGCGCGCGAGACCGCGCACCAGCGCAACGGCAACGGCCAGCCCGACGGCGGGGGAGGCGAAGTTCTGGACGGTGAGCCCGACGGTCTGCACGAGCGGCGACGTCCCGAACTCACCGGCATACGACTGCCAGTTGGTGTTCGTGACGAACGAGACCGCAGTGTTGAGGGCCGTGTCCACGTGCATCGTGGCGCCACGGGCGAACGGCAGCACGCCCTGCAGGACGATCATGAGGAACAGCAGCGCGACCCCGACGACCGAGAACGCGACGACGGCGACGGCATACGTCGGCCACCGCTGCTCGGAAGCGGGGTCGACGCGGACGAGGCGGTAGACGAGCCGCTCTGCCGTCCAGTGCTTCTCGTCGGTGAAGACCCTCGCCATCCAGTTCCCGAGCGGCACGTGCACGATCGCGAGGGCGGCGACGAGGACGGCGATGGTGAGCAGCCCGCTGAGCGTGTCGCTCATCAGAAGCGGTCCGCGTGCAGCAGGACGTGGACGAGGTAGGCGAGCAGGCCGAGCGCCACGAGGCCCAGGAGGATGTCGGTGACCATGGGTCAGTCCTATGCCCGGCCGCGGCGGCCACCTGCGGGGTTGATGCCCGGCTGACGGGGCCTTGACGGCTTCTTGACGGCGGCCAGGCGCGGTGCCGGGATAGGCTCCCTCGCGTGACTGCGTCGCTGGAGCTGTGGCCGCCAACGCCGCGAGGGAGTGCTCCCTCGCGGCTCGACCGCGTCCGGCGCAAGATCGCCGAGCTGCCGTGCGCCCTGCTGCTCTTCGCCCAGCTGACGGCCCTGCTGACCTATCCCTTCATCGAGACCCGCGCCGTCGACGTGCGCGAGACCGGCCGTGCGGTCTTCGGCATCATCGGGCTGCTCGTGCTCTTCCTCGCGGTTCGGGCCGTGCGCGCGACGCCGGCCCTGACGTGGATCGCGGTGCTGCTCGGCGGACCGGTGGTGCTGCTCACCGTGGCCGAGGCGATCTGGCCGTTGAACGACGTCGTCGCCTTCTGGAGCGCCCTGCTTCACGCGCTCTTCTACCTCTACACGGCCTACGGCCTGATCCGCTACATGTTCGCCGACAACTGGGTGACCCGCGACGAGCTCTATGCCACCGGGGCGACGTTCACCGTGGTGGCCTGGGGCTTCGCCTACCTCTACTCCGCCGTCCAACTGGTGTGGGGCCACTCCTTCACGATCTACGGCGAGGCCGACCCGGGGACGCGCACCTGGTTCGAGCTGCTCTACCTGTCCATCACCACGATGACCTCGACCGGCCTGTCCGACATCATCGCCGTCGAGGCGCACGCTCGGGCTTTCGTCCTGCTCCAGCAGATCGTCGGCATGCTCTACGTCGCGCTCGTCGTGGCCCGCCTCGTCGGCCTCACGATCGCCCGCTTCCGCCAGTAGGGTGCTGCCCCGCCGCGGACGTATGCCGTGTGCCCGGTGAAGCGCGGACGCCGCGCCGACGCCGGGGTTAGCCTACGAAGGCGGTCGAGGTTCGAGGGGAACGCGACCGCAGACGCGACCGGCGGCATGCGGGAGGCCGGCGATGGGCAAGAAGCACAAGGGGCGGGGCGCGAAGGCGCAGGCCGCGGAACAGCAGCCGCGCGGGCCCACGGCGGACCGCGAGCGGGGCCAGCGCGGTCACAGGCTCCCGCGCCGGACCTACGAGTCCGAGCTGGCCGTGCTCCACGGGGAGCTCGTGGCCATGCAGGAGTGGGTCAGGGCGACGGGGGCCAAGGTCTGCATCGTCTTCGAGGGGCGTGACACCGCCGGCAAGGGCGGCACCATCAAGCGGCTCGTCGAGCGGGTGAGCCCCCGGGTCTTCCGCGTCGTGGCCCTGCCGGCACCCACCGAGCGGGAGCGGTCGCAGATGTACATCCAGCGGTACATCAGGCACTTCCCGGCCGCCGGCGAGGTCGTCGTCTTCGACCGGAGCTGGTACAACCGGGCCGGGGTGGAGCGTGTCATGGGCTTCTGCACACCGGCGCAGACCGACCGCTTCCTCGAGCAGGTCGCCGCGGTCGAGAAGGCGATGACCGACTCGGGGATCCTCCTGCTGAAGTACTGGCTCGAGGTCGGACCCGAGGAGCAGACCCGTCGGATCGAGAGCCGGATCCACGACCCCCGAAAGGTCTGGAAGCTCTCGCCGATGGACCTCGAGTCCTACGGCCGGTGGTACGACTACTCCCGCGCTCGCGACGCCATGTTCGCCGCCTCGGACACCCCGTGGGCCCCGTGGTTCGTCGCGAACACCGACGACAAGCGGCGCGGCCGCCTCAACATCATCAGCCACCTGCTGAGCCAGGTGCCCTACGAGCCGCTGGAGCTCCAGGAGGTCGAGCTGCCGGAACGCCAGGACGCCGGCGACTACCAGCCGCCGACCCTGCCGCCGCGCGCCATCCCCACACCGTTCTGACGGCTGGTCGTCCAGAGCCGCCCGTCGTCCCAGGGAGGAACCGATGTCCCAGAAGGTGAGTGCCGAGACGGTCACCGCCCAGCCGGAGGGGACCGTGGCCTGGTGGACCCTGACGGTCGACGAGGCCGCGCACCGGCTGGAGGTCGACGTGGCCGGGGGCCTGACGCAGGAGCAGGCGCAGGACCGCCTCGCCGCCTCCGGGCCCAACGTGATCGCCGAGGAGGAGCCGGAGCCGGTGTGGCGGCAGTTCCTCAGGCACTACGGCGACTACATGCAGATCGTGCTCGTCGTGGCGGCCGTCGTGAGCCTGCTGATCGGCGAGTGGGGCACTGCCATCGGACTCGCCCTGCTGACCCTGTTCAACGCCTGGCTGGGATACCACCAGGAGGGCAAGGCCCACGCCGCAGCATCGGCCCTCGGGGCCATGTTGCAGGCGGTCGCCAAGGTGCGCCGCGGCGGTTCCGTCCTCGAGATCCCCGCCGAGGAGATCGTGCCCGGTGACGTCGTGCTGGTCGACGCGGGTGACCGGGTCCCGGCAGACGGCAGGGTCGTCGTCGCCGCCACGCTGCAGATCGAGGAGGGAGCCCTGACCGGAGAGAGCCTGGCCGTCGAGAAGGGCACCGAGCCGCTGCCCGTGGCCGCCGTGGCGATCGGCGACCGGACGTGCATGGCCTTCATGAACACGAACGTGACCCGCGGTCACGGCGAGATCCTCGTGACCACCACGGGCATGGGCTCGGAGGTCGGGCACATCGCTCACCTGCTGGCGGGCCAGAAGGCCGAGAAGACGCCCCTGACCAAGCAGGTCGACCGGCTCACCGTCTTCATCATCGCCGCGGCGCTCTTCGCCTTCGTCGCGATCCTCGTCCTGGGGCTCGTCCAGGGCGAGTCCTTCACGGCGCTCTTCGGCATCGGCGTGGCGCTGGCTGTCGGGTCCATCCCCGACGCCCTTCCCGCCGTCGTGACGACCATCCTGTCGGTGGGGTCGGTGAACATGGCCCGCCGGCACGCGATCATGAAGGTGCTGCCCGCCGTCGAGACCCTGGGCTCCACCTCTGCCATCAACTCCGACAAAACCGGCACGTTGACCCGCAACGAGATGACCGTCCGTGAGCTGACGACAGTGGCGCACCACTACACGGTCAGCGGCGAGGGCTACGGCTTCGAGGGCCAGGTGCACCGCACCGCGGGTGACGCGGAGTCGGACCTGGACTACATCTTCTTCCCCTGTGCGCTCTGCCAGGACGCCGACATCCAGGAGGGCGCCGTCGTCGGCGACCCCACCGAGGGTGCCCTCTACGTGCTGGCGGAGAAGGGCGGCATCGACGTGCGGCAGTTCCGCCAGAGCCACCCGCGCATCGCGACGCTGCCGTTCGACTCCGACTACAAGTTCATGGCGACGTTCCACGAGATGCCCGGGGGCAATGGGCGACCCGTGGTGCGGGCCTACGTCAAGGGCGCGCCGGACGTGGTCCTGGAGCGGTCCACGAGTGCCCGGATGCCCGGGGGAGTGAGTCAGGCGCTGACCGTCGAGACCCGCGCGAAGGTCTCCGCCGAGAACGAGCGCATCGCCGCGCAGGGAAGGCGGGTCCTGGCCTTCGCCCAGCGAGAGTTCGACCCGGCCACCTTCGACCCGTCAGCCGACCTGATGCCGCTGATGCAGGATCTCGAGATGGTGGCCCTCGTCGGAGAGGTGGACCCGCCCCGGGCCGAGGCGAAGAAGGCCGTCGCGGAGGCGAAGCGGGCCGGGATCCGGGTCCGCATGATCACCGGGGACCACGCCGTCACCGCTGCCGCGATCGCCGAGGAGCTCGGCATCGAGGGCCGGACCATGACCGGCGCCGAGTTCGCGGCGCTCGACGACGAGCAGGCGGCCCGGCAGGTCGAGGAGCTCGGCGTGATCGCGAGGGTGGCTCCCGAGCACAAGGTGAGGCTGGTCGAGGTGCTCCGGCGCAACGGCCACGTCGTGGCGATGACGGGGGACGGCGTCAACGACGCCCCGGCGATCGGGGCCGCAGACATCGGCATCGCCATGGGCATCACCGGCACGGACGTCGCCAAGGGCGCCGCCAAGATGATCCTCGCCGACGACAACTTCGCCACCATCGTGGCCGCGGTCGAGGAGGGGCGGTCGGTCTACGACAACCTGCAGAAGTTCCTGCGGATCCAGATCGCGAACCTCTTCATGTTCATCCTCGCGTTCCTGGGGTCGAGCCTGTTCCGGGTCGCCGGCACCGCGCTGCTGATCCCCTCCCAGGTGCTGTGGATCCACATGGCGGTGGTGGCCCCCCTCGGCGCCGTGATGGGCCTGGACGTGGCCAACCCGGGGATCATGCACAGACCGCCCCGGCCCTCCGACGAGCCGATCATCGTCAGGTCGATGATGGTGCGGCTCCTGGTCAACGGCCTCTACATGGCTGCCGCGACCCTCGTGCTGGTGCAGATCGGCAAGACCACCTACGGCTCGCTCCAGGTCGGGCAGACCATGGCGCTGGTCGGGCTGTCCCTCATGAACGCCTTCCTCGCCCTCAACCTTCGCTTCCCCGAGGACAGCGCGTTCGGCAGCGCGACACTCTCGAACCCGAAGCTGCTGTGGGCGCTGGGCTGGACCGTTGTCAGTGCCATGCTCATCACCCAGATGCGCGTGTTGCAGGACCTCTTCGACACCGTCCCGCTGACCGGGCGGCAGTGGGCGATCGTGCTGGTCCCCGGGGTCCTGCTGCTGCTCCTCGGCGAGCTCTACAAGCTGGCGTTGCGCGCCCGTCGCGGGTCCGATGCGGTCACCGTTCCCGCCGAGGCCGGGGCGTCGCCGGTGGCCTGACGCTGCTGCGGGGCGCCCTCCGTCGCGACACCGGGGCGGGCGCGGGCCACCATCCAGGCCGTGACGCGTTCGAGGACCGCCGGCTCGACCGGCCGGCGAACGTCTTCCTTGTAGGCGCGCAGCGACGCCGGACCCGACTGGGTGCGCAGCACGTGTGAGACGTCCGGTGCGCACCAGGTGTCGATGGGGCCCGGGACGAGCGCGGCGACGACGTGGAGGTCGGCCGGGTCGACCTGCAGGTCCTTGCTGCCGGTCACGGCCAGCACGGGCACGGTCAGGGCCCGCAGGTCCTGGCGCGGGTCGTGGTCGAGGAACTCGCGGAACCACTTGGCGTTGATGGTCGCGCCCCCGATGCGGGCGACGTCGGTCGTGGTCGCGCGGATCCGGTCGTGGTTGCGCGAGACCTTCGCGACGACGTCGACCCGCATCAGGCGCAGGATGGCGCGGACGGGCGCCGGCAGGGTGGGCAGCACCGCGGAGGTCTGCCAGCGCAGCACGACGTCACCGGGCACGGCGGCCAGCGAGAGCAGCACGATGCCGGCCGGGCGGGGCCCGGCGCCCTGTGCGAGCAGCCGGGCACCGACGTGGGCCACCAGGGTGGCGCCCTCGGAGTGCCCGACGAGGAAGAGCCGGGAGGCGTCGACCTCGGGCCGGCCGGCCAGGGCGGCGTACGCGGCGGCGACGTCGTCGGCGTTGTCGAAGAGGCCGACCCGCTTCCAGGCGTGCTTGCCCTCGGTGCTGCCGTCGCGCAGCAGCCTGCTCCCGCCCACGCCGCGCTTGTCGTAGCGCAGCGAGGCGATGCCGGCCTCGGCGAGTGCGTCGGCGAGCTGCCGGGTGGAGTCGATGGCCAGCTGCGGGGCGTTGGAGTCCCGGTCGACGGGACCGGAGCCGCTGACGAGGACCGCCGCGGGGAAGGGGCCCGGGCCGTCCGGCACGACCAGCGCCGCAGCCAGGTCACGGTCCGGTCCGGCGAAGCGCAGCTCGACCGCGCGGGCCGAGCGGGCTGCGCCGCCCGCGGAGGTGCTCACAGCGCGGTCCGGATGCGGGCGGCGAGCGCGTCGGCGTCGTCGTCGCCGAGCAGGACCGAGGCGAGGTCCTGGCCGGTCAGGGTGAGCCTGACACCACGCTGGCCACGGCCGGCCACGACGAACTCCGAGCCGTTCCTGGTGCGCCACGTGCCGACCTTGCGCACTCCCGGCAGGGCGAGGCCCGGCGCGCGCAGCCCGTGGGCCGCCGCGAGGGCATCCGGCACGACGTCGACGGCGCGGATGGCAGCCAGGGGGATGGTGATGTCGCCGTGGAGTCCGGCGACTTTTTCCGCGCGGGTGAGCTCGACGGTGAGCTGCGAGGAGGTCAGGTGTACAGCGCTCATGAGACGAAGTATTCTCATGAGTGAAACCAATGTCAACTATGAGAATGGATAGCCCGTGAGAGATCGACGATGACCTCGGCCGAACTGCTCCTGCACCCGGTCCGCCTGCGGGTCGTGCAGGCCTTCCTCGGGGACCGGGCCCTGACGACCAGCCAGCTGCGCGAGCTGCTGCCGGACGTCTCCACCGCGACCCTCTACCGGCAGGTGTCCACGCTGGCCGATGCCGGCCTGCTCGAGGTCGTCGAGGAGCGGAAGGTGCGCGGCGCCACCGAGCGCACCTACCGGCTGCGCACCGAGGCCGCCCACGTCGGTCCCGCGGAGGCCCGCCGGCTCTCGCCCGACGAGCACCGCCAGGCGTTCACCACCTTCGTCGCGGGCGTCCTCGACGACTTCGACCACTACCTGGCCGGGCCCGACGTGGACCTCGGCCGCGATGGCGCCGGCTACCGGAAAGCTGCCCTCTACCTCACCGACGAGGAGCTGCTGGACCTCGTCACCGACCTGCGCGAGGTGGTGTCGCGGCGGATGTCGCTGCCACCGGAGGGGCGCACCCGTCGCCTGCTGACGACGGTCCTGATGCCGGGGGAGTGAGCCCGGGGTCACCCCGGCGCCGGCGTGGAGGGGTCGGCCCAGATGTCGAGGGGGACCGCCCGGATGCTCCGGCCGTCCGCGCCCAGCGCCCGACCCATCCGTTTGATGGACCGCAGCACCATGGACCGGTCGAGGATGGCCATGCGGGGCACCTCCGCGGCCAGCCGCGCCTCCACGAGGGCCAGCTCGTGCAGTGAGTGCGTCGTGAGGGCCAGCATGAGGTTGGGCCTGCCGCCGGAGATGCGCCAGCACACCCGGATGCCGGGGAGGCGCCGGAGCGCCATGGCCACCGCGTCCACGTCGCCGGCATCGGCGTAGGCCCAGAGCCAGCTGATCACCGGCCATCCCGAGTCGGGCAGCGCCATGTCACAGCGCAGGACCACCCGCCCGTTGTCGACCAGCCCCGCGAGACGTCGACGCACGGTGCTCTCGCTGAGCCCGGCGCGGGCTGCGATCGTCGCCACCGGCATACGCCCGTCCTCGCCGAGCAGCAGCGTCACCTTCCGGTCGACGGCGTCGAAGGGGCGGGCGAGGTCCGCGTGCTCCGAGGTCAGGCCGTCGACGCGGGGCGACCGGGCCCGCATCATGATCGCGCGCTGCCGGGAGTCGAGGACGTGCAGCTGCCAGTGGTCTCCCATCGAGTAGACCTTCGTCACCGCGTGGCTACTCGTGGCGACGACTCCGGGGATGGAGCCGAGGGACTCGAGCAGGAAGCGGGACAGGAAGGCGAGGTCCTTCACCTCGACGAGGACCGTCAGCGACCGGGGACCGCTGGTGTGCTCGACGCTCAGGACGTGGGGGAGCTCGGTGACCCGCGCCGCGATGGCAAGGGTCTCGGCGGCAGTGCAGCTCAGCTCGATCACCGCGAGGCACGACTCGGGCAGTCCCTGCCCGGCCGCCCGGCCCGAGACCCAGGCGATGCCGGCCGACGACAGGCGCTGCCAACGACGCGCGACCGTGACCGGGTCGACGCCCAGGGCCGACGCCACGAGCGTCCACGAGGCGCGCGGCTCCAGTTGCAGGCAGTTGACGATCGCCAGGTCCACCTCGTCCACGGCTATGGCGGAATCCTGCGCAGTCTCAGCAGTCGTCGCGTGATCCTGCGCCGGAGCGCCTCTCGTCGGCATGGCTGACATGGTGTCCTCAGGAATGGAACGCCGCAAATGCCGCGGCTGCCCTCGCGACACCGGTGGCGTGCGCCGACCGTCGCCGCGCCGATCCCTTACCCCCTGGAGCTGTCGTATGCCGCCCGAGACCACCGCTGCCGAGACCGCCGCCTCTGCGGGGGAGGCCCATGCCGGGACGCCCGGCCTCGAGTGGATCCTTCGGCTCCTGCGCATCGACACGACGAGCCGCAACAGCAACCTCGAGGTCATCGACCTGCTGGCCGCTGAGGTCCGCGCCCACGGCGTCGAGCCCGTGATCATCCCCAACGAGGACGGCACCAAGGCCAACCTGCTGGCGACCTTCCCCGCGGCCGACGGCACCACGACCGGTGGGATCGTGCTGTCTGGCCACACGGACGTCGTGCCCGTGGACGGGCAGGACTGGGCGAGCGAGCCGTTCGTCCCCGAGGTGCGCGACGGCCGCCTGTACGGCCGCGGCACCTGTGACATGAAGGGCTTCGTGGGCTCGGTCGCCGCGAAGATGCAGCAGTTGGCCGACACGCCCCTGCGCGAGCCCGTGCACCTCGCCTTCTCCTATGACGAGGAGGTCGGCTGCGTGGGCGCCATCTCCCTCGTCGACGAGATCGTCCGACGTGGGCTCGAGCCCCGCGCCTGCATCGTCGGCGAGCCGACGAGCATGCGTGTCATCCGCGGGCACAAGGCCCTGACGATGATCCGCATGACGCTGCACGGCGTCGCCGCGCACTCCTCGCGGACTCCCTTCGGCGTCAACGCGATCGAGTATGCCGCGCTCCTGGTGCGCTTTGTGCGCGAGGTGGCCGACGAGTTCCGCACCCAAGGTCCGTTCGACGAGCACTACGACGTACCGTTCACCACCGCCACCGTCAACCAGATCGAGGGCGGTATCGCCGTCAACACCGTCCCGGCCGAGTGCACGCTCACCTTCGAGTTCCGTGCCGTCGCAGCCGTCGACGTCGAGGCGACCGTCGCCAGGTTCCGGGCCGAGGCCGCCCGCGTCGAGGCGCTGATGCGCGACGAGAACCCGGCGGCACGGGTCGAGGTGTCCATCGGCGCACAGGCTCCGGGCCTCGAGACCGAGGACGACGCGGACGTGATCGAGCTCGTCACCGCGCTCGGGGGGCTCCCGTCGTCGGAGAAGGTCGCCTACGGCACCGAGGCTGGCCTCTTCCAGCGCGCGGGCATCCCGACTGCCGTGTGCGGACCCGGCGACATCGCCCAGGCGCACGCCCCTGACGAGTTCGTCGAGCTCGACCAGCTCGACCGCTGCGACGCCCTCCTCGACAGCCTCCTCACCCACCTCCGTAGCGACCCGCCCGCCGACCTGCCCGCCGACCTGCCCGCCGACTCGCAAGCCTGACCGGCCGTCCCGGCCAAGGAGCACCATGACCGTCCTGACCCACACCCCCTCGGACGTGACGCCCGAGCGCCTCGCCCAGGCCCGCAAGGCCGTGCTCAGCAGCTCGATCGGGGCCGCCCTCGAGTGGTTCGACATCATCGTCTACGCCTCGTTCGCGCTCGTCATCGCGGAGAACTTCTTCCCCGAGACCGACAAGACCCTCGGTCTCATCCTGACCTTCGCGACGTTCGCCATCTCCTACCTGGTGCGGCCGCTCGGCGGCATGCTCATCGGGGGCTACGGCGACCGGCACGGCCGCAAGAAGGCGCTCACCCTGACCCTGCTGCTCATGATGGTGGGCACGCTGCTGATGGCCGCCGCACCCACGCACGCCATGGTCGGCGCCTGGGCCGGTGTCATCATCCTCGTCTCGCGCCTCATCCAAGGTTTCTCCGCAGGCGGCGAGTTCGGCTCCGCCACGACGTTCCTCATCGAGACCGCCCCGCACCGCAAGGCGTACTACGCCTCGTGGCAGGTGGCGAGCCAGGGCATCTCGATGTTCCTCGCCTCCGCCTTCGGCTACGTCCTCTTCAACCAGCTCTCCAAGCAGGACCTCTACTCCTGGGGCTGGCGCATCCCGTTCGTGCTGGGCCTGCTCATCGGCCCGGTGGGCCTCTACATCCGCGCCCGTCTCTCGGAGACCCAGGAGTTCACCGACCGGACGCCGCACGAGGCGCCCATCCGCGCGGCCTTCACCCACCACCTCGGTCGGGTGCTGACCGGCTCCGCCTGCGTCGGCGTCGCGACGATCTCCGTCTACCTCATCCTCTTCATGCCGACGTATGCCGTGAAGAACCTCGGCGTGCCCGCGAGCGCCGCGTACCTCGGCGGTGTCGTCGCCGGGGTCGTCACCATGGTCGGCGTGCCGCTCGTCGGCCGCCTCGCCGACCGGGTCGGCCCCGCGAAGGTGATGGTGTGGGCGGCGCTCGGTGCGCTGGTGCTCGCCTGGCCGCTCTTCGCTGTCGTCATCGCCTCACCGACCGTCCCGGTGCTCGTCGTCGCGATCGGTGTCCTCGGCGTCATCATGGCCTTCTACTTCGGCCCGCTGCCCGCGCTGCTCTCGGTGCTGTTTCCGAGCGACGTTCGAGCCACCGGCGTCTCCGTCACGTACAACATCGGGGTGACGGTCCTGGGCGGCATCGCCCCGCTTGTGCTCACGTGGCTGATCGGCCTCACCGGCTCGCTCAGCGCGCCGAGCTTCTACTACATGGCCGTCGCCGTCATCTCGCTGGTCGGGTTGGCCTTCGCGCGACGCCGCTACGGCGCCGGCTGACGCCACGGGCCTGGATCGGCGGGCTCAGGGTCCGGCGGCGACGATGCGCCGGACCTGCCCGAGGTCGAGGTCGTAGGGGCCGACGCGGGTCAGCACCCACGACGCGCCGCGGTTTAGCCACGGGGTGGGGTCCTGCTCCGGCTTCAGGTCCAGCACCACGTCGAAGCCGGGTGCCGTGCCCTGCGCGGCCAGCTCGTCGGTGAGCACGTCCAGGTCGTCCGGAGTCGCGAGGTCGATGACGAAGAACCCGTCGTACCTCACGGCGCGGCGCACCGGGGCGCGGTTGCCGAACCGTCCCGCCAGCCAGATCGGCACGTCCGGTGCCGGCCGGAAGCGGACGTCACGTGCGGTGTAGTGCTCGCCGACGTGGTGGACCTGCTCGCCGGAGAGCAGGCCGGTGAGGACCTCCAGCCCGTCGTCGAGCATGCGGCCGCGGGCCCTGGGGTCCCCCTCGTCGCCGTAGGCGCTGAACTCGCCCACCCAGTCGTCCCCGAGGCCGAGGCCGAGCACGAAGCGGCCTCCGGAGAGGACCGCCAGGCTGGAGGCCTGTCGGGCCAGGACCTGGGGTCGGCGCCGGGCGAGCGGCGTCACCATCGGCCCGAAGAGCAACCGCTCGGTCCGCATCGCGACCGCGGCGCAGCAGGTCCAGACGTCGGCGATCTCGGTGACGCGCTCGCCGTACTGCAGGTGGTCCCAGACGAAGAAGCCGTCCCAGCCCGCCGCCTCGGCGTCGGCCGCCAGGTCGCCGACCACGCGCGGGTCGGCCAGGGCGTCGAAGGGCGCGACGAAGAGCCCGCGGCGGGTCGTCACGGCGCGGAGCGCTCGCCGTCGAGCTGGGCGTACGTCTGGAGGCTGGGACTGCGCGTCTGCTGCAGGTCACGGGCCACCGCCTCCACGTCGCGCATGACGCGAAGGGTATTGCCGCGTACGAGCTGGGCGACGTCGGCCTCCGACCACGACCTCTCGAGCAGGGCAGCCACGAGGCGGGGATAGCCGCTCACGTCCTCGAGCCCGACGGGGAAGGTGTCGGTGCCGTCGTAGTCACCGCCGATTCCGATGTGGTCGATGCCGGCGACCTCGCGCACGTGCTCGAGGTGCGCGACGACCTGCTCGACGGTGGCGTCCGGCTTGGGGTGCTCGCGCTGCCAGGTGGCGGTGAACCGCCCGAACGCCTCCCAGTCGCGGGCCTCGACGCCGACCTCGGCGGCCGCGGCGGCGGCCTCCACGCGCCACGCCGCGGTGGCGGGGGACACGAACTCGGGCACGAACGTCACCATGCAGACGCCGCCGTTGCCGGGCAGGGCGCCCAGCACGTCGTCGGGGACGTTGCGCGGGGTGTCGCACAGCGCCATTGCGGAGGAGTGGCTGAAGATCACGGGCGCGTCGGTCGTCTCGAGGGCGGCCCGCATCGTCCTGGCGGCGACGTGGCTGAGGTCGACCATCATGCCGAGGCGGTTCATCTCGCGGACGACCTCGCGCCCGAACTCGGTGAGACCCCCGACGACAGGGACGTCCGTCGCCGAGTCGGCCCACGGGGTGTTGTCGTTGTGGGTCAGGGTCATGTACCGCACCCCGAGGGCGTGGAGCATCCGCAGCGCCCCGAGCGAGCACCCGATGGAGTGGCCACCCTCGGCGCCGAGGAGCGACGCGACCCGGCCCGATGCCGAAGCCGCCTCCACCTCGTCGGCGGTGCGTGCGAGGGCCAGCCGGTCGGCATACGCCCCCACCATGCGGTGGACGGCGTCGACCTGCTCGAGCGTCGCGGTCACTGCGGAGTCGCCCTGCAGGGTGCTCGGCACGAACACCGACCAGAACTGGCCGCCGACGCCACCGTCGGCCAGCCGCGGCAGGTCCGTCTGGGTGGTCGTGAGCCGGTCGGCGATGCCGAGCGCGTCGAAGTCGTAACCAGCGAGCTCACGTGCGGCCCAAGGGAGGTCGTTGTGGCCGTCCACGAGCGGGTGGCTGCGCAGCAGCTCCCGTGCCCTCGTGAGCGCGTCGTCGTGGCCGATGGGGGCGGTTGCCGGCATGTCGGCCATTGAACACCCCGCCATCTAGAGTGGACGCATGACCCCTCCCCACCCGAGCGCCGACAAGAGCGTCGCACTCGTCACCCTCGGGTGCACGCGCAACGAGGTCGACTCCGAGGAGCTGGCGGGCCGCCTGCTCGCCGAGGGGTGGCGTCTTGTCGACGACGCGTCCGAGGCCGACGTCGCGGTGGTCAACACCTGCGGCTTCGTCGAGCAGGCCAAGAAGGACTCCATCGACGCGCTCCTCGAGGCCTCCGACCTCAAGGGCGAGGGGCGCACGCAGAAGGTCGTGGCCGTCGGCTGCCTCGCCGAGCGCTACGGCAAGGAGCTGGCCGACCAGCTGCCCGAGGCCGACGCGGTGCTCGGCTTCGACTCCTACCGCGACATGAGCGCCCACCTGCAGACGATCCTCGCGGGCGGGCACGTCGAGAGCCACACGCCCGGCGACCGGCGCACGCTGCTGCCGCTCACGCCGGTCGAGCGCCAGCAGGGCTCGGCCGGGGTGTCCCTGCCCGGACACGGCGACGCGCGCCCCGACCTCGCCGACGCCGCGGTGCCTGTCCCCGCCTCGGGCCCGCGCGTCATCCGCGCCCGCCTCGACGGCCGGCCCTGGGCGCCCCTGAAGATCGCTTCGGGCTGCGACCGGCGCTGCGCCTTCTGCGCCATCCCGATGTTCCGCGGCGCGTTCGTGTCGCGCCGCCCGGCCGACATCGTCGCCGAGGGCCGCTGGCTCGCCGAGCAGGGCGTCAAGGAGCTCTTCCTCGTCTCCGAGAACTCCACCAGCTACGGCAAGGACCTCGGCGACCTCGCCCTGCTCGAGAAGCTGTTGCGCGAGCTGACGGCCATCGAGGGCATCGAGCGGGTCCGCGTCTCCTACCTGCAGCCCGCCGAGATCCGCCCGGGCCTGCTCCGCGCCATGGCCGACACCCCCGGCGTCGTGCCCTACTACGACATCTCCTTCCAGCACGCCTCGGAGCCGCTGCTGCGCTCGATGCGCCGCTTCGGCTCGCGCGAGGCCTTCCTCGACCTGCTCGCCCGGGTGCGCGCCGACGCCCCGCAGGCCGGCATCCGCTGCAACGTCATCGTCGGCTTCCCCGGCGAGACCGAGGCCGACCTCGACGAGCTCGAGGCCTTCCTCACCGAGGCACGCCTCGACGTCGTCGGCGTGTTCGGCTACTCCGACGAGGACGGCACCGAGGCCGAGGGGTATGCCGGACACCTCGCTCCTGAGGTCGTCGCCGAGCGCCTCGACCGCTTCACCCGCCTCGTCGAGGAGCTCAACGCGCAGCGGGCCGAGGAGCGCATCGGCGAGCACGTCGTGGTCCTCGTCGAGGAGATCGACGACGAGGACGGGTCGGTCATCGGTCGCGCCGACTTCCAGGGCCCCGACGTCGACGGGGTCACCATCGTGCAGGTGCCTGACGGGGCGCCGGTTCCCGCAGTGGGCGAGCTCGTCGAGGCCGTCGTCGTCGGCACCGAGGGGATCGACCTGCTCGCGGAGCCGCGATGACGCCACAGACCTTCCACCGGGGGGAGGGGCCGGCGCCCCGTCCCACCGACTGGAACCTGCCGAACGCCCTGACGGTGCTGCGGTTCCTGCTCGTCCCCGTGTATGCCGTGCTGCTGTTCCAGGACGGCGGTTCGGAGCCGTGGTGGCGGTTCTGGGCGTGGGTCGTCTTCGCGCTCGCTGCCGTGACCGACGGCGTGGACGGCAAGCTGGCGCGCCGCCGCGGCGAGATCACCAACTTCGGCAAGGTCGCCGACCCCATCGCCGACAAGGCCCTGACGGGCACCGCCTTCATCGGGCTCTCGGTGCTGGGCGTGGTCTGGTGGTGGGTGACCGTGGTCATCCTCGTGCGCGAGATCGGGATCACCGTGATGCGGTTCGTCGTGATCCGCCACGGCGTCATGCCGGCAGGGCGCGGCGGCAAGCTCAAGACGATGCTGCAGACGCTGTCGCTGGGCGCACTGACCTTCCCGCTGTGGGTGCTGCCCCTCGGCGAGGTGTGGCTGTTCGTGTCCTACGTCGTGCTCGGCGCGGCGCTCGTCCTGACGGTCGTCACGGGGATCGACTACGTGTTCAAGGCCGCCCGGCTGCGCGAGACGAGTGAGCGCACGCGCGCTCGTCGTGCCGCCAAGGACACCGACCCCGTGACCGGTGCCGCGGGGGAGACGACCCCGCCCGGGCGTCCGGCCAACCTGGACTGACATGGCCGCGCCGACTGACGCCCACGCCGGCGAGGACCCCACGCCCGGTGCCCGCCTCGTGGCGCTGCTCACCGGCTCGGGCGAGACCGTGGCGTGCGCCGAGTCGCTCACGGCCGGCCTCGTGTCGGCGACCATCGCCGACACCCCCGGTGCCTCGGTGGTGCTGCTCGGCGGCGTGGTCGCCTACGCCGCGCGCGTCAAGACCCTGCTCCTCGACGTCCCCGCCGAGCTGGTCGCCCGGGTCGGTACCGTCGATCCCGCGGTGGCGGTGGCCATGGCCGAGGGCGTATGCCGCAGGCTCGGGTCCACGTGGGGCCTGGCCACCACCGGGGTGGCGGGCCCCGGACCCAGCGAGGGCAAGCCCGCGGGCACCGTGCACGTCGCGGTGGCCGGTCCGCGGGGAACAGTGACGCGCCCCCTGGAGTTGAACGGGACCAGGGCGCAGATCCGCTCGGCGACCGTCGAGGCCGTCATCCGCCTCGCGGTGGACGAGATCGGCGCCACGACCCGAACCCCTGCCACGCCGTCGGCGGCTCGGGGTACGGTAGGCCTGTCGGGTCACCCCGGCGGTGGCTCTGCTTCCGACCGCACGACACCAGCGACCTGAAGGAGGACGGCATGACGACACTGTTGCGACGCGAGCTCGGCGACGTGCTGCGCGAGCGCCGGCGCGCCCAGGGCCGCACCCTCCGCGAGGTGTCCGCCACGGCATCGGTCTCCCTCGGCTACCTCAGCGAGGTCGAGCGTGGCGAGAAGGAGGCCTCCTCCGAGCTGCTCGCCTCCATCTGCGGGGCGCTGCGGCTGCCGCTGTCCGAGGTGCTCGTCGACGTCTCCAACCGGATGGCCGAGAGCGAGGGGCTCGCCCCGACCGTCGCGCTGCCGGTCCCCAGCAGCGACGTGGTGTCCGCCTCCGCCGCCTGATCTTCTAGCCTTCTGGGGTGCCGACCCCACTCCCAGCGCTGCAGACCGAGCTCGACCCACGCCTCGACGACGCGATCGCCCGCCTGACCGGGCACCTGCGCGACGGGGACCACCCGGACCCGGTGGTCTCCGTCTGGCTCGGTGACCTCGACGGCCGCTCCCGCTACGAGCGCTCGTCCCTCGCCCCGCACTACGCGGCCTCCACGATGAAGCTGCCGCTGGTCATCGCAGCGTTCCGGCGCGTCGCCCGCGGAGAGATCGACCTGGCCGCGCCGGTGCAGGTCACCGCCACCTTCGCCTCGGTCCTCGACGGGTCCCCCTTCTCGCTCGACGAGTCCGAGGACCAGGACCCGCAGACCTGGGGTGCGGTGGGCGCCACGCGCACGGTCCTCGAGCTGGCCGAAGCGGCCATCACCCAGTCGAGCAACATCGCCACCAACCTGCTCATCGACGTGGTCGGCCTCGGCGAGGTGGCCGAGGTGCTGCGCATCGTGGGCTGCTCCCCGGCGACCGTCGTGGCAAGAGGCATCGAGGACGCGGTGGCCCGGCAGGCAGGCATCACGAACACCGTCACCGCCGCCGACCTCGGGCTCGTGATGGCCGCCGTCGGCCGACGCGAGCAGGCTCTCGGCGGTGAGGCCGTGCTCGGTCCGGTCGAGGAGCTGCTGAGCCGCCAGGTGCACGTCGACCAGGTCCCGGCCGGCCTGCCCACCGGGACGCCCACGGCGAGCAAGTCCGGCTGGATCCCCGGCGTCTCGCACGACGTCGCCCTCGTGCGCCCGGTGGGCGAGGACCCGTTCGTCCTCGCCGTCTGCACGACCGTCGACCTCGACGAGACCTCAGCCGCAGCGCTCGTGGCGGAGGTGGCCCGCGAGGTGTGGGCGGCCGAGCACCCGGCGGGGGAGGGGCAGGCATGACCACGATCGACCGCGTCACCACGACCAGCTCGTCCGTCCGACTGCACACGCCCTTCGTGACGTCGCTGCGCCGCACCGAGACCACCGACACCGTCGTGGTCACCATCACCGACAGCGATGGCCGCACCGGCTGGGGGGAGGCCCCGCAGGTCTGGCAGGTCACCGGCGAGTCCCTGGCCAGCGCCACCGCCTGCATCGAGCTCATGCTCGCCCCGGCGGTCGTGGGCCGGCGCCTCGACGACCGCGACGACCTGGCGGCGGCCGGTGCTGTCGTGCAGCGCGCCGTGGCCCGCAACTTCGGCGCCAAGGCGGCGGTGGACGCGGCCCTGCACGACCTGTTCGCGCAGGCGGAGGGCACCTCCGTCGCGGCGGTCCTGACGACCCGGGCGGACGGCATACGTGATCTGCTGACGACCGACGTCACGCTCTCGGCGGGCGCCGCGGATGCGCTGGCCGACACGGCCCGGAGCCGCGTCGCCGACGGTTTCACCACCCTGAAGATGAAGGTCGGCACCGACGCCGGCACCGACGTGCAGCGTGTCGCCGCGGTGCGCGAGGCCGTCGGTCCCGACGTCGCCATCCGCCTCGACGCCAACCAGGGGTGGACGCGCGAGGAGGCCGTCGCGGTGATCCGGGCCCTCGAGGTCGCCGACCTCGGCGTCGAGTTCGTCGAGCAGCCCGTCGTCGCCGAGGACGTCGAGGGACTCGCCTGGGTGCGCGAGCGCGTCGGGCTGCCGGTCATGGCCGACGAGTCGTGCTACGGGCCCTACGACCTCGAGCGCATCATCCGGCTGGGGGCCGCCGACCTGGTCAACGTCAAGCTCGCCAAGTGCGGCTCGCTGACCGTGGGACGCGACATGCTGCGCCGGGCGCACGAGGAGGGCCTGCGGACCATCGTCGGCTCGATGATGGAGAGCCACATCGGCGTCGGGGCCGCCGCGGCGCTCGTCGCTGCGGAGCCGACGACCGAGGTGAGCGACCTCGATGCCGGCTGGTGGTCGGTGGCCTCTCCGGTCGTCGGCGGAGTCTCCTACTGCCAGAACCAGATCCGCCTTCCGACGACGGGCGGCTTCGGCATCTCCGGCTTCGTCACGGCGGGCTGACCCGCGCGCACGAAGGGCCCCGCCGGAGCGGGGCCCTTCGTGGTGTTGCGTGGCTCAGTCGCCGACGAGACGGAGCGTGAACGTGCCCTCGCCGCTGCCCGTCGAGGAGGCGTTGGCGCCGAAGGCGCGCAGGGACTCGAGGAACGACTTGGCCTGGCCGTGCACCTGCCCCTTGACGAGGTCGTCGACCTTGTCGAGGTCGACGAACAGGGTGGCGTTGGAGCGGCTGACGTCGCCGACCGCGAGCTTGAAGGCGTCGGTGTCGCCGAGCTTGCCGCCCGCCTGCAGGTCGTCCGCGTAGCCGGGCGTCGTCGCCACGAACAGCTTGTCGCCGTCGGCCTTGTGGGTCAGGGTGCCACTGGGCGCGCCGGCGGTCTCGAGGAGCCGACCGACGAGCTCGTCGGCGCGCTTGGCGTCGCTCGTGAGGACCTTGGCCCCGATGGTGGGCATGTCGGACCCGAAGGTCTGGCCCGGCATGGCCAGGGTGAACGAGCGACCGAGGAGGATCTCGAGGTCGTCGGGCAGCTTCATCCCGAGCTGCTGCTCGATCTCGCCGGTGATGTCGCTCGAGCCGGTGCCGGCGGACCCGAGGCCCTGCAGCTGCTTCTCGAGAGTCGGCCAGCCGTTCTTGAGCATCTGGTCCGCGCCGGAGATGTTGATGGCCGCCAGGGTGTTCGCCGGCAGGGAGGCGAGCTCCGCGCCGTCGCCCTTGGCCGTCATCGACCCGTCGGCCCCGCGGACGGCGCCGGCCAGCTCGACGTAGTCGGCCTGGAAGCGCACGGCCACGGCGACGCGCCCCTTGGCGCCGGCCGCAGTCGTCATCGAGCCCATGCTGCCCATGTCACCGAGGGTGCCCAGCGCGGCGGTGCCGCCGAGCTTCTGGATCTCGCTCGCACCCTTGCCCATGTCGAACCAGCCCGACATGACGCCCTGCTCGCCGAGGGCCGCCATGTCCTGCGTGAAGGTGGTGTTGGTGGCCAGCGAGCCCTTGTCGACGGCCGCGAGGGTGGCGTCTCCCGCCCCCGGGGCCGTCACGATGGCGTAGCCGCCCCGCATGCGCACGTCGGCTCCGTCCTTGCTGCAGGCGAACAGGCGCGTCAGCGTGTCCTTCGCCGCGCCGTCGTCCTTGACCTGCAAGGCGATCGCGAAGTTCGGGTCCTTCTTCGTGCCGCCGGGGCGCACGGCGACCCCCACGCGGTCCCCGAGCCAGGGTGCGATGTCCTTGTCGAAGTCGAACTTGGAGACGCAGCTGTTCTTCGCGTCCTTGGCGGCGAGGTCCCACAGCTTCTTGCGGGGGTTGTCGGTGTCGAGGGTGTCCTTGACCTGCGGCAGCTTGCCGAGGAAGCGCACGGCGGCGATCTTCTGCCCGGCGGACGGGTCGATGTCGAGGCGGAAGTACGCGTAGGCGTCGCCGGGCAGGACCTCTGCCGGCTGGGACCCTCCGCCGCTCAGCTTCTGGAAGGCGAGCGCCCCGGCGCCGCCGAGGGCGAGCGCCGCGACGAGCGCGCCCACGAGCAGGGCGGGACGCCTGCGGCCACCCGGAGTCGGCGACTGGGGGTCGTCCGAGAGGGACACCTCCCCGGGCACCGTCTGCGCCGTGCCGGCGGGCACCGGATAGGTGTAGGGCTGGCTGCCCC
This sequence comes from Terrabacter sp. NPDC080008, assembly GCF_040702505.1. Classification (NCBI taxonomy): domain Bacteria; kingdom Bacillati; phylum Actinomycetota; class Actinomycetes; order Micrococcales; family Intrasporangiaceae; genus Terrabacter; species Terrabacter sp. NPDC080008. The sequence goes on from NZ_JBFBLC010000012.1 coordinate 44,751, forward strand.
CGGAATTGGGCTCGGTCATGCTGTGCTCCCCTGAAGAGTCGATGGGCCGCGCGCGTCGGCGCGGGACGAATGGACCATACCGGCCGCGTGGGAACCCCGTGGCCGGTTGCGTGATCTTGCGACGCCGGGAGCGAGCGTCCCGGTTCCGCCGTGGCCGGTGGCAGACTGCTGGGGTGCGGATCAGCCACTTCTGGACTTTGATGGACGACGAGTTCGGCGCGGCGTATGCCGGGTCGCTCGCCCGCGACCACGTGCTGGGTGCGCTGGGCAACCGCACGGTGGTGCAGGCGCTCGCCGACGGCGAGCCGCCGCGGGAGGTGTGGGAGGCGATCTGCGTCGACATGGACGTGCCGCCGGAGCGACGCCTCGGCCGCGACACCCGGGTGGCGCGCGGTGCGCAGGGCGGGCAGGCGGGGCAGGGCGGCCGGTCGAGCCGCTGACCGGCGTGTCGGGTGCGCATTTCGAACACGTGTTCGGTAGTGTGTTGTCCACAGGTCCTGCGCCACCACCCGCATCGTCCACAGGCCGTCTCGTGGTCCACCCGATGTCGGCGCCGGCACCTAACGTCTGACCCGACAGCGAATCTCATTCGATCTCATTCGAAGCCGTCGCCCGGGTCGAAGGTAGACGACCGCAGCGCAGACGGCAGTTAGGTGACCGACATGGCATCGGTGCAGGAGAAGGACAAGGACAAGGCCCTCGCCTCGGTGATGGGCCAGATCGAGAAGAGCTACGGCAAGGGTGCGGTGATGCGCCTCGGCGACGACGTCCGGCCGCCCATCGAGGTCATCCCGACCGGCTCGATCTCGCTCGACGTCGCGCTCGGCATCGGCGGACTGCCGCGCGGCCGCGTCATCGAGGTCTACGGCCCGGAGTCCTCGGGCAAGACGACGGTCGCGCTCCACGCGGTGGCCAACGCGCAGCGGGCCGGCGGCATCGCCGCCTTCATCGACGCCGAGCACGCGCTCGACCCCGACTACGCCAAGAAGCTCGGCGTCGACACCGACGCCCTGCTCGTGTCCCAACCCGACACCGGTGAGCAGGCCCTCGAGATCGCCGACATGCTCATCCGCTCGGGCGCCATCGACATCATCGTCATCGACTCGGTCGCGGCCCTGGTGCCCCGCGCCGAGATCGAGGGCGAGATGGGCGACAGCCACGTCGGTCTGCAGGCCCGCCTGATGAGCCAGGCGCTGCGCAAGTTGACCGGTGCCCTCAACAACACCGGCACGACGGCGATCTTCATCAACCAGCTCCGCGAGAAGATCGGCGTGATGTTCGGCTCGCCCGAGACCACCACCGGTGGCAAGGCGCTGAAGTTCTACGCCTCGGTGCGCCTCGACGTGCGCCGCATCGAGACCCTCAAGGACGGCACCGAGCCGGTCGGCAACCGCACCCGCGTCAAGGTCGTCAAGAACAAGGTGTCCCCGCCGTTCAAGCAGGCCGAGTTCGACATCCTCTACGGCCAGGGCATCTCCCGCGAGGGCGGCCTGATCGACATGGGTGTCGAGCACGGCTTCGTCCGCAAGGCCGGCGCTTGGTACACCTACGAGGGCGACCAGCTCGGTCAGGGCAAGGAGAACGCCCGCAACTTCCTCAAGGACAACCCCGACCTCGCCGACGAGATCGAGAAGAAGGTCAAGGAGAAGCTGGGGGTCGGTCCCCGTGTCGACCAGCCCGCCCAGGTCGCGGACGTGCCCGTCGACTTCTGATCATGGGCTCCTCCGACCAGGAGACCTCGCAGGACCGTCTGGCCCGCGCTGCGGCCGCCCTCGCTGACGCCGAGGTCGTGGCCCGGGCGCGGGCCAGCGGTCTGCCACCCGCGACTGGCACGGCGTTGGGCGCAGCGCAGCGCCCGGCTGCCGGGCGCCGGGCTGCTGGTCGCGCGCGTTCACGCCCGTCACCGGCGAAGGCCCCCGGCACCGGTTGGGGGTCGCAGGACCCGGGGGAGCGGCCGGACTGGGCGCCGCCGCCCGAGGAGTCCGACCTCCCCACGCCCGGGGCTGACGCTGTGCGCGAAGATGGCGCCGCGCCCGAGCCTGACGAATTGTCCGACGGGGAGGCCGAGTCGGTCGCCAGGGCCATCGTGCTGCGCCAGCTCAGCATGGCGCCTCGGAGCCGGTCACAGCTCGAGAAGAAGCTGCGGCAGCGCGGGTGTGACGACGATGTGGCCGCCAAGGTGCTCGACCGCTTCACCGAGGTCGGTCTCGTCGACGACGAGGCGTACGCCCAGATGCTGGTGCGGTCCAAGCAGTCCGGCAATGGATTGGCACGCAAGGCACTCGCCCACGAGCTGCGCAAGCAGGGCATCGACCAGGAGATCGCCGACGAGGCACTCGGCCAGGTCGGTGCCGGCGACGAGCGGGCCCGGGCCGAGCTGCTCGTGGAGAAGAAGCTGCGCACCATGCGAGGCCTGGATCCGGCGGTGCAGGCTCGACGGCTCGCCGGGATGCTCGCGCGCAAGGGCTACTCCGGCGAGGTGGCCTGGCCCGTCATCCGGGACGCCCTCGACGGCCTCCCCGAGCATCGGCGCGACTGACGCCGAGCCCCGGCGGGGGACGACGAAGGGGTGAGGACCTCTCGGTCCTCACCCCTTCGGGTGGAGCTGGTGTCGCCGTGACTCAGACGGCGGCAGGCACGTTGGCGATGGCCGAGACGTCGAACTCGAGCTTGACCTTCTCGCTGACCAGCACGCCGCCGGTCTCGAGGGCCGCGTTGAAGGACAGGTTCCACTCGGTGCGGTCGATGGTGACCTCGCCCTCGAAGCCCACGCGGGTGTTGCCGAACGGGTCCTTGGCCGAGCCGGTCTCCTCGAAGGGGATGGTGACGGACTTGGTGACGCCGTTGATCGTCAGGTCGCCGGTGATGGCCCACTCGGAGCCGTCGCGCTCGACGTCGGTCGAGACGAAGGTGATCTGCGGGTAGTTGGCGATGTCGAAGAAGTCCGGCGTCTTGAGGTGGCCGTCGCGCTGCTCGTTGCCCGTGGTGACGCTGGCGGCCTGGATGGTCACGGTCACGGACGAGGCGGCGGGGTTGACGGTGTCGACGTGTGCCGAGCCCTCGAACTCCTCGAAGTTGCCGCGGACCTTGGTCACCATCGCGTGACGGGCCGAGAAGCCGATGCGCGTGTGGCTCGGGTCGATCGTGTAGTCGCCGGAGATGTTCTCGACGGCGACCGAGGGGGTCTCGGTGACGGTCTCGTCCTTGGTGCGGTTGAACAGGCCCATGATGTGTCCTTGTCAGTAGTCATTGAACTTTCAACAACTATGATGATGCTGAGTTGTTGAACTGTCAAGCACTGCAACGGGGCGGTGCGCCTTGCTATTCCCGCTGACCCAAGACGGTGCGTCAGACGGCGGCCCGAGGCGTACGGAGCCGTGTCGTCAGGAGGTGCACACGGCGGGTCGTACCCTTGTCGGTGCCATGACTTCGCAGAACACGACCTCCGCAGCCGTCGACCCCGCCCCCGCACCCGTGCGGAGCAGGACGTATGACGTGCGCACCCACGGGTGCCAGATGAACGTCCACGACAGCGAGCGGCTCTCCGGCCTGCTCGAGACCGCGGGCTACGTCGACGTTGCCAGCCTGCCGGAGGCGGAGCGGCCCGAGGTGGCCGATGTCGTCGTCTTCAACACCTGTGCGGTTCGCGAGAACGCCGACAACAAGCTCTACGGCAACCTGGGCCAGCTGCGCCCGGCCAAGCAGAAGAATCCCGACATGCAGATCGCCGTCGGCGGCTGCATGGCCCAGAAGGACCGCGGCACCATCGTCCAGCGCGCCCCGTGGGTCGATGTCGTCTTCGGCACGCACAACATCGGCTCCCTGCCGGCGCTGCTCGACCGGGCGGCCCACAACAAGAAGGCCGAGGTCGAGATCCTCGAGAGCCTCGAGGTCTTCCCCTCGACGCTGCCGACCCGCCGCGACTCCGCCTACAGCGCGTGGGTCTCGATCTCGGTCGGCTGCAACAACACGTGCACCTTCTGCATCGTCCCCAGCCTGCGCGGCAAGGAGCAGGACCGCCGGCCGGGGGAGATCCTCGCCGAGATCGAGGCCCTCGTGGCGCAGGGCGTCGTCGAGGTGACGCTGCTCGGCCAGAATGTCAACACCTACGGCGTCGAGTTCGGTGACCGGCTCGCCTTCGGCAAGCTCCTCCGGGCCTGTGGCGAGATCGAGGGGCTCGAGCGGGTTCGCTTCACCAGCCCGCACCCGGCCGCGTTCACCGACGACGTCATCCTCGCCATGGCGGAGACGCCCAACGTCATGCCGAGCCTGCACATGCCGCTGCAGTCCGGTTCGGACAAGGTGCTCAAGGACATGCGCCGCTCCTACCGCAGCACGAAGTTCCTCGGGATCATCGAGAACGTCCGCCGCCACATCCCCGACGCCGCGATCACCACGGACATCATCGTCGGCTTCCCGGGCGAGACGGAGGAGGACTTCCAGGGCACGCTCGACGTCGTGCGCGAGTCGCGCTTCTCCAGCGCCTTCACCTTCCAGTACTCCATCCGCCCCGGCACCCCAGCCGCCACCATGGACCGCCAGGTGCCCAAGGAGGTCGTGCAGGAGCGGTTCGAGCGGCTCATCGCCCTCCAGGAGGAGCTCAGCTGGGCCGGCAACCGTGCCCTCGAGGGCCGTGAGGTCGAGGTGCTCGTCGCCCCCTCCGAGGGCCGCAAGGACCAGGAGACCAAGCGGCTCTCCGGCCGGGCCCGCGACAACCGCCTGGTGCACTTCGCCGTCCCCGACGGCGCCGAGGTGCCCCGCCCGGGCGACATGGTCACCGTCGAGGTCACCTACGGTGCGCCGCACCACCTCGTCGCCGACTCGGGGGTTCAGGGCGGCACGTATGCCGTCCGGCGCACTCGCGGGGGAGACGCCTGGGAGGCCCTGCAGGACGCCCCGCAGGGCACCGGCAAGCCGGCCGTCAGCCTCGGGATGCCCTCCATCGGCAGGCCCGCCGTCGCGCCCGCGGCGCAGGGGTGCTCGATCGCCTGAGCCGATTCGGGAGGGTGCCCTCGCTCATGCTTGACTTGGCGCATGAGCGTGCGTCCCATCGTCATCACCGGTGAGCCCGTCCTGCACCGCGCGGCGGCCCTCGTCACGCAGTTCGACGACGAGCTGCGCACGCTCGTCGAGGACATGTACGAGACCAACGTCGCCGCCAACGGCGTGGGCCTGGCGGCTCCGCAGGTCGGCGTCGGGCTGCGCGTCTTCGTCTGGAAGATGGCCAACGACGACGGCGTCCCGGAGCAGGGCCACGTCATCAACCCGACCGTCACGACCCCGCGGATCCCGCAGGAGCGACCGAACCCCGACGAGGACACCGAGGGCTGTCTCTCGGTCCCGGGAGAGGCCTTCCCGCTGAAGCGCGCCGACCGCGCCCACGTCGTCGGGGTCGACCTCGACGGCAACCAGGTCGAGTTCGACGCGACCGGCTGGTTCGCCCGGTGCATGCAGCACGAGTACGACCACCTCAACGGCACCCTCTACGTCGACCGGCTCGACGACCGACAGGCCAAGAAGGCCCGTAAGGCCGTCAAGCGCAACGGCTGGGGCAAGCCCGGCAACTCGTGGCACCCCGGGGTGGACCGAGACCCGTTCGGCCACGACGAGCACGAGGACGAGGACGACGCTGCGCCCGCGCACGAGCACGCCGAAGGCGCCGACCACCGGCACTCCGACGAGCTCATCGGCTGAGTGCCCGGAACGGTGACGCCCCGCCAGGATCGCCCCCTCGGGCGTATGCCGTGACGCCTGAGTCCGCCCCGCCGGCCCTGCCCGTCGTCGCGGTCGTCGGGCCCACCGCGACCGGCAAGTCCGACCTCGCGCTCGACCTGGCCGAGCGTCTCGGGGGAGAGGTCGTCAACGCCGACGCCATGCAGCTCTACCGCGGCATGGACATCGGCACGGCCAAGCTGCCCGTGGAGCAGAGGCGCGGGGTCCCGCACCACCAGCTCGACGTCCTCGACGTCACCCAGGAGGCCAGCGTCGCCGGCTACCAGGCCGACGCGCGCGCCCACTTCGGCGACATCGCCGCCCGAGGGCGCCGCCCGCTGCTCGTCGGTGGGTCGGGCCTCTATGTTCGCGCCGCCCTGGACCGCCTCGAGATCCCGCCGACCGACCCGCAGGTCCGCGTGCGGCTCGAGGCGGAGGCCGGCGAGATCGGCGCGGATGCCCTGCACGCGCGGCTGCGCACGCTCGACCCGGCTGCCGGGGCGGCCATCCTCCCGGGCAACGTGCGGAGGGTGGTCCGGGCCCTGGAGGTCATCGAGCTCACGGGTCGCCCGTTCAGCGCGAGCATGCCCAAACGCGAGCTGGCCTGTCCGGCAGTTATTCTCGGTCTCCGTGTCGAGCGCCCGGTGCTCGACGAGCGGATCGCCCGGAGGGTGGATCGCATGTGGGACGACGGGCTCCGGGCCGAGACGGAACAGCTGCTCACCGCCGGCCTGCGCCGGGGCGTGACCGCGAGCCGGGCCATCGGCTACAGCCAGGCGATGGCGGTCATCGACGGAGCGATGGGGGAGCGGGAGGCCCGAGAGGACACCGCCCAGGCGACCCGCCGCTACGCCCGCCGCCAGGAGGCATGGTTCCGCCCCGACCCGCGCATCGTCTGGCTCGATGCTCAGGCCCCCGACCTGCTCGACCGAGCCCTCGCGGCAGTGCGCGAGGCGGACGAGAGCCCGCGAGCCGGCATACCGGAGAATGTCTGACATGACGCGCTTCACGAAGGGCCACGGCACCGAGAACGACTTCGTGCTGGTCCCGGACCTCGAGGGCACCCTCGAGCTCACGCCTGCCCAGGTCCAGCGGATCGCCGACCGGCACGCCGGCCTCGGCGCCGACGGCGTGATTCGCGTCGTGCGCACCGCGCTGTCCACCGACGAGTCGGTGCGCGCCCAGTCGCGCGAGGCCGAGTGGTTCATGGACTACCGCAACGCCGATGGCTCGCTCGCCGAGATGTGCGGCAACGGCACGCGCGTCTTCGCCGACTACCTGCGCCGAGAGGGGCTCGCATTCGGCAGGCAGTTCACGATCGCCACCCGCGCGGGGATCAAGACCGTCCGCGTCGTGGAGGAGGGGTATGCCGTCGACCTCGGTCCGTGGCGCCTGGCCGACGAGGCCGCCGCTCGCGCCGACGGCTTCGACGTCATGGTGCGGCCGCGCCACGGCAAGCCGGTCCCCGCTCTGTCGCTCGACCTGGGCAACCCCCACGCGGTCGTCATGCTGCCCGAGGGCATCGAGCTCGAGCACCTCGACCTGACTGCGGCCCCTGAGGTGCAGCCCGAGCAGCTGGACGGGGTCAACGTCGAGTTCGTCCGCGCCGTCGGCCCCGGCCACATCGCGATGCGGGTGCACGAGCGGGGTGTCGGCGAGACGCGATCGTGCGGCACCGGAGCCGCCGCGGCTGCCCTCGCAACGCGCTTCTGGTCGGGCGTCGAGGACCTCGAGCCCTGGACCGTCGACGTCCCCGGCGGCCGGCTCACCGTGACCCCGCTGCCCGGCCAGCGGGTCGAGCTCGCCGGTCCGGCCGCCCTCGTCGCCGACGGCGACTTCCCGTTGTGACACAACCGTCGATGAGCTTCCCCTCGGCGACGATCCGGGGGGACGGCTTCGTGCTGCGCCCCTTGTCCCATGCCGACGTCGACGACATCACCGCGGCGTGCCAGGACGCACAGACGCTCGAGTGGCTTCCGCTCCCGCGGCCCTACGAGAGGCGGCACGCCGAGGGCTTCGTCGGGGAGATCGCGCCGGCGGCACAGGAGTCCGGGCGGGGGATCGTCTTCGCCGTCGAGGTCGACGAGCGTGTCCACGGGTGCATCGACCTCAAGGCGACGAACTGGCTGTCAGGGACGACCGAGATCGGCTACTGGGTGGCACCCTGGGGCCGCGGGCGGGGCCTTGCCGGGCGCGCCACCCGGCTGCTCGCCGAGTGGGCTCTGCTCGAGCACGGCCTCGAGCGGGTCGTGGTGCGGGCGGCCACCGGCAATCTCCCGTCGCAGCGCGCCGCCGAGTCCGCCGGCTTCGTCAGCGAGGGTGTGGCGCGCAACGCCGGCTTCGTTCACAGCGGACGGGTCGACCTGGTCATCTACTCCCTGGTTAGGGACGACCTGCGCCTCTGAGGAGCGCCAGGGCGCGGTGGAGGTGATTACTCGCGGCGGGGCGCGACGGCATACCTCGACCCGGAGGTGCGCGGGAGCGGTGGAGGTGATTTGTCGCGGCCGGGTGCGACGGCATACCTCGACCCGCGGAAGGCGGTGGAGCGCGACTCGCGTCAGGCGCGGCGGACCTCAAGGATGCGAAACGCCTTCGCCGAGGACAGCCGAGTGCAGACCAGTCCCCAGTCCTGCTCGTTGAGCCACTTCTGCAGCGAGTCCGAGCCGAGGTGCTTCTGCACGACGAGGTGGGCAACGCCGTCGTCGGCCAGCCGCGGCAGCCAGCGCTCGAGGAGGGCGTGCAGCGCCGGCTTGCCGACGTGGATCGGCGGGTTGGACCAGATCGTCGAGAATCGTAGGTCGCCCGGCACCTCGTCCGGCTCGCAGAAGGTGACGTTGCCGACCCCGGCAGTGGCGGCGTTGTCCCGCGCGAGGTCGAGGGCGCGGCGGTTGACGTCGACGCCCCAGACGTGCGCGCCGGGGGAGCGCAGCGCGAGCGTGATCGAGATGGGTCCCCAGCCGCAGCCGATGTCGAGCAGCTCACCGGTCGGGCTCGGGTCCGGCGCACCGGCGAGCAGCACGGCGGTCCCGGGGTCCAGGCGGTCCGGCGAGTAGACGCCGCGGGCCGTCTGCAGCCGAAGCCGGCGTCCGTCCAGGGACACCTCGATCTGCCGGCGCTGCTCGGGCGTGGCCGGCTCGGCGGTGAAGTAGTGGTCGGTCGGCTCGCTCATCAGGGGTCACGGTACCGGCCGGCGGTCGCCCTTCCGGCGTGGCCACCGGCGTCCGCGGGTATGCCTCCGGTGGGCACAAACGAGTGGCTCGTGGCGTTGGACCAGTGGGACGATAAGGAGAACATGACCAGCAACCACATGAAGCGCACCAGCGACACCGCCCGGGCCGGGCGCGACCAGGACCTCTTCGCCACCCGCGCCGAGGCCCTCGCAGCAGAGGCGGACGGGTTCGACGGCGCGGTCGCCCTCTACGACGGCGACCAGCTCGACCGCGAGGAGCGTGCAGCGCTGCGGCGCGTCCACGGCCTCTCGACCGAGCTCGAGGACATCACCGAGGTCGAGTACCGCCAGCTGCGGCTCGAGCGTGTCGTCCTCGCCGGCGTCTGGACCGACGGCAGCGCCGCAGACGCCGAGAACTCCATCCGCGAGCTCGCGGCCCTCGCCGAGACCGCCGGCTCGACCGTGCTCGAGGGCGTCATCCAGCGCCGGCAGCGGCCCGATCCCGCCACCTGGCTCGGCAAGGGCAAGGCCCTGGAGCTGCGCGACATCGTCGTCGCGGAGGGCGCCGACACCGTCATCTGCGACGGCGAGCTCGCCCCCAGCCAGCGCCGCGCGCTCGAGGACGTCGTCAAGGTCAAGGTCATCGACCGGACCGCGCTGATCCTCGACATCTTCGCCCAGCACGCCAAGAGCCGTGAGGGCCGCGCCCAGGTCGAGCTCGCCCAGCTGCAGTACCTCCTGCCGCGCCTGCGTGGTTGGGGTGAGTCGATGTCCCGGCAGGCCGGTGGCCGTGTGGCCGGCGGTGAGGGCATCGGTTCGCGTGGACCCGGTGAGACGAAGATCGAGCTCGACCGTCGTCGCATCAACACGCGCATCGCCAAGCTGCGCCGCGACATCAAGGGCATGAAGACCAGCCGCGACACGCGCCGCCATTCGCGCCACGCCGGTGGGGTGCCGTCCGTGGCGATCGCCGGCTACACCAACGCCGGCAAGAGCTCGCTGCTCAACCGCCTCACCGGCGCCGGCGTGCTCGTCGAGAACCAGCTCTTCGCCACCCTGGACCCGACGGTGCGGCGCACCGAGACGGCCGACGGCCGCATCTACACGCTCGCCGACACCGTCGGTTTCGTCCGCAGCCTGCCGCACCAGCTCGTCGAGGCCTTCCGGTCGACGCTGGAGGAGGTCGCCGACTCTGACCTGCTGCTGCACGTCGTCGACGGGTCGCACCCGGACCCCGAGGGGCAGATCAGCGCGGTCCGTGAGGTGCTCGCCGAGGTCGGCGGCGACCAGATCAAGGAGATCATCGTCGTCAACAAGGCCGACATCGCCGACCCGGAGGTGCTCGACCGCCTCCGCCGTCACGAGCGGCACTGCATCACGGTCTCGGCCCGCACCGGCGCCGGCATCGACGAGCTGCGCGCCCTCATCGACGAGGAGCTGCCGAAGCCGGACGTCGAGGTCGAGGTGCTCGTGCCCTACGACCGCGGTGATCTCGTCTCACGCCTGCACCAGGAGGGCGAGATCCTCGAGAGCGAGCACGTGGCCGAGGGGACCCGGCTGCGCGCGAAGGTCACTCCGACCCTGGAGCCCGACCTCGCCGCATACGCCGTCGTCGCCAGCTGAACGACAGCAGTGGAGGGAGGGCCCCGGACACCGGGGCCCTCCCTCCACTGTCGGTGGGATGGGTGAGGATGACCGCATGGACGTCATGGACGCGGACTCGCCGGCCCCGGTGATGGCAGGGGAAGGCCTGGGCACACCCGGCGACGTGTGGCTGACGACGCGTCGCGTCGTGCTGCGCCGCCCTCGACCCGACGACCTCGACGACTACGTGCGCCTGCACACCGATCCCCGCACGTACGCGCACGCGCCCTCGAGCATGCCGAGTGCCGAGCGCTGCCGTGAGCGCCTCACGGACGACCTGACCGACTGGGAGCGCGACGGGCTGGGGTATGCCGCCGTCGCCGATCGGGTGTCGGGCGAGGTCATCGGGTGGGCCGGGGTGAGGCACAAGGACTCGGACCACGCCGCGCTCAACCTCTACTACCGCCTGGCGCACGACCGGCTCGGGGGCGGCCTCGGTCGCGAGATCTCCAGGGCGCTCGTCGCCTGGACCGTCGAGCACCGCCCGGAGGCCCTCGTGACCGCCATGGTGGACGAGGTCAACACCGCGTCGCTGCGCACGGCGGCCGCGGCCGGGCTGGTCCAGGTCGGGGTGCGCCCGATGCGGGACGAGCCGGACGGCAAGCCGATGGCGTACTTCGAGGCCCCTCGGGTCGAGCCGGTGACGGCGGCCGAGGTGGGGGAGCCGCTGCGGGAGGAGCTCGTCGACCTCTGGGTGAGAGTGAACGACGCGGGCGGGGCGGTGGGCTTCCTGCCCGGTGCCTCGCGCCAGGACGTCGGTGCGGCGCTCGACCGGCACCTCGACGACGCACGCGGCGGCCGGTCGGTGCTGTGCGTGCTGCGCGACCCCGATGGCCCGCTGCGCGGGCTCGGCTTCTGGCAGCACTCGCTCGGCTTCCCCTACGAGCACGTCGCCTGGCTCAAGCGGCTCATGGTCGACCCGGCTGCACGCGGACGCAACCTCGGGCACATCCTGCTCGGGGGCATGGTGGGCATCGCCCGGCGAGAGCTGACCGGCGTGGAGCTGCTCCGGCTCGACTACCGCGGCGGCCTCGGGCTCGGGGCGTTCTACGCCAAGGCCGGCTGGACCGAGGTCGGCCGGCTGCCACGCGGCCTGCGGCTGACCGCCACCGACTTCCGGGACGACGTCGCGATGGCTCGCCGACTCGACGGCCGGCCACTCGACTGACCCGCACCGAGCACGCCGGCCGACGGTCAGGCAGGCGTCTCAGGACAGTCCCGTGATCGAGCCGTCCTCCGCGAGGTCGATCCGCTCGGCATTCGGCGAGCTCGACAGCCCCGGCATCGTGCGCATGTCACCGCAGACGGCATAGACGTAGCCGGCGCCGACGGCGGCACGCACCTGGCGCACCGGCAGGCGCCAGCCGCGAGGCGCACCCCGCAGCGAGGGGTCCGACGAGATCGACAGGTGGGTCTTGGCGATGACGACGGGCAGCCCGCCGTAGCCGAGCCGCTCGTAGTCCTGCAGCGCCCGCGCGGCGGCAGGGCTGAGGTCGATGCCGTCCGCCCCGTAGACCTGGGTGGCGATGGCCTCGATCTTCTGCTCGAGCGGCAGGTCCAGGGGGTAGAGGAACTCGAAGCTCGTCGGCTCGTGCGCGGCCTCGATGACCACCTGAGCCAGCTCGAGCGCCCCGGCCCCTCCCTCGGCGACATGCCTCGTCACGGCAGACCGGACCCCGAGCCGGTTGCAGAACCGGCGGATCACGGCGTGCTCGCTCGGGTGATCCTGCGGGAAGGCGTTGACGGCCACGACGGGCTGCACCCCGAACCGGCGGACGATCTCGACGTGCTTGCGCAGGTTGGCCAGGCCGGCCTCCACGTCCTCGGGCCGCTCCTCGAGCAGCCCCGCGGGCAGCGGCTTGCCGGCGCTGACGGCATACCTGCCGGAGTGGGTCTTGAGGGCGCGCACGGTCGCGACGACGACGGCGACGTCGGGCTTGAGCCCGCTGACCCGGCACTTGACGTCGAAGAAGCGCTCGGCGCCCATGTCGGCGCCGAAGCCCGCCTCGGTGATGGCGTAGTCGCTGCCGCGCATGGCGATCAGGTCGGCCGTCACCGACGAGGTGCCGGTCGCGATGTTGCCGAACGGTCCGCAGTGGATGATGGCCGGCCCGCCCTCGAGGGTCTGGAGCAGGTTGGGCTTGAGGGCGTCGGCGAGGATCACGGCCATCGCGCCGGCGGCGTGCAGGTCCTCGGCGGTGACGCTCCGGCCCTGCGTCGTGTAGCCGACGACGATGCGGCCGAGGCGCTCGCGCAGGTCTCGCAGCGAGGTCGCGAGGGTGAGCAGCACCATGACCTCACTGGCGGCCGTGATGTCGAAGCCGGTCTCGCGGGGCACACCGTCCTGCCGTGCACCCAGCCCGACGACGACGTTGCGCAGGGCCCGGTCGTTGACGTCGAGGACCCGCCGCCAGGTGATGTTGCGGACGTCGATGCCCAGGGCGTTGCCGTGGTGCAGGTGGTTGTCGATCATCGCGGCCAGCAGGTTGTGCGCGGCCGTGACGGCGTGGAAGTCGCCGGTGAGGTGCAGGTTGAGCCGCTCCATCGGCACGACCTGGCTGAGGCCACCGCCCGCCGCGCCGCCCTTGATGCCGAAGGTCGGCCCCATGGACGGCTGCCGCAGGGCCACGACCGCGCGCTTGCCGAGCCGCTGCAGGGCCTGGGCCAGGCCGACGGAGGTCGTCGTCTTGCCCTCGCCGAGCGGGGTCGGCGTGACCGCCGTGACGACGACGTACTTGGCCGGCGGCCGTGTGACGGGCTCGTCGAGCACGGCCAGGTCGATCTTGGCGACGTCACGGCCGTAGGGCTCGAGGTGGTCCGGGCCGACGCCGAGATCGGCTGCGACCTCGGCGAGCGGGCGCAGGGTCGCCGCGTGCGCGATCTCGAGGTCGGAGGGCAGGGGAGTGCTCATGTCCCGATACAACTCCCGTATGCGGCATCGCGCCCGCGCAATCGGTCCACAGGGCCGGGGACCACGGGAGCGCGGCCCTCGCGCGGCGGCATACGCTGACCCAATGGCCAGGCGACCCGCGCTCGACGACCTCCTCAACGCCGCGGTGTCGGGGGTGGCGGGTGCGACGCGTCCCGGGCAGGTCCAGATGGCCCACGCCGTGGCGCACGCCATCGACGAGGGGGAGCACCTTCTCGTGCAGGCCGGCACCGGCACCGGCAAGTCCCTCGCCTACCTCGTGCCGGCCGTCGCCCACGCCTTCGAGGCCGGCAAGCCGGCCGTCGTCGCGACGGCGACGCTGGCGCTGCAGGCGCAGATCGTCGACCGCGACATGCCGCGGGTCGCCGACGCGCTGGCGCCCGTCCTCGGCCGTCGCCCCACCTACGCGCTCGTCAAGGGCCGGCGCAACTACGTCTGCCTCAACAAGCTCGAGGGCGGCATCCCGGACGAGGACGACGTCCTGCTGTCCGTCGGGCAGGTCGACGCCTCCGTCGGACGCCTCGGCCAGGAGGTCCTGCGGCTGCGGGAGTGGGCCTCCACCACCGACTCGGGCGACCGCGACGAGCTCGTCCCGGGCGTCTCCGAGCGCGCCTGGCGGCAGGTCTCCGTGTCGGCGCACGAGTGCCTGGGCAGCAAGTGCCCGCTCGTGACCGAATGCTTCGTCGAGCGCGCGCGAGAGGCGGCCAAGGACGTTGACGTCATCGTCACGAACCACTCCTTCATGGCCATCGACTCGTTCGAGGGCAGGCAGATGCTCCCCGAGCACGACGTGCTCGTCGTCGACGAGGCCCACGAGCTCGTCGACCGGGTCACGGCCACCATCACCGACGAGCTCACCGGCACCATGGTGATGAGCGCGGCCAAGAAGGCCGGCCGGATGTCGGAGAACACCGCCCCGCTCGACGAGGCGGGCGAGCTGCTCGCCCAGGCGCTCGAACCGCTCGAGGAGGGCCGGATGCTCGGCATCCCCGACTCGGTCGGGCTCGCCCTGGCGCGCATCCGCGACACCGCCCGCGCCGTGCAGAGCGACCTCAAGCCGCCGCCCGGCCAGGAGGCCGACGGGGCCCGCCAGGTCGCGCGCGCCGCGGTCGACGAGATCCACGAGAACGCCGAGCGCATCCTCGAGGAGCGCGAGCTCGACGTCGTGTGGCTCAGCCGCGACCAGCGCCGCGGCCCCGTCCTCCGCGTGGCCCCGATGAGCGTCGCGATGCTCGTGCGCGACAAGGTCTTCGACGAGCGCACCGTGGTCCTCACCTCGGCGACGCTCGAGCTCGGCGGCACCTTCGACTCCGTCGCCGGCACCATGGGCCTGCGCGGCGAAGGCGCCCCGAAGTGGCAGGGGCTCGACGTCGGCAGCCCCTTCGACTACCCGAAGCAGGCCATCGCCTACGTCGCCGCGCACCTGCCGCCGCCCGGGCGCGACGGCGCCGGCGACGACACCCTCGACGAGATCGAGGAGCTGATCCGGGCGGCCGGTGGCCGCACCCTGGGCCTCTTCTCCTCGATGCGCGCCGCGCAGACGGCAGCCGAGATCATGCGCGCCCGCTTCGGCGACGACATCCCGGTCCTGTGCCAGGGCGAGGACCAGATCACGACGCTCGTGCGCCAGTTCGCGCGCGACCCGCGCACCTGCCTCTTCGGCACCCTCACCTTGTGGCAGGGCGTCGACGTCCCCGGCTCGTCGTGCCAGCTCGTCATCATCGACCGCATCCCGTTCCCGCGCCCCGACGACCCGCTCGCCTCCGCGCGGTCGCAGGCCATCGCGCGGATGGGCGGCAACGGCTTCATGGCGGTCTCGGCCACGCACGCCGCGCTGCGACTGGCGCAGGGCGCCGGGCGCCTCGTGCGCCGCGCCGACGACCGTGGCGTCGTCGCCTTCCTCGACTCCCGGATGATGACGGCGAGGTATGCCGGCTTCCTCCAGCGCTCGCTGCCGCCCTTCTACCCGACGACCGACAAGAAGATGGTGCTCGGCGCGCTTGCCCGGCTCGACGCCATCGCGCCCCCGCCGGTCGAGGTCGAGGAGCCGGCGCTGCGCTCGCTCACCGGGGCCAGGACCGAGCCCGACGGCACGGAGCACCCGCGACCGGTGGCCGACCCTCCGCCGGCCCCGGCGTCGTCGCGCAGCGCGGTCACCTCGGGGCACGCCTGGACCGACGAGCAGGACGAGGAGCTGCGCGACGCGGCCGAGTCCGGCATGCAGCTCGAGGAGCTCGTCGACCACTTCGAGCTGCCCGAGCCCGTCATCGCGGCGCGCGTCGAGCAGCTCGGCCTCCGCATCGCCTCGGGCGCGCTCTTCGACTGACTGTGAGGATCGCTTCTGCAGCCTGATCGTGCTGGGCTGTGGCTGACGGCTGTGGGTGTGACCCTTCGACTGACTGGCTTCGTGCCT
>NZ_JBFBLC010000013.1:0-1991 GCF_040702505.1 Terrabacter sp. NPDC080008
TTTTTCGGTCTGGGATGGACTCGCGGCCTATCAGCTTGTTGGTGAGGTAATGGCTCACCAAGGCGACGACGGGTAGCCGGCCTGAGAGGGCGACCGGCCACACTGGGACTGAGACACGGCCCAGACTCCTACGGGAGGCAGCAGTGGGGAATATTGCACAATGGGCGAAAGCCTGATGCAGCGACGCCGCGTGAGGGATGACGGCCTTCGGGTTGTAAACCTCTTTCAGCAGGGAAGAAGCGGAAGTGACGGTACCTGCAGAAGAAGCACCGGCTAACTACGTGCCAGCAGCCGCGGTAATACGTAGGGTGCGAGCGTTGTCCGGAATTATTGGGCGTAAAGAGCTTGTAGGTGGTTTGTCGCGTCTGCTGTGAAAATCCGAGGCTCAACCTCGGACTTGCAGTGGGTACGGGCAGACTAGAGTGTGGTAGGGGAGACTGGAATTCCTGGTGTAGCGGTGGAATGCGCAGATATCAGGAGGAACACCGATGGCGAAGGCAGGTCTCTGGGCCATTACTGACACTGAGAAGCGAAAGCATGGGGAGCGAACAGGATTAGATACCCTGGTAGTCCATGCCGTAAACGTTGGGAACTAGGTGTGGGTCTCATTCCACGAGATCCGTGCCGCAGCTAACGCATTAAGTTCCCCGCCTGGGGAGTACGGCCGCAAGGCTAAAACTCAAAGGAATTGACGGGGGCCCGCACAAGCGGCGGAGCATGCGGATTAATTCGATGCAACGCGAAGAACCTTACCAAGGCTTGACATACACCGGAATCACTCAGAGATGGGTGCGTCTTCGGACTGGTGTACAGGTGGTGCATGGTTGTCGTCAGCTCGTGTCGTGAGATGTTGGGTTAAGTCCCGCAACGAGCGCAACCCTCGTTCTATGTTGCCAGCACGTGATGGTGGGGACTCATAGGAGACTGCCGGGGTCAACTCGGAGGAAGGTGGGGATGACGTCAAATCATCATGCCCCTTATGTCTTGGGCTTCACGCATGCTACAATGGCCGGTACAAAGGGCTGCGAAACCGTAAGGTGGAGCGAATCCCAAAAAACCGGTCTCAGTTCGGATTGGGGTCTGCAACTCGACCCCATGAAGTCGGAGTCGCTAGTAATCGCAGATCAGCAACGCTGCGGTGAATACGTTCCCGGGCCTTGTACACACCGCCCGTCAAGTCACGAAAGTCGGTAACACCCGAAGCCGGTGGCCCAACCCTTGTGGGGGGAGCCGTCGAAGGTGGGACTGGCGATTGGGACTAAGTCGTAACAAGGTAGCCGTACCGGAAGGTGCGGCTGGATCACCTCCTTTCTAAGGAGCAGTCATTTATGGCAGCCCGGTCTGAGTGCGAGTGTCACTCAGCGGGTGCTCAAGGGTGGAACATCGATTAGTTGGCGCTGACCTGGGTCGCCGTCCACAAGTACAAGCTGGTTACAGCAGTGGAACGTGGTGGTGGCGGGGGAGGCGCTTGACACGTTGTTGGGTCCTGAAGGATCGGGCAACACCAGCCGGCAGGGGTCGTAAGGCTTCTTGCTTGGGTTGGTGTGGCCGGGTTTCTTCTGGTCGTGGGCCCCGCCGAGAGCGCGATGGATGTCGCGTTGGGTGTGGGGTGCCGGTTGTATGTTGAGAACTTCACAGTGGACGCGAGCATCTTTGTGGCCAAGTTTTTAAGGGCACACGGTGGATGCCTTGGCACCAGGAACCGAAGAAGGACGTAGGAATCTGCGATAAGCCTCGGGTAGTCGATAACCAGACTGTGATCCGAGGATTTCCGAATGGGGAAACCCGGCTGGAGGCAAGTCCAGTCACCCGCACCTGAATATATAGGGTGTGTGGAGGGAACGTGGGGAAGTGAAACATCTCAGTACCCACAGGAAGAGAAAACAACAGTGATTCCGTGAGTAGTGGCGAGCGAAAGCGGATGAGGCTAAACCGGGCGTGTGTGATAGCTGTCAGGCGTTGCATGTCCGGGGTCGTGGGACCCGCCAACC
>NZ_JBFBLC010000013.1:2086-4918 GCF_040702505.1 Terrabacter sp. NPDC080008
GTAGGGAGTGAGAAATCTGCGTCATAGTCGAAGAGCATTGAATGGCTCGGCACAGAGGGTGCGACCCCCGTAGACGAAATGGTGTGGACTCCCGGTGGATTTCCCAAGTAGCACGGGGCCCGAGAAATCCCGTGTGAATCTGGCAGGACCACCTGCTAAGCCTAAATATTCCCTGGTGACCGATAGCGGACAAGTACCGTGAGGGAAAGGTGAAAAGTACCCCGGGAGGGGAGTGAAATAGATCCTGAAACCGTGTGCCTACAATCCGTTGGAGCCTCCCGCCGTTGGGCGTGTGGGGTGACAGCGTGCCTTTTGAAGAATGAGCCTGCGAGTTAGTGCTCAGTGGCGAGGTTAACCCGTGTGGGGAAGCCGTAGCGAAAGCGAGTCCGAACAGGGCGCCCATAGTCGCTGGGTCTAGACCCGAAGCGGAGTGATCTACCCATGGCCAGGTTGAAGCGCAGGTAAGACTGCGTGGAGGACCGAACCCACTTAGGTTGAAAACTGAGGGGATGAGCTGTGGGTAGGGGTGAAAGGCCAATCAAACTCCGTGATAGCTGGTTCTCCCCGAAATGCATTTAGGTGCAGCGTCACGTGTTTCTTGCCGGAGGTAGAGCTACTGGATAGCCGATGGGCCTCACCAGGTTACTGACGTTAGCCAAACTCCGAATGCCGGTAAGTGAGAGCGTGGCAGTGAGACTGCGGGGGATAAGCTCCGTAGTCGAGAGGGAAACAGCCCAGATCACCAGCTAAGGTCCCTAAGCGTGTGCTAAGTGGGAAAGGATGTGGAGTTGCTGTGACAACCAGGAGGTTGGCTTAGAAGCAGCCACCCTTTAAAGAGTGCGTAATAGCTCACTGGTCAAGTGATTCCGCGCCGACAATGTAGCGGGGCTCAAGCACACCACCGAAGCTGTGGCATTGACATTTTGCTCGGCACCGACACCTGCGGGTTCGGTGTCCAGGCGTGTTGATGGGTAGGGGAGCGTCGTGTTGCCAGGGAAGCGGCGGAGTGATCCAGCCGTGGAGGCTACACGAGTGAGAATGCAGGCATGAGTAGCGAATGACGGGCGAGAAACCCGTCCGCCGAATAACCAAGGGTTCCAGGGTCAAGCTAATCTGCCCTGGGTAAGTCGGGACCTAAGGCGAGGCCGACAGGCGTAGTCGATGGACATCCGGTTGATATTCCGGAACCGGCGAAGAACCGCCCCTGATGAACCTTGTGATGCTAAGTGCCTGAAGCCGCCCACCGAGACTTCGGTCTCATCGGGTGGTGGAGCGCACGGCCCGAGCAGGTAGTAGTCAAGCGATGGAGTGACGCAGGAAGGTAGCCTCCGCGTGGCGATGGTTGTCCACGTCCAAGGGTGTAGGGCGCGGTCCAGGCAAATCCGGACCGCACAACGCCTGAGACCTGATAGTGACCGCGAATGCGGGAAGAGGGTGATCCTATGCTGCCGAGAAAAACTTCTAGCGAGGTTCGAGCCGCCCGTACCCCAAACCGACTCAGGTGGTTAGGTAGAGAATACCAAGGCGATCGAGTGAATCGTGGTTAAGGAATTCGGCAAAATACCCCCGTAACTTCGGGAGAAGGGGGGCCCTGATCGTGAACCCACTTGCTGGGGGAGCGTGATCGGCCGCAGAGACCAGGGAGAAGCGACTGTTTACTAAAAACACAGGTCCGTGCCAAGTCGCAAGACGATGTATACGGACTGACGCCTGCCCGGTGCTGGAACGTTAAGGGGACGGGTTAGCACGCAAGTGCGAAGCTCAGAACTTAAGCGCCAGTAAACGGCGGTGGTAACTATAACCATCCTAAGGTAGCGAAATTCCTTGTCGGGTAAGTTCCGACCTGCACGAATGGCGTAACGACTTCTCCACTGTCTCAACCACGAACTCGGCGAAATTGCACTACGAGTAAAGATGCTCGTTACGCGCAGCAGGACGGAAAGACCCCGGGACCTTTACTACAGCTTGGTATTGGTGTTCGGTACGGCTTGTGTAGGATAGGTGGGAGACTGTGAAGCCGGCACGTCAGTGCTGGTGGAGTCAACGTTGAAATACCACTCTGGTCGTTCTGGATATCTAACCTCGGTCCGTGATCCGGATCAGGGACAGTGCCTGGTGGGTAGTTTAACTGGGGCGGTTGCCTCCTAAAAGGTAACGGAGGCGCCCAAAGGTTCCCTCAGCCTGGTTGGTAATCAGGTTTCGAGTGTAAGTGCACAAGGGAGCTTGACTGTGAGACAGACATGTCGAGCAGGGACGAAAGTCGGGACTAGTGATCCGGCGGTGGCTTGTGGAAGCGCCGTCGCTCAACGGATAAAAGGTACCCCGGGGATAACAGGCTGATCTTGCCCAAGAGTCCATATCGACGGCATGGTTTGGCACCTCGATGTCGGCTCGTCGCATCCTGGGGCTGGAGTAGGTCCCAAGGGTTGGGCTGTTCGCCCATTAAAGCGGTACGCGAGCTGGGTTTAGAACGTCGTGAGACAGTTCGGTCCCTATCCGCTGTGCGCGTAGGAAACTTGAGAAAGGCTGTCCCTAGTACGAGAGGACCGGGATGGACGAACCTCTGGTGTGTCAGTTGTTCTGCCAAGGGCACCGCTGATTAGCTACGTTCGGAAGTGATAACCGCTGAAAGCATCTAAGCGGGAAGCACGTTTCAAGATGAGGTTTCCAGGCCCGCGAGGGCGAGAGGCTCCCAGCTAGACGACTGGGTTGATAGGCCGGATGTGGAAGCACAGCAATGTGTGGAGCTGACCGGTACTAATAAGCCGATAACTTGACTATCAAAGATGCTACGCGTCCACTGTGCAGTTCCCGAGATACAAACGGGAACAC
>NZ_JBFBLC010000014.1:0-4421 GCF_040702505.1 Terrabacter sp. NPDC080008
CTGCCAGGAGCAGGCCGAGATGGTCTGGGGTCCGGCGGCGCTGTTCCACATGTTGTTGTTGACCAGGTGGCCGGAGTTGGTCCAGGACCCGTTGGCCGAGGAGCTGGTCCACTGCACCGGGCAGGAGGTGCTGGTGGGCGTCGGCGTGGTCGTGGTTGGTGCGGGCGTAGTGGTCGTCGGTGCGGGCGTCGTCGTGGTCGACGTCACCGGAGCGGTCACCGTCTTGGTGACGGTCTGGGTCACCGTGACGGGCGGGGGCAGGGGGACCGAGCAGCTGACGCTGAACGTCTGTGCCGTGGTCGTCTGGGTCACCGCGGGGCTGGCGGTGCAGGTGGCGCTCACGCCGGTGGTGGCGGCATACGCCACACCACCTCCGACGAGGAGGGTCGCGGCGGCGACGCCGACCGCGAGCTTGCGTCCGATCAACATGGGGTTGTTCCCTTCTCACCCTCCCACGGTCACCGTAGCGACGCCGGCCACAAGTGCCCAGACGTGACACTCTTGACATGCATGCCGCTTCTCTGCATTTGGGCACACCCGCAGACCACCTCACCGGGACAGGAAGAAGCTGGAGAGCACCCGTCGGATGGACGGCTACCGGTCGACGTCGACGAGCCCTCGCCCGAACGCGTCGATGCGGCCCCACCGGCCGGGGATGTCGAGCAGCTCGATCCGCCCGAACGACTCCGGCACGGCCGGGTCGACGATGAGGTGGTCGCCGACGGCGTCGAGCCCGAGCATGGTCCGGAGGAAGAGCAGCGGCGCGCCCGTCGACCACGCCTGCGGGCTGCAGGCCGTCGGGTACTGCACCGGGTAGCGCGTCAGGGAGCGCTCGTAGCCGCCGAACGCCTCGGGCAGGCCCCCCTCGAAGAACTCAGCAGCCCCGAGGACCCCGGCCGCGACCTTCGCGGCCTCGTCCCGGAAGCCGTAGCGGCGCAGCCCCCAGGCGATGAAGGAGTTGTCGAACGGCCAGACGGTTCCGACGTGGTAGCCGATCGGGTTGTAGCGGGCCTGATCGTCGGCCAGCGTGCGCACACCCCAGCCGGAGAAGAGGTGGTCGCCGAGCAGGTGCGCCGCGATGGTCGGAGCCTTCGCATCGTCGACGATGCCGCTCCACAGCAGGTGGCCGATGTTGGAGGAGAGCGCGTCGACGCGCGTGCCGTCCGAGTCCAGCGCGAGCGCGTAGTACTCGCCGTCCTCGACCCAGAAGTCGCGGTCGAAGCGGGCCTTGAGGTCGGCGGCCTGGCGCTCGAGCCCGTCGGCGTATGCCGTGTCGTCCCAGAACTGCCGCGCGAGCCGTGCCGTACGCATCTTGGCGTCGTACGCGTACCCCTGCAGCTCGCACGTGGCGCGGGGGAACCCTGGGAGCCGGCCGTCCCGGTAGGAGATGGAGTCCCACGAGTCCTTCCAGCACTGGTTCTCCAGGCCGGTCTGCTGGTTGCGTCGCTCGTAGGAGACGTAGCCGTTGCCCCGCAGGTCGGCGTACGTGTCGATCCACTCGATGGCGGCCCGGGCCTCCGGCTCGAACTCCCGCACGAGGTCATCGTCGCCGGTCCACCGCTCGTACTCGTCGAGGAGCACGAGCCACAGGGGAGTGGAGTCGGCCGCGCCGTAGTACGGCGAGTGCGGCCGCTCCTGGAACGCCGTGAGCTCGCCGTAGCGCATCTCGTGGAGGATGCGGCCGGGGTCCTCGTCGCGGAAGTCGTCGACGCGGCTGCCCTGCCAGTCGCCGAGGACCCGCAGGGTCGTCTGCGCGAGCTCGGGCGTGAAGGGCAGCGCCTGCAGGCTCGTGAGGATGCTGTCGCGCCCGAACATCGTCATGAACCACGGGAGCCCCGCGGCGGGCAGGCTGCGGCTGCCGGCGATCGCAGGCGAGAACCGGAGCGCTGCGAGGTCGACCAGGCTGCGGCGGTAGGTCGCGGCGAGCTGTTCCGAGTCCGTCACGAGCCGCGGTGCGGCGTCGACCCAGGCGTCCAGCTCCTCGAGGCGCCCCCGCTGCGAGTCGGGGCCGGGGCCGCGGCAGAGCATCGGGGCCTCGGCGCGGCCCAGGCGCGGCGCCACGTAGAGCTCGGTCGTCCACGAGCCGTGCGGGTCGAGGTGCACGGAGAACTCCAGCCCGTCCTCGTCGATGTGGGAGGGAGCCGGCGAGGCCGAGATCGTCGTGTCCCGGTGGAAGGTCTCTCGGTCGTAGGAGATGACGAGGGAGCCGTCCTGCACGTCGGTCTTGTACGTGCCCTGCTTGGGGAGCGCGTCCTTGACCTCGAAGAGGTCGGCGAAGTCGCACGCGGCGTCCAGCCGCACGGTCACGTCGGCGGGCCCGTCCTGGTGGTTGAGCAGCGTGATGGTCTCCCGGAAGCCGCCCCCGACCGCCCGTCGCCGGATCACGGTGAGGTTGGCGTTGACGTAGACGGTCCCGGTGCCGAGGACGAGGAAGAAACGCGCCTCGAAGTAGTTGAGGTCGTCGGTGGACAGGGACGTGAGCCGCTTGCCGTCGACGGTGAGGATCCACCGCGACAGGAACCGCGTGTCCCACGCGAACAGCCCGTCGGGGTCGGTGGGGGAGGCCTCGATGTCGCCGCGCTGGTCGCTGACGACGAAGGTGTTGCCCTCGAGGATCCGGACGGGTCCCTCACTCATGACCTTCCCCCTTCCTGTGCCGACCCGAGGGCGTGGGTCGGCGCGAGAACAGCCGCTGGGCGAGGACCACCAGCTCGGGGTCGCCCTGCACCGTGAGCGCCCCGCGCAGCAACGAGGCCATCGCGCTCGTGCGCCCGCTCGCCAGCGCGTCGAGCTCGGACTGGCTGCACGTCAGGGTGGCGTCGGCCGGGGCTCCGTCGGCCTCGGACACCCGCAGGTCGCCGTGCTCGATGGTCACCAGCCGGTGCACCGGCCGGTCCCCGTCTCCGGTGTCGAAACGCACCCGCGCGCTGACCCGTCGCAGCAGCGGCTCGTGGCCGCGCCGCGCCAGCTCGTCGAAGAAGTCTGCGGTCGCTGACATGGTGATCGCCCCCGATTTCAGGCTAGCCACGGGTATGCCGTCCCGCCGGGGAATCGACGACGCCCGGCGGGTGCCCGGCGGGTGTGTGGTGAGTGTCCCGAGCGGACGCGGGGTCAGTCCGCGAGGGGGCAGGTGGCGGCGCGAGCGTCCGTGGCAGCCGCGTCGTAGGCGGGCAGCGTCTCGAGCCCCTTCTTCCACATCACCCGCCAGGCGGCCTCCGCGGCCGGGGCGGTCATCATGCCCATGGCAAAGTGCGTCTGGTCCTTGATGTGCCGCTCCCACGGCGCGATCGCGGTGCGTGCCCGGGCCAGGGCCCTGCCCAGCGTCTCCATCGAGGCGGCGCACGCCCGGATCTCCCGGGCGGTGCGTCCGGTGACGGAGTCGTCGACGGCGCAGGCGGACGGGTAGGCCGTCACGGCGGCGTCGGCCGAGCGGAAGGCCACGACGTTGTCGCCGGCCTGGTAGGTCGTGTAGGGCCACCGGGCCTTTGCTGTCGCCAGGTTGATCCGCCCGGCCTGCAGGTCGTTCATGATCTGCAGGTGCGCTCGCCACTGGGCCAGCGACCGATCCGCGGCGGACAGCGCCGTCTGCGACAGCTGCCACTGCTTCCGGCACGACGACACGGCGGGAGCCAGCTTGGGTGGGACGCTGCCGACCAGGGCCGTCGAGGTGTGGGTCGGCGGCGGCGTGGTGGATGGGCTCGGCGGCGGAGCGCCCGTCATCGTCGAGTTCATGGCCTCCGCCAGCCCGGAGAGGTCGGGCGATGAGGTGGCCCGCGGAGCAGGAGTGAGGCCGGCGCGGGAGACCGGCGGCGCCGTCGCGTTCTGCGAGATCGTCGTGCCGAGGTACACGGCGACCCCCACCACGAGCAGCGCCACGACCACGCCGACCCACAGGGCCGCCCTGGCGCGTCGCTCGCGCTCGCGCATCTCATGCCTCGTCTGCGGTTGCACCCCCACGGTGACCCCCCTGGACCCGCCGGCTCGACGCGCTCGCGGCGACCGCGTGCGCGACCCGTGCACACGACGATAGACCGCTGGTGGCGCCGACAGGGGCAGAGGCCGAGATCGGCAGGACCCGCCGCCCCATGAGGGGCGGCGGGTCCTGGTGGAGGGCCTGAGCGCGGTGGCTCAGAGCGTGAGCTTGTTGAGTGTGAACGTGGTGGGCGTGCCGGTGTAGGCGACCTCGAAGCCGTATTCGACCTCGCCGAGGACCTGGCTGGAGCGGAGCCAGCCCTTGGAGACGGCCCACTGCAGGACGTGGGCGATGTCGACGCTGCCCTGGTTGGTGGCGTTGTCGCGGATGAACCACAGTCCGGTGCCGGCGGGGTTGCGGTAGGCGTGGTAGGCGATGCCGTCGATGGTGACCTGGACGCCGCCGTACTGCTGGTACCAGTACTGCCAGTTCATGGTCCAGTTGTTCC
>NZ_JBFBLC010000015.1:0-1804 GCF_040702505.1 Terrabacter sp. NPDC080008
TCCGTGTCTTGTGCCACCTGACGTGCGACGGATCTGTGCCACCTGATCCGCGACACTTGGGCTAGAAAAGTTGGGGTCGATCCGCGGTCGACTGTTGGCCATCGTAGGACTGCCGAGGTGAGCGTCATCAGCCTGTTTCGGCGCGAGGCCGGAAGGCCTTCATGTTTCGCACCGGCAGCGTCGTGGTCCGCGGCACGACCCGGGTGTCGCCGTCGCCCAGGTCGATGCTCAGGCTGGTCTCGGACACCGCGACGGTGACGATCTGGCCGGCGTGGACGGCGCCGAGGTTGACCCGTTGGCGACAGACCAGGATCACGCCGTTGCTGGCCGCCCTGCCTTGCACGGTGACCGGCTCACTCGAGGGACGTGGTGGTGGGCCGGCCCTGCGCGCACCGCGGAGCCGCAGTACCTGCTCGCGGGTCAGGGGGTTGGGCCATACCCGCAGCAGCTGCCGGGTGTCGGGGTCGAAGAACTGCAGCGTCGCCGGCTCGATCCGGATCCCGACCCGTCGCCCGGCCAGGATCTCAGCGGCCAGCAGGCGGCGGGGTCCGAGCGCGACGAGCCCGGTGCGGCTGACTACCCGCTCGAGCTCGATGGCCTCGCCCTGCTCGGGCCGGGGCAGCGGTGAGGGACCGGCGGGGACCGCGCCGTTGGCCCGTAGCCGGCACAGGTCAGCCACGCTCAGCTGGGACCGGACCGTTTTGACCCGGGAGGCAGCCATGCTCAGGTGCACCACGTCGCAGTCGGCCCACACCCGCACGGTGCGTCCGGCATGGGCGGGGCCCAGCCACAGCTGCTGCGGGCCCAGCTTCATGTTCCCCGAGGGCGGCACGACCAAGTCGAGCTCGACCGGGTCGCCATCCCCCGGCCGCGGACCAAACGGGCCCACTGGTCCGCTGCCGCCTCGGTACCCGTCGACGACCCCAGTCCTCGACATCTGGGCATCAGCCTCGCTCGGGGCGAGGTCCTGTCCGGTCGGGCTGGTCGGGCTGGTCACTGCGGACAGCGTTGGAGGCAGCCACATCTCGAGCACGTCCCGCTCGGCCTGCGGGACCGGGGTGAACCGCTGCGACGGGGTGACCGGCACCGTGTCGTCCAACGCCTGGTGCGGACGGCCGGTGTTGTACTCGTGCACCCATGCGTCGACCGCGGCCTGCGCCTCCTCGACACTCGTGAATGGCCCTGCCCCGTCGAGGAACTCGGGACGGAACGTGCCGTGGAACCGCTCCACCTTCCCGTTCTGGTTCGGCGAGGCGGGCGCGGTCAGCCGGTGCGTGATCCCGTTCTTACGGCAGATCTTGTCGAAGAGCACCTCCCCGCTTCCGGCGCCGTGCCGTCCGAACCGGCCGGTGAACTGCCTCCCGTTGTCGGTGATGACCTCCTGGGGCACGCCGAACCGGGACAGCGCCTGCGCGAACGCCAAGCACACCGCCCGAGCCGTGGCCCGCTCCACCACCGCCGCCATCACGCAGTATCGGGAATGGTCATCCACGCCCGTGACCAGCTTCGCGTCCCGGACCACCCCCGTACTCGGGTCGACCAGCCGGATCCCCCCGACGATGTCGATGCCCCACAGCTGCATCGGGCCCGGCCGCTCGAACCGGCGATACGACGACCGCGGCCGCTTGCGCGGACGAGGCGCCGACAGCCCCTGCCGGTGCAGGATCCGCACGATCGTGCGCACCGCCGGGATCGTCCCGCCCTCCACCGGCTTGCGCAGCAGCTCCAACCGGATCCGCTTGGCGCCCCACCGTGGATGCGCCCGGCGCATCTCCGCGACCCGGACCTCGACCGAGTCCGCCAC
>NZ_JBFBLC010000016.1:0-1349 GCF_040702505.1 Terrabacter sp. NPDC080008
TCGACTGACTGTGAGGATCGCTTCTGCAGCCTGATCGTGCTGGGCTGTGGCTGACGGCTGTGGGTGTGACCCTTCGACTGACTGGCTTCGTGCCTTGCACGCGACTTGTCCGCCCACGGCTGTCGGCCCCGGCCTGAGCGGAGTAGCTGGCCTGATCAGGAGCTTGACCGTCGAGCGTTAACGGCGCCCGTCGTGTCTCATCACAGTCCTGCCGAATCTCCACCCGGACCGGGAACCACGTCCCCGTTCCAGGCAAGGAGAGAGAACGCATGACCAGTCTGACCGATCTTCGTGAGGTGGTCGATGTCGTCATCGGCGTCGACACCCACGTGCGCACCCATTCCGCGGCCGCGGTCGATGCCCGCACCGGTGGCGTGCTGGACGAGGTCACCGTGGAGGCGACCGCGGACGGCTACGCCCAGCTGCAGGCCTTCGCTGACGAGCACGGCACGCTCCGCGCTTGGGCGATCGAGGGCACCGGCGGCCACGGCGCCGGCCTGGCACGTCACCTGGCCCGTCGGGACGAGATCGTGGTCGAGCTCGACCGCCCCGAACGGGCTCGGCGACGCAACGGCGCCAAGTCCGACCCACTGGATGCGATCCGCGCCGCTCGGGAGGCGCTTTCGCGGGCCCGACTGGGCACGCCACGCGGCGGCGGGGACCGCCAGGCGCTGTCGGTGCTGCTGGCGGCGCGCCGTTCCGCGGTCGAGGCCGGCGCCGATGCGCAACGGCAGTTGTTCAGCCTCGTGATCGCCGCGCCTGAACCGATCCGTGCCCGGTTCCGCAACCTGAAACTGCCGGCGATGCTGCGGGTCGCTGCCGCCCTTCGCGTTTCCCCGTCTTGGGACACCGAGACGACCGTCACGGTCACCACGCTGCGTTCTCTGGCCCGCCGAGCCCGGGCTTTGGGACAGGAAGCGGCCGAGCACGAGAAGGCCATCTTGCGGATCGTCCGGTCCTGGCGCCCGGACTTGCTCGAGCAACCCGGCATCGGCCCGATCGTGGCGGCGACGGTGCTATGCGCGTGGTCCCACCCCGGACGGATCCACTCCGAGGCCGCCTTCGCCATGCTCGCCGGCGCCGCACCTATCCCGGCCAACAGCGGCCAGGTCACCACCCGACACCGCCTCAACCGCTATGGCGACCGGCAGCTCAACCGCGCCCTGAACACCATCGCCTTGTCCCGCATCCGCTACCACGCAGCCACGCGCAGCTACGTCGCCCGACGCGCCGCCGAGGGCAAGACCAGCCGCGAGATCAAACGCTGCCTCAAGCGCTACATCGCCAGAGACCTCTTCCGAACCCTCGAACACCCACCCGCAACCACTTGACGATCCATAGGAGCGTCG
>NZ_JBFBLC010000017.1:0-1349 GCF_040702505.1 Terrabacter sp. NPDC080008
CTGAACCGCCCCGGCATGTCGGGAGACTCGAAACCTTGGGAAGGTTGGAGTCATGCCGGGGAACACGTCCAGGAGGTACCCGCCTGAGCTGAAGGCTCGGGCGGTGCGGATGTTCGAGGAGATCCGTGTCGATCACGCCACGGACTGGGAAGCGATGGGACAGGTCGCGCAGCTGCTCGGGGTGAGCACGGCAGAGACGGTCCGCAAGTGGGTGCGTCAGGCCCAGGTCGATCAGGGCGCCCGACCGGGCGTGAGCAGTGAGGAGTCGGCCGAGGTGAAGCGGCTCAAGCGCGAGGTGGCTGAGCTGCGCCGGGCGAACGCGATCCTGCGTTCGGCGTCGGCTTTCTTCGCGGCCGAGCTCGACCGGCCCTCCCGGTGATCGTGGAGTTCATCCGCGAGCACGCCGGCCACCGTGAGGATGGCGGGCTGCGCTGGGGTGTCGAGCCGATCTGCACGGTGCTGAGCGAGCACGGGATGCCGATCGCCCCATCGACGTACTACGCGAACGTCAACCGTCACGCGACCGCGCGTGAGCATCGGGATGCACTGCTATTGCAGGAGATCCGCCGCGTTCACGCCAGCAACTACGGGGTGTACGGGGCGCGCAAAGTGTGGCTGACGCTGAACCGGGAAGGCATCCCGGTGGCCCGCTGCACGGTCGAGCGGCTGATGCGCCAGGACGGGCTGGTCGGTGCGGTCCGCGGGAAGGTCAGGCGCACCACGATCGCTGACCCGGCCGGCGAGCGGGCCAGGGACCTGGTCGGACGCAACTTCAACCCCGCCGCCCCGGACCGGCTGTGGGTCGCGGACATCACGTACGTGTCGACGTGGAGCGGGTGGGTGTACGTCGCGTTCGTCATCGACGCCTTCGCACGGCGCATCCTGGGCTGGCGCACCGGCACGTCGATGAGCACCCAGCTGGTCCTGGACGCCCTCGAGCAGGCCGTGTGGACCCGGGAGCGTGCCGGCTCGAGCACTGAAGCCGTGGTGGCACACACGGATAGAGGCTCGCAGTACACCTCGATCCGCTACACCGAACGCCTCGCCGAGGCTCACATCGCGGCCTCCGTGGGCACCACCGGTGACTCCTACGACAACGCCCTGGCCGAGACGATCAACGGCTTGTACAAGACCGAGCTGATCAAGCGCCGGGGTCCGTGGCGCACCGTCGACCACGTCGAGTACGCGACCGCCGAGTGGGTCGACTGGTTCAACCACCGCCGCCTCTACGCGTACTGCGGCGACGTCTCACCGGCCGAGCTCGAAGCCGCCTACTACGCTCAAAACGAGGCCCAGCAGGAGCTGGAGTTCTCAAACCAGTAAGTCTCCGGACATGCCGGGGCGGTTCA
>NZ_JBFBLC010000018.1:0-1071 GCF_040702505.1 Terrabacter sp. NPDC080008
GGGCCTGACCTTCCCAGCGATCGCCGCAGCGCTTGGCCGGGACCGCACGACTGTGTGGCGCGAGGTCACCCGCAACCACTCCTACCGCGGCGCGAACCTCAAGCGCCCCGGCGCCCGACACCCACACGCCCGCCGCACCCGAGGCACCGGCGGCCACCTCGGCGGGACCTACCGGTGGGTGTACGAGCACCACGCCGCCCAGTACAACTACCGGCGCCAGGCCCGGCGCCCGCACCGGCCCAAGCTGCGCAGCTCCTACAACTGGCCCCGACCGGCGCTGTGGAGCCAGTACGTGCTGCCCAAGCTGCGGCTGCGGTGGTCGCCGACACAGATCTCCCAATGGTTGGCTTCGACCTACCCCAACCAGCCGGAGCTGCACGTGTCCCACGAGACGATCTACCAGGCGATCTACCTCCAAGGCCGCGGCGAGCTGCGCCGCGAGATCGCCGCCCAACAAGCCCTGCGCTCCGGACGCGCGCGCCGCCGGCCACAGTCCCGCACCGCGCACGGTGCCCGCGGCACCCGGCCATGGCTGGCCGACTTCCACATCTCCACCAGACCCGCCGAAGCCAGTGACCGCGCCGTACCCGGCCACTGGGAAGGCGACCTGATCATCGGCGCCCGCGGCACCAGCGCGATCATCACCCTCGTCGAACGCGCCACCCGCTACGTCATGCTCGGCTCCCTGCCCCAGTCCCGGGTCAGCCCCGAAGTCATCCGCGTCCTGACCCAGCTGATGGCCAGGGTCCCGGCCGAGCTGGCCAAGACCCTGACCTGGGACCAAGGCATCGAGATGCGCCGCCACGCCGAGTTCACCCTGGCCACCGACTGCAAGGTGTTCTTCTGCGACCCGCACTCGCCCTGGCAGCGCGGCAGCAACGAGAACACCAACGGGCTGCTGCGCCAGTACTTCCCCCGATCCAGCACCGACTTCCGCACCTACACCCAAGCCGACCTCGACGACGTCGCCCGCGAGCTCAACGGCCGCCCCCGCGAAACCCTGAACTGGCAGACTCCCGCACAAGCCCTCAACAACCACCTCGTTGCAACAGCTCTCTGAAACCGCCCGGT